>NZ_JBXHAQ010000001.1:0-783216 GCF_056895215.1 Dyadobacter sp. HNCC25DJ184 | reverse complement strand
AATAATAAGTGGAACAGACTTGAAGTTGGTTGACCCATAGGCAACTGTTACAGAGGTTGAGGTCAGCGTATAGTAGTTGCCACCTGCATCGTATGTCATAGCCCATCCCGGTGCCGAGCCCAGCGCGAGTGAAAACTGGTTGTTTGGCGGATAAATATAGACCGTGATTGGTCCTGATGATACGGATCCCGTTTGGCCTACGTTGAAAATACGAAGCGAAGCATTTTTTGTAAGTGCCGAAGGTTTGATATAACCAGCATCGGACATCACACCCAAAGGACGCAGGTCAGCTACCGAGCAGTTGGGGGCAGCAGCAATACTTACCGAATTAGAAACAGCAGATGTACATGTCCCGTTTGAGGCTGTAACCGTGTAAGGGCCGCTGCCACCTGCCAGTCCTGTGAAAGAGCCTGTTGTACTTGTCGCACCGCCCGGCGAGAGCGTGTAAGTGATTCCCGCAACCGGTGAAGTAACTGAGATTCCACCCGTAAGGACTGTACATGTCGGATCAACAGCCGTGATTGCTGGTGTGGCTGGTGTCGCAGATGAAACTGTAACAGCTGACGAGGTTGGGCTAAAGCAATTATTCGTAGCATCGTTATATGTCAGGTAATAGGTTCCTGGTGCAGCAACAGCCGTTGGGTCGCTTACCAGACTGCCCGAAGTTCCCGGAGTGCCGGTGTGCCATTTAAATGTACTTCCACTTGGCGGGGTGCCACTTTGAAGTGTGGTTAAATTGGCAGTTCCGCCGCAAGCAAGTAAAGTACTCGCGCTTGGAATAGGAGCCACAGTTCCGGCAGCACAAGTTGGAACCAATGATACACCATCAATACTTACATGAGTGCTACTAGGATAAGAAGGCCCAGATGACAAAGCTTTAAACCTTAAAGTGGCTGTTGTGGCTGTTGCAGTTAATGTTTGTGTGACTTTGACCCAATTCCAGCTAGTGCTGGTGAAAGATGCAACTTGTGCGTAACCAGATAATCCTGTTAAGGTCAACACCGGTCTGCCTGCATTCGTAAAGCCCCCAGTTGGTGTAAATGCCCAATAGTAGCTGAATGTATATGTTTTATCAATAGTAAGACCAGTTATGGTAGTTCCAAATTCTTCGGTTCCCAAGGACTGGTGATACTCTACACTTTCAAATGTACCACCATCTGGTGAAGCTACCGGCGTTCCTAGCCAGGGAACAATGCCCCCCGAAGGCTGGGCATTTGATCCTGATACACTATTAAGATCCGGGGTGGCGCTCACTTTACTCCATCCGCCAGGTACAGCATTATTCGCAGGAGTACCCGTAAGTGAACCATTAGTAATCAATTCCTGTGCAAACGCCAGGCTACTGAGCAACATCAATAATAAAAGACACGATAGCAATCTTGCCTGTGCTGATGTTCGTGTAAAAAAAACTGCCATATTTTTCATTTGTTAAAAAGCTAAAATTTGATTTGTATTCATTTGTTATAAACTGCATAAATGATGACCTCGCCCATAAACTTCCCGAAGATGGAATTGAAGGCCATGGTTAATCAGGACGGCTTCGGTCTTGTACTTTAGAAGATCCTTTTCATGTAGCTTATGAGTGTAGACTGGTTCCTTCTACATCGAGAACGGATGTAGCGGTAATGTTCCCAGGATTTATGCCAACTTCCCGATGACTGTTAACTGGATTTGTGAAAAACTGTTTCATTTTGTCGGTTTTTGAATTTGATGAAAATTTGTCTGTCTGTGTTAAATTGATAAGTTTGTTGAACATAAATGAATTATCATATGGTTATGAAACCGAAGATAACTTGATGGCTTTGACAGCCCGTCGTTATTTGTCTTCGACGGTGCAAAGTTCATCGAACAGATTTTACAATGAAATACTTCTACGGGCGTAAATAATTGGAGAAGCATGCCTTTGAAAAGGTAGATACGATCCGTAGAGATTAGATTATGCAGTTAATTGCAGTCGTCAATAAGCCTTGCTGACCCGCGCTTTTTAAAATTTATCGACAGGATGTTGCCCTTCAGAAAATTTCACCTAAATTTGAGATCAATTTTCAGGACTACCTGTTACAGTATTTACTTTTGCGATGATCATCATGAGGCTACTCTAATTGTCCGGCCTTTTGCACTGAGTTAGTTCAACTCGTAGAATAGTGCAGTTCTTTGAAAAAAACTTTTACCAACATTGGGAAATGTTTCAACACACTGCAATTAATTGATAGCACATTTTTCACGCCCAAGCTTTGCTCCCACAATCAACCCCTAATCCGCCGCTATTTTGTAATCTGGATCTTCGAGGATGTTGATCTCAATGACAGATTCTGCATTTTTGAGTAGCACTGTGCAATCGTTGCTCAGATGACGCAGATGTAACTTTTTACCTGCTTTCAGGTAACGTTCAGTCAGTTTATTCAACGCCTCTATGCCAGACATATCCGCAACCCTGCTGTCCTTGAAGTCAATGATTACATTTTCGGGATCACCGGCAACGTCGAATTGTTCGTTAAAAGCCGCCACAGATCCAAAAAAGAGCGGGCCGTAAATTTCGTAATGCTTAGTACCCTCGGCATCCAGATATTTTCTTGCTCTGATTCTTTTGGCACTTTCCCAGGCAAAGATCAACGCGGAAATGATTACGCCAATCAGCACCGCTAAAGCCAGGTTGTGCAGCAATATGGTGATTCCGGCCACAAGGATTCCAATAAAAACATCCTGCCTGGGCATTTTGTTGATTATTCTGAAACTGGCCCATTCAAATGTTCCGATCGCGACCATGATCATTACGCCGGTCAGCGCAGCCATCGGCACCTTTTCAATGAACGGTGCACCAAACAAAATGATCAGGAGGATCGTGAGGGAGGCAATGATACCGGATAGCCTGGCCCGGGCTCCTGCCGAAAGATTTACCAGGGTCTGCGCTATCATAGGACAGCCTCCCATCCCGAAGAAAAACCCATTCAAAATATTAGCAGTTCCCTGGGCAATGCACTCCTTATTTCCATTTCCTTTTGTATCGGTTATTTCATCCACAAGGTTAAGCGTCAGCAATCCCTCTGTCAGCCCCACACCGGCCATGATCAGCGAGTAGGGAAAAATGATGGCCAAAGTATCCAGATTGATGGGTATATCGGGAATATGGAAGGGGGGGAATCCACCACTGACCGATGCAATATCTTTTACCGTTCTTGTATCAATCTGAAAAACCAATACGATCATAAACACTGCAATAATGGCTATGAGCGAAGGCGGAACAGCTTTGGTAAAGCGTGGCACCAATAATATGATCCCGATCGTAAGTAGGACCAATCCTCCCATAATCCATAAGGGGTTACCGGAAAGCCAAACCGATTGCCCATTTTCGATGGTCTTGAACTGGCTGATCTGGGCGGTAAAAATGATTACGGCCAGTCCGTTTACAAAGCCATACATAACCGGCTGCGGGACAAGCCGGACAAACTTTCCCAGTTTGAACAGGCCGACAATGATCTGCAAAACACCTGCCCCTGCAACAGCCGCAAAAACATATTCAATACCATGGGAATTCATGAGAGCGATCAGCACTACCACCGTGGCGCCAGCCCCTCCGGAAATGAGTCCAGGCCTGCCACCCAGAACGGACGTAACCAACCCCATGATAAATGCGGCATACAATCCCACCAGTGGCGGAAAACCAGCCAGGATCGCGAAAGAAAGCGATTCAGGCATCATTGTCATGGCCACAGTCAATCCAGCAAGTATCTCTGCTCTATAGTCAACTTTTTGTGAAAAATCGAAGAAATTGAGGTACGCTTTCATTAAAACAATTTTCAGCCAATACAATTAGTGAGATAGTAAGAGGCTTATCGTCTCTTGCTGCTTCAAACTTACTCGATTTGCCTTTATTTAATTCCATTCACCGGCATTTTTCACTCCTAGTCTGGTAGCACTGTAAACAGGATCTTTGCCCTCGGTTTTTTGCTGTTGATAATCTCTCAAAGCATCCAGAGCAGGTTTTCTGAGCAGTATAATCGCAATGATATTAAGCCAGGCCATTAATCCGACGCCTATGTCGCCCACCGTCCAGGCCAATTCGGCTGTTTTTACGGATCCATAGAAGGTGGTAGTCATAATGAGCAGGCGTAATACCCACAGGGGTATCTTGCTCTCGCTCGTTTCCATCAGATAGCTCAAATTGGTTTCTGCGATATAGTAGTAAGCCATAATGGTGGTAAATGCAAAGAAAAGCAGAGCTATGGATACAAACCCGCTCCCCAAAGATGGAAAATGCGTGTTGATCGCCTCCTGAGTAAACTCCGCCCCGATCGCCATACCTTTCACATTCTCTACAAGAAAACCTCCATCCGGGTTTACCACGTTAAATTTCCCCGTAAAAAGTATCATCAGGGCAGTAGCGGTACATACAAATAAAGTGTCAACGTACACTGAAAATGCCTGCACCAATCCTTGCTTTGCAGGATGGCTAGCCTCAGCAGCAGCGGCCGCATGCGGTGCCGTTCCCTGCCCTGCTTCATTCGAGTAAATTCCTCTTTTTACTCCCCAGGCTACAGCCATTCCGAAAATACCGGCAAAAGCCGGTTCAAGATCGAAAGCTGATCGGAAAATAAGGCTAAAAATAGCCGGAACCTCTGTGATATTCATCGCAATAATAATTAAAGCCATCAGGATATAGGCTCCTGCCATGAACGGCACTACGAACTCTGCAACCTTACCGATACGTTTAACCCCTCCAAAAATGATGAGTCCAAGTAAACTGGTGACGGCACCGCCGGTAAGCTCGACCGGAATGGCAAACGCACTTTTTGCGCTGATTGCAATGCTGTTACTTTGAACTCCGGGCAGAAATACGGCCGTACTCAAAATTGTCGCAACTGCGAAAACGACCGCATACCATTTTACCCCAAGCCCTTTTTCAATATAAAAGGCAGGACCTCCCCGGTACTGCCCGTCTTTAACTTCTTTGTATATTTGGCCAAGCGTCGCTTCCACGTACGCTGAAGCTGCGCCCAGGAATGCGATGGCCCACATCCAGAATACTGCACCAGGACCGCCCATCGCTATGGCCGTCGCCACCCCGGCGATATTTCCCGTACCGACCCGCCCGGAAATAGCAATTGCGAAGGCCTGAAACGACGACACTCCTTTTGCTGAAGCCTTGTTTCCGAAAAGAAGTGATATCATATCCTTTAAAAAACGAACCTGAAGGAAACGGGTTACAACAGAAAAGTAAATACCGGTTCCCAGACAAAGGATAATTAGCGCATTGCTCCAGATTACATTATTAATCGAATTGATTATTTGCTCCATAACGGATAACTGACGAGTGAGTAGTTATAAAATATTTGGCTTTACATTGATAAAGAAAATGATAATTCTCCAAAGCCATCTATGTACCAACTAAAATAACTACTTTGTCTTCAAAAAATCTTAATCCGGAAGATAGAAGGCGGGTCGGTTTTTACGCCCGACTAATCAGTCAGTCGCAAGTTGATTGCAACCTTCTGACTTTTGGAAGCGCGGATATAGGTTTAAGATTTTACAGTTCTTAAATAAAATATACCGCCAGTTCCGGCGATTACCGAGGCCACCAGAATACCATACTTGGACTGGTCAACAAACTCCAAATTATTGAAAGCCAAACCTGTAACGAATAGAGACATGGTGAAGCCCACGCCAGAAAGCATGGCGACACCCAAAATGTGACTCCACATGACTTTTTGAGGAAGGCTCGAGAATTTGAGGCGGACCATCACCCAGGTGAATGTAAATACTCCTCCAATTTTCCCCGCCAGAAGTCCCGATGCAACGCCAATACTAACCGGGTTGACCAGAGACGAAAAGAAGTGACTGCCGATGTGCATTCCAGAATTAGCCAACGCAAACAGAGGCATAATAACGAAAGCAACCCATGGGTGAAGGGCATATTCTATTTTCTGAAGGGGTGTCTCTGCATCAGTGTTGAGCTTCTTAATTTTTTCGATCGTCAAGTGCTGCTCTGTCGTGGTCAGCGATCCGTTCTGGGGAATTGCACTTTCAAAGTCGTCGATATACCTTCTGACATCTTTGACATATTCTTCTTCATCGATTTTCGTTCTTGCTGGCATGGTGAATGCAACCAGCACACCCGCAATAGTAGCATGTACGCCAGAAAAAAGAAATCCGGCCCATACAGCAATTCCAAGTATCAAATAGAAAAGTGTTCCCCGAACACCCAGCAAATTACCGGCCATTAGAACAGTAAGCAATATACCAGCTACAATGAGCGGGACGTAAGCAATATGTGCAGTATAAAAAAAAGCGATTACCAGCACTGCACCCAGATCGTCAGCAACTGCCAGTGCCGATAAGAAAACTTTTACCGACCCGGGAATGTGGCTGCCTGCCAATGATAATAATGCCAGAGCGAAAGCAATATCGGTTGCCATGGGGATACCCCAGCCGTGTTGCGAGTCAAGGCCTTTGTTTATCGCAAAATAGATGAGAGCAGGTACCAGCATGCCGCCTAGTGCAGCCATCATGGGCAGTGATGCCTTTCTAACGGTGGAGAGTTCACCAGCCATAAATTCCCTTTTCAGCTCCAGGCCGATTACAAAAAAGAAAATCGCCATCAACCCATCGTTGATCCAAACGTGTAAGGGATGGCTAAAACTGAAATCAGAAAAACCAACAGACAACTTGGTTTCCCAGATATGATGATAGAATTCACCCCAGGGAGAATTGACCCATACAATGGCCATGACTACGCAGACAAAAAGAATGATCCCTCCGGTAAACTCCTGATGAATGAATCTGCTGACAGGTTTAAGTATTTGATCGATGGGCGACTCGGCCATGACTATCTGATGATTTATGACGGATTAAATTAATATGAATTACCCTTCTCCTCCATTATCATCATCAGAATCGCCCTTTTCATTTTGTTTGGACCGGTTTAACCTGTAAGAAAAGGTCACCAGAAATTGCCGGGCTCTCCATTGAAATTCCGATTTGGAATAATAGCCCGCAGTCTCGGTGATCCGACGTTGTTTTCTGGAATTAAATAAGTCACGAACACTGGCTGTGATAGTAGCCCTGCCTTTTAATACATCACGGGAAAGTCCCAGATCAACCCAATACTGCGCAAGGTCCCTGCCCTGAGTTGTTCTTCTGGGTGCCCGAAAATTGAATGCAGACTGAACGTCAACATTCCGGAATAATGTTATTTTTGAAGACAAACGACTTGTCCATGAATAGGTATCACTATTCAGTATCTGATCCTGATAAACCCCGTTGTTAATAGCTCTGAACACATTGGCGTTAGCTGTCCATTTCCACCATTCAAAAGGATCATATGTCAGGTTAAATTCAAATCCATAGGAATCACCTGTCGACAAATTCACTGGTGTTATCCTCGTGAAACCTGTAGAATCGATCGAAGTAATATTTTCAACAACGCCAAGACGGTGCCTATAGTAGACGCTCGATAACAAGGAACCTTTCGCCATATTAAGCAAGTGCCCGGCCTCAAATGAATGAGTATACTCGGGGTTTAACAAGGGATTTCCAGCACGAAAAACCCTCGAATCACTAAAATTTGAAAAAGGAAGGAGATCCCTGAATCCCGGACGGCTGAGCCTGTAACTGTAACTGAGCTGCAAAGTCTGCATGTCTTTCAGTTTATACGAAAGGTGGAGACTTGGAAATAAATTAAAATATTTCCTGTGGTTGGTTACGTTGGTTTTTTTAAGCTCAGTCAGGATATCTGAATATTCGCCACGCAAACCAGCCTGAATAAAAAACTTTCCGAATTCGTTGCTGGCCATTAAATATCCCGCATGGATTTTTTCATCATATGCCAGCCTGTTGTCAAATTCAGGAATGATGACCCAGTTCAGCTCCTGATTTTGCTGGTGAACAGAAAAATCATTATCCAATAACCTTACAGAACTTTTTACCCCGGTTTCAAACTTTCCGCTCTTTCCAAAGGGATAGATGTAATCTAACTGGAATAAAAAGTTTTTTTCGTCTTCGGTATTAAAAGAGCGCTGCCTAATGGCTGTCTCCTTTCCAATCGTGCTTTCATTGAACCTGGATGCCTCGGTTTCGTCACTTAAAATATATTTGGCCGTGACTGCAAGACTCTCCCCTTTCTTTTCAAATGTTTTGTTATAATTCAGCGCCGCCTCAAAATTAGTGCGCGGCTCCTTTTCCATTTCCGTTCGGACTACCGTGTTGGTTAGGTTATTGTTAAAGTCGAAATCCCGGTATTCGAGCGTCGTGTTGTTCGTGTTGCGAGATTTTCGATAAGAAACTGTTGCGTTTATGGTGTTCCGGCTATTTAAAAAATAATCCATTCCAATCATAAAGTTGTTTGAATATCCTCCACGCGTCCGGTTACTGATTTGTTCATACACAAAACTCGTATCGACACTGTTATACTCCTGGCGGGAAGTTCCTTTTCCTGGCCCCTCACGGTATATATTCCCATAACTGCCTATCAGATTTACCTTCTTTTTCCTGTAATTCAAATTGACAGATCCGCCAAAATTTGAAGGATAACCAGCGGTTGCGGTGAAGGAACCGTTCAGGCCATACCTTATATTCTTTTTCATGACAATATTTAAGATCCCCACTTCCCCCTCCGCGTCATATCTGGAAGAAGGGTTTGTAATAATCTCAATGCTTTCAATTAAATCTCCCGGAATTTGGCGAAGCGCCTCCGCGGGATTCATTCCGACCATTCCCGATTGCTTACCATCAATCAAAATCCGGACATTTCCACTTCCGCGCAAAGCCACGTTCCCATCAACATCCACGGTCACGGAGGGCATATTGTTTAAAATATCAGAAGCATTGCTCCCAATATTGCTTAAGTCCTTTCCAACGTTGAACACCCGCTTGTCCAGCTGTAACTCCATCTGACTTTTTTCCCCACGTACTACAAGTTCTTCAAGTTGCTTCGTGTCAGACTTCAAAGAAATAGTCCCTAAGTTTATATTTTGATTGGCCACGACAATATTGGGGACAATCTTCTCATTGAGACCTAAATAGGATACTTTGAGGAAATACTTGCCCTGCTTAACAGGTATAACAAACTTTCCTAGCTCATCCGAAACTGCCCCTCCTATGAAAGTTGAGTCGACCGATAAATAAATCGCAACATTTGCGAAAAGAACCGGCTGTTTTCCCGAGTCCTCTAACTTTCCTTGAATACTGATAGCCCCCTCGGATGCGTCTTGAGCATTACTCAGAGTGAAAGTAAACGATAAGACAAACAGGATAAATGAAAAGATTTTCATATCAGAAGAAGTTTAGAAATTGTCAGCGCAGAAGTTGCTGAAAGATGTTTTTGAGAACCGAACTAGTATGACTATCAATCACACCGAAAGTTTAATCTCTTTTTAATTTCTTCTAATAATAAAACTCTGTTCCACCAGTCTTCTGATGAATCACTTTTGAGGAATGGTGCGATATGTTAGCTCCATAACCGGAAAATCGCTAAGTGGAAAATCCGGGTCAACACCCTTAGAACGATATACTTTCAGCACTTAAAAGGGCTGAATATCACTAAAGGGAAAATAAGAGGCAGATATCTGGGCGCATTTACGCAAATGGATTGACTGATACCCATACCATTACCGAAATGGGCATTAGTCAATCCATTTAATTCATTCAGTCGTTAAATTGAACACTAAATACGAGAATAGCAGTGTTCACCGAATTTGGAAGTACGATCGTTTAATCTAAACGTTGAGTTCTGCTTTTTTCAAACAGTCAAACACTTCGCGATAGAATTCGGGGTGTGATTGCCAGGTCTGTCCGGTTATGATATTCCCGTCGCGCACGGCTTGCTGGGTAGAATATATGCCGCCACCCATCTCAATTTCGCTACGCACGTGTTCGTAAGCGGTTAATATTCGATTCTTCGCCAATCCCGCTGTAACCAATATCTGTATTCCATGGCAGATGGCAAAGATCCACTTTCCCTGACGATCAAACTCGCGAACCAGCTCCAGCAGCCCGGCGTGGTTTCTCAAGTATTCAGGGGCACGCCCGCCCAGTAGCAGAATGCCATCATAGTCATCTACGACTACCTCTTCAATGGTCATATCCGATTCCAGACAATAGCCAGGCCGTTCAACATATGTATCCCAACCAACCTCAAAATCGTGCATTACGAGGTTCAGGCGGCGCTTGCTCGGAGCGGCAATCAGCGCAGTATCGCCTTCTTCCTGAAAGCGGTGAACAGCATAGAGTGTTTCGTAACTTTCGCCACCATCTCCGGTGACGATCAAGATTTTGCGATTCATGGTGTAAAAGGTTAGAAAAAGGGATATTGTCAGCGTTATTTTACCCAATTAAATCAGTTAAAGTTAAAATCAGGCACTTCCTACCCAAACAGCTGGTTCGATCAATCTGTCTTTCTAGTTGATTTTAGAGGTATCGAATCAAAACGGGCTTAATTTCTCACAACGATCAATCTGTATCCTCACCAACAAAGGCTATGTAACCTATTGTTTATCAAGCGTCTTGACACACGCAGCGATGTGTTGTTGATAAGATTCAACACAGGGAGAGGAATAAAAAAATAGTCACGCTTTTTGTCACCATGAGACAATTCGGTGGTATCATTTTTATAGGAATAACACAACGGCAAGCCATCATCTACTAATCAATTGTATATGGACGCCGCACTACGAAGCTCAAAACCTCTCGACTAATAATTTCAAGTTAATTCTACGAACAAAATTTCTGATACTATTTGATTCGGGAATTAAAAAATCATCAAATTGACTCAATATCAGTACAATAAATCTCTAATTCATAGAAAACCATTTTTTTATTTAGACTTAAATCCGATTAAATAGCCTACCTTCCCGATATAGAAATAACTCACATCTTAAATATAAATATAATGATAATACGTATAGTAGTAATTCTAGGAATATTGCTAATCCCGTTCTCCAGGATGAGTTTTGCTCAGGTTGCTCCTGATTTAGGTACCACCAGTCAATTTGCGTTATTTACGGCAGTTGGTGACTATACCAATACAGGGACTACAACGATTACTGGAGACATCGGTACAAATGCAGGAACCTATGATGATGGATTTTCGCTGGTTACTCAGACTGGCACCAGATATACTCCTGGCGATGTTACCGCCGAGGCCGCGGTAGATGTAGTCTTTGCATTTACGGACTTCAACAAAAATACCTGTGATGCAACCCAAACCAGTGTAACATTAGGAAACGGCCAGACATTGCTTCCAGGCCAGTATTGTTATGGAGATGCTACTCCACTAGAGGGAATACTAACCCTCGATGGAAATGCTGATCAGAATTCAATTTTTATTATCCGGATAGGAGGAGCATTTTCTGCTGCTGCATTATCACAAATCAGTTTGGCCAACGGAGCCAATTGGGACAATGTATACTTTCAGGTAGCAGGTGCCCTAAATGTTGGTGCCGGTGCGATGCTTACCGGGACCTTCGTAGCGTCAGGTGCCATTAACCTCTCCGAGGCCGCGATTATTGACGGCCGAATGATGACTACAGCCGGAGCCGTTAATCTCGCCAGCAACGTCGTGACATTGCCATCTTCATCACTTCCTGTTACACTCTCAGCTTTTACAGCGATGAAGGGTGAAAATTTTACCAGCGTACTTAAATGGGAAACTACCTCAGAAACAAATAGCGATCGCTTTGAAGTGCAACGCAGCACTACTAAAAAGGTTTGGGAAACAATTGCAGTCGTTTCCGCAGCAGGGGAAAGCATGAAATCGACGTCCTACGTTTTCACTGACGGTAGTCCAATACATGGATCGAACTTATATCGGTTGAAAATGATAGATATAGACGGCACATTCTCGTTCAGCAGAATTCAGAATATTGACTTTCCAATAGTTAAATCTATCAGCGGATATCCAAATCCCGTTCGTGACTGGTTGACAGTGACTGGAAAAGGCACAAGCCAAATTGAGCGTATCCAGCTTAATGATTTGACCGGAAGACCATTTTTCGATTTATCAAAACAGATACTGCCGGAAACTTCTACACTCATTGATGTGAAGAGTCTTCCAGTTGGTATATATCTAATCAAACTTACCCTTGCCAGCGGAGGAACGGATTATTTAAGAATAGTAAAAGAATAGCATGGCCACGCTGCCCAAAGCAATTATTTGACAACGTTTCACTATACACACAAAAAACCTACTCTATTGTTTCTATTTTCCACCGAACCCATTTTCACTTATGCCGACATTTCAGGATTTAATAATTGGGCACCAAAGAAGAACCAGCGCTATTATTGACGGGTATATCAATAAGTATCAAGATATGGAAGCTCCGAAAACAATTTATACCTGGAACTTATTTCTCGTTGAAAACGCGAAAGATGTGATCGCCGATCTCGCTCAAAGCTCCATTGATGTTTTTCATGAAGCTATCGTCGGCGAGGTCAGTCTCGACAGAGATGACTTCAATTCGATCCGGGGCGTAAACCTCGGTGCCGCCGCACGTTATCAGGAAGAATTGAGAGTGCTCTATGAAACACTCGTTCGTGACGAAAAAGCAAAGAATAGTTTACAAACCAAACTCGATTCGGATTCATTAAGTCAGGTGTCATAATTACATGAGATGAGCTGGTGGACACCGGCTCATTTCTTTTTTGGCCGATATCGGAAATTTGAATTACCATCACATCTCCAATTCATTAGTCTTTGATCAAATGCACCGTTTCCAGGCTTAGCGGCTTCTGATGAAAACCTTTAACAAACGGGTTTTTTTTCGCTTTTTCAATATCACTCAGGTTGAGCGAGGAAGACAAAATGTAAATCGAAATTTGGTCATGAATTTTCTCATTGAAAGTTTCAAATTTTTTCAGGAATTCCCACCCATTTATTAAAGGCATATTAATGTCTAAAAAAACAGTGGCCTCGCTGCCGTTTGCTTTATCGCCATATTGTTCTTCGATAACCTGAAGCGCCTTTTCTGGATTAGTAAAAAGGGTAATCTCAGCATCCTTGTCAAATTTAAGGATGATGTGCTTACAGACGAGGTTATTAAAGGGGTCGTCGTCAACGACTATGAAACGGTTTAATGCTTTCATTTTGAGAGATTTTCGTTTGTTTTACAAGTGAATTCTATCCAAAACGTGGTTCCTTTGTTTACTTCACTGACCACCGAGATCTTACCCCCTAGTATTTCGACCTGCGTTTTGACTATAAAAAGCCCCATGCCTTTTCCTTCGACGTGATTATGGAAGCGTTTGTATATACCGAAAAGCTCCCCCTTGTTTTTTTCCAGATCAATTCCAATCCCGTTATCCTTAACAGAAATAATCAACTTGCCATCCTTGGCCATACTCTGGATCTCGACGATCGGTGTTACACCTAACCGGTGATATTTGATTGCATTGATGATCAGGTTATATAATATGCTGTGCAGATAAGTTTTCATTGTTTCGAACTCGCTGACCGCACGGAAGTCTGTAATAATCCGAACTTTATCCCTAATAATAAGACCCTGAATACTGGACTCAATATTTTCGACAAGTGCCTGAAGATCTACCCTTTCATTCTTCTCAACGATCTGCTGTTTAACCTGTAGAATTACATTCAGGTCAACAATCACGTCATCCAGCCGCTGGACATTATCCAGAATACCTTTCAGGAATTCCTCCTTAAGATCGGCTGGATAAGAGTCGTCGCCCAGGAGATTTCCGAGACCCATGATATTGGCAACAGGTGCGCGAAGGTTGTGAGAGACCATATATGAAAACTGTTCAAGACCTTTATTTGAAAGCTCGAGCTCATTGGAGTACTCTTGTAAATTTTTGTTCAGTTCATTAAGTTTTGTTTCGGATAGCCTCCGCTCGGTAATATCTTTAAAGAAAACAGACAAACCGTTCATGGATGGATATGCGCTGATTTCAAGCCAGGTTTCTAACGGCAAATAGTAATCCTCAAAATGAACGATCTGATTGGTTTCAACTGCGAGATTGTAATTTTTATATGATTCAGATCCCACGCTACCAGCAAAAACCTCCCATAGGTTTTTGCTCAATATTCCATTTTTGGGCTGGGCCAGAAGACGGGCGGCTTCTTTGTTCCAATAGTTAACAACCCAATGTTTATCAACCGCAAAAAAAGCATCTCCAATACTTTCAAGAATTACATTTTTTTCCTCGTAGGCTTCCAGTAATTCGAGTTCGATTTTTTTCATTTTATCGATATCCTGGATACTACCGGAAAGAATAACCTTTTCGTTAACGCGTTCGGCCGCACCAATCACCCTTACCCACCGAAGGTTGTTTTTAGCAGTAACAATCTGAAGTTCAAGATCAAAAGGTGTTTGTTTTTCGGCTACCTGCTCAAGTGCGGTAGCAATCATTTCATGGCTGTGGCCAGCTTTATAAAAATCCAAAGCGGTTTTCGTATCTGGTATAAAATCACTTTCCACCTCATGAATCAATTTTGTCATCGGCGACCAAAACACGCGGTTATTGACCAGGTCGGCCTCATAGCTCCCGATGCTGGCAAGTGTGGTTGCCTTCTCTAAAAGAAGTGCTAATGCCTTATTTTGGGTAATATCGGTTGAAACGCCGACAATTCCGGTTAGCTGATGATGCTGATCATATATTGGTGAGGTGCTTAGTAAAACTGAGCATGGCGCGCCATCCTTTTTGCAGATATTAAATTCGCCAGTCCAGTTTTCATCAATTTTTAGCGCATTGACAACTTGCTGACCTTCCGGCTGACTTGCCGTTAAAGGGGTGACCTCAGCGATGTTTCTCCCCAACGCTTCTCCGGCTCCAAATTCATAAAGGTTTTCCGCTGCTTTGTTCCAATAATTAATCTTACCGTTCAGATCTGTTGCTATGACGCCCTGCCCGATGGTATTCAGTAATTCTGCCTTAAAATGATACTCTTGTTCTGCGTTTTTTTGTTTCGTGATATCATCTACAAAACAGGACAACCCAATCACATTTTTATTTTCCCAAATCGGATAGAAGGAAAAACAGGTATAAGTATATAGACCGTTTGTCAGAAACTCTTTTTCAAACTTGACAATTTCGCCATTCAGCGCCTTTTTGTAACGATCTCTCCATTCTTCGGTTGCTTCCGGATCAAATTTTCTAATGAATTCAAATATATTATAGCCTGCAGTAAGCTCTATATTGTAATTTTCCTTCAGGTTTTTTCGGAGAGGGCTGTTAAAGGTTACATAGTTCAAATCTCTGTCGAGCGAATAAATAAATGAATCCGTATTTTCAATAATGGCATTGAGATTTGCCTCGGACCTTACAATCGTTTCCGCAGCCTTTTTCTGCCTGGTGATATCCTGGCAAGTTCCAACCAGTAGGTAGGGCAATCCGCGAATATCCTTTGATACACTCCATCGCTCCTCAACTACCTTTTCCATTCCGTCAGTTCCAATGATCCGATGCTCTATGCTTTGCTGACCACCTGGTTGTAAAGAACCAATCAGCACCCTATCGACAGCTTTACGGTCATCAGGGTGAATCAAACGCAGAAAAGCTTGATACGTCGGAGTAAAATTGACGTCGCTTTTTTCGAAAATAGTATATGTTTGCTCAGACCAGATCAACTCGAGGTTTTCAAGGTTAATTTCCCAGCTGCCAATTTTAGCCATTGATTGTGCTTGTTTCAACCTGTATTCGCTGAGCTCTAACTTCAGTCCGGCATTTTTAAGCTCTGTTATATTCTGGTGAGAAAGAACGACTTTGGAATCGTCCTGACCAAATTTCTTGACCTGGAGGATAAACCATTGCTTCTCAATCAAAGAATCGCAACGGTATTCCATTTCAAAAACGTCGTTTTCCTTACTAAAAACAGATGAAATGCCATCCAAAGCTTGCTTTGCATCGTTATCTCCTTCAAGGATCGCCTTCTCACAAAGTTCAAAATAATTGCTACCTATCGAGGTTCTGGCAAGAGTGCCCGCTCCGTTCGTTTTTCCGAAGTCGTCCCATGCTTTATTTGCCGCTATCATCGTTCCGGTATTATCAATCACGCAAATGTGTGAACTCAGAGATGCAAGAACACCCTTGCTAAACTCCTCACTATCGATTAAAAGCTGCTCAGTCAGTTTTCGATGGCTGATATCCCGAATAAAAATCGACGTCTTTTCATCCCCATAAGCGTCGTGAAATACTGTTGATGATATTTCGGCTGCAAAGCGAGAGCGGTCTTTCCGCATAAAAAAGATCTGTCCATCTGCATTTCCCGTCTGGCTGCGCTCCTCCAACAGGATATTCAGCCTGGGATCGGTAACATCAACTAAACCCAGCTTACCAGCAGCGATAATTTCACCCTCGGTCATTTGAAAAATGTTGCAGGCAGCATGATTGGCTTCAAGAATTTCTCCATTTTTCGAAATAAGCAGAATACCATCCATACTAGTTTCAAACAGAAGGCGATATTTCTCTTCGCTTTTAGCAAGCACCAGATCACTGAGTTTTTTCTGAGTTACGTCCCGAACATTATTAACAAGACCATTAATGGCCGGATTACCCATCATGTTATTTATCGCATTCTCTATCCAGCGCCACTCACCATTTTCGTGTTTTACGCGAATCGCATCACCCTGTATTGTTATCCCGGGAGCTGCCTCTGCCTGCTTGATGACTGCCATGAGTTCAGCGGAGTCGTCAGGATGAACCAACCCGAAAAGGTTCGACAACATTTCATCGTCAGCCTTGTAACCCAGGACGTCTGTGATTGAGGGCGATATATAGGACGTTATCCCATTCGCCGACAGGATGGCCATACCATCCTTGCTATTTTCAACCAGCAACCTGAACTTTTGCTCGTTTTGGATCAACGCGTCCTGTGCAATTTTTCTGTCTGTGATGTTCTTGAAATTATCTGCTATCCCGTAAATTTCAGGGTTATCCAAGAAGTTAGTAATCGCTGCCCCCGACCATTTTCTACAAAGATTTAAATTCCTTTTATGCTCTTTTTTTAAACGAAACTTTTCCAGTGCATTGATTATCGCTAGCGGAAGGCGGTATAAACGATCCTTTACCAGGTAGTCATCCGCACCCTCGCGGATCAATTCCACAGCAGTTTCTTCGTTTGTAGCAGCCGTAACGACGATAAACGGGATATCAAGATTGGTTTGCTTGAAGATATTCAGAGCTTCGATAGAGCGAAAGGAAGGCAGTGAATGTTCCGCCAGAACCAGGTCAGGTGAAAATTCTGTCAGCGCCGCTATAAACCGATCCTTGCTGTCAACAATCAGTCTTCGGAAAAGTATCTTGGATTTGATGAGCGCATCGTAGACCACGTCTGCATCACCGCGCAGACTTTCAAGATGTAGAATATTTAAGGGTTCATTCATGACGCTAGTGTTTAATGAGGGTTTGAGGCGGAGCAGAGATTTAGCAGTCTGCGATGGTGCAGCATATGATTAGTAAAAAGAAGCGCTACGATAAGGCTTCCGAATCATGCAGACAAATGATGGACGATGATAAATGCCCTCCAATGAACTATAGTGAAAAAAAGGAATCAGGTTATTGAGGCCGCCCGCCGACACGCCAATTGCTATGATATGGTGCGTTTCGGCTGTAAACATGATGTCTTACGGAAAGGGTGGAAAGTTCGCTTGGTAGCATCAAAACTTACTGACTTTAATTACTAATCATTAAAGGGCTAGATCGATATAAAATTGCTTCTCAATGCGTCGAATGAAGTAATAGAATATTAAGATTAAAAGTATGCCAAGACGTTATGGCGATTCGACAAGATTAAAAACTAACAATGGGGCATTTTATCCATACTTTATTATCCCACCTTTCATATGGGCTGGCCTGCGCGGAATGGTTCGTTACGACAGGGCTACTCAAGACAGCAGTATATGTGTCCTTACCGCAGAGATATCCATCCTAAACATTGTAATTACCACACAAACAACAGATTGCAGAGCAGCCCTTTCAAAAAAATCTGTATTAATGGGTAACACAATACATACCGTTCTCCATGAAATCAGGGGACTCAAGACTAATGGATAGTACGTAATTAAATGCTGGAAAGCTGCATTTGTTTCCGATAAGCACCTGGCGGCCTTCCTACTGCTTTTTTGAAGACGCGCGTGAAATGCGGCGCACTCTCGAATCCCGTCAAATGAGCGATCTCGGACACGGATGCGAGGCTAGTCGCCATGATATGCATCGCCCGCTCTACGCGTGCGCCGTAAATAAAACTGAGCGGACGGGTTCCGGTATGCTTTTCGAAGAGACGTGAAAAATATTCTGAATTTAGATTCGCCCGGTCTGCCAGGAGCTTGACTGTGAGAGGCAGATGCAGGTTGACATATACAAACTGCATGGCATCAAGCACTTTGGCCGGGACATTGCCGGCTTGTTTTGCCTGAAAAGTTTCGGCAACCAAAAAGCGCGAAATGAGCTGAAACAGAATACCCTGTGTTTCCAGAAAATCGGAGAACTTCTGCTGGTTGTTCAACTCCTGGTATTCCTTGTAATAAACGTTTTTTTCATAAACCTGCGGGTTATCAGATCTGTTGATCCCGCGCCCGGGATTGATATCGACCAGTCGTCGAAATCCGATGAGATCCATATCAGTGGCCTTCACTTTGTGTATGTGACGCACATTAGAAAACAGCGACTTCCCACTGGTCGATTCTTCAAAAAACTGAACAAAATATTGGCTCAGGTGATGCTCACAAACCAGGTTACAAAGCGTGTAGGATGGGATAATGTATAAATATCCGGGTTCCAAAGTGAGCGTTTTGTCGACATCGGATATCGTTCCTTCTCCTCCATCAATATAGTAAATTCGATGGTAAGGGCTAATTACATTTTTGTAATTCCACCGGAAGTCAAGCTGCACGTAATCGGTGTTCAGCAGCGATAATGTTTGCGTGAGAAATCGTTTATTCATTAATCATGACAAAGTAGTCCGAAAGATAGTAAAAGTCTGTTTCAGTCAATAAAAAGTCTTTTTTCATTCCCATTTTTATTGAGGGCACACCCTACTTTTGACTTTCGGATCCTGATTGAACTACCCAACCTTTGAATATGAATGTCCCATCTTTTGCGCGAAGACCATTAATCTTCCTCGTAATCATCTTATTTTCAACGGGCTTTAATGCAGCATCTGCGCAAACTCCGCGTGTGCGCGAAAATTTCGATTTCTGTTGGCAGTTTCATAAAGGAGACATCGCCATCAAGCGAGCCGTGAAAGCAGGCAGACAGGGCGGTTTGACGGATGCTGATGTTAAGGTTATTGAGGGAGAGGAGGCTATTATTGCCTACACAGACAAAAATAAAGTCGCTGCATACAAAGCCAGCGACTGGACAAACGTGAATCTCCCTCACGACTGGCTTATTGAGGAGCAATATGTGCACGATGACAATATTAGCAGTCAGCCAGCTGGTAACGGCTATCTGCCGACCGACATCGGCTTTTATCGAAAAGAGTTCGAAATCGAAAGTGCCGATCTGGGGAAGTCCATATCAATTGAGTTCGACGGGATTTTTCGCAACAGCACGGTGTGGGTTAACGGGAATTTGATGGGTAATCACAAAAGCGGTTACACGCCTTCATTTTACGATCTGACCAATGTCCTGCGCTATGGGGATGAGGGCAAAAATGTCATTTTGGTCAAAGTCGATGCGACAGATACTGAAGGCTGGTGGTATGAAGGTTGTGGGATATACCGGCATGTATGGATGACTAAAACCGCCCCGCTTCACGTCGCCCGATTCGGGACATTCATCACTACGCCAAGCATAACACCGGAAAAAGCAGTTGTCAGTATCAAAACGACCATTGAAAACGAGGAAGCTGTAACCAAGGTTTTTCAGGTGATTTCGAGAATTATGGACGCTGCCGGAAACATCATTGATACGCAAACAATCTCCGGCTCCACTGCCCCATTATCAAGCAAAGAGCTATCTCAAACCGGCTCTGTTGCAAGGCCAAAACTGTGGAGCCCGGAAACGCCAAACCTTTACAAAATCCAGACCGAGGTTATTGAAAATGGAGCGGTTACCGACAATTATGAGACTATATTTGGAATCAGAACCGTAGAGATCACAACCAATGGTTTCTTCCTGAATGGCAAGGCTTACCCGATTAAAGGCACAGCCAATCACCAGGACTTTTCGGGCGTGGGCGTTGCGCTTCCTGACAAAATCAACTGGTATAAAATCAAGCTCCTTAAAGAAATGGGCAGCAATGGTTACCGCACGGCCCATAACCCGCCTACCCCGGAAGTACTCGACATTTGCGATAGGGAAGGGATGCTGGTTCTGGACGAAAACCGATTACTTACCAGCACGCCCGACGGTCTCGAAGAACTGAAGACACTCATGCTGCGCGACCGGAACCATCCCTCAGTTTTTATGTGGTGCCTTGAAAATGAAGAATCACTCGAAGGCAAGGTAGCAGGAACAAGGATCCTCAAAAAAATGGCAGAAACCGCCCGCCAGCTCGACCCTACCCGACCAGTTACCGCTGCAATGAACCATGGCTGGAATGAGGGCGGATATGCCGATGTGATCGATGTGGTTGGCTACAATTATGGGCAGCGAGGGATGCAGTATGTCAAAGACCACGAAAAATATCCATCCCGGAAAATGTTCGTCACAGAATCAACGAGTTATGTGTCCACGCGCGGCGAATATGTGGATGATAAGGAAAAGGGTTACGTTTCCAATTTTGGAAAGGGAATCAGCTGGGGATTGCAGCCGGGACAGGATTGGAAACACATCGTTTTATATCCGTACCTGAGCGGCACATTCGTCTGGACGGGCTTCGACTATCGCGGCGAGCCAACGCCCTACAGATGGCCCTGCGTAAGCTCGCATTTCGGTATTATGGATCTTTGCGGGTTTCCGAAAGATGGCTACTATGGCTACAAAGCAGCGTGGACGGATCAGCCGATTGTGCATGTTTTCCCACATTGGAACTGGCCGGGCAAAGAAGGTCAGAAGATGAAATTCAGAGGATATAGCAATTGCGAGGAAGTTGAAATTTTGGTCAATGGCAAGAGTATTGTCAAAAAACAGCTCTCTGCCTTTGAATATTTTGAACAGGATATTATTTACAAACCTGGGAAATTGGAAGTTCTAGGGTTCAGGGGCGGAAAACTGGTTGCAAAACAGCTTATTGAAACAACAGGCAGTCCGTCCAAAATATCAGCCAGATCTGACACGCTCATATTAAAAGCAGATGGACGGGATGTTGCCATTATCAATATCGAAATCAGAGATGCGAAAGGTCGAATAGTACCAACCGCTGACAATTTGATTCAGTTTGCGATCGAAGGCAACGGACATATTATTGGCACCGGCAACGGCAATCCAAGCAGCCACGAACCGGATAAGTCCGATCGCCGGAAAGCATTTAATGGGCTTTGTCAGGTGTTGGTACAGTCCGACAAAAAAGCGGGCAAAATTAAACTTAAAGTGATTTCGGATTCGCTGGCAGGTGATGAAGTGGTTATAACGGTCAATTAACGGGCTTTGTGGAAATCTGAGGCAAACAAAAAATATATCCATAGCTGTCTTGCTTGCTATGCAGGTCATGGATGCATTCCGACCTACATCAAAATGCCCCCTATATCAACGAAGATATTTAGATGACTTGGATGATAAAAGATAAAGTTAAATAATGGAGCATATGAATAATACAGTTTTCAGGCGGTTTTGCAAGACGATGGAGCTGCGCGACGACCCGTCTTTGATCGCATCTTACAAGAGGGCTCATGCAAAAGGAGCAGCCTGGGCGGAAATCACACAAGGAATGAAAGAGGTGGGAATATTGGATATGGAAATCTATCTCACAGGGACAAAGCTTTTCATGATTATGGACACAATCGAAGATTTCGATCATCAACTGGCCATGGACGAACTGGCAAAAAAGCCTCGCCAAAGTGAATGGGAAGAATATATGGCCCAATTTCAATCCACCACTCCAGATTCAACCGCGGACCAAAAATGGACCCTGATGGAGCAAATTTATAAAATGGAATAATACCGATTAACATTCAACCGAACGTATCATAATGAAAAATTCAAAGTCTGAAAATACCTTTTTAAAAAACCGAAAGATGCACAGAGGCCTTTTGGCTGCACTGTTCATAGCGCAATCATTTACTGCGTGTCTGGCTCAACCTAATGCGCCGAAACCATTCGGGCCTGTACCCACTGAAAACCAGATCCGGTGGCAGCAAATGGAATATTATGCGTTTATTCACTTGTCTACCAACACATTCACAGATCAGGAATGGGGATATGGAGAAGACGATCCAAAAATCTTCAATCCGGAGAAACTGGATGCACGTCAATGGGCGCGGGTATGCAAGGCAGCAGGCATGAAAGGTATTATTTTGACAGCCAAACACCACTCCGGCTTCTGTCTCTGGCCTTCGAAGTATACGGAATATTCTGTCAAAAATTCCAGCTGGAAAGGGGGCAAGGGCGACATCGTCAAAGACCTTGCGGAGGCTTGCAAAGAATATGGTTTAAAACTGGGCATATACTTGTCTCCCTGGGACCGTAACTATGCCGATTATGGCAAGCCGGAATATATCACCTATTTCCGCAACCAGCTTACGGAATTATTGACCAACTATGGCGAGGTTTTCGAGATCTGGTTTGATGGCGCTAATGGCGGCTCTGGCTATTACGGCGGGGCAAAGGAAACCCGCAAAATCGATGCAAAAACCTACTATGATTGGAAAAACACCTATCAATTGATCCGAAAATTACAACCTAATATCGTTATCTGGAACGACGGAGGTGACAGAGCCGACCTTCGATGGGTAGGAACCGAGGATGGACATGTGGGGGAGAAAAACTGGAGCTTGCTCAATGCAACTGGCGAGGTAAGCAGAGAAATGCTACGCCATGGCGTCGAAAACGGCGATTCATGGGTGCCGGGAGAAGTCAATACGTCCATCCGTCCGGGCTGGTTTTATCATGAATATGAGGATACCAAGGTTAAAACATTGCCGCGTTTAATGGAAACTTATTACAGCTCATTTGGCCGGAATGGGACAATGTTGCTCAATTTCCCGGTTGACAAGCGTGGTTTAATTCATGAAAATGATGAAAAAGCCGTTATTGAAATGGCCGACGCGGTTAAGAAAGCATTTGCCGTCGACCTTGCTGCAAACAAAAAAGTGAGCGCTTCAAACACGCGTGGAAACGCGAAAGATTTCGGACCGGAAAAAGCCGTTGACGGGAAAAATGACACTTACTGGGCAACAGACGACAACCTGAAAACTGGATCGTTGACGATTGATTTTGGCAAACCAACTGCGTTCAATCGTTTTTTAGTTCAGGAAAATATTGCTTTGGGCCAGCGGGTGAAAGCATTTAAAGTCGAAGCACGGGTTGGCAACGAATGGAAGTTGCTGGATGAGCAAACGACCATCGGTTATAAGCGCATCTTGCTTTTCCCGACTGTGGAAGCATCCCAAGTTCGCTTCACCATCATAGACTCGAAAGCTGCCCCGGTGATTTCCAACATTGGTGTCTTCAACGCGCCACAGATCCTGACTGCACCCAATATTAGCAGAAATAAGGACGGCGCTGTTACTATCGAAGCAGCCGACAAAGAATCTGTAATTTATTACACCACAAATGGCAGCCCCGCGACTAAAAAATCGATGCGATATACCGGTGCGATTCAAGCTGACGGAAAATTGGAAATTCACACCATTGCAGTCGATGCAAAAACCGGCGCGACCAGTCCTGAGGCAGCGGAAAAGTTTGATATTTCGCACAAAAACTGGAAGCTGATCGACGTGAGTGACCAAAAGTCAGATGCGGTAATCGACGGAAACGCGAACACGGCCTGGTATCAACCTAAAGGACAAAAGTTGCCAGCCGATTTGATTATAGATTTGGGCAAAGAAGAAAATCTGACGGGTTTCAAATACCTTCCGGGTCAGGGTCGCACCAACGGCATCATTTCTCATTTTCAGTTTTTTGTTTCCACAGATAATCAAAATTGGAAGCTGGCAACCGAAGGAGAATTTTCAAATATCAAGAACAACCCACTAGCACAAATTAAGCAATTTGACTTGATCAAAGGACGGTATGTGAAGTTGCGGGCAACACAGAATACGCAAGGAAATGATGAGGCAGGTTATGGTGAAGTTGACGTAATTACAAAATAGGATTACATTAGCCTATTATTACTTCCCATCATGAAAGAAATTCGAAAAAATTATGATGCCCTAATAATAGGGTTTGGGAAAGGCGGCAAGACGCTGGCTGCTTTCCTGGCTAAAGAAGGCTGGAAAGTGGCCATAGTCGAGCAATCGCCGCTTATGTATGGTGGAACGTGCATTAACATTGCATGCATTCCAACCAAATCGTTAGTCCACAGTGCTGAGACCAACGTGGAATATAGCGACGCGATTAGTGAAAAGAACCGGTTGGTAACCATGCTTCGGCAACGCAATTTTGAGATGGTAGATCAGCTCCCGAATGCGACCGTGATCACCGGCACGGCATCGTTCGTGTCGCCCCGCCAGATATCCGTTCGTCTTACCGACACGGGTGAAGAAGTGCTCATTGAAGCCGATCGGGTCATTGTTAATACTGGTGCCAAGCCCGTCATTCCCAATATTCCCGGCCTTCAGCAAAGTCAGCGTATTTTCACCAGCACAACCCTTCTAGAAGCAACACAACTACCTCAGCATCTGGTAATTATCGGAGCCGGATACATCGCTCTTGAATTCGCAAGCATGTATGCGCAGTTCGGATCTACGGTAACGCTGCTAGACCGTTCCGCCACTTTCTTGCCTAATGAGGATCCCGATATTGCAGAAGTGGTTATGAAAATATTAACCGCCAGAGGGATACGGATTGAACTAGGTGCGCAGGTTGAGAAAATCATCTCCGGCGATGTCAATTCGGATACAGTCGTTTACCATCAAGGGGAAACACAAAAGGAAGCAAAAGCAACGGCCATCCTGGTTGCAACGGGGCGCCAGCCAAACACGGCAGACTTAAACCTTTTCGCTGCGGGCGTGGAGCAGAACGATCGCGGCTTTATTATAGTGGACAAACATTTAAGAACCACGGCTCCCAACATTTGGGCTATCGGCGATGTGAACGGCGGACCACAGTTTACCTACATATCCCTTGACGATTTCCGGATACTGCGAAGCCAATTTTCCCAATTTCAATCTCATACACTGCTCGACCGGAAAAACGTAGCCTCGGCATTATTCATCAGCCCTCCTTTAGCCCAGGTGGGTATGCGCGAGCATGAAGCCATTAAGCAGGGTTACCGAATTAAGGTCGCCAGCTTACCGGCTGCAACCAGCACCCGTGCGCAGATTTTAAGAGAAACCGAAGGCATTTTGAAAGCAGTGGTGGACGCCGATACGAACAAAATATTAGGTTGTACATTGCTTTGCGCCAATAGCAGTGAACTCATCAATCTGGTACAACTTGCCATGAATGCCGGGCTCGATTACACCATATTACGCGATACGATTTACACGCATCCTTCAATGAGTGAGTCTCTTAACGACCTTTTTGCAAAAATATAATGGCTCGAAAGGGATAGAGTTGCTACGGATCATTAAAAGTGATTTCGGGATATATTGCTTATTATTTTCCCCAGAGACAATTTGATCTATAATTTCCAGAGAATGTGTATGCTGCCGGCGGAGAGGCCGGGATCGTGATGCTGCTGCCCGGGTCAAAAACCAAGGAGTTTCGAATTTTAATAATTTAACCAGCCATCAGCTTCATATTCTTTCGCGACTAGTCAAAGGCCTTCAACTTTGGTTTTGAAAAGTAAACGCCTACCTTAGGATTAACAAAATCAAAAACAATAATGCGATAATACAATTGCAATAGTCATAAAATCTCAAATTATGTTCATACATAAAAATCAGGTCTTTATTCTCTTTTTCTGTATTTGCTTATTTAGTTGTCAAAATGATCAAAGGGAGCAGCAGCTTGCCCAACGTGAACGGGCAGTGGCAGAAAAAGAGAAAGAATTTGCCATGAAAGAAGCTGACTATTATTCATTAATGCGCATGAGGGATAGTCTTCTGACTAAAAAAGATACCGTGGTCATTCAGCGCTGGCCGGAGGCGATCGCCGGGTTATGGAATGCCAAATCCGTATGCCGTGAATCCAATTGCAGTGAGTATGTAATCGGCGATCAACGTGCAAACTTTTGGGAATTTATAAGTGACTCAACAGGCCTGCTTACACGGGTTACGGATAAAAATAACAATCTGGTACGTATTTATAATGCCCGATTCGACAGCACTGGAATCAACTTGCAGTTTATCAGCGATTCGTCTGCCACCAAAAAACTAACCCTCAGTATTGATCTCAGTGCTGTTTCTGCTGAATTGATGAAAGGCACCCAATCTACTAACGTCGATCAATCCTGTACTGCAAAATTTGCTGTGGAACTCACGCGATCAACAAACCGCTAATTTATGCCATTGCTCAACATCCATACCGGCAGTTTACCGATCGAGGATCCGGTATTGAAATTCCTGCTTGAACTCATCATTATTTTAAGCGCGCCACTTTTACTCAACAAAATAAAAGTACCACATCTGCTCGGTCTCTTGATTGCCGGAGCGGTGGTTGGACCGAATGGTTTAAACCTGCTCGCCCGGGACAGCAGTGTGGTGGTCACTGGCACCACCGGACTATTGTATATTATGTTTTTGGCCGGGCTTGAAATTGATTTAGGGGATTTCAAAAAGAACAAGTGGAAAAGCATAACCTTCACATTATACACCTTTGCATTTCCGTTTATACTGGGCTTTTTGGGCGGTTTTTATCTCCTGAATTTCTCCATGCTGACCTCAATTCTTTTTGCGAGTTTATTCTCTTCCCATACGCTTATTGCATATCCCCTTGTCAGCAAATTGGGCATAGCGAAAAATCTGTCGGTTAATATCACGGTGGGTGGCACAATGCTTACGGATGTCCTTTCTCTTCTGGTATTGGCTGTTGTGGTTGGGATGACGCAGGGCGAAGTCAACGGCGCTTTCTGGACACGCCTGAGCCTATCGATGATTGCCTTCGCATTGACTGTCCTTCTGGTTTTTCCAGTCATCAGCAGATGGTTTTTCAAAAGGGTTGACGATAAGATTTCTCAATATATATTCATACTCGTCATGATCTACCTGGCCGCTGTTCTGGCCGAACTTGCGGGCATTGAAGCAATTATCGGCGCTTTTTTTGCCGGACTGGCCTTGAACAAACTGATCCCGCACACCTCGGCGATGATGAACCGCGTTGAATTTGTCGGAAATGCTATTTTCATTCCATTCTTCCTGATTAGCGTCGGCATGCTGATCGACTTTAAGGTATTTGTAAAAAGCACCGAAACCTTAGTAGTCGCTGCCATTATGGTCGTTGCTTCCATTGGTGGCAAATACCTGGGAGCAATTGCAACTCAAAAAACCTTCAGGCTATCAAAAGATGAAGGCATGCTGATCTTCGGATTAAGCTCGGGATCGGCAGCAGCCACCCTTGCCTCGGTAATGGTGGCCTACAACATTATTGTATCTGAAACAGCCACCGGCGAACCGATCCGGCTACTCAGCGAACATGTGCTGAACGGCAGTATCCTGCTGATTCTGATTTCGTGTACCATCTCTTCCTTCGTATCGATGTCAAGTGCGCAGCGTGTAGCAGAAGTAGAAAGAGAAGATACGGCATCCGGTATCAACCCTGAAACGGAAAATATACTTCTGGCAGTCAATTATGAACAGACAGTTGAGAAATTGGTCAATCTGAGTTTGCTGATCAGGGCCCATCGAGAAGAAGACAAGCTCATTGCATTAAATATCATTAATGAT
Organism: Dyadobacter sp. HNCC25DJ184; assembly: GCF_056895215.1. NCBI lineage: Bacteria > Pseudomonadati > Bacteroidota > Cytophagia > Cytophagales > Spirosomataceae > Dyadobacter > Dyadobacter sp. HNCC25DJ184. Next base: position 755,401 of record NZ_JBXHAQ010000001.1, on the reverse strand, counting down.
GAAAAGAATGAATCCTCCGTCAAAAATGCAAAGAAAACACTTCATATTGCCGTTGAGACTGGTGTAGCTGCTGACGTAGAAATTCTCCCGGTGACGCGATACGACCATGACGTTGCAACCGGAATCAGTAACGTCATTAAAGAGCAGCTCATCACCGACCTTATTATTGGTTTACAGCCAGAAAAGGGATTCACCCCGTCATTCGTTCATAATTTACACAATGGTTACCTGCAGAATAATAATATCAATACACTGATCTACCATGCATCGCAGCCTATTTCAACCGTTAAGCGGTACCTTGTTTTAATTCCTCAGAAAGCGCAACAGGAAGCAGGATTTTTTAGTGCGCTACTCAGGGTATGGAATATTGCCAAAAATTCAGGAGCTGAAATGAGTTTCTATGCAGACGATTCCATTATCAATATCCTGCAAAGAGTTATCAGCAAGTCGAGTATTGAAATCTCCCTGCACAGCATAAGGGACTGGAAAGAAGGTGAGTTCGCTGCCACGCAACTATCCAACGATGAAGGTTTGATTGTGTTTATGGCAAAACGTGGAATGATTTCATATTTCAACCAAATGAGCTTTATCACAGATTTTCTAAATCAACATATCAAGGAAAACAATTTTCTCTTAATCTATCCTTCCAGTGAGAAGATACTAGATCAAAAAGAAAAGCGCTCGGTAAGCAATCATGATGACTTTGCTGAGATAGGGCAAATGATCAGCAAAATTTTTTCATAACAGCCCTCCTCGAACGTTTATAAAAGAATCAGATCAAGAAAAAGATAGCTGGTACCAACTATCCCGATGGTCAGGGTATTGCAGAAAATGATGCTCCCTTTGACTAATTACCGGAGATCACATCCCGGTATAGGGCACTAAATTCCCAGAATCCCAGTGCCCGGAAGACACTCTCAGGTCACACTTTTGGATATCTAACAATTGAGACAGGAACCTCGCTGTCTTGTGCCTGAATACTTCACCGTTTGGACCAAATTTGAATACTTCCAATCTAAATCGGAGGGATAAAAAATGAATATGCGCAAGGCACAATTTTTGATTTATTCGAAAAATGAAAAAAATAATTGTCATCATCGACAAAGGCAAAACCCTCTATGCCGCCTATTCAAGTCACCTGCATGGACTGCACGTGACCGGCACCTCAGTCGAAGAAGTAAAAAGTCTTGTGTTAAATCGTATTGAAGTTTTGAAACAAAAAAGTAAAACAGGCGAAGTGCCAGATGAGCTACGTGGAGAATATGAAATTGAATGGCTCCAACACGAACGAACCAAACAAGGGAGCAAAGGCAGGGTGAAGAGCAGCATTGCATCTTCACAGAGTATTATTGAAGAAGCCGTTAATTTCTTACGTCAGAAGGGCCACGTAATCGACAACACACCTTGGGTCACGGTTGAAGAATATTGTCGACGATTTGGTATTTCTACTCCAGAGACCGTAAGCGAATGGATTCAGAAGGGCATCATTCCACCCGACGACGTGAGAACTATAGAGGTGCCTCATCGTTTGCAAATATTACGGGCAAAGAGATACAGATCTAACTAAACGCTATACCTAAAATCGCGTGTTTACTCAGCACTATTGTGCTCATAATGAAGTACTTTGGAATAAGTAAAACCTCGTGGAAGGATGTCGAAGCGCTAAACGACTTTCATTCTTTTTCAAGGTTACCGATCCCGGGCCTTAAGGCAGCTGCTAACGCTGAAAGCAACGACGGCATCTCCCCTTCCGCACCAATATCCGGTGCGATGAGCAGAACTTTTGAGGCCAGTATACCCATTTGAGCATACACATCCGACGAATCTGCAGGATTGGCCTCAATCAATACTTTCAGTTTTTGCAACTCCTGAGCGACTGGTTGGGTATTCTCGCTTTCAGAAAGGAGAGCAATCCATTGATCGATTATAGCTACCCCAGCCTTCGCAGTTGTGGATTCTTCATTGCCCATCAGTGTACTGATAGTGGTTTCCAATAATTCGGTGGTATCAGCAAGGCCTTTCATGTTGGTCGAACTTTTTTTCTAATGAAACTCATATGTATATACGCTATAATCCGTCCAAGACAGTCACACTGGCTTGATCCGGAAGTGATGGGGAAGGAATCATCACTCTGTAGGGCATTCTCATTAAAGATCATGCCATCTCGTCCTATCAATTTGTAACATGCCTCAGGATGCCACCATCATGTTTTAAAAGAATATATCGATTGGGAAAAAGTATATGCGGATATTCTTTCCGTAAATGGGGTAAGGCCATCCAGCTTCGAACAACCTGAAAAATCTGTCAAATGTGACTTATTACCGTGACTTCTCTACAAAGCGAACATTTCCACATTCAATGCCTTTGTCTTTTTGGAGAGAGCAAACTACAGCGTGCGTTCAGGGTACCGCTTTCAGGATCAATCTTTCGAGTTCGCTCATCCTTAATGGATGTGCCATTCTACAAAAACCTTCCTTCCAAATTGTAAAAAGTTATTACTATAAAAAAAGCTGGTCTAACGGGATGCCATCGGCATGGACGGTTTGAATTTATTGCTGCAATACGGCGAAGCCCAGCTGGCATAACTTCAACTGAGACCTACCAAAAGAGTAAAAAGCCATGGCCTATTATTGGTCAAAAGGTGTAATTTTAATTTATAATTCTGTATTGTTATTTCACGCCCGGACAACTAAGTTTTTAACTAAAAAACCTTTATGAAAAAGATCGTAATCAATGGTTTTGGCCGCATCGGACGCGCTGCGCTCAAAGTAATCTTCGAAACCAGCGACCTGGAACTGGTCGGCGTTAACGACCTGTTGAGCATCGAAAACGCCGCCTATCTGCTCAAATATGACAGTAACTACGGCAAATACGAAAAGAACATTGAAGTGGAAGGCGATACTTTGGTTATTGATGGCAAACGAGTTAAATATACAAGCATCAAGGAAATTGAAAACCTGCCCTGGAAAGCACTTGAAGCGGATGTGGTAATTGAAAGTACCGGTATCTTCACAAGCCAGGCCGCGGCTGAAAGGCATCTTGCCGCAGGAGCTAAGTTTGTAGTAATCTCGGGCCCGACGAAGGATACGCCAACCATCGTACATGGTGTAAATACTGAAGACGGCAAAGTGGCAATATTTTCTTGCGCAAGCTGCACAACCAATAACATCAGTCCGATCATCGAGATATTGGGTCGCCGGCTTGGCATTAAAAAGGCTATCCTAAACACGATCCATGCTTACACTGCTTCTCAAACGTTGGTAGATGCTCCCTCCAAACGTGAACCACGCATGGGTAGGGCGGCGGCAATCAACCTTGCGCCGGCGGCTACCGGGGCAGCGGTAGCCACTACTAAGGCATTGCCACAATTTGCTGGTAAGTTTGACGGGATTGCAGTGCGGGTACCGGTGCCAGTTGGATCCATTTCGGATGTGACTTTCATTGCGGAACGCCCCACGACTGTCGAGGAAATTAACCAGATACTCATAGAAGAATCGGCCACGCCGAGATATGAAAAAGTGGTATCCGTCACAGACGAACCGCTTGTATCGAGCGACATTATTAAAAATCCTTTTGCAGCAACGGTCGATCTGGAAATGACACGCGTGGTAGACGGCGACCTGGTGAAGATAATGGCCTGGTATGACAACGAATGGGGCTTTACGAACCAGATGATTAGACAAATCCAGTCTATTTAATATAGGGTGGCGATGGCCGCCCTTAACATCTATTCCAATGAACTATTCAGAGTTGGCATTTCCTTATGATATATAGCCCAGCCAGAAAGGAATGGGTAGTCGGGGCGCTTATGAAAAGTTCATCACACAGCTATGTCGAAGGTCCGGCTGCAGTTGAAACGCGGTACATCGGCGAAATGGACAACTTATATTCCCTCGTTTGGTAAAAATGCATTCCCTTTTGTCCATCACCGCGGCGAGGCGAAGGTTTTTGTTGAGATCTATGCCGAAGCGGAAATTGTCGAATTGCTCAAACTTGGAGCAAGTTGAGCCGGAGCCATGCCATTCAATATCAAACGCTTGACTGGAACTGCCCGTAGCACACTGCACCGAGATACAGCCCAGCCGATTTAGAAAGAGTTAACAAGTCCCAAGACCGATACATTCGATAGTTGGAAATGGCTGTTTCAATGTTGCGGCAAAGCTTTACGGACAATAAGGGAGAAAGCTACAAAGTTCATGGAGTCTATCCCGGGACTTTTTTGATACCTCGGTATATAGTGTGATTGTGTAGTCAACGGATTCATTCCAGGTACCGCCAACCAAATCTGAACTCCCGCTGCCCAAAATTTCCACTTCCCTTCTTCATACCCTCAACCTTTCGTTCTGGTTCTTTCGGTAGACAAACCCCAGCTGTGGTATGCAAAATGAACAGGTCGGTTAGGCAGTCGTGGTTTCCTTGACTTATTCTTTCATCCGGATGAGATAGGGCCGGTAACACAATCGATCATTTCAAACCTCCATAAAACTTTCAGACTCAACCACTGCGGTCTTAAAAACTGGATTTATTTTACTTCACCATTGTACGCCTCCTATCCTGTTAAAGATCAAACAACCTAAAAAAAGGCATCTTGGCACAAAATTTGTTGTAATGAGTTAGTGCTGGTTGGCACTGCATAAAAAAAGATTACGCTACTTTTCAATACGATAAAATGACAAATTCAGCCCCTCCTATTTTAGGAAGCTTTTCTATACTATTTGTGACGATGCTCCTTTTTACTTCCTGTAGTAAAAAATATGTATTTAACGAGTCAGCGATCGTGCCGGCTGCAGAAGGATCAATCAAGGTAAAAAAAGATAGAAACGACAATTATGGCGTTAAATTAACGCTTCGAAATCTTGCCCCGGCGGACAAATTGGTAGAATCTCGCGATACATATGTGCTATGGGCAAATACTTCAGGAAATGGAACTAAAAATCTCGGGCAGCTAAAAAATTCAACCGGACTTTTTTCAAAAACACTCAAAAGCGAACTTAATACAGCAACACCCTTTAAGCCTGAAAGCTTCTTCATCACTGCCGAAAACAAGGCGGATATTAACTACCCGGACGGGCAGGTGGTACTCAAAACAAGATAAAGTCTCAGTCTTTATAATTTTCCGCATCGTATCGCCACAAGGTATCTCCATTTCTCGGGAGGACCTTGTAGGTTGATTGATATTCACATTTAAAGGTGGTCTGAAGTATTCGGTTAGCCTGCCCAATGAGTTGCTATTCAGCAGTGCCTCTGGGAATCCTGATCATAAACTCGGTTCCCTTCCCCGGCGTACTCAGGAAAGATATTCCACCTTTGTGGGCCTCAACAATCTGTTTTGTGATTGAAAGACCCAGGCCAAAAGATTCTTCCCCGAGTGTACCTTTTCTTTTTGCATCTGTGAACGGATCAAAAATTTTGTCTCCCAATTCCTCCGAAATACCGATCCCTTCATCGCTAATTGTTAAAAGGACAACTGTATCCTCTACAGCCATTCCGATGTAGATATTTTTACCGATCGGGCTGAACTTTATCGCGTTAGAAATCAGATTACTAATTACCCTCCACATTTTTTCGTAGTCGAGCTGCAACACCACCGGCATCAGGTTTAAATGGATCTGTTGCTGCTTATCGAGTGCTTTGCTGACAAGCATGTCGGCGCAATATTTGACCAACTCCGAGAATTCGACATTCTCCTTTCTTAAACCCATCTCAAAACCGGTATCCATGTATAGAAGATTGCTGATTAGGCCCAACGAATTTGTACCGGAATCTCTGATCATTCTTAAAAATTCGCTATCCTCCTCAGACCGGTATGAATCTTGTAACATAATATCAGCAACCGAAGAAATAGCACCTATTGGATTACGCAAATCATGCGCAACTATCTTCATCAGACGGGCATTTTCGCGCTGACTATTTTCCAAGGCCGCCAATGCCTGCTGCATTTGATTATTAAGTGCTTGCAGATTTTTTACATGCTTACGAGAACGCGCGTAAAAGTACCAAATCACTAAACCAAATATTAATGACATGCCCAGCAATACCGATAGAGCGACCATGGAATTGCTCTTGAGCTCATTCTCTTTTTCAAGGAGAGAAACCTTATATTTTTGCTCCTGTTCGTTAAGCACCTGGTCTAAATCGACCTTTTTTAACTCGTTTTGGATTCGATCCAGAGAATCTTTAAAGGCATGGTATTTTGTCGAAAACTGGTACGCCTTGACGATATTTCCGGTTCCGTCGTAGTATGCAGATTTCAGCATATACCACTTTTCTCTGATCTCTTCATGAGAAGAGCTCTTGCCTCTCCCTGAATTGAGATCCTGTTCCAACTGATCTAAAAGCAGTTTTGCCCGGTCATGGAGCTTAAAGCCGATATATAGCTCAGCCAACTTTATCTTTGCCGTTTGGGAGTCTTCGATACTGAACCCAGGCCTGTCATTAAGCTCTATATTGATCAGCAAATGTTTCTCCGCCTCCTGAAACTGACGGATTTTTGCATATACTCCCCCCAAATTGCCCTCGACCACAGCTCTTGCCGTCGTAACAAAATCTTTTTTGACCGGATATTTGCTACCTGCTGAACTGATAAAACGCAGAGCCTCATGGTAGTAGTGAACTGCAGAATCCGGCTCGCCAGACCGTTCAAAGCAAAGGGCAATAGAATTTAGGACACTTTGCGGCTGAATGAACTCGTATTGAAACGTCGGCCTTTTACATAATTGTATTTCTTGTAACGCCTCCTTAAAAAAAGGAATTGCCTCCTTAAAATGCTCTTGCCGATAACGAATTATGCCAAGTGCATTACTAAATTCACTCATACTGCAATTGTCGACATTACCTTTTGCAAAATTCCTGCCCTGAAAATAAACCTGGAAAGCCCGGTTGTATTTTTTCTCATCCTGTAGAAGACCAGCCAGTTCAAAGAGCGTATTTGCGTACTGATATTTGTATTTGGAGTTGAAATTTTTCAGTACAGTTAGCATACTGTCAACATAAACATGCCTTTGATTCAAGTCCCGATCATAAAAAGTATAATAGCTAACCTTGACCTGATACTTCTTCCAAAGGTCCCCGATCCCGGGAGGTGGGCCTGCTGCATAAGAAGAATCAAGGTAGGATATTGATCTGGCCGGTTCTGCACCCGACATTATATTGAGAGTACGCTCCGCAACCGTGTCCGCCCAGGAAACATGATCCTGATTTTTTGGTCCCGAATCCTTACATGCAATTTGAAAAAGTGATAAAAATATAAGTAGTTGAGTGAAAGTCTTAATCATTAATCGCTGAGTAAATCTGATAGATATATTTCAAAATGGCCAGCAAATTTATGAAAATAGTTCGATCGCTCACTTACAACTCATTCATGTATCGTAAGTTACCATCGGCGTACAATTTAAAAAAGATGGTCATTTCAAGGAATCGAGCAGTGTTTCAACACTTTGACAAAATTCACTTACATCTATATACGTTTCAGCATTTTGAAGGATAAGAAAATGGCGGTTTCAAATTCTTTCAATGGCGCCTAAAATTCTAAGGTGGATTTCTCAGTGCTGTTTGGATTGACTCAATCCCAGGTGTCGCAGCTTTAATAATCACTAAAACGGCACCAACAGACTAATCGACTGATATTAACTTTCCGTGTAGCAGACAAACATTCTGATCAGAGAGATGCTCGACGGAAAAAGTGAAGGTTGCGACGCGGCTATGGTTTACCACATCCGCCGCGATACTGGGACCATACATTTTTTCGAGGCTTTTTTTGCCATGCGTCGGCATAGCAATTAAATCTGCGCCCACTTGCGAAGCGAACCGAAGAATACCGTCAGCTTCATTGGAGGAGTATACGATATTTAGGCTACAATGTCTAAAACACAGCCTTGTTGCATAACTGGCCCACTCAGTCATTAGTTGCCCGTCCGAATCCGTTTTCCCTTTGCTAACGTGCAGCAAATGCAGATGAGCATGAAACAATTTCTGTAGATTTTGAGCAAACGGCATGAGGTCTTCCGGATTAAATTCCGTGCTGAATGGCATTACAATATTGTGAATACCACCAACATTAGTCTGAGCGTGAACTGCCAGGACAGGCACAGGCGATGTCCTGACCAACTTCTCGGCGTGAGAGCCCATAAATGACCCATCCCACCCCCTTGAACCACTTGTTCCCAGAATCACCATGCATGGTTTTTCCTTTTCGATTTGCCGGAGGAAGTTCGGCAAAAATCTACCCTCGTCAATTAACTGGCTTATTTCTAACCGTTTAGGCAAGTTCGTCACAAAATCATCGAACTGTTTTCTTAGAATTTCCCCTTTGAAATTGTCAATCGACTGCTGATTTGTTTCGATAATGCTCACGCATACCAAAGGCAATGACCACCTTTCAGAAAGCTCTGCTGCAAACTTCAGCCCAGCCAGTGACACTGGCGAAAAGTCGCACGGAACCAAAATACACGAATTTCCGACCACCTCACTGGCTTTTTGATCAATTTGCATGAAACACTCTTGGAAAAGTTAGATTATTGATAACACGACTTACGCCAAATACATTTTCAACACATGATTGCACCAGGCTGCGGTCGCTCTCATAACCAACATGACCTTCAAGAAAAACCCAGCCACTATTGACTGATATGTGAATATCCTGACCACTGGTATGAACATCGTTTTGCAGCAGATTGCTGATATACTCTGCAAGTGCCTGGTCGGAAAAACAAGTTCCCATATATCTGATTGGAATAAAGTTCACGAGCTCTAGTTCAGCGTGTAAGTCCATACCGGTTCGTCAACATGATTGACAACATCTTCTGCCACACTGCCCGTTAATAAGTGAGTTATTCCCTGGTTTCCATGCGTAGCCATCGCTATTATGGATCGGGGTATCCGGGCAGCACACTTCGCAATTCCTTCCTCCACATTGGGCGAGTTGCTTACATGAACTTTGTAATTTGCAAGACCATAAAATTTGACATAGTTTTCCATACTCGTCCTCATCTCCTCATCGGAAGTCAGGCTCTCCATATAAACATTGACATTCAGAACATGAATGACAGCGTTGAAAACGCGCTGCAGTTCTTTGATCTTTTCGAGAAGGGCATTCTGCGTCAAATCCAGCGTCGTCGGGAAGATGATATTTTTGATATTCCGAACATGCAATGGTTTGTGAATCGCAAATACCGGAACAGGTGATACCCGAACAATCTTCTCGGTATTGGATCCAATAAAAAACTCCCGCACCCCGGTCGCACCTTTAGTACCCATAACCACCAAATCGATTTTCTCTGTTTCGATCAGTTTAAGAATGGCGTCTTTCATATGACCCGTTTCGATCCGGAAGCTTACATTGGCAAATGCACTGCCAGCGTTTTTTCTCATTGCGTTAAACTCCTTTTCCGACTCTTGCTTCCACTCTTCGATAATGGAAGCCGGGTCCACATAGGCATATGGTTGTCCGGGCATTCCATTGCCATATATGTTCGGAAGATCAATTGCCTTTACTACTACCACCTCTCCATCGTTCATGTCCGCGAGTTCTATTGCAAATTTATACGCGTAAGTTGATGTAGCAGAAAAGTCACATGGAACAAGTATCTTTCTCATAACTCAAATGTTTACAGTATTTCACAACACTCCCGCCTTTACCTTAAAGGCTTATTAAAGGTAGTGTGATTTACTGCCAATTGATCTGACGGTAATCTTCGGAAAATATGATTTCGCTCATCTGATACGCAATTGTAAGTCGAATCGCACAGGCTAATAATCAACACGCTCAATAGTATTTCTTATCCACCATGTTCAACTCTAATCGAGACAGTGAATTGCAGAATATCATCGTTCGCATTGAATGGACGATATCCCGAAAATCTATTGCGATAAATATCCACCATCTACAGCATAATAGCTCCCAGTGACAAAGGATGCTTTCGGGCTACTCAGCCACAGCACCAGTTCAGCCACTTCATCGGATTCGCCCAGTCTTCCCATAGGATGTTTTGTTACCAACCAATCGATGGTGGCCTCATCAAGATTGTCAAGCAATGGCGTTTTTATGAAAGCAGGTCCGACAGCATTGGCCCTGATTCCCTGAGCCGCGTACTCTAAGGCAATATTCTTGGTAAGGCCCACCACACCATGTTTTGCTGCTACATATGCGGGGCTATTGGCAAATCCCACACTACCCAGGATGGATGCCATATTCACAATGACTCCGCCACCAGCTTTGAGCATCGCCGGGATCTGGTATCTCATACCATAAAACACACCGGAAAGATTTACTGCAATCACACGATCCCACTCTTCAGTCGGATACATACCTGTCGGTGATGCCGCTCCGCCTATTCCCGCATTATTACAAGCAATATGCAAATTGCCGTACTTCTCGATAGTTGCCCAAACCAAAGCTTCATTTTGTTCAGCCGAGGAAACATCTGTTTTTACAAAAAAAGCATCGCCTCCGTTGTCGATAATTAATCGAACGGTCTCTTCCCCTTCCGCCGAATTTATATCGGATACAACAACTTTAGCGCCCTCTTTTGCATAGATCAATGCAACACTTCGCCCTATCCCTGATCCTGCGCCGGTAACAAGGGCGACCTGGTTTTCTAATAGTCTCATATTATCCAAATTTATTGTCTAAATATGGATGTAATGTCTCCTTAAAATACAGTTCCAGAAATGATTTCAATCACTACTTTAAATGATTGATTCACTTACGAAAATCTGAAATACTTCGGGCAACAAGCTTTAAGTTAAGGCTTGACTATCACCGAAATTTTTTTGCCAAAATCCTGATAACTCACAAAAACAACCAATATGGTAGTTATTGCATTTGAAAATAAAATTCCGGGTTGTTACAAACCCTGCTCGCTGACGGTTAGGCATTTCGAATGGAGGGCCGTATAGCAAGAAAGATAATATATTGCCCATTTTTCAGAAGAAGTCCAGTCTTCAGTCCGCCAGGCCAATTACTAAAGACAGCAGCAAGATTAACAGTCCTGCCTAAAAAACAATATGTTTTTAATTCGCTAATCATGAATTAACATGGTACTCCCAAATTTGAAGCACTATGAAAATACTCCGTATTGTAATGCTATCTTTTGTCACATGGCTTCTCTGGCTTGTGGTCTCACAGTACTTTTTTTGCGCGCATTTCTATGAAGACGACCCTACACCTTTCGAAGGAACAAGACTATTCAATCCCTACGACTCATTAAATTCAGAAAATTGGGTGAAATGTAATTTTCATGCTCATGCAAAAGCATGGAACGGGATTACCAACGGGCATGATCACGCGTCGACCATTCATAAAGCATACAGGAGCCTCAGTTACGGAATTCACTGCGTTTCCAACTACCATTATATTGATTCGACTAATGCGCAAGAAAAGGGTTATATAGCCGCTTATGAACATGGTTACAATGTCAGTAAAACGCACCAACTTGTACTTGGAAGCAATAAAGTGGTATGGCTCGACTACCTTTTCCCACAAACATTTCATAACAAGCAACATATACTCAAAAACCTGTACGACCCCAAAGCCGTTATAATTTTGAATCATCCCGAAATAAGGCAGGGTTATACTGAACGAGATTTCGCCAGTCTTTCAAATTATGATTGTATGGAAGTACTGAACCCGTCAGCCACATCTACAAGCGCGTGGGATGCTGCGCTATCCGCGGGCAAGAAAGTTTTCATTGTTGGCAACGACGACATTCATAATATTTCTGAAAAAGAACGACTTGGGAAGATGTGTACTTTCGTCAATGTTCCGCGAAACGAAGGCGATCTGGTCTTAAAGGCACTGAAATCCGGAAAGAGTTATGGCGTTGTCATCGGGAAAACCCAGGCGCACTACGCAATCCCGTTGCTAAATTATGTTAAGGTTTTTCAAGATACCGTTGTTATTGAAGTCAGCAAGCCGGCTTCTTCGATTACAATATCCGGACAAAATGGAAAAATGATCGCTACATATGAGCATGCTAAAAAAATCAAGTTCGGTATTAAGCCTTCAGATCATTATGCACGAGCCACTTTCCATTATGACAATGGCACCACTTTATATTTGAACCCCGTTTTTTTTACGCCGCAGTCTGGTTATAGAGAAACCACTGTATACGAAAACAGAACTCAAACGGCTGTTTTCAGACTCGTCGGACTTATCGTGTTATCCCTATGGATTTTTCTTTTGTGGAGAATGACGCCTGGGAACCGCAATCGCGGATATCTGAGAACCCTGCTCCCCCTTAGATGAGTAATTACGCCGCTAATCACAAACTGGGAATGTACTTTCCTGCGAAGAAACAACGCTGGTCATTTCAAATTTATCTGACTTGGCTGATAACCGCTACTACGCTGGTGCGGTGTATCGTCGCGTGCTGCCTGGAACTTGGAAACGACGAAGTATATTACTTCACCTACGCTGTTCAGCCAGATTGGAATCATTTTGACCATCCACCACTAGTTGGGATATTTATTCGAATTTTCACACTGAACCTGCATTGGATCAACGATTTATCCGTTCGCTTACCGGCAATTTCAGGAGCAGCTTTCAACACTTGGCTGATTGCCCGGTGCGGCCTCCTGATCAAAAACGAGAGGACGGGCCTCATTGCCGCAATACTTTATAATACGTCTTTATATACCAGCGTAATTTCCGGGGTCTTTATCATACCGGACTCCGTTCAGGTGGTTTTCTGGCTTGGCGCTCTTTATATTATTACAAAGGCTGTTTTGAATGAAGACCCGGAGTCTCAACGCATGCAGCTTTTGCTGGCCGGTCTTTGGATTGGAATTGCCATGATGTGTAAAGTGCACGGGATTTTTCTTTGGTTTGGACTAATAGGATACATATTCTTTCATAAGAGATCTCTATTTAAAAACGGATATATATACATCGCCATTGCCCTCACAATGTTGATCATATCTCCTGTCATAGTCTGGAATATTAACAATCATTTTATCAGTTGGCACTTTCACAGTGAAAGAGTTGAGGTAAACAAAGGCATAAACGTTATGTCATTTTGTTCAGCCGTTTTGGGTCAGGTAGCTTACAACAATCCGTTTAACTTTTGTTTGTTCATCCTGACAATAGCTGGAATCATAAAGCGCGAACAGTTTGTAAATTCGTCGGTGTCTAAACTCTTACTCTGGACGAGCCTTCCAATTATTCTCGCGACGTCTCTTGTTTCATTGTTTCGGCCCACACTCCCTCACTGGAGCGGGCCAGGATTTCTTAGTTTAATTCTACTTTCAAGTGCCTTCCTCGATTTCAAACTTGAATCAAACCGGCAATTATATTCCAGGCTTTTCAAATCAGGCGCTATTCTTATATCCTTAGTAATCCCGGCTGGAGTTGTACTTATTAACTTTTACCCGGGGACTCTTGGCAATCAGCTTGAAGCCAAAAAGGGCACCGGTGACTTTACACTGGATATGAACGGTTGGAAAAACCTATCCCAAGAATTTAATAGGCTGCGTATCAACGACATATTACACAAGAAAATATCTGAAAACGCATCGCTGGTAACTCATAAGTGGTTTCCTGGCGGGCATTTGTATTACTATATCGCCTACCCAAACAATATTCAGTTTGTAGGCTTGGGACCATTAAATGACTTACATAAGTTCATATGGCTGAATGAATTACAGCAAAATATCAAAAAAGGGGACGATGCATATTTCATCACATCTTCCGATAATTTTACGGACCCAAACAGTATCTATGAAGGGAAGTTTAAAAAGATTGAGGCCGCGTATTCCATCGCGCAGAAACGGTCCGGGCAGGTTGCCAGGTACTGGTATATATACAGGTTAAAATGCAGCCTGACCGATATGCACTTATTGCAAGGATCACTTCGTCAATAGAAACACCAGAAAATAGCTTTACCTGATCAGATAAACATCCACCGACTTCTTCACTTCTTCCAACGTTTGTTTCGGAGGCTGAAATCCTGCCGGAATTGGTTTCTTGGCAAAGCTCTGTAAATACAACACCCAGGAATCTCTCCACCAAATCGCCTCACGGTGCTGCACCTGCAGACGTTGTGCTACGCTAGCGTATATATCAGGATCCAGATTGTTCTTCGCCATATCCCACTGCTGCTGCATCCAGGCCACCGAATCAGCACCGGTATATAAGCGGGTACAAAGTTCATCCCATAGTGTTCTCCCTGAACTCAGCTTTTTATCCCAGCCTATATGATGAAACCATAAAAGATAGGACAGCGGAGTTTTGTCGGGGTTATTCCATTGCGCTTGCACCTGAGCCCGGTACTGCATCAGGGCGTTGCTTCCCGAAGCGGTCCGGTCAAAACCAAGACCAGCCGAATCTGCCCGGTGGTAATATACTGCTGTCCAGTCAGGACGCGAGCCTTTATTTTGCCAGGGTTCGGGGGCAAAGTGAACACCCATCCACGGACGCGATAACCCCAGCGGCGTGTTATAGTCGACATAAATATCACGCGATCTGAGCAGCATCTTTACAATATGCCCTTTAGACCTTTGATTGCGGGTTAGAGTCAGTTCAGTCCATTCGTTGGCGATCTGCTCAGCGCTTAACTGATGATCCCAGCTCAACCGGCCAAATGCATACCAGTTCGCCTGCGCGAGCGGATGTCCGGTCCAGTTTCGATCGCTTCCTGTATTGGATACCCCAGCCATGAGCGTTCGTGAATAACCATGTAAACTCCCGTCGACAACCTTTGCCACAGTGGATCCTTCTCCATTCACATAGGTATCAGCGTCCAGACATTCTTTGAAAATAGGTGCTTCGTAAACGGCGTGAGTGGCAAAGCCAAGATATTCCTGAGTAATCTGAAACTCCACTCCCAGCGACGTCTTGGGCATATTACCAAAGAGAGGAGAAAATGGCTCTCGGGGTTGAAAATCAATCGGCCCGTTTTTTACCTGTACTATTACTTTCGGATCAAATTTTCCATCCAGCGGAACAAACTCCTCATATGCCGCCTTGAAACGGTCTGCGTTTGGATCAGCCTTATACACAAAAGCCCGCCAGATAACGATTCCATCATAAGGCTTGCACGCTTCTGCAAGCATATTGGCACCATCGGCATGCGTACGGCCGTAGTCCTGAGGACCGGGTTCACCTTCCGAATTGGCTTTCACTAGAAAGCCACCAAAATCAGGAATTTCCCTGTAGATCTGGGCTACCTTTTCTTTCCACCACTCCCTTACCTTTGCATCCAGTGGATCCGAAGTGGGAAGTCCGCCCAGCGTTTTAGGCGCGGCAAAATAAACGGACAAATAGGTTTTGATCCCGTACTTCCGCATCACATTTGCAACCGCGGCCACCTTCTCAATATACTCCTGAGACATAAACCTGGCACTTGCATTCACATTGTTGAGCACGGTACCATTGATTCCGAGCGATGCATTTGCCCGGGCATAATCCTGATACCGCGGGTCAACGCGCTCAGGAAGTTCGTACCATTTCCACAGTGAGCCACCGGAATACCCTCGCTCAATAGTCCCATCAGGATTATCCCAATGATTCAGCATTCGGTAGCGAACTTTAGGACTGCTTGTCAGATTCAGATTTTTGACGGAACGCTGCATTTGCATGTGCCTTAGCAAAGCAAATGTTCCATACAAAATACCGCTTTCAGATCTTGAACTGACAACAAGATTTCCGCCCAACAGTTGGATCCGGTAGCCTTCTTCCCCGGTGGCATTGGAATTGGGTTCCCGCCGAAAAACAATACCGCCGGTTTTGCCGCCAAATGAATTTGTGACAGGAACATTTCTACCCAAAAGACTTTTAAGCGCTGTCTGCAGTTCGTGGCCAGCGCTCTGCATGATCTCACCTTTGCCGGAATTACCAATAAACCCTGCGTATTTCAAATACTCAACCTTAGCAGACAAATCTGTAACTGGCTCGTATTTAAGCCAAAGCCGGTAGCCATCATCACCCTCGAACGGTAATGGCTCAGCTGCCGAGGAAGGGAAGCTGATCATGATATAGCTGAAAAGCAGCAGTATGTTTATTCTAGTCATCCTATTTCTATTTGGGAATGTGTCTTCAATCCGGATTATATTTCGGGCTCAATGATATCACTCAAGGCATATGCTATTTCTTAACTTTACCAATATGCTCAGCCATATTAAGCATCGTATCGATATAGATATCCCTTTCATTTTCCTTTAAATAATGTAGCAGCTCGCTGTGCGCCTGATTGGATACATTCAGCGCATGTTCTCCACCCACACCGTGAAACAGGAACACAAGTAATTGACCGCTTTGCTGCGCTTGCCTGACCAGCCCGATCATTTTTGCACCGGATTCACCCGACATGCCATAGCAGTCAACATCCATCAAATTCTGCTCTTCTATCTTGTGCATTTCATGTCTTACAGACCTGGCAGCTACAAACTCATCAGAAAGTGTATGGATAAACTCACCCTCTGCTACTTTTTTATGTCCGCAGGTGAATGCAAAAGTCCGTTTGTTTTTTCCATCTATCGACTTCAGATATGCATTGCACATTTTAATTTCGTCCTGTATTCTTGCCAGGCTGTACTTGCTCAGATCATATTCCGGTTTTACCCAGCTCATTCCCGGGAGAGTCGCATCGCAGGGGTGATACAAAGTATGATTACCCAATTCATGCCCGTTGTCAGCTGCTGCACGCCAGTCTGCAATTCTATTTCGTGCCGCGTCAGATGAGGCCGTCAGATAAAAAGTACCTTTCAAACTCAGCGAGTCCAGCGCCGGTAGCACGTTATCGAGATGCACATTTAATGCGTCATCATAGGTCAAGACAACTGCACATTTTTTGCCTTTCCAAGGTTTGCTTTCATCAAGTTCCTCGCCGTCAGTTCGAAAAGGAGAGGCAGGCAGACCCTCGGAATTATAAAAATTTATTCCCTCGGGATTGTCCTGCCATGCGTACCGCACATACTTAGGCGCTTTTACCAACCCGCTGGACACTTCAATCTGATCCTTCCCTATCATACGGGCAGTCGCCCAGACAAACTTCTTATCATAATCCGCTACCGAAAACCAGCGTAATGCCTCCGAATCTTTTGAAGTTATACCGCTTCCAACATGGTCAAACGTGAGCACGATCTTCTCATTATCAACATTGTGAGCTTTGAGTGTGGGACCTGAATAAACGATCTGCGTGTCGTTGTATGCAAGATTTCTGGCAGCCAGTGCCAGTCTTTTTCCAATGTCCTTTTTGTTCAAAGGATGAATGTCATTCCACTCTCCCAGATCCAGCGTTACGATCACCGCCGTATTTTTCAGTGTAAGTGCCCTATTTTGAGCTTCCCTGATCGAGGCCATATTGCTCTCAGAAGGAGTATAACTTATATCCTGAAAATTGGGCAATTGCACCACCAAAAAAGGCGCGTCCGGATTTTTCCACAATGCTCTCCAATCGTTGATCAACGCAGGCAACAACCTGTTATATGGCAATGGATCATCTACATTCGACTCTCCCTGATACCAGATATACCCCTTAATTTTCATAGGCAAAACAGGAGCGATCATCGCGTTGTACAATGCAGAGGGCTGATTTTGACGGACCAAAGGACTACTACCGAAATGCTCTTTACCTACCGGCTGATATACCTGCCCTACCTTATATTGCCAGGTTCCTTTTAAATCGATCTGTTGATCCATGGCGCTCATGAAATATGGCTTATCCGGCACAAACCCGCCCTTACCAGCCGAGTTTGTCACACGGATCACAAATGTATTTTTGCCCGTTTTCAACAAATCCGGGGGTATTTCGTAACGGCGGGGAGGGTATTGATAGGTAATGTTTCCAATCTTTTTGCCATTGACATACATTTCATCGGCATCGACGATTCGGCCCATGAAAAGCTTGACTTGCTTTCCAATCCAATTTGCAGGAACTTCAAATTCCCTGCGAAACCAGAGAACGCCATTTAGATCTTTAAGTCCCTGATCTTCCCAATAACCCGGAATATTGAAGTTTCGCCATCCTTTTGGCTCATAATCATTGCTTTCCCAATGCTCAATCTGGCCCAAATCAGTTTCCTGAGGCGGTCTTGTTTTGCTACCTGAAAAGCTGCGGTTAAATGAATTAATATAAGCGGTGTCCTTGTTTTGGACAATAACTTTTTGAATATCAGCAAAATCCTTATACCCGGCTTCACTAATCCAGGCTTCGATCGGCGTACCTCCCACCGAACTGTTAATGATTCCAATGGGAACGTTAAATTGCTTATAAAGATCTCTTGCAAAAAAATAGGTTACCGCTCCAAAGGTGAGCACGTCTTTCGAATTGGCACTCTTCCATTGACCAAGAGGAAAGTCTTGTTGAGGACCGTTCAGATCGGTGAGCGTTGGCACAAAAAAGTTGCGGATATCAGGGAAATTCGCGGAGGATATGTCATCTCCGAAACGCTCCTTGACGCGCTCCATGTTGATGACCATATTACTTTGTCCACTGCAAATCCACACATCGCCGAATGCTATGTTTTTAATCAGGATTCGATTTTTACCCTTGACAACCATTTCATAACCACTGCCCGCGGGCTGTGCAGGAAGCTGTATTTTCCATTTGCCGTCCCTCGTCGCCACAGTGCCTAAGCTTTTGTTTTTTAGCTCTACAGCCACTTTTTCACCTGGAGAAGCCCAACCCCAGATTGTAATCGGCTGATCCCTTTGCAATACCATATTATCCCCGATCAGCTTTGGCAGACGGACCTGGGCAACAACATTTCCTGAAAAAACAAATAGGATCAGAATTACACACTTAAAAATGCTCATGAATAAGGCGGATAATTGATAATGTCAATATATGTCGCAATTGCCATACCGAATTGTCAACATGATTTAAAATAACTATTCTTGCCAATTAAAATCATTGAGATTCATATTCAGGCGCAGTTTTTGACTTGTAAGATGGAAATTTTTAAGTGTAATCACCACCTCATCACCATGACGTGTGACAAACCCTGACACCCCCACCCCTGTTTCTGAAAATTAACTAGACCATCAAATGCGCACTCTAGTTTGTTATTCTGATCGAATAATAATAAATAATCTTTCCGAAACCGAGCTAACATACCGTCTTTGGTTCTTGTCTTCCAAAAGGCAGAAATCAAAGGCAACGTCCACACCTGCATTTTTGCTGGCATAGTTAAACAATCCAAAGCGATATCCCATGAAATGCGGACATGTAAGACATTTAAAGCTTCCAATGGATACCAATAGCGTATTCTCTGGACCAACTTTTTGATCATAAACAGAAAAAACTAACCTGAGATGTAAATCTGTGCGTTTGCAGACGTACATCTCAAGGCGTTTTAATTCGGGCTTCCAACTTTTTTTTAGGCTTGATTTATCCTCAATATTTTTATTGCAATTTTTGAAGTCAATTGATTATCAAGTTAATCTAGTATCCCCGATTTTGTGTAAACTTCGGACCGTCTACTACCATATCAATCTGTATCGATCTGAGCATTTCACAAATCTCATACATGACCGGATTTACGGCCCCAAACTATTTTGCAAAATCATTCGAAGCAATCTGATCGCGAACGAAACCAATATTCGCCCTAATATGCAAAACCTGATTTTCATCCTTTTTGTAATACAATCAATTACCAGGTTGTCGTCGTCAGCTATCGCCCAGGAAGTTAGAGGACTTGACTTGGGAATTTCACTTTTCTCAGGGCAAAGTGAATATAATCGAAAGTACTATGGTCAACCTCAACTGCCTCCGGGGCGTGTAAAAGCTATAAAATCAAATTATTCAACTGGCGCTAGTATTTGGGGAGAAAGTTATATCACGTCTCATCTCTCTTCAATTGTGGAATTAACCTATACGCAAATTGATGTCCCAACAAATACGCTTTGCGACTGTAACTATCGGGGAAATATCTGGCTGCAAGATGAAAAACATCACTGGGGCTCGTTAGGGACGGGTATTCGGTATTATGTGAATCCAAAGTCGTTGATTACAATATTTGCAGAGGGTAGATTAAGGGGCGATTGGCTGATAGGAACTACCATTAAAAGCGATGATGTTAAAAAAATTCATTGGGATGCATATGGATTTCGACGTTTTGCACCAAGTTTTGAATTTTCCATTGGAGCAAAATGGCGTAGGCTAACTATGAATCTCGGATATCAATCAAACATTGCCAGAACGCTTACACGTGATGCAGGGGAATATGATCAAGTTATTTATCCTTTCAAAACCGGGATTTTGGCACATCAGTGGTTGGGTAAATTGTCCTTCACAGCTTTTAAAATTAGATAAACTTCACAGCAATCCTATATTCGAGAAATTTATTAGGTAGAAATTTTTATTTGATATTTGGGAATCTTCGATTTCCATATCTGCCAATCTCGCAAAACTCCGAACCCGCTAAGCCGCTTTTTATCATCGCCTCGGCACAGCTTAACATGAAATATTGGAATCTATCGCAATATTCAGAGATAATCGTACCGTTTATAAGTTTCCAGAAGTATACTTACTCGTTCTTTAAATTGCTAACTTGTAACTAAATACGGCAAAACCAATACAAGGGGAGTTGCCAAAATTCGAATTGTTCCAATATACAGGAGCCCTTGAAAAATGAAGCAGCCTTTTCGCGTCAGAATGCGTAAAGGTTTCCCGGCTTGTACCACTTTCGTTTACATCCCTTAAGTATACTGCGAATTTATGCTCTGATATTAAAACACTGATATCAGTACAGGTATTTCAAAAAGATTTAAAATCATTTTGAAATATCAAAAAAGCATCAGACATTTGTATTCGACAAAAATGTCAAACACTATGTTGCACGACGAAGTAATAACCGACACCGAAACCCAAATTAAACTGGCTGCCAGAAAAATATTTTTGCAAAAAGGTCTTGCGGGCACCCGATTGCAGGAAATTGCAGATGAGGCAGGCATAGGACGCACAGCACTTCACTACTATTTTCGCAGCAAGGAAAAGCTCTTCGCGGTAGTATGGAAGGATTTTTTCTCGGAGGTTGCCTCACGGATGCCCGATTTTACGGACGATAACTACACGATCCTGGAAAAAATGCAGCTTTTTGCAGGCCACTATATGGACGATGCCATGCAAAAGCCTGAAGTTGACCTGTTCCTGCTTAACGAGTTCAACAAAAACCCTGCCTTGTTCCAGGATATTCAAAACATGCTTCAGAAGGATTTTTACCAGTATTTTAAAACGGGTATTGCTGATGCTGTCAAGCGTGGCGAAATGAAAGGAAACCCCCAACAAATATTTTTAACCTTCCTGTCTTCCTGTATGTTTCCTTTCGCAGGAATGGGTATGATTAAATCTTTGATGAATCTTTCCGACGAAGGATATTTAAACCTGATGAAAGAAAGAAAGCAATACCTGATCAATTTTTTGGCAACCGCATTCAAAGAATAATTTTTTTACAATAATCGACAAAAATGTCGAACAATTAAATTGACAACTCATCGTATTGAAAGGAAACCCATATCGTGAGCGGTTGTAATGATAGGATCAATAGAGTACTTTTTTGCCCACGATTCGACAAAAATGTCAAACAATTAAATAAAATAAATAGGTATGAAATCAAAACACTATGCCCTCGGTGTAGCATTCGTAATTTGGGCAGGTATAAGTTCAGTGGCCCGGGCGCAAAAGCACTATTCGCTGACGCAGTGCACAGAAATTGCCCTTAGCCAAAGTCTGCAGCTGAAAGCAGATGCGATGGATCTTGAGCGGACCAACGCCGGCATCAGGCAAGCATACAGCGCATTGCTGCCAAACATCAGCGCAAGCGGGTCCTACCAGTACTCTCCCCAAGTGCAAACCTCTATACTTCCCGCCTCAATCTTTGGCGGAACAGAAGGCACGTATATTCCTGCACGTCTGGGTATAGCACAGACCAAGTCCGTGGCCGCAGAATTGAGCCAAAACATCTATAACGCATCGGCCACAATCGCGCTTAAAGCAGCAAAAGTTCTTTTGGCAGGAAGCCAGCTCCAGATCAGAAGCTCGCAGGAAGATCTGGTCTACAACGTCGCTGCGACTTATTACAACATCCAGTCGTTGCTAAAACAGGAAGAATTAAGCCGTCAGAGCTTGCAAAATACGGAGACATTGCTAAAAAGTACTACTGAGCAGTTGCAGGCCGGACTTGCCACGCAGACCGATGTGGACAGGCTGACCGTTACCCGTGACAATAGCAAGGCAGATCTGGAAGGACTTGAAAATAGTAAGGAGAAATATTATAACCTGCTTAAAGTACTTATGAACATGCCGCTCAGCGAAGACGTGAGCATCGATGCCTTTACTGAAAACGAAGTCGGTTTCACGGCAGGCAGCGATTATGACGCGGCTAAAAAGACTAACTATTTACAACTGCTTCAAAATAAACGGGTTGCCGAACTGGAATATAAAAATATCAAGGCGGGCTATATGCCTACTGTCTCGCTTTTTGCCAACTACGGGCTCTATGGATACAACCTTAATGCCAATCCACTCAAAAATATCAACGACAAATTCTATCCGGCATCTACCATTGGTATCAAATTCAAAATATCCATTTTTGATGGCTTCAATATCAAGTACCAGGCACAGCAGAAACAGCTCGAAATTGGAAAGCTTGATGTTCAGTCCACACAGATCCTGCAGCAAAACGATCAGGATGTAGCCAATGCCCGAGCAGATATCCGCAGCAATTTGATCACTTATGAAAACCAGAAAAGAAATCTGGCCCTGGCACAAAAAGTACTATCCGATATCAATCAGCAATATCAAAGCGGACTTGTCAAGGTCAGTGACGTGATCAATACGACAAACGATCTGCAGTCGGCGCAAAACAAATATGTGACTGCCCTGATCAATATCAAGCAGGCACAATTGAACCTGAAACAAGCACAGGGCACCCTTCTTCCGTGAGAATTACCAATTCAGACACAGATCAAATCAAACATCATAACAACACAAAAAATGAATACAGTAGCAAAAACGATTTTAACGCTCGTCATTGTGGGCGCCCTGGTAGCTTTGGTGGCTTTTAAACTGACCAGCAACAAAGAAGAGCTTACCGAAAAGATTTACCAGCCTGATGTAAACACGGCCGTGATGGTGCAGGTGGACTCAGTAAAACCGGCACGGTTTGATCAGTCCGTTGCCTTTACAGGCTCGTTTGCACCCAACCGGGAAGTGACAATAGGAGCTGAAACAACCGGAAAAGTAGTGAAGGTCAATATACAGGAAGGATCCAGTGTGGCGTCCGGCAGCGTGATTGCCCAGCTCGACAATGACCTTTTGAAAGCACAGCTTCAGTCGGCGCAGGCCAATTACGACAGGGCCGTTAATACGCTTACCCGCTATCAGCAGGCTGTTTCAGGGGTTACCCAGCTTCAGATTGATAACGCCAGAACGGATGTGCTTACCGCAAAAGCCCAGATCGACCAGCTTAACAAACAGATCAGCCAGTATACCATTCATGCACCGTTTGGTGGAATAATCACCAGCCGGAATTTCGATTTGGGAGCGATAGTATCTCCGGGTATGCAGATGGCTACGCTCATTGATATCAGTTCTTTGAAACTTGAAATCAATGTTCCTGAAAAAAACATTGGTCAATTTAAAACGGGTCAGGCCATTGATGTGACTTCTGATGTTCATCCCGGCACCCGTTTTAAGGGAACCGTAGAAATGATTGGATCCGATGCTGACGCCTCTCATAATTTCCGGGTCAAAGTCCGTGTGGCCAACAACAATTCTTCTTTGCGGTCGGGCATGTACGGGACGGTGGTGCTCACGAATGCTTTGTCAGCCGACGCACTGACCGTTCCCCGCTCGGCCATCATCGGTTCTTCCGCAAAACCACAGGTTTATGTGATTGAAAATAATATTGCGAAAATCCGTGACATCCAGATAGGTGGTGGTAATGAGAACCGCGTGCAGGTAACCAACGGACTTGCTGCGGGTGACCTGGTTGTTTCAGGCGGACTTGTGAACCTCAATAACGGTTCGAGGGTATCCATTGCAAAATAAAGGAAAGGCAACCAGCCAGGTTATTCAAGCTAAAAAAACGAAAAAATGTCATTAACCGAAATTTCAATCAAGCGCCCTTCGCTGATCATTGTGATTTTCATAATCCTTCTCGCCGGGGGAATATTCTGCTACACCAAGCTAAGCTATGAGCTCATGCCCGAAATGAGCCAGCCAACGCTGGTGATCACCACCCAGTATCCTGGAGCAGCGCCTGTCAATGTAGAACAGACTGTTACAAAAAAAATAGAAGATGTCCTCAGCGGTGTGGATGGTATCAAAACAGTATCCTCGCAGTCGCTGGAAAGTAACTCAATCATCACAGCTGAATTTAACGTGGGAAGTGATATTGACAGCAAACAACAGGAAGTACAAAGGAAGATCAACAACATTTTAAGTGATCTTCCTTCTGACGTGAAATCTCCCAGTATTTCCAAGGTAACACCAAGCGACCAGCCGATTATCCAGCTGGCAGCCGTTTCCAGATTAAGCAACTCACAATTTTACGATGTCATAAAAAATGAGATCAACCCGCAGTTTCAGCAAATCACAGGTGTGGGAGAAATCACGGTCATTGGCGGGCAGGAAAGAGAAATACAGGTAAATGTGCTGAAAGACAAACTGGACTATTACGGACTTTCTATCCTGAATGTTACCCAGGCGATTATCAACGCGAACGTCGAGTTTCCAGCCGGAAAAGTCAAGTCGGAGGATTCAGGGCAGATGACCGTCCGGCTGACCGGCAAGTTTTCTTCGGTAGCCCAGCTGAATGATCTGACTATCGCGCTTCCCTCTGCAGGCAGTCCTGTCAAACTAAGTGACATCGCCACCGTTTCTGATGTTACCAAAGAACCAGCTTCCGTTTTTCGTTACAATGGGGAAAATGCCATTGGTCTTTTGATTAAAAAACAGGGTGATGCCAATGCGGTTGAAATCAGCAAGCAGGTAAAGGCAAAAATCACGACCATCCAGGATAAATATGCAGCCAAAGGCGTGAAATTCATCATTGCAGACGATACAGCGGACTACACCCTTGACTCAGCAGACGGTGTAATTCATGACCTTGAGATATCGGTAATTCTGGTCGCGGCCATCATGCTTTTGTTCCTGCACAGCATCCGCGACTCGCTGATCGTTCTGGTAGCAATCCCCACTTCTCTGATCTCCACCTTTATTGCGATGTATTTCTTCGGTTTCAGTCTGAACCTGATGAGCTTGCTCGCACTTTCTTTGGTTATCGGCATCCTGGTCGATGACAGTATTGTGGTACTGGAAAACATCCACCGGCACCTCCATATGGGCAAGGATAAACGTACAGCTGCGCTCGATGGAAGAAACGAAATTGGCTTCTCTGCCCTGGCCATTACAACGGTCGACGTGGTGGTGTTTGGTCCGCTGTGTCTGATCCAGAATACAATCGGTGATGTACTTCGCCAATATGCGGTTACCATTGTGATAGCGACCCTGATGAGCTTGTTCGTTTGTTATACGCTGACTCCATGGCTCGCATCGCGTTTCGGAAAGGTAACCGTACTGAACAACAAAAATGTATTTCACAAAGTGCTTATCCAGTTTGAACGGCTTCTTGACGGCCTCACTGCCTGGTATGTCGGCGCACTTCAATGGACATTGAAGCATAAATTAATCATGGCCGGCTTTGTGCTATCGCTTTTTGCGATCATTGGCGTGGTGATGAACATGGGCATTATTGGTAACGAATTTATTACCCAAAGCGATAAGGGACAATTCAGACTGGCCCTGGAATACGACAAAAGCCTGACAGTGAAGCAAAACAACCTGCGGAGTTATGCAATTGAGAGTTATCTGCGCAAGCAGCCCGATGTAACAACGGTATTCAGCAACGTAGCGGGTAGCAGTACCTCATCTATTGTAGCCGGTGTGGGTTCCGATTATAAAACGGAATTAACCGTAACACTGGTTGACAAAGCCCGGCGCACGCTTTCAACCGAAAAACTGATGCTTAAAAAGAGCCAGGAAATTGCCCGTCAATTCCCGGGCGTGAAGGTTAGTCCAAGTATGGTGAGCATGGTCAACATGGGAGACCCGATCCAGATCGTTTTGAACGGAGAAGATAACGACCAGCTGATGCAAGTGGCGAACGAACTGAAAGCCCGGATAGCCGCCATGCCCGGAGCGATCAACACCACCCTTAGCGTTGAGGCCGGAAACCCTGAAGTGGAAGTCGATATCAACCGTGAAAAAATGGGGCAGCTAGGCTTGAACATTTACAGTGTGGGTGCCACCCTACAGAACGCCTATTCGGGAAATGACGATGCGAAATACCGGGTCGGCAACAATGAATACGATATCCGTGTCAAATTCGATGATTTTAACAAACACGATGTCGAAGATGTTAAAAATATTTCTTTTGTCAACGATGCCGGAAAATCTATCAAGCTATCACAATTTGCAGATATTGTGCAGGGCAGCGGACCAAGCGTTCTGGAACGTAAGGACAGAAGGACCTCGGTTACGATAAAAAGCAATGTACTCGGCCTGCCGTCTGGTAACGTGATCGACAACATCAATCAATCTCTGACTGAAAAGCCTCTCCCAGCCGGCATTGATTTACGGTGGAGTGGAGATGCCGAGCGCCAGGCAGATTCCTTCGGCTCACTGGCTGCGGCTATTGTAGCTGCGATTTTTCTGATGTACCTGGTCATGGTGGCCTTGTATAATAACTTCATATATCCCTTTGTAGTGCTGTTCGCCATTCCGGTGGCCTTCCTGGGGGTTTTTCTTGCGCTTGCACTAACCAAATCGTCCATGAGTATTTTCACGATCCTGGGTATGATCATGCTTCTGGGACTTGTAGCAAAAAATGCCATCCTGATCGTGGACTTTGCCAACCAGCGTAAAGAACAAGGTGACAGCACCTGGACCGCTTTAATACAAGCCGGACAAACCAGGCTTCGTCCCATCCTGATGACAACCCTTGCGATGGTGATTGGCATGCTCCCTATTGCCACCAGTACAGCCCCGGGCAGTGAATGGAAAAATGGACTGGCGTGGGTGGTGATCGGCGGATTGTCGACCAGTCTTTGCCTCACCGTGTTTGTGGTGCCGATGGTGTACTATTGCGTGGACAGAATCGGAGATAAATACAGACAAAGGTTTCCAAAGAAGCTAGATCATTCAGGTAGCGTGTCAGTGGCTGCGCACTAAAAAGATTGGTCCCCGGTTTAGGCTGCTCTTTTCAAGTAGCTGGATCGGGGTTTTTAATCCTAACCATGCACTGTTTAAGGAAAATGAAAAAGATAGTGGGCGAGGGCGCGCCGGACTGGAGGTTGCAAAAGAACTGTCGGGTAAAGTATTATGGATCAATAAGGATCTTCTAAAATGAAAAGCGAGAAAATCATAAACGTTGCCTGTTTGCTTTTCAGGCAAAAAGGAACTCAGGGAGTTTCGACACAGGATATCGCGGTTGCTTGTGGTATTTCCAAAGCAACGCTTTTTAAATTGTTTGAAAGTAAAGAGGTTTTGATCGAAAGCGTCGTTAAAACCCAGCTTGAAAAATGTGAGGAAATGTTAGCCAATCAGCCTGGATTAACAAGCCCACAGTCACGGATGGACTGGCTACTGGATTGCTCTATCCGGATCGGCGAATTATTTCCTACGATTTTCTATTGCAACCTTCAAAGATATTATCGGGAGTCATTTGAACTAATCGACAATTTTATTAAAAAAGACTTTGCTGATAGCCTGGTTGCCACCTTAGACAAAGGGAAACTGTCCAATGTTTTTGATTCCCAAGCAGATAGCCTTTGGGTTGTTCATATATATTGCTGGCAAATCAGGCTTGCAATCAGCGATACCACTATTTCAGAAATTGAAAGGCCTGAACTTTATAAACAGCTGAAAAAATTCTTCGTAAGCGGCGTGGCGACAAGGGCTGTAGCCTGGTAGCGCGTTGTTAAATCGTACTATGTTCCTATCGTGAAAACAATCCTTGTAGACCTGACCAAAGAGAAACATCAAGAAAGGCCTTTCCATTTCACCTTGTCTTTTGCCAGGTTAATGGACCATTTAAAGCAACGGGCAGAAAAATAGAGGTCGCCGAGGTGACCCACCTCCATCTTTCAAACAGGTATATAACTGATCCTGAACGGTTTGCTATCCAGGAGATTACTGATACACAGATGCAAGATGCGCTCAAAGCTGTTCTTTATCCGGAAGACAATAAATTCTTTTTCAGGGGATTCTCTGTTCGGATCT
The DNA here is from genome assembly GCF_056895215.1 of Dyadobacter sp. HNCC25DJ184. Taxonomy (NCBI): domain Bacteria; kingdom Pseudomonadati; phylum Bacteroidota; class Cytophagia; order Cytophagales; family Spirosomataceae; genus Dyadobacter; species Dyadobacter sp. HNCC25DJ184. The sequence continues at coordinate 727,181 of NZ_JBXHAQ010000001.1, read as the reverse complement.
TGAATTCCTGGATCTGGAACATCTGCAGGGGGTTACAGGACTGAAAGCGCTGCGGGTGAGTGTGCGGTACTCATGAAGTCGCCAACAGGAAGATACTTGTAACCTAAAATCAACTCGTTTCAGCTAGTAGCTTTGATATTAGAAATCCCGTTTAAGTACGAGCGGTGAAATCAACGGGAGCTGGCAGATTTCGCTTCCGGCAGTTAAAAAAACCGATTTTAACCTATAGCCGTCCTTGCCAGCAGTGACTTGCTTATGATTCAATATCCTGTTAACCACCGACGACATCTCGATTAAAGACGAGAAATAGTCAGTATGGTTATCCGCGAAATCGTTTGGTGAAATATTTGTAGCTCAGGAAGACGAATAACCCCGTATACACTGCGTTTAGTAAATAAAGATTTTGGAAGCCAGATAGATTCTTTTCACTGTAATTCAACATTTGAAATGGGGCTGCATACGGTAGATAAATAACATATTCCCAGCCTTTTAATAACAATCCAATCATCAGCCCTCCCAGACCAACACCAAGCGAGACGATCAAACTTTTTAGCCGCAATGACAGCCAATACTGCAAAAACACGGTCGGTAGTATAGAAAGGAAAAATTCGGTCACAAATCTGAAAATATGTTGGCTGGGTATAGGATATTGCAGGAATCCAAAAGCCGGTATTCCATAGCCAAGCGCGACACCCGATACTACAGTGAATGAAAAATATAAAGCAAAAAAAACAATGACCATAGCGAAAACAACCATCAGTTTGCCCAGGTAAATCCTGTCTCTGCTGATCGGCAATGTAAATAGCTGCTTCCAGGCATTGGCCTTATGCTCGATATTGACAATCAGACCGATGACCAACAGAACAAAGCCAACTGAAAAGAAACAGCAGCCATTTAGCGTGCGAACCAGAAAGTCGTCCCAGGGATTTACTCCATGAACAGGCATAAATGCTTTTATATCTGACAGATAGGTGGCAAATAAGATAAGAGGGATAAAAAGAGCACCCAATATGCACAACCAGAAGGCAAAAGTATTTTTTAGCTTGATAAGCTCGGTGTAAAACAATTTCATAAATGATCATCTTTTATAATTGAAAGGAAGATTTGTTCCAGAGTGCTGTCTATCAGCTGTGCGCGATTGACACACAACCCTTTCGCGGTCAACAATGAGATCACCTGCGCCACTTGATCCTTGCCTGCATACTTCACATCGATCAGTTGCGTGGCATTCATGCTGGCCAGATGATCTATCCGTAGGATTTCCAGGGCGCGCGTGTTGTCATCAGTATCAATTTCAATTACGCTTTTGTCCCTGCTGATTTGCTGCAATTCTTTGACAGGTCCTTGAAACAGCATTTTACCTTTACCGATGATACCTACGTGGGAAACAAGCCTTTCAACTTCCGAAAGTAAATGACTTGATATTAGAATCGTAATACCATGCTTCACATTCAACTCATTTAACAGTTCCCTGATCTCTATAATGCCGTTGGGGTCAAGGCCATTCGTAGGCTCATCAAGGATCAGCAAATCAGGACTCGCAAGCAATGCCAACGCCAGGCCAAGCCGCTGTTTCATCCCCAATGAATAGTTATGAACATACTTTCGTGCCTCTGAAATTAGTCCCACCATTTTCAGTACTTGCCATACTCGTTCATTTCCGATGCTCCTCAGATATGCCGTTATCCTTAGGTTGTCAAGCCCAGTCAGGTGCTCATAAAGGGATGGTGTTTCAATCAGCGCACCGATCCGGGAAAGTGTAAAATTACGATCATCTCGAAGGAATTTTCCAAAAACCTTGATGGCTGTCGGGCTGCTTGGAAGCAAATCAAGTAACAACCTGATCGTGGTGGTTTTACCCGCGCCGTTAGGACCTAAAAAACCATATATCGCTCCTTTGGGAATTCGCATATTCAGCTCTTTAACGACAGTGCCGTTTTTTGAAAAGCTAAAAGACAAATTGCAAGTTTCAATTGCAAGTTCATTCTCATCAATCATATCAGTGTATTTAAATGGCTGGCAAATATTCATGCCTTTGTTAAGATGGAAAAATGATCAGGATACAAACCTTTGTAAGCCTGCCCTAATGCACAGTTGCCATGCCGAATCATTTCGGGAACAGATCAGGGCATTCAGGCATTAAAAAGTCTGCTTTCGGCATGAAATGTTTCGAAAGAGCCATTAATCATCCATATTTGGGTAATGGAACAGCTGGAATCTCTTATCGGAAAAGTAATGGCTTCAAGGATATTGGCGCACCTGACTTTCTCTCTTGCGTTTGTGGCTGTCTTTTCATGCGCGGTAATTTTAAGTGGTAACCACGACGTGGCTGTGGCAGCTATGATAAGCTGCCTTTACATTTTGACATGCACGTATGTGGGAAGGTGGTACGGCAAGTCCTGGCTAAACCGGTCGGCGGTATCAGCGCCGCTGGTCAGGTCAGCACTAATTTTCCTGGTAATGGTACTGGGTAGTGCTGCCGGTGCTGCATATATGTTCAAAGGGAACATACCCCGATACTTCCTTCAGTACTTGTTTATCTGTCTTCCTGTTTCGGTACTCTTTGTATTTCTGGGTATCGCAATTGCCCTGGCGCGGCATGCAGTATGGATGCAGGTCTCAGATGCCAAAATTGCGCAAGGGCAAAAGGAAAGCGAACTGCGGCTTCTGCTATCACAACTGAGTCCGCATTTTCTGTTTAATACACTCAACAACATTTACGGAATATCACTTACCCAGCAGCAAAGGGTTCCGCAATTGCTTCTGAAACTTTCTGAATTGCTGAGGTATAGTGTTTATGAAACCAGGGAGGAGTTCATTTCACTTCAAAATGAGCTGCTTTACTTAAAGAATTACATTGACTTTGAGAAAATACAAAACGGTGAAAGACTATCCCTGGAACTTGCGATCGAAGAACATCCGGACGATCGGATACGGATCGCTCCCATGCTGCTAATTGTTTTTGTTGAAAATGCATTCAAATATTCTAAAGCCACGCGAAGGCCAAAGATGTGGATCGTCATCACATTACAAGTGATAGGGGACTGGATTTGCTTCACTGTAAAAAATTCATTCGAAGCTGACCGCAGTCACCAAACCGATGTTGAGGAACCGTCGGGCATCGGCCTGCACCATACACTGAAAAGATTAGATCTAATATATGGGGAAGACTATTTCTACAATACCCACGCAGACAGTGATACCTATAATGTAGAATTACGGTTGAAAGCAAAATTATTATGATCAATTGTTTAATCGTTGACGATGCCCCGATTGCAAGGGAAATTTTAGTTGAATACTGTAACCTGCTTCCTATTTTGCGTATTGTAGGCCAATGCGCCGATGCCTTCGAAGCCAGGGAGAAAATACAGCAGCAGAAAGTCGACCTGCTATTAATGGATATCAATATGCCTGTGCTGTCAGGGATTGAACTCTTGAAAACATTGAAGAACCCTCCGATGGTGGTTTTCACTACCGCCTACAAAGAATTTGCAACTGATGCATTTGATCTTGCTGCCTGCGATTATTTATTGAAACCGTTTTCCATCGAACGGTTCATTATCGCCATTGACCGTGTTTTGGAAAGACTGAACACTAAAATAACCACCAGGCCTGAAATATCGCATGATACGTCAATCAGTCATTTATTACTGCGGACAGAAGGCAGGATCAACAAATTGAACTACGATCAAATCCTTTTTCTGGAAGCCAGCAGGAATAATACCAAAGTAATTACTTCCGACGAGTACCTGATAAGCTCTACACCACTCTCATCGATCGAGACCCAGCTGCCAGCCGAGCTGTTTTTAAGGGTTCATCGATCCTTTATTATCAACCTTTCAAAAGTGACTAGTTTACAAGGTAACCGGATCATGCTTGGCAAAATAGAAGTTCCATTGGGAGGCAATTATAAAGACGAATTCATGAAAATGCTGGGCGTGTAGCAGGGAGATCAACCCTTATCATCTTTAAATAATAGGCCTGATTAAAAGTGTACTTCTAAACAGCTACCGAAGCGCTTCCGGACACCCGTTACCAGGGAGTACAAACGATACTGAAATAATATTGGGGGTATCAATTTTGACATTCTTCAACGTGCCACGCATACCCACCGACTTATATTACTCATGGCACTTGGTCGCATAAGAATTATGACTCAGATCATGTCATATGATATTGCCCGTCAGCTTTTTTCCAGTATGGAATGATTTATTTTGGTATATAAAAAAATACCGACGATGCGAGCAATACTTCTCATATATAGCACATTAGCTGTGGCGGCTTGTTTCAACGGAGGTGTGAAAGCCCAGCAAATTGATGAGCGGATAAAGCACCGGTTAATTATAGAAACGACAGGCAAGCCAAATGACAGTACAGAAGTTAGCAAACTTGTTTATGACGTATCCTATGGCTCATTTGAGTCAAAACGCCGCTGGAATCTTTCCGAACAGATAGATTCATCAAATGTGAATTCGGCTGTAAAACGGATCCTGGAAAATCCGGAAACGATGCAATCAGAACTGGATTCTCTTGAACCTCGCCTGGAGCCATATCAGACACTGAAAAGAACCGTCGATTCCCTGATTGCAACAAGATCAGATTCGTTAGTCGACTGGGAAAAGATTCGCCATGCTTTCAACGAGTACGCGCTGATCAATCGGCTGCCAGACGATATGATAGTCCTTGTCAATATTCCTTCTGCGACGCTTCGCCTCGTTAACCGCAAAGGGGAATTACTTTTGAAATGCGCCGTAATCGTTGGAAGTCCGTCGACCCCTACTCCTATTTTTGGCGCACACATTACCAAAATCATAACTTATCCCTATTGGAATGTTCCCAGATCGATCGCGATAAAGGAGTTTTTGCCAAAAATAAAAAGGGATCCGGAAGGCTTTATGAATGCAATGAAAATGCAGGTAATATCAGCCGAAGGTGTGATAGTCTCCCCGGAATCAATCAATTGGAACAGTTTGTCTTCCCGCAATTTTCCTTTTCGCCTTAGACAATCCACAGGTTGCGACAACGCCCTTGGAGTCATCAAATTTGATATTGACAGCCCCTATGACGTTTACCTGCATGACACAAACCATCGGGAGCTTTTCAACAAAAAATATCGGTTTTTGAGTCATGGTTGCATCCGAGTTGAAGAACCGATTAGGCTGGCAAACCTACTTATGCAAAAGCAGCTTTTGCCTGAAACGTTTATGGAGGATCGTTTGCAAAACATCCCATCAAAAGTATTTCCGTTGCCGAAAAAAATTCCCGTAGTCATTACGTATATAGAAGTGGAGGCCCAAAATGGTTTGACCTACCACTCTGATATTTATAACAGGACCCGATTGCCGTAACCATACTTTTAAACATTAAATCATGGAAACAGATAACATCAATTCCGTTAGTTTTTGGATAGCCTATTCAATAGCCAACCTTCTTGCACTCACACTTGTCTGGAGCAGTAAAAAATATCTTGGGTATACAAAGGCAGCATTTTTTATAATATTTATTGGGGCTGCGGCAGTTATTACCTACATAGCCCTTGATTCTCCATGGCCCAATCACCATTACGCGGAAACAACTATCCCTCTTGATAAAACGCTCATTCTAGGCATATTCGAGGCGATTATCAAGCCCATGATTCTGACCATCCCAATTGCTTTGACATTGGTCGCTTTATCTATGTTTTTAAAAGGACGGCTATTCAGGGTTGGATGTGTAGCCGGTATAGTTCTTTGCCTATGTCTCGCGCGGCTGGGATGGTATGTTGCTTTTCCAGCGCCTTTGCTGTTGGCCGTTGCCTTATTCCGTCTTCAGAAGCCCTTTGCTGCGTCTCGATCAGAAAAAAAACCGGGGCTGGCGCCGATTTCGTCGGCCGCTTTAACGTAAACTAAGATGGAAGACATATCGAGAATCCAAAACACAGCGTTAAGGGAAAGGGTCATCACTGCAAAGTATGCGGCCAGTCTGATCAAAAACGGAATGGTGGTTGCCTCAAGTGGCTTTACAAAGTCCGGGGACAGCAAGGCTATACTGCCAGCCTTGGCGGAGCGTGCAGAATTCGATCCTTTGAAAATTACTCTTATTACCGGCGCATCGCTGGGACAACAAACCGATGCAAAACTGGCAACAGCAGGGGCCATCGCTTTGCGCATACCTTTCCAGTCGGATCCCGTGATGCGGACGCTGATCAATGAAGGGCAGCTTGGATATATTGACGAGAACCTCGGCGAAACCGCCATGTTTCTAAAAAACAGGGTTTTCCCCCCTATCGACATTGCCATTATCGAAGCGATCTGCATACATGAAGAGGGTCATATTGTACCAAGCCTTTCTGTCGGCAATTCTGCAATCTTCGCCTCGTTGGCGAAACAAGTCATCATCGAAATTAATACTTCAATACCAACTTACATTGAAGGAATACACGACGTATTTGATATTGGAAACTATCCGCAAAAACAAATTATACCGATCAGATCCGTTAGTGAACGAATTGGCCTCAGCTCTATTCCATGTGACCCTGACAAAATTATTGGTATTGTTTTCACAGACACCAAAGATACTCCTTCCGATATTCTCCTTCCCGATAAAAACACGGAGAAGATCGCTGGTTATATTCTTGATTTCCTAACAACTGAAGTTGCCGCTGGTCGTTTAACGAATTCGCTTCTACCCCTGCAGGCTGGCATCGGCAAAGTGGCAAATGCGGTTTTGAAAGGGTTTACTGAAAGTAATTTCAACCATTTGACCATGTATTCGGAAGTCTTGCAGGACAGCACCTTCGATCTCATTGATGCAGGCAAGATGGATTATGCATCCGGCTCCTCCATAACCGTTTCAGACGCTTGCTATCAGCGTCTATTCCAAAACTGGGAGCATTATAAAGACAAGATCATTCTTAGGCCCCAGGATATTACCAACTCCGCAGAAGTTATCGGAAGACTTGGGGTGATAGCGATAAACACAGCCCTGGAATGTGATCTTTATGGGAATGTCAACTCCTCTCACATTGGTGGTACCCATATCATGAACGGAATTGGCGGCTCCGCAGATTTTGCCCAAAACTGCTTCATGAGCATCTTCGTAACCGAGTCTGTCTGCCAGGGAAATACAATCTCCCGCATCGTACCGATGGTTTCGCATGTTGACCATTCCGAACATGATGTTGACGTAATAGTTACAGAACAGGGTCTCGCCGATTTGCGGGGGCTTACGCCGAGGCAAAAGGCACAAGCGATCCTTAAAAACTGCGTCCATCCGGATTACCACGAAATGCTAAAGGAGTATTTTAACGAAGCATGCAAAAGAGGAGGCCAAACGCCTCATATCCTTGAAAAAGCTTTTGACGTGTATCACAGGCTTCGAACTACGGGTTCAATGAAGGGCAAACGCAGCCTTCCCGAATCTGCGCAAAGTTTATAGCGACTTGCATGATACGTTCACAGCTTCTATATCATTTCACGATTTCTAAAACATTTTATTCAAACCAACGAAAATATGAAAAACATACTTCTGGTGATCAATCCGGAGCACCCCAGTGTTTCTTGTATTCATTTTGGGTGCTATCTTGCCCAATTGACACAATCGAAGCTCAAAGCCGTATTCGTCGAAAAGCATATTGCCGATAAAAATCCTTCTTTAAAAACGTTATATGGTATACCCTACGTTGAAACAATCCTTGCCAGCGACCTCCCTAATTACGAAGAACATCAGCAAACACGCAGGGTATACACTGAGACATTCAAGAAGATTTGTCATGACAAAGGGGTCAGGTTCAGCATCAACCAGGATTTGTATTCACCGCTCGAAGGACTCATCGAAGAAAGCAGGTTTACTGATCTAATCGTCGTTAGCAGGAATATCAGTTTTGAAGGCGAATCCGATCATGCGCCGTCCCGATTTGTTAAAGATCTCATCGCAGAAACAGAATGTTCGGTGATAACAGCTCCGGTATCATTTGAGGGCATCGATGAAATATTGTTCGCCTACAATGACAGTCGATCTTCGGCGTTTGCCATCAAACAGTTCAGTTACCTTTTCCCAGAACTGGAAGACATTAAAGTGACGCTGTTACATGTTCAAAAAGATCCGGATGAAAGTCAAATCCAGGAAAAAAAGCTTTCGGAGTGGATCAGTGATCATTACAGCTATCCTGTCTTCATGGCTATGACTGGCAAGCCGGGCGCAGAGCTTTTCAAATATTTATTTGACAAGAAAAAGACGCTCGTTGTCATGGGATCTTATGGTCGTGACATGCTCTCAAACCTGCTGTCTCCCAGTACCGCAGATCCACTACTCGGAAAGCTGGATCTCCCATTCTTTTTTGCCCACAACTAAATATATTAATTATGAAAAAGATAATTGCCGCGATTGATGGCTTGAAATATGCGGAAGGCACCGTTCAATATGCCGTCCAGATTGCCAGGGAAACGAACTCTCACCTGATTGGTGTATTCCTTGAGGATTTTAGCTACCATAGTTACTCCATTTACGAAATAGCGTCGCACCTCGATCCGTCAGAACTGCATTTGCAAAAACTGAATGATGAAGACTCACTTCGGAGAACGCAATCTGTTGAAAACTTTACCTCACTTTGCCAGAAAGCAAAAGTAGAATTCACCATCCACCATGACCGGAATTTCGCGTTAGCAGAATTACTGCATGAAACAGTATATGCGGACCTGCTGGTCATTAGCAAAAAAGAGACGTTTTCGCCTTTTCAGCAAGAGCCCCCAACCGGATTTCTCCGTGATTTGTTGGGAGACATCCAATGCCCGGTAGTGGTCGTACCTGATGAATTTGATTCAGTTGAAAAAATCGTATTGCTATTCGATGGTCAGCCATCCTCATTGTTTGCTATCAAAATGTTCAGCTACCTGTTGCCATTTATGAAAACGCTTCCGATCGATATCCTGTCCGTTAAGCCACAAGATGAGGACTTTCACGTTCCAGATAATCGGCTGATGAAAGAATTCGCAAAACGGCACTTCCCAAACGCCACATTTCAGATTCTGCACGGTAACGCTGAACATGAGATCCTGGAGTATTTGAATGAAAGCGAAGTAACTCCCCTGATTGTTCTGGGGGCATATCAGCGAAAACTGGTATCACGATGGTTTCACAGAAGTATGGCAGATGTACTAATGGAAAAATCAAACTACCCAATTTTTATTGCACATCAATAAGCCGAGGGCCGGGGGCTTTGAACCCGGCCCGATATTTGACTTTCAACTACCATTTCGGCCGCAAGTTAGTTTTACGCCTGGTACTCTATGATTACGACCGATTCCTCCGCCAAGTCAAGGTGTGAAATATGCTCATACTTTATGAAACTTAAAAAACAGGATTTTTAGCCAGTCGGCAGTAAACATATATGCAACCAAAATACCAAACAGACTAAGGATCTGGTTCGCAGGAACAGGTGCCAGGCCAAGGTCTGTCGCGAAGGGTGACCACGGAAGAAAAAGGGTGAGCACCAGTGCCAGACAGGTAATTAACAGCAACATTTTGCCAGGTTTGCTTTTTAGGAATGATACCCTTGTCCTGATGACCATAAGAATAAGCAATTCTGTAATAATTGACTCAAGAAACCAACCCGTGCGAAAAGCCGCCCCGCTGAGCTTGAAATGAAAATATAGTACGTAAAACGTTATAAAATCGAATATGGAGCTGTGCAGTCCAAAAACCATCATGAAATTTCGTATCAGCTTCATATCCCAGCGCCCCGGCGAAGCGAGCTGCTGCTGATCAACATTATCGGACGCTATCGACAACGCCGGCAGATCCGTGATAAAGTTAGTCAACAGGATCTGCTTGGGCAGCATTGGCAAAAAAGGAAGCAAAAGCGATGCCGTGGCAACGCTAAACATATTTCCGAAAGTTGCTCCTGTTGTAATGAAAATATACTTCATAGAGTTCACAAACGATTTTCTCCCTTCCTCGATACCATCAGCCAATACCGAAAGATCTTTTTCCAACAATACGAAATCTGCCGCTTGTTTCGCAGCATCGACGGCATTACTCGTTGATATGCCTGCGTCAGCAGCATTGATGGCAGCAACGTCATTAATTCCATCGCCAATGTAAGCTACAACCTGCCTGGCCTGCTGAAGCGCCTTTACGATACGAACCTTTTGATGCGGTTCGATTTCTGAAAATACATCTATTTTTTGGACTTTATTCTGCAGCGCCTCCGGCGACATACGATTCAACTCTTCGCCCGTCAAAACGTGAGGTTTGTTAATACCAAGTTGATGCGCAATATGCGCCGCAGCATACCGGTTATCGCCTGTAATCATCTTGAAATCTACGTTCATTCCCTTTAGTCTGGCGATGGATGCAACACTAGATGCTTTCAGGGGATCTTCCAGCAGCAGGTAGCCCATAAACGTCATACCATTCTCATCCTCCCGTTTCATTTTATCGCCCTCAAAACACTTGGATGCGATTCCCAACACGCGATATCCCTCTTTTGAAAAGGCTTCAAACCGATTGTTAATGAGCTCCCTCAACTGATCGCTCAGCTGTTGCATGCCGCCCGTATCACTTTTCACAAATTGGCAGACTTCCAGGATATTGGTCAGCGCACCTTTACTGATGATATCTTTTTTACCTTCTTTGCTTACCAGAATGCTCAATCTTTTTCTGATGAAATCATATGGCACTTCATTTATCCTGATATACCGTTGATTAGGCAAGGCCAATGCACAGATGGCCTCATCCATCGGATTACTGAACCCTTGCTGCATCGACGCATTCAGAAAAGCAAACAGCCTGACCTCTGCATCCGGCTTGCCATATACGTCTAAAAAATCTTTGGCATTCACTACGCCTTCTGTTATGGTTCCGGTTTTATCTGAGCACAAAATTCGCACTTCCCCGAAATTGAATATAGACGACAGTTTTTTTACAATCACTTTCTTTTTCATCATTCTGTTAGCTCCGGATGACATAGCGACCGTCATAATAGCAGGCAGTAGCTCCGGCGCCATCCCTACAGCCAGGGCTAGCGAAAAAAGCAGCGAATCCAGCAAAGGTTTATGAAAATATATATTGATTGCGAAGATGACCAGGGTTAAAGACGCAGTAATCTGAAGTAAAAAATAACCAAACTGCTTTATCCCTTTTTCGAAGGCTGTTTCAGGCGTTTCAGACAGGCTAGTCGCGATTTCTCCAAAAATGGTATCTTTCCCCGTGTGAACTGCCACAGCAGTAGCAGTCCCACTAACTACATTGGTCCCCTCCCAAATGCAGTTAAAGGTTTTGGCAAGTGAGGTATTTTCATCTGTTAAGCCCGCCATTTTTTCGGCTGGGTAACTTTCACCTGTAAGGCTGCTTTCGTTAACATGTAACTCATTACTTCCAACGATCCTGCAATCGGCAGGGACAATATCGCCGGCTTTGAGTCGAATAATATCGCCCGACACAATTTCCTTGATATTGACCATCTTATCCACGCCGCTACGAATAACAAGGCTTTTCAGCTCTATCATTTGTCTAAGCCTATCAACTGCCCTGCCGGCGTGAAGTTCCTGCCAGAAACTTAGCAAGCCAGTTACCAAAAGAATAAAGAATATGATCAAGGTGTCTGAAATCTCCTTCAGTATTGCCGACAAGATCACCGCGACAACCAGCAAGAGCACTAACGGACTGGTAAACTGCCGGATAAATATCTTCAGTCCCTTTTTAAAATCCGATTCCCCGATCAATTGCTTGGTGCTCTCCTTTTGACGTTTTTCAACCAAGGAATCGCTCAAACCCTGCTCGCCAGTTTCCAGCAAATCGTATATAGCAGTTAGTGGCAGCGAACGAATATTCTTTACATACATGATTTCAAAGAAGTTATATATAGAAATGCAGGATTTCCATCAAAGTTCATCAACTGGAAAGATCGCATTTATGACCGCGATCAACCTGAATGGTGAGTTGGATCAATGTTGAAAAAATTACCTAGACAAAGGATATCAGGGATATATACTTTTTCATTAAATGTAAATATTTTTCCGTCGTCTCCTGATACTCCCGAAAGGCGGCACTCCCTTCTGCCTCCCGTGCGCTTGCAGCGTTCACTTTTGCGCGAATATTAGCACGTAAACATTTGTAATAAAGAAAAATTTCTTGATCCCTTGGGTCTTGAAAAGCTGGAAACCGGTCGCTGTAAGTGGAAAGAAAAAGTTCGGAAAGTGATTCCTCGCCGAACGCTTCAAGATCCATACACAAAAAAGCGATATCGCTTAAAACATCTATTTGCCGGAAAGCGTCGTTATATTCAATGCAATCAAAGATGACCGGCTCTTTATTGATGAAAATATTACCGCAATGGAGATCCCCGTGAACATCCCTTCTGAATCCCAGCTGAACCCTTTCTGACATCCTATCAGCATATCGATTGACAAAAATATCACCGAATACCAAAGCTTCGTCGATGATATGCAACTGTTCTTGGGAATGCTTCTTTATGAAAGATCGGATGCTTTTGATATCGTTAAAGGTTTCCCTTTGGTAACCCTCATTAAACGGCAACGGAATTACGGGTGCATTCCTATGTAAATCCGCAATCTTTTCACCCAAAAGACATATATCATCCCTTCCAACTTTTCCCTGAGAAAGCATATGATCCATCCTGTTTTCTGAGCTCTGTCGCATCATGACGACTGCATAGTCTACAATCTTCCCTTTTCCGGAGCCGATCCGAAAGCAACCGTCATCTTGCTTAACTGGAAGTACTTTGAGGTAGATTGACGAAAATCGTCTGTTTAGTTTCAGCTCTTTTTCGCACAGGAACTTTCTAACAGAAAGCCTGGAGAAGTCGAGAAACGAGAGCTTCACTGGCTTCTTGATTTTAAATACAAGATCATTGGTCAGCAATATCCATGAAATGTGTGTTTCTTCCAGCGTTGCACGAAGGGGCTTGCCTTTGCATAGCCCACTTTCAGCTAAGATATGAATGTCAATGCTTTTCATTTTTACTTTGCAGATACCCCATAGCCAATGCCAGCATTTCTGAAATATTATCGTTCCCTGAATGCAGTTCAAGATGGTCCGTTGTGTACGGTTCAAACTTCAGTTTCATACTTTCATAAACACCCAAATCAGCTTCACTATCATTCCGTGGCTTTGCCAACCGCTGACGTGTCAACTCTTCACTGGTGCTTACCTTAATAAAAACGACTGTAACATCGTGAGCCAGGGCAAGATGAATAAACAGCTCCCTCATGCCATGATGATAAAACGTTGCATCAACGACTACGGTCTGGCCTCTATCGAGGAAAGCCTCGGCAAGGTTAGCCATTTCACTGTAAATATGCATTTTGTCCTCCAATCTGTATTTCCCTTCCGCCTCCATGGATTTTCGGAGCTTGTCACTGCTTAAATAAACAGCTTTCAATTTTCCTGCCAATCTTTCGGCAAAATAGCTTTTCCCTGATCCTGGAAGTCCCGAGACAATAATGATCATATGAGATATGAATTCAGTCATTTTAGCAAGTCATCTTTTTTCAACTTCATCTGGATTTAATCAAGAAAAATGCATATCACCTCCAAGTTTCAGATGTTGCGCTCCGAATACTTCATTATCAACGCTAGTTGCCCTCCATGGTGCGCTGTATGTGATATGATCCTTCCGAGCGATTCAGCCTTGGTCTTAACGCCGAATTCCTTTGTGACAATCTCCGTCTCCCAGTCTTCATCCTGTTGTTGCAGAATGGCAGTTGTCAATGCATTTGCAGACTCAGATATGTAATCTAAAAGGCTTGGGAGATCGGTCCATTCGCCCGTATCGTGCTGGGCTATTAGCGTTTTCGCACTCACGGACAACTTAATACCAAAAACGTTTTTTGCAAATAGCAATTCCACATCGCCAAGGTGCCGTATGAGAAAACCTACACTATTTTGGGTTAGAGGTAATTTTCGAACGAGATCCTGCGGTGTGATGCTGGTCAACTGGTTTGAAAAACGAGTCCGGGCTTCTTTCCAAAGCGCAAGGAGTATTTCGGTTTTTGATTTTGATTCCATTTTTGATTAATTAAGTATTGTTTCAAAATGCATATTCATGTTTTATATTCCTGCCAGTACACCAAAATTCAGCGAGTCGCCAGGCGATTTTTTGAAATCCTTGTCCGCATCGACTCAAGCTGATATCCTCAATCGCTTTTACTCAGTTCCATTACTTTAAGATGGCCAAAAAAGAGGCAAACTGATGCTATTCCATAACCAACACTGCAGCTCCTTCTACCTTCCCCTGCCGCAGATCGTCCAGGGCCTGATTGGCCATTGCAAGAGGATATAATTGGATCTGAGCCTTTACGTCCGCCACGGCAGCCGCTTCCAAAAAACCGGTTCCGTCCTTTCGGGTCAGGTTCGCCACCGACTTAACTACCCGCTCTTCCCATAATAAATTATAAGGAAACGAGGGGATATCGCTCATATGAATTCCCCCACAAATTACCGTCCCTCCTTTGTCAATGTCCGAAAGAGCCTTGGGCATAAGGCTTCCAACAGGAGCGAATATTATGCCCGCGTCTAATCGAATGGAGATGCTTTCAGACGAATCACCGGCCCATACTGCACCGAGCTGCAAGGCTCGCTTTTGCCCGGCTAAATCGCCTTCTTTTGTAAAAGCATAAACTTGCTTTTTTTCCAATACTGCAATTTGAATGAGTAAGTGGGCTGCGGCACCAAACCCATAAATCCCAACTTTTTCAGCCGTCTCCCGAATCATATTGTAGCATCTGTAACCTATCAAACCTGCACACATCAAGGGAGCGCCAGAGACATTACTATATTTCGAAGCCAGCGGAAAACAGTAGTTTTCAAAGGCGACCAAATATTCTGCATATCCCCCATTCACGGTGTACCCCGTGAATTCGGCAAAATCACAAAGATTTTCCTGTCCTCTATGACAATATTTACACTTACCGCAGGTATACCCCAGCCAGGAAACACCGACAAAATCCCCGACCATAAGATTTGTATTATGCCCACCTAATTGTACAACCTGGCCTACAATTTCATGACCTGGTATAAGGGGAAGCATCGGCTTATGAAGTTCTCCGTCCACAATATGAAGATCCGTTCTGCAAACCCCGCAAGCGATCACCTTTATCAATACCTGCCCATCGCCGGGGACAGGGATCGGTACCATTGAATGTACTAATGGCGTGCGAGGCTGGTTTAAAACCATTGCATGCATTGTTTGAGGTAGATTCATTTTAGTCAGGTCAGAACCAGATTTATCATTCAGCATATATTGTCGATCCATATACTACAATCCACAGCAATCGTAATTTCAGCCACTAACTATTCTCCCATCCTGCATTTCAATGATCCTTTGAGTTCGGCCAGCAAATTCGTTATCATGCGTCACTATAAGCAAGGTCTGAGCAAAATCGGTGGTGAGTTGCTGAAATATCTCGAAAACAATCTCGCTGTTCTTTTTATCTAGGTTGCCCGTCGGTTCGTCTCCCATTATAATGAGTGGATCGTTAATAAGAGCCCTGGCAATGGATACCCGCTGTTTTTGCCCCCCGGAAAGCTGATGAGGCTTTTTCAATGCCTGATTTTCAACCCCCAGTATTCGAAGTTTCTCATATGAACGATCTTCCATCTCACTGGGCGAGTATTGCCCTAGTTTCAGTCCCGGCAACATCACATTTTTCAACACGGAAAACTCATTGAGCAAATAATGGAACTGAAATACAAATCCAATTTTTTGGTTTCTTACAATTGCCAGTTGAGATTCACTTTTGTCACGCATATCCTCGCCGTCAATCTGCAATTCACCCAGATAATCAGTATCCATAGTAGAAAGTATATAGAGAAGCGTGGATTTACCACAGCCCGATTTACCAATGACAGATATAAATTCTCCCTTATTGATTGAAAGGTTAACGTCGTCCAATACCGGCATTTCCACCGGATCCAGGAAGGATTTTGAAATATTTTTTGTCTGGAGTACTGTTCTGTTCATTTTCCTCTGATAATTACTACGGGATCCATCTTGCTTGCCTTTCTGGCAGGAAAGTATCCAGCCAAATATGTGGTGAGCAAAGAAAATATCCCTCCTATCATGTAAAATCCGATGCTGTAATCAACAGGATATGTTTTTATTGTGGGAAGGGATGGTGTGTTGAAGGGAATATGGTCAATGATAACCGACAGCCCAAAACCCAAAATCAATCCCAGAACGCCACCAAAGATCCCGATCCCTGCCGCTATTATTCTAAATATCCTTTTTACATCTTTGCCTGAGAAACCCATAGCTTTGAGTATGGCGATGGAATCCATTTTTTCAAATATCATCATGTTCAGGATATTGTAAATCCCAAAACCGGCAACGATCAAGAGGGTCACTCCTACAGAATAGGAAATCAAACTCCTTATAAAACTTCCGGTTTCATACTGCGAATTGGCCGTCTGAATATCGACAGCATCCACTTCAAACAGTTTTTGATAGCTTTTTGCGAGTTGTGGAGCCATGTTAATATCCCAAAGCTTGATCTGAATATCGGTAATGTAGCTATTGGGTTCACCGAGTAACTTCTGCGCGGTAGCAATTGTGGTATAACTCTGAACCTTGTCAATTTCCTGCAGCCCCGACTCAAAATAACCTACAACCTTTAGCTGTATACGTTCCCCTTTCGTTGTTGTAATTTGGATCAGATCACCAATGTCTGCAAGCATCTTTTCAGCAACTCCCTTCCCCAATATAATGCTGTTGGGCACTATGGTGAGATTCTGATAGCTCCCTTTCGAAACATAATCCTGAAACATAAATAATTCATTTTCCTCCTTTGGATCGATTCCGTTGACAATACCGGTCAAACTGACGACTCCTATATTGTAAAAAACCTGTGCAATTATTTTGGGAGCAACACCCAGAACGGCTGGTTCCTTTTTTAAAGTTTTGATAATAATCCCGTTGTTGTGTATTGACTGACGCTCATTTTTGGGCTTAATGGAACGGACAAAATTATAGTACCCTTTGTATTGAGCTGCAAGGTCAACCGGCTGTCTTTCAGAAAATTTCACATCGTTATACAAGCGAATATGAGGAGTGCGATTCAGTACCAGTCCGTCCAGAAGATCGTTAAGGCCTGACATAAAGCTTAGCAATCCTATAAACATCGTAATTCCGAATGTGACTCCCATAGCTGCAACGAGGGTCTGCCTCCATCTCGCCAACAGTAGAGCGCGTGAAATACTCAATAGCAGCCCATACTTCATCTTACAGGAACGATTAATTCATCATCGGCACTGACACCGGAAATAATTTCTATCTTATCATAATTCTTCAATCCGGTTTTCACCACCTTTTGCTCCCCATTTCTATCAAATACAACCGAGTCATTCAGGACAAAACGTCGAGGGACGATCAACGCGTTTTGTTTCGTTTGAAGAATGATATTGGCCTCAAAAGTGATATTGGGATAAAGCGGATCAGGAGGTTCGAGAAATTCTGCCTCAACCAAAAAAGTTTTGCTCTGCGGATTCATCATCGGGAAAATCCTTGTGACTTTGGCATCAAAAACTTTTCCCGGGTAACTATTCATGGCAACAATAACAGGCTGGCCTTTTTTCACTTTGAGGATATCATATTCATCGACTTGCATTTCGAGAATAAACTCGTCGGCCTCTCCCAGGATTGCCAGTGGCGTCTGAGGAGTTACAATCTCTCCCTTATATTTCAGAATACTGTACACTGTCCCGTTTACCTCACTTTTTAAAATAAAATCCTGCGACTGCCTTGCCGATATCAGCATCGAATTTTTTGATTGCTTGGAATTTAAATCCAGCTGACGCCTCAGATCCTCATAAGCAATCAGTGCTGCATGATATGCGGCTTTTGAATTCTGAAAGACCAGTGCTCGTTGTTCCAAATCAATTAGCGTTCCGACGTTCCCTCTCCACAGATTTTGTTGCCTTAAGTATAACACGGAATCATTCTGCATGAGATTCAAGGCCTGCTCACACTCTAGTTGAGCTTGCTGAAGCTTCCCCCTATTTGCATTAAAGTCCTGGTAACGGGCTGCAAGCTGCGCGTTATTTTCTGACAGCCTCTGGGTAAAATTGGAAATGGAAAGTATAGGCGTCCCTTTTCTGACTGGATCGCCTTCGGAAATAAACACTTTCTCAATAATACCGGTGGCAACCGCAAAAGCCTGATACTGGTTTCGGCTCTTTAAAATACCGGATGCATATACTGACTCGGAAATAGACGCCCTGGTTGGCTTGATACTATCGGTTTTGCCTTGACAGCCGAACTGTGCCAGGCTCCAGATGAGTATCAAAACCTTATTCATAAGTTTCTATTGAGCTGTTGATAAATTTCGGTTAACCGCTTTACCACGTTGTGGTGCAATAATAATCTTCCCACTGAGGATTTGCCGGGCCGCCAAAATTCTGTTCTGCTTTTTTTGGCGTTTTATTTCTCGTGCTAAAAGCTTCTCTTCCTTCGAAACTTTCTTTTCGATGATCGAATGGACATCGTCAATAATATGTCTTGCAATTTTCCTGATCTGCTTTTCAAGTTTGCTTGAATTCTCATTGGTTGCATCAATTTTTAACTTTCTATTGAGGGCTGTTACAACCTGCTCCACTTCTTTTAGTTTTTCTGCTTTCATGATTTCTTTATGTTTTGATAATCAATAGCATTAACAACACAAAGCTAAACCAGCGCGGATGCATTTTTGATGACTTGAAGACATCTTAAAGGTGACTGTGATCATAAATTGATCCCGAAATCATCACAGCCCTTAATTTAAAACTTGATTATCCGGTTGCTCAGATTGTTCAATAAGCATATTTGAAAAATCCCGAATATTTCTTGCGTCGATGTTTGCGAAGATGCTCGTCAAAAACAGTTATACGTAACAACCCCTTACTCAACCTGTGAATGTTTGCCATCTCGGTGTGTTCGAGTGGTCCTGCTGATTCTCAGTAAGGTACATTTTTCAATAAAGCCAAATAGACAATAAAATCTCCCTGATTATACGGCCCGGTAATCATTTGAACCGAAGATGCCGCTCCGAAATTCAAGTTTAAGCTGGGTTTATTTTTTAGTATTCTTTCGACAGTGTTCCGCAGTTCGAAATATGCGTTCCAAAAACCTCTCGGGATACGTTTCACCGGCTTTTTGTTGGTGATACATTGCTGATCACGGATAATACTCTGATTTGCATTTTAATCTGGAAAACGCTGGAGTCGGATAAACATCGTTGACCCTGCGAAAAAAATGTAAGCGTAAACGATGAGAACGATCATTTTTCCAAGGTTCTCAGATCATCAAAAATGTTTATAGCCATGCCTAATATTATACCATCAAAAAATTACAAAAAATGGCTCCAAATCACATTAACTACTACAAATTATGACCTACAAACCAGATACCCAGCAAATAACCTTCGTTCTACCGCTCTACTTCTCAAAGGCTGAAATTGTGTTTAGAAAGCCATCGAAAAGTTCGCCGAATATTTCTTTCCGGATCGCTCCCGACAGCAAACCCGTTCACAGGGTATCGACAGAGGTTTTGGAAAAAGGACAGTGGCTGGCTCAATTGATCTGGTCAGAAGGCAGGTCTCAATTCTGCAGTGAAAAATTGATAGAAGTGGGCTGAAAGTTAAAAAAAGCTAATAATCCGCGACAAATACCATGACAGCTCCCCAATTCCTGAATAGAAATAAGTCACATCGGCTGGTCATCTCAGTTGCGCTGTATCTCCTTATTTTTGCATGTCAGGCATGTTTAATGATGGCTGAAAAAAATGGGAGTCGTGAAAAACACCCAATGCTTTCAAAACGCCAGTCGTCCCTTGTCGAAACTTCTCAAACGGAAGACAGGCCTCCATCATTCAGTCTTCGTAACGTGGCTGGGCACTCAACGTTGGCAACCGTCAGGGTCAGGTCCTTTTTCCCAAGTGACACCCCGCTTCGGACGCCAGATTTTTATTACGAATTTTTCAATAAAGAATATGTTGGCCCTTATGTTATAACATCTGGCGATAGCCAACAAAACAATATCGGCAACGCCTCGGGTGTATTGATTAGCCAAGACGGGTATATTGTAACTAATTATCATGTAATCAATACTGCAAAAAGAATTGAAGTAATTCTTAGTGACCGACGCAACTATCCTGCCGAAGTGGTTGGAACTGATAAAGCAACGGATCTTGCCTTGTTAAAAATCAAAGCCGACAATCTCCCATTTCTCGAATTTGGCAATTCTGACTCCATTGAAGTCGGTGACTTTGTACTGATTATTGGCAATCCCCTAAACTTTACTTCTACTGTCACGCAGGGAATTATCAGTTACAAAGCCCGGAATATCGTCCACAATTCACCTCAGTGGTCGCTGCAATGCTATCTTCAGACAGACGGTGTAGTTAACGTCGGCAATAGTGGTGGAGCGATGGTCGATCTGTCAGGGAGACTAGTCGGCATTGTGGCAGCTATTGCTTCTCCCAATGGCGTATATGCTGGTTATTCGTTCGCTATTCCTGTTGATGTTGTCAAAAAAACAACCGAAGATCTCTTAAAGTATGGTCGCGCCCGGCGGGGCAGCTTTGATATGAAAGTGATTGAAATGGACGCTGCAAAAGCCTTGTTCTTGAACACTTATATCGTTTCAGGGATTCTCATCGAAAGCGTAAAAGAAGGTGGAGGGGCCGCACTCGCCGGATTAGTTAGTGGAGACATTGTTACCAAAATAGACGGAGCTTCGATAGAATCAACTGCTCAGATTAGCGAGGTAGTCGCTCGCTCCTACCCTGGCCAGAGCCTTTCGATTACCGCTGTGAGACGTGGAAAGCCGTATAAAATGACAGTCATACTCAGCGCAGACTCCGAAGAACCAGAAAAATAAAAAGCGCAAACACCTGTTGATCAGAGGTTTGTCACAGCTAAATTAACTAACAGATTAAAACACCAAAAAATGGCTATTTCAAAAAGAGTGCTCGTTAATTTATTGCTACTTGGATTTTTCTCCTGGGCGATTCCGTTTGCTGTGTCATTGCTTTTCTATGGTAGAAATGGTGAACTCAATGTGCCCTATAGCACGTTCAAGTCCATTATTACGGCTGTAGGTGCAATTACGGGCTGTTATTTTCTTTTTCGATACTTCAAGTCTATAGATCAGGATTTTGTGCGGAACGGAATCACTGTCGGCATTTGCTGGATGGTCATCAACCTGATTCTCGACGCTGTTGTTCTGATCCCCATGATGAAAACAACTATTATAGACTACCTGACGTCTATTGGCATTAGTTACCTATCTATTCCCGCTATCAGCATAGCAATGGGATATATATTGAAGCAAAAGACGGATCTTTTTCAACATGAAAATGGAAATGTCCTCCAAAAAAAAATAAAAGCCACAAACTAATCCGAGTTCGAAAATGAAAATTACGTTCCTTTTTTTTCTCATTCTTTCAGTCTCCTTTGGCTGCAGTCCCACCATAAAAACCTTCAGCGATTCCGACCAAAATTACCCGATTCAAAAAAACAAGACTTACAAATGGGAAGCATTAACCCAATCTGAAATAGAGAATTATCCGCTCTACTATAATGAACTAAATGACAAGCGGATTAAAAATATTGCCAACGAAATCTTATCATCAAAGGGATATGTGCTTGTCGACAGTATTTCCGAACTCTATCTTCATTATCATATCGTCGTAGAAGGAAAGTCAGTATTTGAGCAGGAGCCCTACTCCTTCTTTACAGATGCCAATCCAAAAGTTGAATTTCAAGCCTATCAATATCAGGAAGGAACATTAATAATTGATTTTGGAAAAGGCGCCAAAAAAGATCTGATCTGGCGAGGCTGGGGAGTGCAGGCCCTCGATAAGGTTACTTACCATACCGACGACATTGAAGACGTCACTCGCTCTGTTGTAACTGCTATTCTGAAAAAACTCCCGCCATCAGACGCGGACTAAGTTACGCAACAAAGAGTAACCACCGAAAACTGCTGTTAATCTGTGCCTTAGCAATGATATAAAAGTCTGGAAAACTTGGCGTCGATTCCATAACATATATATTGTGTAAGTCGCATCGAAGAAGCTGACAATCAGCAAGCTCAATAGTCTTTCTTATTACTTAAAATCACAAATTGGGATGGAGCGAGCAGCAACTTGATGAAATGGCGATTACCATTTTCATTTGCTAGCACCTGAACAAACCCGGATTTACCATACTTGTACGTAAAAATGGTTCCCGGGGGATTTAATATAGAATCTACTAATATGTATTCCTCGTCGTATTCAGAAACCGAACTGTTATAGGCAACTACGATTTCATGATCATATAAAACCCGGGAAAAAGCAAGCAAACATTTCTCAAAAGTTGGCAAAGAAAACGTCTGTCCATCCTGCGACTGTTTTCTCATATACATGCGTCCAAATTTGAGTACAGCACTGTTTTTCCTCAGCCCGGCAAGAATGGCTATTTGTTGATAAATTCTGCAAGATTTATTCAATCTATTCGTGCCCGCGTCGTCCATGTTGAACATAGCCTCTCTGAGATTAAAGTCTTCCGCTCCTGCCCCGTCAAAGCCCTGCTCGGTACCATAATAGATACAGGGTGTACCCAAAGCACACAGCAAAAATCCAATCCCTGCGATGATCTGCTCTTCCGTTGCTTCATTGCCAAAACGTTTTTTAATCTCCTGACCGACCTGATCATGATTATCAATAAAAGTGACCAGAAATTCACCGAACTCGCCCCTGCTCATCGCATTTTTCCTAAGCGACTCGTAACGTTCAATAAGCCTCTGAGGCTTCGATATTCCGCGGATAACGTCGGCCAATATATGATATAACGGGAAGTCTAAAACTGAGTTAAGGCCGAAGTATATGGCTTTGTCTTCAATCATCACTGAAGTCTTAGGACCGATATACCGGTTGTACATTTCTTCTGGCCCTACAAATTCACCAAACAAAAAGAAATTGCGCTTTCCAAGCAAGTATGCATACTCGCGTACATGAGAACAAAATTGGCTCACGGTTTCCTCTCCCATATGCTTGACTGCATCAATTCGAAACCCATCAATGTCAGTTTCCTTTATCCAATAGCAATGAATTTTTGTCATTATCTGCTGAACCAGCAATGCTTCTGGAGAGGAATCGTTTTTAAAACTTTTCAGATTGGCAAAATCTCCCTCGCGTGTTTCGGGATAGGCATCAAAGTTTCGAATTCTCCCTTTTCGCCAATATAGCTCAGGATTTCGAAGTTCAACCGGAATGGGCAGGTTTTCCGACCTCCATTGATTTAGTGGAAAAACCTGCCCTTCATAATAATAATATTCGTAGTCGCCCGGATACGACCAATTATCGCCCGAATGGTGCAAAACTATATCTAAAAATACCCTGATATCTAGTGAATGGGCCTTGTCAACCAATTCTGCCAAGTCTTCTTTGGTCCCAAACCTCGGATCGACATTCAGATAGTTTTCAACAGCATAGCCGTGATAGGAAGCGGCATTATTTTCCAGCACCGGGCTCAACCATAGCGCCGTACATCCCAAATCGGCAATATAGTCCAGGTGTTGGGTGATGCCGTTTAACGTGCCCCCGCAAGTTTTCTGTAACTGCTGCGCATTGCCAAAGCCTTTTTGTCTGCCGGCAACCGTGTTTGGGCTACGATTCAAATCGTCGTGAAAGCGATCCACCAATAAAAAGTAGATAAACTCTTCTCTCCATTCACGGTGACCATTTGTCCAATATATTTTCCCTTCCTTCGGACTGAGATCAATATCCTGAATAGACGTAATCTGCTTATTGTCTCCCATTTCAATTCAATTCAAAGAATTCCAGACATATTCACTGGCTCCAAGTCAATATTATCCTGAAAGTTTATTGTGAAATATACCGACTGTCCCAATTTGGCCTACTAACCAGAAAAGCGTTCTGGCCTTTGCCTGAAATGATTAAAATCAGTATAGCAAAAAGCCCTTAGTCTACTCTTATATTCATTTTGGCCAATGTAATTGTTCCGTGCCAGGTATCCCCTGCTAGTGCCAATGCTCAATAAAGCTGAAATTTACTCCTTAAAGTTATTTGGATGATTTGTTTGTATGAAACCCAAGGATCGAATAAAGAGGACAAAAGCTGATGAAGCTGGTCAGTATAAAAACCCCCGAAATCACAAGCAACACGATAGCAGCTGTTCCGGAGATTATATCAGCATAATAAAGGATCACAATTGAAATTGAAATCAGCACACGTAAGACGCGGTCAAGTATTCCCATGTTTGCTTTCATTGCTTTCAGATTAGTTGAGAAACAAATCTAACCCGAATAACAATCAGACACAGTGACTTATATCACATAAAGAATACAATCTCGTCACAACGAATTAAAAAACTAATCCGAAGAAAACTCTTTTTTACCTTCGACGCCTTAGTGCACTGTGAGGCACTGCATACCGTCTCCGATTGTTATATCTTCTCCACACTACGTTGATTTGCAACTGAGGTCAATATCAAATGAATATACACACCGCTGCGGAATAGATGATTTTTATAAACGGGTAGATCAAGGGTATGTGAAACGCCGTTAAGCTTAGCGGAGACAATGGATTTAAAACTGCGAGACTGCAACATTTTAATCCACAAATGATTACATTTATGCGATTATTTAGTTAGTTAAATTAAGAATTTTTGTTTACACAATATGAAAGAAGATTCATTATCAAACAAGGCATATATTGAACTCAGAAAAAAAATATTATCCAATCAGCTTACTTCGGGAACAAGACTAAAGGAAGACGAATGGGCTAAAAAGCTGGATGCTAACCGAATAGCGATTCGTGAAGCGTTAACCAGATTAATGGGTGAACAGCTCATAGTCCAGGGAGAAAAAGGCGGCTTTTTTGTAAAAACGATTACTATTGAAGATAGCCATCTCATTCGTGAGCTTCGTGAAATCCTGGAAGTAGGCGCCTTAAGGCTTGTGATGCAAAAAATAGACGAAAAAGGGATCGCTGAACTAGAGAGGATCTGTGAAGATTTTTCTTCTATGGTTGAGCGCGGCTACTTCGGCGGAGCTTGCGAAGCTGACGTAAAATTTCACGAAACACTAATCGAATATGCTGGTAATGATAAACTTATAGACCTTTACAGAGCGAGCAATATTCCATTATTTCACCAGAAACTTGGCAAAATGCAGACACATATGGACGATTATGAGCTGACCGACCAGGAACATCGCGAAATAGTAGCAGGAATAAAAGAGAAAAATATCCAGCGCGCTGAAGATGCCCTGGTGAAACATTTAATACGAGGAGAAGTAGCCTCTATTGACCTTTCATAGGCATATTCAACCAACATTTTGCGCAAATTTGTATAAAGGCACCAGAAGCCGGCTTTCGGGAACTCTCCGAAAGCCGGCTTCTTTAATTTCCGCAAGAAGAGAAAATAAGAATTTTAGTTAAAAAATATTTGGTCAATTTTTTTGTTGACAAAATATTAATATATTTGTTAACAATTTATCGCAATTTATAGTAACCAAAACAAAGCTTCACACAAACAAGAGCTTAAGACGTTTATTTTTCACAAACCATATTTTGCCTATGACAAGATAGTTGTCCCTCCAAACAATTCCAGTCCGTTGACACAAGTCCGTAACCCAGCACCGAAAGCTTGAAAACAAGCAAGCCAAAGGCCCAAAGACTTTTAACCATTACCACCCATACTTGTTCAGAAAAAATTAGATTATGAGAAAATCTACAAACAAATTCAGGTCACTTCCGAACGAAGATCTTCGGCCAAAGCGCTTTGTTATTTCACGGTTCACAACTCCTGCTTTCCTATTCTGCATTATGCTGATAACCCTTTGTCTTTCCAGCAGTGCTTTTTCGCAACAGGTCAGGAAAGTAACAGGAAGAGTGCTTGATCACAAAGGTTCACCCGTTCCCGGAGCATCCGTTATCGTAAAACAGTCTACCTCCGGTGTACTTGCAGACAAAGATGGCGCTTTCAATATTTCCGTCGCTGCAAATGCCACTACCCTCGTTTTTTCCTACATCGGTATGAAAACACTGGAAATTGAGATTGGAAACAAATCCGACATGGGCGACATTACCATGTCCGAAGAAAGTGTTGGTTTACAAGAAGTTGTCGTAACTGCGCTCGGTATTGAACGCTCGGCCAAAACACTTACATACGCCATACAGAAAATCACCGGCGAACAGGTTAATGAGGTTCGTGATGCAAACTTTACCAATACACTCTCCGGAAAGATAGCAGGGCTAACCATTACGCCATCAGCAAACGGACCTGGCGGAGCGACGCGGATAGTATTGCGCGGTAACAGATCTATCCAAGGTTCCAATAACGCCTTGATAGTTGTCGACGGTGTTGCTATTGATAACTCCTCACCAGCAGGCCAGGTGCGTTACGATAGCGGCGGACAAAGTGGTAGTGATGGAGCGTCCAGCATAAACCCGGATGATATCGAGTCCATTAACGTACTGAAAGGAGCAGCTGGTGCGGCATTGTACGGAAGTCGTGCTGCCAATGGTGTCATCATCATTACAACAAAAAAAGGTAAGGCAGGGAAGATCAATGTAAACTTCAATTCTGGCATTACCTTTGACAAGGCTTTGACTACACCCAATTTCCAAAATTCCTATGCACAAGGTTCCGGGGGTACTTATTCTACGCTGACAGGTGGCAGTTGGGGGCCAAAGATTGCCGGACAGAGTGTCGAGAACTTCGCTGGAAATACGGTAACACTTCGGGCATATCCTGATAACGTGAAAGATTTTTTTCGTACCGCAGTTTCAAACAATAACTCGTTGGGTATCACTGCAGGATCTGAAAAAGTACAATCCTATTTCTCTTATTCTGGTAACTTCATTAATGGGATTGTACCTCACAACAGTCTTTCGAGACACACGTTCAACTCGCGTGTCAGCTTCAATATAACAGACCGTTTAACAGCTGACGCAAAAGTCACCTACATGATCCAGGATATTAAAAACAAACCGGGCGTTGGTGGAGACGGCATGGTGGTTGCCAACGTATACCGTATGCCGCGCAGTGTGGATCCAGCCACTTTAAAAAGCTATAAAAACGTTAGCGTTAACGGCGTAGAAACACCGACTTACTGGACCAGTCCTGATGCTGTCTACATGAATCCTTATTGGACAATTAACAATACGCACCACAATGAAAACCGTAGCCGCGTCACCGGCCTTTTGGTATTGCGGTATAAACTCACAGACTGGTTAAACATCCAGGGACGCGTAAGTTCAGATAGTTACAACGATTTTATCACCCAGAAATACGCCAACAACACGGTTAATTACGCAAGACAGCCTGGTGGTTATTACTCAGAAGGAAATGATTTCATCTCAGAAAGAAATATAGACATCCTCCTGACTGGGAACAACCAGATTACTTCTGATTTTAAAATCAATTATAATATCGGAGGATCGGTTTTAAACAGAAATCTTCGGCATCGTGTCAATGCAGCGGACGGTCTTGGTTTCAATAACAAATACGACCTTACCTATGCAACCACGCTGAAAGTGGAAGCAAACACAACTAAAAGAGAGTTGCAATCGGTATATGGAACTGCACAATTCTCTTTTAAAGATTATCTGTTTTTGGATCTGACCGCAAGAAATGACTGGTCAAGTACCCTTCCTTCACCATATTCCTACTTCTATCCATCGGTAGGCTTGTCGGCGATTGTTTCCGAAATGCTAAAACTTCCATCATGGGTAAGTCTTGGAAAAGTAAGAGGTTCGGTAACAAAGGTTGGTAATGATGCAGACCCTTACCTGCTTGGCCAGACCTATACGTATATACGTGGAGGTTTCGGTGGTTATATCGCCAGCAGCAGCACCAAAGCGATCGCTAACCTAAAACCGGAATTAACACAATCGGTGGAAGTTGGTACCGAATGGAGATTTTTTAACAGCCGCTTGGGGGTTGACTTTACTTATTACAAAACCAATTCCAAAAACCAGCTACTTAAGGTGGCTGCACCTGCTTCCTCAGGATATTCAACTTTGAATGTGAACGCCGGTAATATCCAAAATAAAGGTTTTGAACTTGTACTTTCAGGAAAGCCTGTTAGCGGCAAAAATTTCAACTGGAATGTAGGACTGAACTATGCTGTTAATACCAACAAAGTTATCTCGCTTTATGAAGGTGTAAGCCAGCTTTATCTCGGTTCATCCACCAGCGTGCGCACCGCTACACCCCTGATCAAAGAAGGCGGTTCATATGGTGATCTTTACGGTTACAAATGGAAAACGCTGAACGGAAAATATGTGGTTGACGCCAATGGAGTTCCGGTAAAAACGGATGCAATTGAGAGACTTGGGAACTACAATCCTGATTTCTCCGCCGGTTTCAGCAACAGTTTCAACTACAAAAACTGGACATTATCTGTTTTGATTGACGGCAAGTTTGGCGGTATTATCACTTCGGGAACAGCAGCTCAGACAGCGTACGCGGGAACTTCGGCCGTTACCCAGGATTTCCGTGACGCAGGATCCTGGACGGTAAATGCGGTAACACCTGAAGGCGCGCCTAATACGGTCGCGATCAATGCTGAAAAATTCTGGCAGACTGTCGCGCAGGGAGATTATTCATGGGGGGAATTCTTTTCCTACCACGCGACAAACGTCAGAGTTCGCGAACTGACTTTTGGTTATTCATTTGGCAACCTTCCGGCTTTTATTAAATCAGCCAGAATTTCCTTTGTCGCTCGTAACCTGTTCTTTATCTACCGTGGAAATGCCATTCTTAACGTTCCCGGCGTTGGCAAACGCAAAATGGATTTCGATCCGGAAGTTAGCTTCGGAAATAGTAACTACCAGGGGATTGAGTACTACAATCTTCCTTCTACCAGAAATATAGGATTAAACCTGAAACTGTCATTCTAACATATTCCATCATGTTTAAGACCATAAAAAACCAGCTTCTTTTACTTGCCATAACAGCGCTCGGACTCAACAGCTGTACAAATGATTTTGATTCGATCAATACCGATGCGACCAAAATCAGCACTATAGGTGCCACTGAATATCCATTTCAGTTCGCCTATGCTTTGATGTCTCCTACTTTAAGTCCCGACAATTTTGAAGTCGGCGAAGGCACAATTGCCTCGATATATTCACAGTTTTTTTCCCAGGCTGCACATTCGTTCCCTACTGATCGTTACGTGATCCGTCAGGACTGGATGCCCGCCTGCTGGAATCCGGTTTACACATCAGCTGCACCGCAGTTAAAAACGATCATGGCCGGTACCAAAGCCGAAACCTCGGAAAATGCACTCGCAAATATCTGGTGGGTTTGGATGTTCCACAGAGTAACTGATTATTTCGGCCCGATTCCTTATTTCCAGGCAGCATCTGGTAATCGCTATGTCGCTTATACCCCACAGGATTCTATATACTACGATTTTTTCAAAAAACTGGATGCCGCTTCTACTGTTTTAAAAGCGAATGCTAACGATAAACCTTTTGGAACTTACGACCTGATCTACAACAAAAATGCAAGTCCGGCCACTGCCTGGATGAAATTTGCGAACACACTTAGATTAAGGCTGGCGCTCCGTATTTCAAAAGTAAATCCTACACTCGCCAAACAACAGGCCGAAGCTGCAGTTGCAGCAGGCGTTCTAACGGATATTGCAGACGACGCCTACATGCCAAAATCTACTACAACTTATAGCGAGTACAATGGTTTAGCGGTAACTTCAGGCTGGGACGATATACGGATGAGTGCTGCTATGGAATCTGTTTTAAAAGGATATAATGATCCCCGCTTGCCGGTTTATTTCCAGCCGGCTATCTCGACAGGCACCTACGAAGGTGTTAGAAATGGATTATTTACATCTGAAAAAATCATTGATATTAATTCAAGATTATTCAACTCCAACATGGGTACGCGCTGGGTTAACTGGGTAAACAACGACTGGAAAACCACCTACAATGTGTCTCAGGATATCATGCATACCGCAGAGGCCTATTTCCTTCGTGCAGAAGGTGCGCTTAACGGATGGAACATGGGCGGAACTGCCGAAGACTTTTACAAAAAAGGAATTCAGGCTTCGATGGCGCAGTGGGGAATTACGGACAATGCCGTCATCACTAATTATATCAGCAGCACCGCGACGCCAATTGCGCCACTGGACGGTATGAATTCGCCAGCTGTAAATGATTATCCGGTTCTTTTTAGTGGCACAGAAAGTATGCAGCGAAAACAGATCGCTCAGCAAAAATGGCTGGCGCTGTATCCGGATGGCGCAGAAGGTTGGGCAGAACTGAGAAGATCAGGACTTCCAAAGCTTTACACTGTTGTTCACAGCGAAAACACGGATTTGCCGCAAGGGACTTTCATCAGACGGATGCCCTTCCTGGATACTGAAAAACAAACCAATGCAGACGAAGTGGCTAAGGCTGTTAAAATGCTAAGTGGCCCAGACAACGCTGCCACGCCATTATGGTGGGATAAAAATTAGTAATTCTTTGCTCAGCAGCACTTTTGACAGAAGCACTGCTGAGCAAAGAATTTTCAAATTTATTAATCCCGCTAATGCCATTGCTGATCATCCGCAATTATTAATATTAGCCAGAGAAGAAAACAATATCAAAAAAGCAATTTTCAATCAACGTATATAATTAGAAGTTCACGAAGAAATCTTGCAAAATGTGACAATATGGTTTTACAAAACCCTTGGAAAGAATTGTTCCTGGTACAAAGTTGCTTGCCAGGTCAGGGGAATATCGAAAGCGTGTTTTTCATTTGATCCTTGCCTGAGGAATGGCCCACGAGCGAAAAACTTCGACAGAGCCGAGCAGGCCGATTCCAATTTTCATGATTGGAATCCGGACCATTCAAAACCCCTGACAACTTTAAAAACTGGCTAAAATAAGCAATACGAGGCCTGCAAAACGATTTGTAATTATCTCAGAATGAAAAAATTAGTATTACACACCTGGATTTTTTTTCTAGTCAGTTTCCTTGCTTTCGCACAAAAAGAGCCCCTGCTCCTTCCCAAACCAGATTTCGTTCAGGTCGGCGAGCGGTCACTTCCACTTGAAAACATTTCGCTATTTGTTCCGAAAAATGCTCCGGAAGATATTTTATTCGCTATAAACGAGCTTAAATCAGCAGTCAAAGAACGCACAGGGAAATATCCAAAACCAGCGTTATCTTCTTCTCAAGCAACTTTTCAATACAAAATCAAGGAAACCGGGCATGAACTGCCGGAAGTGAGCGAAATGAGCGGAAGCAGTGAAAGAGAATGGTACCAGCTCACGATCAGTTCGGGAAAAATTCAGGTCGAGGCTAATACATCGACCGGATTGTTTTATGCTGTTCAAACGATTCGCCAGCTTATCCAGGGTGATGGCAAAACGATATCCCTCCCCGCAATTACCATAAAAGACAAACCTAAGATTGCTTACCGAGGCATCATGATGGATTTTGCCCATGGTGGATTGTTGACAGTGGATGAGATCAAAAAACAGATCGATTTTCTGGTAAAATGGAAAACTAATCAGTATTACTTTTATAACGAAGTGAGCATTGAGCTGGATGGCTTCCCTTCCCTCGGTTATAAAACCGGTTATTCAAAAAAGGAAGTTTCTGAAATTATCGCCTACGGAAAACAGCGGCACTTGGATGTCATTCCGTTTTTAAATCTTTATGGACATTTACACGAACTGCTTAGAAATGAGAAATATGCAGATCTTTCAATCGGGCACTACGGTCATGAACTGGATCCAAGAAATCTAAAGGTGAACGCATTGCTGACCAACTGGATCAGTCAGTATACCCAGCTTTTCCAAAGTCCGTTTATCCATGTCGGTTTTGATGAAACATGGGAAACCAAGCGTATCGCGGACGATGGCGATATCAAAATAAGTTCAGAGAAGCTCTGGCTGCAACAGCTTGATTTTGTGCAGGCTGAACTGAAAAAATACGGTAAAACGGTGATGACCTGGACGGATATGAACAACTACTATCCTGAAATTATCGGTAAAATACCAAAGGACGTTATACCAGTTATCTGGGAATACAAGCCTGATACCGTTGAGATCAACCGTTATTTAAATCCTGTTCTGGCCAAAAAAAGAAAATTCCTGATCCAGCCGGCCGTATCTGGCTGGGGCCACATTTATCCGGATGCCCGCTACACTTACACCAATATTGATCTTTGTCTGAAAGCAGGGATCCGTAACAAAACATTGGGTTTTATCAATTCCGTTTGGACCGATCCTGTTGAACCATCTTTGCGCCCATCGTGGCTCTTCATGGCATATGGAAGCATTGGTGCCTGGCAGGGAATCACGGCCGATCAAAATACATTTGCCACTGACTATGCGGCGCTTACTTTTCCGAAAGTGTCAGATGAAATGAAGTCCGCTTTTGAATTCCTTCAAAAATCAAATGAACATCTGGATAAATGCCTGGGAAGGAATACAAACGGAATGCCAAGAGGAACGATCATCGAAAGCTGGGCAAATCCGTTTTTACCTTATTATCTTTCAAACACAGAAAAACATTTGGAAGATTTTAAAAATGCACGAAAAAATAGCGAAGAAGCCCAATCGGCCCTTACCGCTGCTTTGAAAAAATGTTACCCAAACGACGTCCCTTTTATCAATTCCCTTTTGGTTTCAGCAAGGCTCATGCATTACAGCGCCTCCCGCTTTGTATGGGCGAAGACCATCTGTGATCGCTGGAATGATTCGATGCTAAGAAAAAAGAAAAACGATTTTGTGGTTTATGACATCACCTACTTATGTCACGGATTTCTTGTCGATATGATGGATGAAAACGGAGATCTGAAAACGGCATACGAAAATGCCTGGAAATCCGAATATAAACCTTACCGCCTTAACACAATCCTGGGCCGATTTGACGTAGAGCACGCTTTATGGCAAAAACTCCAGTTAAAAGTAAATGATTATCGTATACAAAACAGCCCGGATCATATTGCTTCCAAATCGTTTGAGGAACTATTCACACCCGATTTTTAATAGAGATTCAAGCAGTCGAGTTCTAATGGGTACTAAAATTCTTAAATTATTTTATTGTTTACAAAAAATGCATATTTTTGTAAACAATATTTATCAATATCTATTAATATTGTGAGGAAGCAGTCTGATTTCTGAATTGACTTCCCGATCAATGAAAGTATTATAACGCCGATTAACGAAATATGAAATTTTCAGATTTAAGCTATCCGCAGATCAACCGGCTTACAGACAAGGTCATCGTCATGCCCATTGCCGCTATCGAGCAGCATGGCCCGCACCTTGGCGTGTCGACAGACACCGATCTGGTAACCTGGATTGCTCAAAAAGCTGAACAAAATTTGAACGACGATATACTGCTTTGTCCAACGCTGGCCTATGGTTCCAGTCATCATCATCTGGCATTTGGAGGGACGATAAGCCTGACCGTAAATACCTATACGTCGGTGATAGTGGAGCTTGTAGAATCAATGCTGAAAAATGGTTTCAGGAAAATTGTTCTGCTGAACGGGCATGGTGGAAATATTACACCCGTAAAACAGGCACTTACCGTTTTAGGAAATAAATACGACACACAGTTATCACCAAATATTGCCCTGGTCACTTATTGGGAAACAGCAGGTAAAATTTTCACAGGCCAGGCTCCTATGGAAAGTCCGGCGCTAAGCCATGCCTGCGAATATGAAACCAGTATGATGCTTCACATTTTCCCTGAAAAAGTATGGATGGAAAAGGCAGAGCGGCCTCTGCGTCCGGAAAGTAATGAATATATACCCTGGGAAGATGATGAGCCTTACCGCGGCGTAACGCTGTTCAAACAAACACAATTTGTTTCCTCAAACGGGAGCAGCGGCGAACCACAGCTAGCCACCGCCGCAAAGGGAAAACATTTACTCGAAAATGCGGCTGCCTCGGTAACCGAGTTTCTTCGGGCTTTTAAAAACTGGCCTTTATCAAAAGATCTTTCGAAATCATCATGAGCAAAATTGAAATAGAACACCCCGATAAAAAAGTCAGTACCGGCGCTTACTCAGCCGGGGTTTTGATCGATGGCTGGTTATTTATAAGCGGCCAGGGTTCCGTGGATCTTTCAACCGGGGCGGTGGTTCATGGCACGATTGAAGAAGAAACAACTAACACGCTCAATCATATCAAGAAGATCGTAGAAGCGGCTGGCGGAAGCATGGATGATATTGTGAAATGCAGTGCGCATTTAAGCGATATCAACGAATTTGACCGGTACAATACGGTTTACGCCTCATTTTTTCCAGGAATCAAACCAGCTCGAACGACCGTGCAATCTGTTCTGGGCGATGGAATCAAGGTAGAAATCGATGCGATTGCAAGAATAAAAACAAAGTAATTTCCCGAATTGACAAGTTTATCATGGCTGAAAAAATAAGGATCGGAACGGTCGGGCTTGGTTTGATGGGAAGCAGCATTGCCACTTGTATCCTGGCTGCCGGTCATCAGGTAACTTCTCTTGTAAAAGATATCAGCGAGGCTCCTGATGCGAGAAAAAGAATACTTCATTTCCTGGTCGAACTGGACAAAGAAGGACTACTTACCGACAGTCCGTCAGCGGTTATTGAAAAGTTAACAATAACAGACCAGGTAAAGGATTTATCTGATTATGAAGTTATTATAGAATCCATTATCGAAAGTGTTGAAGAAAAGAAGAAAGTATATCAGGCTTTGGAAACCGTAATTTCTGCAACAGCGATTATCGGGAGCAATACCTCTGCAATTCCAGTTTCTGTATTACAGCAAGGACTTAAAAATCCGGAGCGTCTTTTGGGCATTCACTGGGCAGAACCTGCCCATATTACCCGTTTTATGGAAGTAATCTGCGGAAAAGATTCGGACGTGTTTTACGCCGAAAAAATAATTGCGCTGGCCGAAAGCTGGGGAAAAGAACCTTCCTTTTTGCGAAAAGATATCCGTGGATTCATTACCAACCGCATTATGTACGCCATGCTCCGGGAAGCTTTTAATCTTGTTGAAAATGGTTTTGCAACAGTTGAAGATGTGGACCGGTCCCTAAGAAATGACCTGGGTTACTGGATCACTTTTGCCGGACCGTTCCGTTTCATGGATCTCACAGGGATTCCCGCTTATCTGACTGTGATGCAGGATCTTTTCCCGGAACTTTCCAATACAGCCACAGCTCCGGAAATGATGAAAAAACTAGTAGCGGATGGAGCAAAAGGGGTTAGTAATGCCAAAGGGTTTTATCCTTACACGACTGAAACCGCTGCACATTGGGAAAAACTTTTTACCGAATTCAGCTATGATATCAGAAAGCTGGCCGAAAAATACCCTCAAAATATTGGTGAAAATATAAAAAGTACAGCGCATTAATATGACGACGATCAAAGCAATAAAAGCAACCGAAGTCATCGTTCCGGCCAAACCGGGAAGTCTGAATTCTGAACAGGTTTTAGATAAAGATATTGCCTTTGCCAAAAAATTCATGACGGGGGAAAGCTGGACAGAATTTGCTAACCAGCCCAAATGGATTCTTGAAATCACGCTTAAAAACGGGCTTACCGGTATCGGCGAAACATACAGGAGTGCATCAAAAGAACTTTTGGAAGAAGCTGCCGAGACCTTTTTAGGTCAGGATATTTTAAAACTCAACTGGCGCAGGTTACCCGTTTCCGACCAGCGGATCTACGAAGCATTTGAATCCGCAGTACTGGATCTGGCAGGAAAGCTATTGAACGTTCCGGTCTATCAATTGCTGGGGGGAAAGTACCGCGATAAAATTGACTGCATGGGCTGGACTGGCCGCAGGACACCTCAGGACGCTGCCCAAAAAGCCTTTGAAGCAATGCAAAAAGGCCATAAGGTTTTCAAATTCAAATGTTCTGATGAAGATGCAGTGCGGCTTTGGACAGAAGAAATCCATAAGCAGTGCGGAGACGGAATCAAGGTTTTGCTTGACCCTAACCAGCGCTGGAATGATGTAGATACTACTTTAAAACTGATGGAAGGCGTGGACAAAAATACGATGCTGGGTCTTGAAGACCCCATTTTACATGCCGATGTTCAGGGCTTTAAAACTTTGCGGGAAAAATTACAAATGCCGCTATATCGTCATATTTCACTACCGTACACGCAGGATATTCGTGATATGATCACTTTCGTAAGGGCCGACGCCGCTGATGGATATAATTTCAATGGTTCGGCGTATAACTCGGTGCTGCTGGCAGAAATTGCACATCTGGAAGGCAAGCCATGCTGGCGGGGCTCCGAAGTAGATCTGGGAATTTCAGAAACCATGGGACTTCATATCGCAGCGGCCAGCATCAATTGCACGATCCCTTCTGACATTTTCGGAGAACTGGTACGCGTAGATGATTTAATTGTCGAGCCAATTCACTTTGAAAGCGGCGCTGCGACAGTTCCATCAGGCAGCGGGCTGGGCATTGAACTTGACATTGAGGCTATTCATAAATTCAGGACAAACCGGTTTATACAAAAAATATTATGAGTAAATCCGTTTTGTCGTGGATCATTCTTTTTGCGTGCAATCTGATCTGGTCTTTTCACTTCACATGCATTAAACTAACCCAGGCTCAGGTCGGCCCCTACTTTACGGTGTGGGCACCGATGCTGCTGGCGACCATTTTTCTTGCCCCTTTTGTCGTGAAGGATTTTAAAAAAGGAAAAAGAAAACTTAAAGACCTGCTCATTTTTGTCCAGCTGGCAGCTTTGGGAGCATTTCCTTCGCAGGTTTTTATGACCTACGGAACGCAGTATTCGCTTGCAAGCAATTCAGCGATCCTGGTACTGGCTCTGCCGGTTATCACAGCGGTATTTGCTTTTTTGATTTTGAAAGAAAAAATGAACCGCGCACGCTGG
The DNA here is from genome assembly GCF_056895215.1 of Dyadobacter sp. HNCC25DJ184. Lineage (NCBI taxonomy): Bacteria > Pseudomonadati > Bacteroidota > Cytophagia > Cytophagales > Spirosomataceae > Dyadobacter > Dyadobacter sp. HNCC25DJ184. The sequence goes on along the minus strand of NZ_JBXHAQ010000001.1, from coordinate 690,325 downwards.
CTCAGCTTTGGCATCGCGATCATCGGTGTGGCTTTATGCTCAACTGACGACATCCAAAAACTGGATTTCAGCTCACAATATGCCTGGGGTAATATTTTAATCGTTCTGGCCATCATTGGAAACGGTTATTACAATGTCGGCTGCAAAAAAATATCAGACAAATTCACCGAAATGGAAATGCTGTTTTACACCTATCTCTTTCTGGTGATCTTTTTGGCGCCGCTGGTCTGGTATTATGAACCCGAAATGTTTTTCAAAATCCCGGAATACACAGCACAGACCTGGACGGGTATGATAGCCCTCACGCTGTTCCATAACTTTCTTTCCATGCTACTTTTCTTTAAAGCACTTAAAAATCTTGACGCAACGCAGGTCGCATTATCCAATTACCTGATCACGCTGATGGGCTTGCCAATTGCCGCCTTTGTTTTGGGTGAAACCCTAAAAACACAGGCCATCATTGGCGGACTTCTGGTGCTTGCCTCAACGCTTATACTGACCATCGTTGACTCGAAAAAACAGCAAAAACATATCGAAAAAGCCAATCAATCCATTAAATCATTATGATCAATATCGCAGACGAACTCTTCGGCGTAGTTCCCATTATCCCGACTCCCTTTACAGAAAACGAAGACATTGACGAAAATGCACTTCGTGACCTGATCGACTTTGCAATCGCCGTAGGGATCAAGGCGGTTTGCCTTCCGGCTTATGCAAGTGAATTTTACAAACTGACTGATGAAGAAAAACTTCAGGTCGTAAAGGTTGCTGTTGATCATGCGGCGGGCAGAATAAAAATTGTCGCCCAGTCAAACCATCCGTCTTTAAAAATCGCGATACGTCTGGCGCAGGCTAACGTAAAAGCCGGAGCAGATGTGATCTCGCTGGCAGTTCCGCGGATATTCAGCCTGCCGGAAAATGCTTTGAAAGAATACCTTTCCGAGTTTTTACAATCCATACCGAACACACCGGTTTTGATCCAGGATTTCAACCCGGGCGGCTCATCGATCAGCGTTAATTTTATAAAAAACCTGATGGAAGAAAATCCGAATTTTAAATACCTCAAACTGGAAGAACCCCTTTGTGCGCCCAAGTTTGAAGATATCATCAAAACCACAGACGATAAAATCGGCCTTTTTGAAGGCTGGGGCGGTCTTTATATGCTTGAATTAATCCCAATTGGCATTCGTGGCGTGATGCCCGGACTTGCTGTAGCAGACATTCTTCAAAAAGTATTCGACCTGCGAAAAGCCGGAGAGCACAAAAAGGCATTTGAGATTTTCGAAAAAGTGATGCCTCAGATATTTTTCTCTTTACAAAATATGGAGCTTTTCCATTATGCAGAAAAAGAGCTCTTGATAGCCCGTGGCGTACTTTCCAACAGTTTAGCACGTAAAGCGGCCTACATTCCTGACGCTTCCTCGATCAGTTATATCAAAGAGCTTAATCAGAATATCATTGATTTGCTTCATGATGATAAATACGGATTTATACCGCTGGAAGCAAATGTCAGCAAGTAAGAAATCAGTTCTCTTTTACTTTTGATAATTCCAGTGACCCGACTGGTTTTGTACCCGCGTGCTGTTATCAAATTTTTATCTACCTGAACCTATCCTATGGCTAATTTTAAAGGACAAGTCGCCCTGGTAACCGGAGCCGCATCCGGACTTGGTTTGTCTATTGCCCGTAAACTTTTGAACGAAGGCGCACAGCTTGCATTGCTGGATTTAAATGAGAGTGCCCTTTTAGATACCTTCGGATCTTCGGATCATGTGATGTGCGTCGGCATGGACATTACCAATCAGCAACTGGTCGAAGATACTGTTTTAGATATTCTCGGCCGTTTTGGCAAAATTGATATTTTGGTGAACTGCGCAGGCATCACCGGTCAGACTAATTTAAAAAGTCATGAAGTGGACACCGAAAACCTTCAAAAAGTTTTTGAGCTGAATTTCATGAGCAGCTTTTACACTTCAAAAGCGGTCATTCCAAGCATGCTTTCCAATAATTACGGAAGAATTCTGCATATCGCTTCGATAGCCGGAAAAGAGGGAAATGCTGGAATGCTCGCTTATTCAGCAAGCAAAGCGGCAGTGATCGGAATGGCAAAAGTGCAGGGAAAAGAATACGCAGAAAACGGCATCACCGTCAATGCGCTGGCGCCTGCTGTTATTCAAACGCCGCTGGTTGACGCCATGCCCGAAGCACAGGTTAAATACATGACGGACAAAATACCGATGAAACGCTGTGGAACATTGGAGGAAGCGGCCAATCTTGCAGCGTATATTGTGTCACCTTTGAATAGTTTTACTACAGGATTTACTTTTGATCTTTCTGGCGGAAGGGCAACTTACTGATAAATCATGGGCAAAAAAGATATATACTTCGTGAGTCCAATCCATGGCGACATGATGCACGCCTGGGATGGTGAACTGAATGGAGATACTTTAAAAATAGTCGCCAAGTTAACAGCTCCGGCAGGTTTACACCTTACCATAAATGGTGTAAATGCTGTTTTTGAAAACGGATTGTATCAGGCGGAAATCGGTTTGGAAAATTATGAAAATACTCTTGAAGCTGTTGATTCAGATTCTGGAGAAGGCATTTCAATTACGGTTTACCGTTTGAAAAACTTTGCTGGAAAATACCGTCTGTCAATTGATGATAATATCTGGTTTTTGCGTGATATTCAACAAAATGTGGATACTTATCAGTCACTTTTCGAACATCCGTATCTGGCTGTTTTAAAGGAAATAAACGAAAGTTACGGCACGAAGATCCATCTGAATTTATTTTACGAAACGGAAGGATTTAACCTTTCTGAATTCACCGACCGTTATAAAAAAGAGTGGAAGGAAAATGCCGGTTGGCTAACGCTAAGCTTTCACGCCAGGGCCGAATTTCCTGATCAGCCCTACATCAGCGCAGATTATGAAACGGTAAAAAAAGATTGTGACCTGGTTGTTGATCACATCAAAAGATTTGCATCTGAGGACGTTATGACGGGCCTGACCACCATTCATTGGGGAGAGGCTACGCGTGAGGCTTCCCGTGTTTTAAGAGACGCCGGTTACAAAGGACAGCTTGGTTATTTTAATATTGATGACGGACAGTACCCTGCCAGTTATTACTTAAATGAAACGGAAAGACGCCATATCAAAAAGCGATTTGTATGGAAAGACATGAGCGAGGATATTGTTTTCGTAAAAACCTGTATCGTCATTGACATGAAAAAAATTGACGAAATTGGGCCATGGCTGGATCATTATAGTCAAGGTGGCAGCAAACCGCCTTATGTCGATCTTCTGGTCCACGAACAATATTTCTATCCGTCCTATTTCAATTATCAGCCCGACTACCGGGAGAAACTGATAACGGCTGTAAAATGGGCGCAGGATAACGGTTACGAGCCTGCATTTCTGGATGAGTGTATTTTAAATGGATCAAGACTTTCCGACAAAAACGAGGAATGTTTCCGAGAAAACGTATAACAATATGCGTTACTTATCAAAAGATTGACGCCTGATTATAGCCTTTTATTCACAACGGATCACTTATGAATAAGAATCGCAGAGACTTTTTAAAACTTACCGGACTATCTGGAATCGGCCTGGCGACTGCTCAAACGGCTTTTGCCGAAAATAAAGAAAATAGCCAATCAGAAAGAAAACATATTCAGAAATTCAATATGTCCGGTTTTGCTGCGCCGAAACTTCCCGCTGTGCGCGTTGGTTTTATCGGACTTGGCAACCGAGGAATGGCGGCAGTGGAGCGTATGAATAAAATTGAAGGTGTTCAAATTAAAGCCCTCTGTGATCTCAGGGAAGGAAAAGTCAATGAAGCAGCCAAAATGGTTGCTTCACAGGGACATCGGCCGAAATCATTTCATACAGGAGCAGAGGCCTGGAAAAAGCTTTGTGAAATGACGGATCTTGATCTTGTCTACATTGTAACGCCCTGGGCATTGCATACCCCCATGGCGGTTTTTTCCATGAATCACGATAAGCACGTATGTGTGGAAGTGCCTGCTGCTAAAACAATTGAAGAATGCTGGCAGCTTGTTGAAACCTCCGAGCGCACCCGTAAACATTGCATGATGACGGAAAACTGCTGTTACGACTTTTCCGAACTGCTGACTTTGAATATGGCACGCCAGGGATTTTTTGGCGAGATCACCCACGGCGAAGGCGCTTATCTGCATAATTTGCAAGAATATGTATTCTCGAAAGACCGCTTTTATCAGATGTGGGAGCTTGAAGAACTTTCAAAAAGGACTGGAAATCTATATCCAACCCACGGACTCGGACCAATCTGCCAAGTGATGAATATCAACCGCGGTGATCAGATGGATTACCTCGTCTCGATGTCCAACAATGATTTCATCATGGGAGAAACAGCAAAAAAACTGGCAACGGATGACCCTTTTTTCAAACCTTATGTTGGGCGGCATTTTAATGGAATGATGAACACATCCACGATCCGGACCCGTAAAGGAAAAACAATTATGGTTCAGTTTGATGTGAGCTCACCCAGGCCTTACTCAAGAATTCAGCTCGTTAGCGGAACAAAGGGAACAGCGCTGAAATATCCCGAACCGGCCCGTTATTCCAAAGAACATGAGTGGCTTACTGAGGAAGAATATAAAGCAGTTGAGGCAAAATATACGCCGCCGATCATCAAAAAAATCGGAGAAGCGGCCAAGCAAGTAGGCGGTCATGGCGGAATGGATTTTCTGATGGACTGGCGCACGGTTGATTGTCTTCGCAATGGGTTGCCACTGGATCAGGATGTGTATGATGCTGCGCTCTGGAGTGCCGTCGGGCCCCTGAGCGAATGGTCGGTAAAACATCGTTCCAATTCTATTGATGTACCCGATTTCACATCAGGAGCCTGGAAAACCAATAAACCGGTTGATCTTTCGATGAAAGAAGGTGGAAATACCAAGGTATTGCTCTAAATAAAACAGGTACCGGAATTTTCCGGCAAAATCGATATAACGCTAAAATCTTACAAATGGAATCATCACGACGTAGTTTTTCAAGAAGAGATTTTATCAAAAAAAATTCTCTTGCCGCAGCTGGCGCAGCACTTGCTTCGGTAGTTTCAAAACCTGTTTTTGCAGCCAGCCTGAGTCAGGTGCAAACGCCTGCGATCCTGGGAGGAAAAGCGGCATGGAGTACCACAAAATGGCCTGAATGGCCAATCTGGAATCCGGCAACGGATGAGAAACAGGTGTTGGAAGTGTTGAGAAGCGGAATTTGGTCGCGGGCAGAAGTGGTGACCCAGTTTGAAAAAGAGTGGGCATCGACCCTTGGCGCGAAACGCAGCCTGGCTGTTGTGAATGGTACCAATGCGCTGGTCATAACATTGAACCAGTTTGACATAAAAGCTGGTGATGAAGTGTTGGTGCCGCCTTATACTTTTATTGCAACGGTCTCCTCGGTTTTGTCAAATGGCGCTATACCGGTTTTCGTGGATGTGGATCCCGAAACTTTTCAAATGGACCCTGCCAAAATTGAAGCAAAAATAACCCCTCGGACAAAAGCAATTATGCCGGTTCATATCCTGGGCTTGCCGGCAGATATGGATAAAATTATGGCAATCGCCAAAAAACATAATCTGCTGGTGATCGAGGATGCTTGTCAGGCGCATTTGGCTGAGATTAATAAACAAAAAGTAGGCACGATCGGCGATGCAGGCTGTTTCAGTTTTCAAAACTCAAAAAATCTCCCGATTGGTGAAGGCGGCGCGATTGTGAGCAATAATGAAAAATTTATGGACCGCTGTTATTCTTACCACAATTTCGGATATACCTATGGTACTGCTGTAGGAGCCGTGAGCAGCGGCTGTATTATCCAGGGAACAAAATTGCGGTTTACAGAATACCAGGCAGCCATCGGGCTCGCTCAACTCAAACGGCTTGACAGCCAAACGACCACAAGAAATGAGAACGCCGCATATCTTAAATCGCAGATCGAAGATATTCCCGGCATTATACCCTATAAACTCTATGACAATGTAACGCGGGCAGCGTTTCATCTTTTCCCGTTCCGGTACCAAAAAGATGCTTTCAACGGATTGTCCCGAGACATATTTATCAAGGCGCTCACGGCGGAGGGAATTCCCTGCTCGAGTGGCTATGCTACGCTAAATACGCAGCCATATCTGAAAGATACATTTGAGTCAAAAAATTACAGAAAAATGTATCCTGCAAAGATGCTGGACATCAACGCGTATAACGAGCAAAATAAATGTCCGAACAACGATCTCCTCTGTAACGAAGAAGCGGTATGGTTTACCCAGAATATGCTCCTTGGCACCAGGACAGACATGAAGGATATCGCCTCAGCGATAGAAAAAATTCATAAAAATTCAGCGCAGATCAAGAAACTGGGAAAATTATGAGAGTGATATTCTTCTTTCTGACGGGGTTGACTTTACTTATCTTTCCAGCAAGTTCCTCCGGACAAAACAAAGTGCAGGAAAATATTAAAAACGGCTGGAAAGCAGGCGTCGCAAAAGTAGTTATCACACCTTCGCAATCGATGTGGATGGCGGGTTTTGCCTCGCGCACCGGTCCGTCAGAAGGGAAAATACATGATTTATGGGCAAAGGCGCTGGCACTGGAAGATGCCGGTGGACAACGTTCTGTGCTGGTCACTACGGATCTTTTAGGATTCCCAAAAACGATTTCGGACACTATCCGCAAGATGCTGGAAAACCGATACCATTTATCGAAGTCACAAATTATATTAAATGCTTCACACACACACTCAGGGCCGGTTTTAAGCACGGCTCTGTCTGATATTTATCCCACTACAGCGGAGGACGAACGGAAAATCCATAGCAATTCAGCATGGCTTACCGAACAGATCATTACGTTAGTGGGCAATGCCTTGAAAAACCTGGCACCTGCTTCGCTGTATGCACAAAATGGTGTTACACGTTTTCAGGTTAACCGGAGAAATAATGATGCTACAAAACTTGAAACGCTGACAGCTCTTTCGGGTCCCTCCGACCCTGCCGTTCCCGTGATCAAAGTAACGGATGCAAATAACAATATCATCGCCATTACATTTGGATATGCTTGCCATCCTACGGTTTTGAGTGGTAATCAATGGTCGGGAGATTATCCGGGATTCGCGCAGATTGAGCTCGAAAAACTTTATCCAAAAGCCACCGCATTATTTTTTCAGGGCGCCGGGGCCGACCAAAATCCTCTGCCCAGAAATACCGTCCCGCTCGCAATCCAGTATGGAAAAACGCTCGCGGCTGCCGTGGAACGGACATTAGGTGAAGACATGAAACCGCTGGAGCCGAAATTAATAACGGCATACCAGGAAATAGATCTGAATTTAACCACCGCTCCCTCAAAGGAAGAACTGTCCAAAATGGCAGAAAAAGAAACTGGTTTTCAGCAGCGCTGGGCAAAAAGAATGCTCGAAAATATTAAAAACAGACAGCCATTTCAAACTACCTATCCTTATCCTTTGCAAATCTGGAAACTGGGTGATCAGGTGGTGATGACGCTGGGCGGCGAGTTGGTTTCTGAATATGCAATTAACCTTAAAAAAATTTTCGGGCAGAGCACTTTTGTAATGGGTTACTCCAACGATGTGGTCAGTTACATTCCTACGTCCACTATTTTAAGAGAAGGGGGTTACGAAGGTGATCTTGCACAAATTGTTTACGGATTACCCTCTACCTGGGCTTCTGACACAGAAACCAAAATTATGAGTGGCATGATAGAACTGGCTCAAAAAGCCGGCGTTAAGAAACCTGAATCGGTCCTGATTAAATGATTTCAAGATTGGCAGGATTTGCTCTGGCAAGTTGTTATCTAAAGAAGTTTTATGAAAAATATTGAAATTATTGAAGAACGCGAAACTGTGGACAAATCGTTAACTGCCAAACATTATTATTCAGGATTTGATAAGGCCCATGATACCTACAACGCCATTTCAGCCGCCAGTGACGGGAAAATTTATTACGTACTTTCCTCTGATCAATATGATACGGGCGGACATATGTACGTTTACAATCCTTCGGATGAAAGCATCAGACTTCTTGGCGATCTCACTGAGATATGTGGAGAAAATGGACTTAAAGCAATCGCGCAGGGAAAAAGTCATGTCCGTTTTTATGAAAGAAACGGAAAGCTGTATTTTTCTACACATGTAGGTTATTATCAGCTTATTGATGGCATGGATCGTTTGCCGCAATCGGCTCCTGATGGTTATAAATTATACCAGGGAGGTCATTTTTTATCCTATGATCTGGCTACTGGTGCATTTGAAGATCTTGCCACAGTTCCAAATGGAGAAGGGATGGTTTCAATGACCATGGATTTGCAGCGCGGACATCTTTACGGTTTATCCTGGCCAAATGGTCATTTTATTCATTATGATGTTGACAGAAATGTTTTAAAAGATCTAGGCCCTGTTTCAAAAAAAGGCGAAGCTGGTACACCCGGCCACGACTTCAGATCCTTGTGCCGCTCACTTTTTGTGGATTCAGGAAGTGGAACAGTTTATTTTTCCGTTGCCGAGGGTGATATTTTTTCCTACAATCCTGCCGATGGATCTGTTGAGAAACTGCAAAACGTTGATTTGAGACTGGATTATTTTGGGAAATACGATCCCACACGGCCTGGAAGCATGTCCTACAACTGGCGAAAGATCTTTTGGCATCCGGTTGAGCAGGTCGCTTATGGCGTGCACGGGAATTCGGGTTACCTCTTCCGGTTTGATCCCAGAAAACAAAAAATTGAAATTATTGAAAGGATCACTTCTGAACCATCCAAAAAGAGCGGCATGTTTGACCAGTTCAGCTATGGCTATCTGGGTTTTCAGCTGGGGCCCGATCAACAGACGATCTATTACCTGACCGGCGGACCGATATATGAAAATGGCAAGCGGCTAAAAGGTGAAGAGCAAATTGCCAAAGGTGCAGCCAAGGGATTGGAAAATCTTCATCTTATAACCTACAACCTGGTCACCAGTAAATATATTGATCATGGTCCTGTTTTTTATGCTGACTTCGAAAGACCCACTTATGTTAATTCGATTGCCGTAGATTCACGTGGAGACGTTTATACACTTGCCCGTTTTGAGCACAATGGCGGCGTGATCCAGGATCTGGTAAAAATCTCAAATCCATTTTGACCAAAGTAATTATGCGTTCAAACCTGTAAGGAAATTACCGAAGAATTCTGGATTATGGGTCGCTTGGATTAGCAACTATGATTTTACGGCACTGCGCACCATATTCAGGCATTATTGGCTGAATGGGATTTTGGCAGGTGCGATCTCAGTCGCTTTCAGATCAAACGGGTAATCCTTTCTATCGTGAATCAATTAAGGATTGAAGGATATCCGGTGCAAACAACACCGGACCTTCGGGCTCTGCTCAAACCATATAATCTGGCTATGGATTTTAGCCATATCCTTGGAATGAGAACCACCGACTTTACTTCGCCGGTGGTTCCTTTCAATCAAGAAAGTTTTGGCAGTTACGCAAACCTCCGTCACGTTATCAAAACCAGGCATTGGAGGCCGAATAGTTTGCGGACGGTCAACTGATCGAACCTTGAAATCAACGATTTTAGCATACAGCTCAGTTGTCTTAGTATTTCCGTGGCCAACATCCACCATTTTCCTTTTGGACTGCGTTAATTTCTTGTATTTAGTGAATGATTGTTGAATCTCAGCGTGCGGGGGTTATAATATCTTCCACGGCATCGTCATCTCCTTTTGCCGGACCATACCAGATCCCTCCTCCAAATGTGACAATAAATACCTTCTCTGGATCTCGGGGATCAGGATCCACGCGTTTTCCCCACTTGAAATTGTAGCCTTTTATGCGCTTCCAAGACTTGCCCGAATCCTCCGAATGGTAGGCCGAGCCGTTGAACCCACAGGCATAGAATGTTCGCACCCTCGCATCATAAGTAATGTCGTGAATGTGCTGATCATTCAGGACGGTCTGTTTCCAGGTTTTTCCCTCATCATCTGAAACAAAAATCCCCCCACCGGTATCCGGCGAAGATTTCTCACCCGATCGTCTTCCCCAGGCAGAGAGTATCAGCCTTTGCGGTTTTTCAGGATCAACTGCAAGGCTTGTCGGGCCATTTGTTCCCTCCGGCAATGGTACTTTTGTCCAGGATTCTGCTTCGTCCGTAGATCGGTATAGTGCGCCGTCGCCTATACCAATGTTGCCACTCTCGCTTCGCCTGCTCACTACCAGAAACAGGGTGTTGTCCGTTTCTCTTTTCACAAGTCGCCATGCAAAAGGCTCGTCTCCTTCAATTCCCCTATTTTTTTGCTTCCAGGACTTGCCGCCGTTCGTCGATTTGTACACCCCCTTGCCAAAAACGCATACATACAATGTCCGGCTTTCGGGATTACTCGTGGTATCGATCATAATGTGTGTCATGGCTCCTTCTCCAATGTCCTGACTGATCGGTTTCCAAGTTTTTCCTGAATCTTCGCTGAGCAATACCCCTCCATCATAACCCTTCGTCCCGCCCTTCCGCCACATTTTCGGCCGCGGGAGGTCATGGGTCCCGCTCATCACCGCCCATACGCGTCCCTTCACTTTCGGATCAAACTCCATCCAGTATGTACTGTTCGCCCATGCCTGCGGTACGCCATTATTCTCAGTGGCGCTCAGCCAGCTTTCGCCACCGTCTCTGCTTTCCATAAGCCCGATATCCGTATTGGCAATAAATAAATGATTGGTATCAAAAGGATCAGACACAACCGCATAGCTCGTTGTCACTTCCAACCCCCGTGAAACCCATCCACCACCCTCCTTTTTGCGGGTATACACCTGTTCCCAACTTTTACCCCCATTATGAGATTTGATAGTACGGCCAAAATCAGTCGTGTAACAAATGTTTGGATCCGTGGGTGATACACCTATTGAAAATGGGTTTTCTCCCCAGGTCGGGCCGAAACGCTCACTAATCCATTCACTTTCAAAGTTTTTTGATACCACATTCTTGTTTTTGGTAAGGTCATCTTTCCAGACGAGCTTCCAGGTTTTGCCGAAATCCTCGCTTTTTGCCACGCCGATGCTGGTCGTGTCCTTATGCACTTTCAAGTTTGCATAAGACACATACACCACTTCCGGGTGTAAGGCGCTCGTGCCAATGCTACGCCACTCAGGAGCATCACTACCTTTTACCGCCTGCCTAATCAGACCTGTCTGCCTGTTTTCCCAGGTTACCCCGCCATTGTTAGTAAAGTAAATACCGGAGCTTTCCTTTTCAGCGTTGAAGTAAGAGGTGCCTGAAATAGCGTAGATAATGAAATTCTTGTTTTCCATATCATAGCCTCCGGAATATTCATTGATTAGAGTCACACCAGGCACTTTATTGATTTTCCAGATGCCTTTCTCTCGTTTTGTAATCGCATTTTCGCCGCATATATAGACTGTTCTGTCGTTTTCGGGGGATTTGGGATCAATGTAAATACTTTTGGTTTTATCCTCCAGTTGCCTTTCTTTACGCCAAGTTATACCCCCATCCTTTGAAAAATAAAAAGCCAATTGCCCATCTTTGAGAGTGTTGCCGATGGAAATCGCGGCATATAACTTCTTGGAATCAGCCGGGTCCACGGCAAAAGCCTGTACCCTCCTGTCAGAGCCGTCTTTGGTAACCACTTTTTCGCTAGCATGATCCCCTTGAGAGACAATACGGCTGACCTCGGACGGAGACGGATAAAAAAGCGACCATGTGTTGCCTCGATCAGAGCTCTTGTAAAGACCGATAGAATTCGCATAGACCGTATTGGAATCTATAGAATCAAAGACAAAATAGTCCACAGGTCCTTTCAGGTTAAACATCCGCCAGGATTTACCTCCGTCATAAGTTGCAAAAGAGCCGGTCATATCACAGGCTACCAAAGCCCGATTCGGATTATGAGGGCTGATCGCAGGATAAAACATAGCACCTCCCCCACCAATCCCGACAAATCCCCACCGGTCATTCCGGCCATTTGGATTTTTGTATGTTGGTTTTGCCACCCTAGGCGTCCCATGCCAAACGCTGGACCCGAATGTGTTGATATAGATCTGCTCCGGATCATTTTGGTCAACGGTAATGCGTTGTCCCCAATGAAAATCATAACCTTCGATTTTTTTCCAGGAAGTCCCAAAATCATCACTCCGGTATGCCCCGCTGTTGAATGTGTTACAATAAAGCCTTCCGGGGTGATATGGATCGGCTGTCACGTCATATACATATTTTCTTTTGTCAAAAATCGTTTTCCAACTGGTCCCGCCATCTTCAGAAAGGAATATCCCGCCCGGGATTTTGAGCTTTTCATTGCCTCCTGTCGACCGCGCTATGTCCCCGCCGATCAGGTCACTCAGGTCAATATCTGCCCAGCCCGCCAGGTAAATACGATCCGGATTCTTTGGATCAGATTCGATCCCGTTTGGAAAAAGCAATTTACCAGTGTCGGCCGATGAGGGCACATTCAATTTTGTCCAGTTTTCGGCGCCGTCAGTCGACCTGTAAACCGCTCCCGAGTGAAATTCTCTTCCTCTTTTACCGTCTTTATGAACAGGGGTTGCACTAACGGTTAGAAAAAGAGTACCACTGCTAGTTCGCGTCAGTTCGAACGCACAAGTGTTCTCTCCGATTCCCTTGTTTTTTATTTGCCAGGTTTTGCCGTCATCGGTTGATTTAAAAACCCCTTTGGAATACACACTCGCATACAATGTTCGCTTTCCGGGGCTGGAAGTCGGGTCGATGACAATGCTGGTTGTGGGAGAATCCGTTCCCATGCCTTCGATACTCGGCTGCCAGGTTTTGCCGCCATCAGTGGAGACGCAAACTCCACCCTTTGCATACCGTTTCCATGCAGGATCTCTGGTCATTTTGCCACGCGGGTAATCATGCATCCCCGACCATCCCGACCATACTTTTCCTTTTACTTTCGGATCAAATTCCACCCAGTAGCAAGTATTCACCCATTCAGCCGGAACGCCATTTGCAGCGCGTATCCAGCTTTTACCACCATTGAAACTATGATGAAAGCCAATATCGGTGTAACTGATCGCGATGTGGCTGCTATCAAATGGGTCAAAATGAACGCCATAGCTGGTAGTCACGTCCAATCCCCGACTTTTATAGGAACCGTCAGCCTGCGGTTCACTGTAAATCTCATTCCATGATTTCCCGCCATCCATTGTTTTCATCGTCCGGTACCAGTCCGTCACGACTGCCACGTTCCCATCCAGCGGAGATACACCCACATCGATCAACCGAATGTATTCGCCGCCAAAAGCTTTGGCTGTCCACGCATCCGTGAGATTACCTGCGTCAATTCCATCCTTAACCCCGTACTGGCCAGAACCTCCCCAGCCTTTCCAAACCCAATCCCAGGTTTTCCCGGCATCGCCCGTTTTTAATGCGCCATACCAACAAATAAATTTATTGCCCTTTTTCTCCTCGTACCGGTTGGTAACAAGATATACCTGCCGGGCATCGAATTCCCCGCAGGAAATCATGGAATAACTAGGCTTTATCGCTGTTTTTGAATTGGTAATAAGTAAATTTTCACTTTTCTTCCAGGTATTCCCCTTATCTTCCGAAATCCAGACTTCGCTATGCCCAAACTCTTCGCGGTTCTCCTTTTTGGGATCATGGTGCAATGCATAAAACAATTCTTTTCCATTCATCGATATGCTGCCCGCCGTGAACGAAAACGCTGGACTCATGGATTTGGGAAAAGTTCTTGGAGTAACTTTTTGAGTGGTTTTGTTAAAAACAAAAGCCGACTCCGCAGTAAAGATCATCAGCTCATTTTTGAGTCCCAAGGCATTGCTATACAGATAATCAATATGGCTTCCCAAGTCTTGTTTCTCCCAGCTTTTACCAGCATTAAAGGAATAAAACAGAAACGAACCCATACTGAAATACAAGGAGGAAGACCTAACCGGATCTACACGGATAGCCATTATACGTCCGTATTTCATTTCATAAATTGACCTGGCTTTGGTCTGGATCTGATAACTGGCGTGGTCGCCGGAGTAGGATTCTCCCTCGATCTCGGCTTTTGACGGAAATAGCTGTTTCCAGGTTTTTCCTCCATCTTTACTCACGTTTAGTGTATTGGAACCAATGTAAATGGTGTTGGAATCCGTGGGATCATAGGCAAAACTGTTTGCCCCGTTCGGGAAATTAATCTGGGCATAAGACTTGCCTCCGTCTTTTGTCAGGTAAGATCCCGTCATATCACATTTCAGCAAAAATTCAGAAGTGCTGTGATAAGAAAATGTGGGAATAAAAGTTGCTCCCCCACCTCCCGGACCGATTTTTTCCCAATGAGGTTTTTGATCTTCGTTTAAATGATTATCATGAAATGACGACCGGAATGCGAAAATACCGGCGAGAAAGCCCGCGAAAAGCAAGGCCATCGATACCATTCTGAAATACATACTTTTTAGTGAATTAATTGGTTTCCAGCCTACCTATTTCTTACCCAATATTTTAGCCGCGTTGGTTTTATATAGTTTTTTCAATATTGCGTCGCTTAACCCAAGGCCATAGAGCGGCCAATGGTAACCAGTGAGATCAATGGCATAAAAGTGTTCGTCTTTGGTTTCAAGTATCCGGAAGGTGGTTTCATACATGTAGTCCGTGGCCTGCATATCCGTTCCGTACACAAGTTTATCCTGGTATTTTTCAAAAAAAGTATACATATACCGCGGTATTGGTGCGATCTCAGCATACCGCGCTGCAAAATCCGCGTAGAGATTTTTATAGCGCGACAACAATCGTCCCAGAATGGTGAGGTCATATTCGCAATTCGCCAGGTGACAGGCAATGAATGTGGTGCCTGGATTTTCACGGACCACATTTTCAAGGGTTTGTATCAATTCGCCGTGGCCCAAAAACCCTGGTCTGGTTTGGTCAACTTTCCAGGAGTAAGCATTCATCAACCCGTCGTTGGTGGAGTCCATCGGTTCGTACATCCACATCGGTTCGGCCACATGGACGTTCACGGGCAACTGTAACTCGGCACATTTCTGAAACAAAGGTTTCATTCGCGGGTCATCAATGTGCATGCCGTAAGCCGGCACTGGTTCTGAAAAGATTTCTCCCAGACCCTTGTCACCCAACTCACCAACCCCTCTGGCGCCTATTTTGGTACAACGTTCCAGCTCTCTCACCGCCTTTTCACTCCATCCAGGCTCGTTATAACCATCGTAATCAAACCCGCACCATAACTCAAACCGATCACCATATGGTGCATATGCCTCATAAACCGAGTCGAATGCCGCGCCAGTCAGCATTGTCAGGATGATTGTTTTTTCGACACCGAAACGATCCATGCGATTAACCCATTCTTTCAATTCGGCATCGGACTTGACATTGCCCTGATGGGCGTGCATGTCGATGACTGGATATCTGGCTTTGGTAATTTTGGATACTGGTATTTTGTAAATAGAATGCGGCCGGTAGTTTTTCAGCAGCAAGGAATCGGGGCTTTGTGCGACGCAGAAATTGACAGTCATAAAAAGCAATATGGCACCGCTATATTTGAGCATGTTGGAGTTTTGGGCTTATATTGATGTTGATTGAATATTAAGAAGCTGTCCTTTTCGACCGGTGCGTGCGGTTAATCAAATGGTTTCAACGCTATCCGTCCTGCACGCTCAATACCCCGGGTTCTGTCCAATTGCTTTTGCATCCAATGCCGGAATCGGCAGCAAATAATCCGTTTCCTGAAACCCCTGAGCATTGTCGGGTAGATTAACCTGCTCTAAAATACGCTTTCTCAAAACATCAAAATACCGGTCGTTCTCAAAACAAAGCTCATAACTTCTTTCATCAATGACCTTTTGATCAAAATCAACTTTGCTCATAGCCAGCGTAGCGCGGGGTTCGGTCCCGGTACCTGCATTGGCCCGATCGATAATCATATTTAGCCGGTCTACCGCAAGCTGGGTCGGCGCGCCGGCCGCCATATTGGCGGCTTCTGCATAAATGAGCAGTATGTCGGCAAAACGCAGCAATTTCATTTCTATGCCCGCGTCACCTCCTCCAACCTGCTGATCATACGTAAGATTAGGCATATTGTACTTCCCGATGTAGGGAACACCGTCAGCGGATTTGGACCAATTGATGATGGGTGCGGACGGATCATAAACGTCCGAAGTAAAATCCAGCAATAGATAACTATGTTTACGCGGCTGCTCCGGATAAATGTTGGAAGCCCAATAGATTTTCACAGGACCCCCGCTCCATCCGTCCATTTCAGAAGGCGCAAATACATTGCCAGGCATATAAGGTGTTTGGGACGTAGTATAAAATGCAAACATGATCTCCACGTTGCGGTTGTTTGCTGTTTTGAAAACATCCTGAAAACTCGGTAAGAGCTTGTAAGGCCCCTTAGTAATGATCTCGTCGGCAACGTCGCGTGCTTTAGCGTAGTATTCTGTCTGATTGAGCGGGGCCGTTGCCCTGGTCAGATAGGCTTTAGCGAGATACCCTTTCGCAATCCACTTGTTTGGTTTGCCCGGAGTTGCAGCATCGTAGTCGCCCAGGTGATCCACCGCAAATGTCAAATCGGCTTCAAGCAACTCGTACACCTTTGCAATTTCGAGGCGCGACTCTGGTGTTAACGGAATAGAAACAGGATCGGGTGTATCCTCTGTGATGTATGGGATTTTGCCGTACAGCCGTACCAGCGTAAAGTAATTGAAGGCTCTCAGGAACCGCCCCTGCGCGACGACGTTATCAATTGCATCCTGAGAATTTCCGGCCAGACTACCGCCTTTTACCGCCTTTAGGACGGTATTAATGTTGGCGATGGACTTATAGTGCCAGTTCCAGAGATCATTGAACGACGAAACCCCCAAATTAAGGCTCGTACCTTCAAATTGTCCATCCGGAAAGCCAGGCAGCCCCTGATAACCACCCCAGGTAACAAACAATGCGTTCATCGCACCTGCGTAAGCCGCTTCACACTGGCCCACCGTTGTATAAAAATTCTGGGGGGTGGAAATCCCTTCAGGCATTTCTTCCAGACTTTGGCAGGAAAAACCCGCAATCATCAAAAGCAACGCGATGATACTCTTGCTTGAATATAATATGTTCTTTTTCATTGTGATAGGCTCTTAAAATGTCAGATTGATTCCAAACATGAATGACTTGGCGGTGGGATAATTACTTAAGTCGATTCCCAAGCCCCCGGCCCCGCCGGCATTGAAGGAGCTTACTTCAGGGTCGTATCCCGTATATTTGGAAATGGTAAACAGGTTGATCCCTGTTACATAAGTCGAAAGCCTGCTGATTCCGATCTTACCGACAATTGACTGGGGGATAGTGTAGGTAATTGTCACATTTTTCATACGCAAATACGAACCACTCTCCACCCATCGGCTGGAACGTTGATCCACGCCAATTCCTGACGTTTGATTACTTCCCAGCTCCAGCAAGTTTCTATCGCGCGAACTCAAAAACACGGGTACATCGGTATTTTGGTTGTCGGCAGTCCACCTGTTATTCAGGTTCGTGCTTAATCCATTAGAAGGGTTCTCCGTTTTAATACGGACAGCATTGAAAATATCATTACCATAACTCCCCTGTACCAAAAAAGTCAGATCGAAGTTATTATAACTGATACTGTTATTCCAGCCGTAGATGAATTTGGGTGAAGCATTCCCGATGACTTGCTGACCGTCCTCAGCCCTGGTTATTTTACCATCACCGTTAACATCCTTCCATTTAGCCTCGCCCGGGGCCTGGCCCATTTTCTTAGCCTCGGCACGTTCGGCTTCGCTCCAAGTCCCCAGGTTCCTGTAGCCGCGCATTTGATCTACCGACTGCCCAACCTGCAGATATTTCAGAGAAAAACCGCTTCCATAGATCTGGTAACCGCCTCCCGTACTGGTTCGGATAGCCAGCGGTGCGTTATCGAGCAGAGCCAGAACCTTGCTCCTGTTGAAAGATATATTGGCTGACGTATTCCATTTTAAAGCCCCGGTTACCAGCGGCTTGCCACCGACCGAAATTTCAAGCCCCTCGTTTTGTATCGAGCCTACATTGGAGAGAATGGTGGAAAATCCTGTATAAGCTTCTACCTGTTTGTTTAACAAAAGGTCCGTGGTGGTTTTTTTATAAAGATCTAACGTGGCAACCAGCCGTTCACCGAAGAACCCCAAATCCGTACCTATGTTGGTTTGCTCAGTGGTTTCCCATTTCAGGTTAGGGTTGGCAGCACGGCCCAGGGCAAAACCTACGTTTGGTGTACTATTGCCCTCGTAAGGATAATTGAAACCAGAAGCAACCGTCGCAAGTGTCTGATAAGGCTGGATAGCCTGATTACCAGTCTTGCCCCAGCTCGCACGCACCTTTAAATTGGAAAGAGCCTTTACATTTTCAAGAAACGATTCCTGAGAAATCCTCCAGGCGACAGCCGCGGACGGAAAATATCCCCATTTATTATTGGCTCCAAAGACCGATGAACCGTCGGCGCGGTAGCTTGCTGTGATCATGTATTTCTCCTTAAATGCATAATTCACGCGGCCGAGATAGGAATTCAAAACCTGTTTTGCCTGTGCGTTGTATCGTTCGTTGATTTGCGAAGCGCCGCCCAAATCGTTGATACCGGTATCATCGCTAAAAAACCCCTGAGCGGAAATGAAAGAGTTCTTAGATTGTATCAGCTGCTGCTCTGCAACTGCGGCGATGGTTAATGCGTGCTTCTTGTTGAAAATATTTTTGTAGGTGAGTATATTGGAGTTTTGATAATATTGATACTTGCTTTCGGCCAAGTCACCAAGCCCGCTCACGCCGCGTCCAGGCTGCGTCTTAGTACTGTAGTAATGCTGCTCGTCATTGGAATTGATGCTGGCAGCGCCGGTCACACGAAATGATAACCCTTTAAGCAACTTGAAATCCAGAAACGTGCTGATCTCATTCGTGATGTTATTTTTTTCGGACTTTGTTTCCAAAGCAGTCGCAACGGGGTTCCACACGTCGTTGTCGGCATATATCTTGGAGCCATCCGGTCCGCCTTTTAAAGCTTTGTTATTGTAATTCCCATTGTCATCATACACGGGCGTAATCGGGTCAAATCTTGCAACGGTATTGATTACCTGCCCAAGAATATCGCCGAAACGTGTTCCCTCTCCCACAGGCGGAACATTTCCTCTGTCCTTGATCACATTGAGATTGACACCCACATTCATCCAGCTTGTCACTTTTAAGTCTAGGTTGCTCCTTAAATTATAGCGGGTGTACTTCGTATTTACGACAATTCCCTGTTGATTCATATAACCTGCGGACACGAAAAAGCGGGCCGATTCACTACCGCCGCTGACCGATAACTGGTGGTTCTGCAGTTTGCCACTCCGGTATATTTCATTCTGCCAGTCAGTACCACCAGTAGCGTCCAGTTTTGCAATTTGTTCGGTTGAAAATGGAATTACGGGCGTAATAGGCGCACTTGCGGTTCCGTTCTGCGTGGCCGCCCAGTCGTTTGACTTGCGCGCGTAATCACCGGCATTCATCAAATCCAGTTTATGGTTCAATTGCTGGACGCCCACACTGAAACCATAGTTGAAAACAGCTTTCCCTGACGCTCCTCTTTTGGTTGTGATTAATATAACACCATTGGCTCCCCTGGCACCATAAATAGCCGTGGCCGACGCATCTTTCAGAACTTCCAGGGATTCTATATCGTTGGGGTTAATAGTCGAAATATTCACCCCTTGTATCCCGTCCACTACGACCAGTGCATTGTTGCCACCAGTTATCGAATTGCCTCCTCTGACCCGAATAGTGGCATTTCCGCCTGGGGCGCCATCTGTATTCTGTACCATTACACCGGCGGCGCGGCCTTGCAATGCCTGGTCTACTCGCTGCGTAGGCAGCCTGGTCAGGTCTGAACCTTTTACCGAGCTTACCGAGCCGGTGAGATCCGACTTTTTCTGAGTGCCATATCCCACCACCATCACTTCTTCCAGTGCCTTGGTATCAGTTACCAACGATAGATCGATCTTTTTTCTATTTCCGATTATAAGTTCCTGTGAGAGATACCCGACAAACGAGAAGACAAGCATATCTGCGTCTGAAGCGACACCAATGGTATATTCGCCGCCGGCTCCGGTGACCGTTCCGCGCTGAGTACCTTTAACTACTACGCTCACGCCCGGCAATCCCTCGCCTTTCTCATCTGTTACTGAACCCGTCACGGTCCGATCCTGCGCGTCAGTCAAGGACATAGTACCCAGAAAGTTACCAGGGTCACCGAATGCATCGGGAGCATCGACCGCTGACCGGTGCAAAAGGATGGAACCGTCCACAAGCCGAAAACCAATGTTCATAGGTTTTAATGTGTTTTCCAGCACGAAAGACAGCTTTTGATTAATATGATGAACGGACAGCTTCCGTTGAACACCAATTGCTTTCGAGCTATATACGAAATCAACTCCGGTCGATTTTTCGAGGGTATTCAAAAATGTTCCTACGTTACTCTGGTCGAGATGAATCGTGACGATCCTTTCCAGCAGATTTTGGGCATGGGTCGGCCGGGCCTGAATAGTACTCATAACAATAGCCGACAGAATGAGGTGGTAGACGGAATGTTTCATAACTACCCAAAGCCAGGTTTGACAATGTAGATGGTCTTTCATACTTTTGAATGTTTGTTAAGTTTTGTTTAGGATTTAGCAATAGCAGCCCTGTTACACCCTGAAATGGATGTTCTGCGAGATACAGGAAGGGCCGAGAAAATCGGTACCGGTGCAACGGTACCGATTTCATTTCCGGAGGTCAGGTACAGGTTATTACATGGCAAATGGGTTATAGATGGATTATTATTGACAGCCTTTTCCAGTAATTAAAATCTTGGTTCCCCGCACTTCGTAACTCCCGTTGATTGTCCCGCATAGCAGTTCTAGTTTGGTATAGAGGGACTGGTGCGTGAGGTCTCCGGTAAATGGGCAGTGGCTCGATGATTCCTGTTCCAATTCGATTTCTGTTCCGTAAATGATTTCCAACCGATCTATAACTTCTCCAATTGGTGTATCTTCAAATACCAGTGATGCGGACGGCACATGCTCTGAAACAGAAGCCACGATCGGCTGAGGATCATCGGTGATGCCAGTGACGAACTGCTCGTTGTCAGGAAAATAGGTTGCCTTCTGGTTTGGAGTTAAGATGACGCCCCGGTTTGGGCTGACGTTGGTAAGTTCTGATGCTGCTTGCCTGTACACCGTGACCTTTCCACTTTGAACAGTTACCTGGATCGGCTTCCCTGGACCTCCTGTCCGGACTATAAACGTCGTGCCCAATACTTTGGTAATAATATCGCCAGAGTAGACAAGAAATGGTCGGGCTGGATCGTGATGGACATCAAAGCTGGCTTCCCCCATTAATCTAACATCCCTGGTTTTCTTATTAAATTCTTGGTGAACAGCCAGTTGCGAACCGGGGGACAGCATCACGATACTTGAGTCCGGCAGCTTAACTTTCTTAGGCTGGCCGGTCTCGTTTACAAACTGTGCCCATTCGGTCTGTTCCACCTTATTGATCAGTGATTGCTCACCAAACCAGACCGGGAGAAGTTTCTGGCTCCAATTCAAAGCAATAACAATAGCAACAGCAGCAGCGATTCCCGAAGCAATCAATGTAACTTTACGCCACAATGGCCTCACGAACGGTGCAGGGTCTACGTCGGGTTCAGGCGATTGGGGCTGAACTTTATTCCAAAGCTTTTCCTCCAACATAAGCCAGTGCTCTTCCGACAGCGGAATGGCAACAGGTTCTCCAAGTAATTCATACCAACGCTCAACCAGTTGAAGTTCGTCAGGTGTGCATGTATGCGTTTCGTACCGGTTCAATAAAGCAACAAAGGCGGATCGATTCATTATATCGGGACTTCAGAAGTGTTCAATGATATAGTGTAAAAAAGCACATGAAGCCGTAAAGCAAATTTGCACTTATTTGAAAAATTCAAAATAAATATCTAGCAAACCCGCATATTCTTGAAATAATTACAAACGAAAAGTCACGTCTACAAAAGAAAGCAGATTTCCCCTTCAAATCCTGTTTACTATGCCGCCATCGCAGGTGACTACTTTTAATCGTGAAAGCTGGTAGAGTGTCAATGCAACAACTTAAGAGCAGATGATAGATGCAATGGCTGAATACGCCAGATAGTCCTTCAATTGAAATCGGAGCAGACGTAGTGATTGGGTAATGTGATATTCAACAGCGCGATCGGTAAGTCCCAGGTGATTCGCTATTTCCGCTGTAGAGCGCTGTTCAAAACGGCTCAATTGAAATACCAGTCGCGTTTTTTCAGGAAGCATATTGAGCGCATTTTCCAGTGCGACCGACAACTCGGCCAGGCCTACTCCCGTATCGGCCAGTTGGTCAGCGGCTTGTTGCGATGCCTCTTCCAGCTCCGCCTGCGCATGCGCAAGCTTCGTTTTAATGAAGCCGATCACACTGTATCTCAACGCTGTTTTCAGATACGCTTCAGGATTCTCGATCAGGATTTTTTGCCGGTTTTCCCACAATCTTAGAAATAACTCCTGCACCATCTCTTCGGCCGCAATCTGATTATTCGTTTTCCAGGTTGCAATGGAAAACAGTGCTCGCCAATAACGCCTGTAAATAGCCTCATAGGCCCTTGCGTCTCCCGTAAAGAGAAGCCTCCCTAACATTTCATCCGGGAGCGACGAATACAGATCATGATCCATTGGCAACTTCTTAAGCCGAGGTCTGTTAAAAATGAGTGACTACAAAGTCAAGGTAAACAGATTTTAGCAATTGAACAACGGCAATCGATTGAAACGTCGCATCCATTTGGTCGTTGTGGTTTAATCGTGTTAACCTCCATCGTATTCAGGACGCTGGCATATTACCTTTGACATAGTGGCTGCTTTTTCTTAAATAGAAACTCAACCTGAAGCTTTGGTTAACTTAGCGATCATTTTTTCCGTTGATAAGTCATGACCGCAGCCAATTAAATCAGATGATTACTGTCGGAAAAGTTTTTATAACAGATTCTTGCGACACTACTCGTCAGCACCTTATTGTGTTCAAAACTGCTCACCGAATTGCTCACCAGGATTTTAGATTATTTTGAACAATTTGGATATACATCAAAAACATTAAAAGCCTTTAAATCAATGATTTGCAGGCTTTTAATGTACTGTTGATACTAGTGGAGACGGAGAGATTCGAACTCTCGTCCAGATCAGGGAAACCCTGCGCCTTCTACATGCTTATCCTTAGATTAAATTTTCGAGCTAGACAAGGTTCAAGGCCGACCCGCGTTTTTGCCTTAGATACTAGGGTCTCGTTGGATTTCCGTATCACTATACCAACCAGCGCTGCGTTTCGACACCCCTGAGTCCACCCGGCAGCACGTGAGGTGGAGAGATGATGGCATTTGGTTAATCCTCCGGATTAAGCAGCCATGGCGTAGTTATATTCGCCAGTTATTGTTCGAAGGAATTATTTACGGGAGATCCTCTCAACTCCCGACATGCTTATACACAGACCTTCAACCCGCTGTCAATACCGGTCGCCCCCATTGTTGGCAATTGGCACTTTACAGATGGCAGTATAACTCCTGCCGGTAAAGTATTGTCGCGTTACAAGTACAGAAATTAAATTTAAAAAGTTCAGGTCTTTTTTTAAATGCTTGCGTTTTAAAATCCAAAATCCATCTTGTCCAATGATTACCAGCACTATATGCAGATAAAATTTATCCGAAGAGCTTGCCACATTTACCCAACTTAATGAAGTCGTCGCCAATCCCAAGTCAAAGAACCACCTGATCACAATCCTTGGTCAAACAATTAGATGACCACTTCCTGACACCTCTGTTGAAACAACAATTGACCAGTAGAAACCCGACTATTTTTAAAAACATTTGCCTCACCGCTTTCCCTGCTAAAATTCTCAGGACTCAACTGATACTCTTCTCTCGAAGTAGTGAGTCGCGACACAACAACCGCAGAACGGATCAACGAGCGTCTGTTGAAAGTATATTCATATGTTACTCCGCCATCCCCCATTTTATTTTTGAAGTAAATATCGTTGCCGTCTTTCTGAAACTCCCATTTCGTTGTATCCCTTGCTGCTTTAAGCTATTAGAGCTGATCCTTCCCATTCCAAAGACAGAGAGAGTACCAGACTTTTGAGTTGGGAAATTGAGATTGAAAGAAAGATCCTGAAAACGGATATCCTCACCAACAAAGTTGACGCCCATAGCCCCCAGCAGCCCGGTGAAAGAATATCGATAATTTAACAGTTATAACGATTTGTACTTTTTTGATATCGGCCCTTCTGCCGCGATATCCAGACCGATGAACCCGGCGTGTGCCAGGAACCTATGCTTCTCATTATTCCCAGTCCGGAAATACATATCCAGAATTCCGGAAAGGGCATTGCTATATTGGGCAGAAAAGCTCCGTTCAGGAAATACGAATTTCCAAGTAGTTGCGTACTCAGGATATTGACGCCTCCAATAGTAGTTGCAGGCCTGTCGCTGAACGTACCGGCATTCGACGGATGGTTGGGGTTCACGATCTCGATTCCTTCCAGTCGCCATTGCATACTATTTGGGCGATTTACCTCGAATGACCAGTCCGTTGGCCTGATCGTTCGCAGAGGCTACACCTGCAAAAGAGGTCGCAATGCGTGCGGAATCGAGGTATGTGGCGGCGTAACACAATGTTTGTTCTGTGGTAATTTCCTGAACACTGTTATATCCATCCGATTTAGCCGCACGGACTGTTGCCTCAGTCTGAATCGTTGCGTCTGCGTTTAATCTGATGTTCTGAATATTTTCGTTACCTGACTCTAACAAGATTTCGGGTATTACGGCTGACTTATACCCGACATAAGATATTTTCAAAACATACCTCCCTACAGATAATTTGTAAAATCTGAATTGTCCGTTTTGATCTGACATTGTGTTGTTGCCTTTCGATATAGTCAAGGACGCCCCTCTTTAAGGTTGGCCTGAATCCATATCTCTGATTGGCCCCCGGATATTTGACGTAATATTTTGAGCAGACTAGACAGTTCAACAAAAAATAAACAGAAGAAGTAATTGTAATAATTTCAAGAATGCCAAAAATTTAAGCACTTGTAAACGTTCTCAGCGAATAGCTCTCGCAACCTTTATTGAAGTTAGTGTGTCCCATTTTTACTTACCTTTATTAAAGCCTTTATGTCGATTAATTCACATTCTTTTTCCGAATCGTCCTTTTTTCTACTCGTCAAAATAAGCAAATTATGTTGCGCAATTTATCGCTGATATACTTTTTCCTGTTTGTGCTTGTTCTCTCCGGATGCAAAAAAGCAGGATCGCCTGAACCCACCGAAGAAGAAACCGAGGAGGTTTTGGGCGAGTATTATCCAGACGGATCGCTTAAATTCCTGAAAGCGATTTCCGTTCCCGGTGCTGAAAAAGTGACTCGTAATGCTGACAGCATCAGTTATATCGTGGATCTTCCCGCTAGCTATTCGAGCGAATTTGTTACGGTTTCGCTGTCACTTTTCAAGGGAATCAAAAAAGCAGATTATACTTCCAGCATTTTAAAGGATACAACCATCCAATACGAATATAAAGGTCGTGAAGCACTGCGCATTGATCTTTCCGGAGAAAATGGTAGAAAGAGGATGATTTATCAGGTATATTTTCGAGTGCCCGGGCCTATTAAAATTCAGTTACTCGAAAACGAAATACCGATGCAATCCGGAGGCGCAACGCTTCCATTCAAGGTGATATCAGGTATGGGAACGGTCAATATTCCTGACGGCACTGATTACCAGTCCACGTTAAAGGTTATTGACCCGACTTCAGGACGTCAGATCATGACCACCTACCTGGGATCGCTCCGAAACGTATATCTGGAGGACTCTGTACTTAGCTTCGACAAAGTTAACATTGAGCTTAATTTTAATAACAGAGAGACTCTAAAATTCAACGACGTTCGGTTCACACGCGGCCTACCATCTATTCAGGTCATTGGCTATAATTATGTGAAAACCCGTAAAGACACGATTAACGCGTATGGAGGGTATTTTTCCAAAACATCGGCATACCGGGCAGAATACTCCAACGACTTCTCTCCCACTATTTCAACAGCAATGCATTTTGTCAATTACGGGAATTTGACGAACAAAATTCCTGAAAATATTGCCGACGGCTCTTATCTGGTGCGCTTTTATGAAGACGACAAACTCATGGGGCAAAGCTCGGTGGCCATTACCGAATCGAAGGCCAATTCGGTTGAATCAATTTGGCAGGGCGACCCATATGACGCGGTGTATGGCCAACTTGTAAAAAAGCCGGTATTGCTTCCAGGAGACGTATTTTACGCGAAACCAAGCACCTTCGTTTTTGATCACAACAGCCAAAGTGACGTCCTTTTCCAGGTTGAAAATCTTCCCGTTTTAAAACTAAAAAGCAACATCGAGACACTCGAACTGGTGCCCGAGGTTCAGATTATATCATGGGCAATAGCTGGCATCAGGTATATGATAGGAAAATACACCCTGCCCAAAAACACGAAATCAGGCGAATACACTGCCACATTTATTTTTCCAGACAAAACAGAATCTGCACCATACTGGTCTAAAATCCAGGTTAATTGACCGAAAGTCTGTCCTAACAAAGTCCTCCTGAAAACCGATCTCGAATAAATCGAAAATTTTTCAACAAATTATTTTGACTTGTGAATTTTAATTCTACATTTGTAGAGCAACATATCTATTTGTAGAACGAAGTAATAAAAACATGCAATTAACCAAAACCGAAGAGCAACTGATGGAATATATCTGGAGCCTTGAGAAAGCTTTTCTAAAAGACCTGATAGATGCATTCCCTCCCCCTAAACCGGCCACGACAACCGTCGCAACATTATTAAAGAGGATGCAGGATAAGGGTTTCGTAGGATACACTCTATATGGTAATTCGCGGGAGTATTACCCATTGGTTCAAAAAACTGAGTATTTCTCAAAGCATGTGAATGGAATTATAAAAACGTTTTTTAACGATTCTGTTTCTCAGTTCGGCTCGTTTTTCGCCAGGGATACAAATCTCAGTACTAGCGAGTTAGAAGAATTGAGGAAAATTATTGAAGAAGAAATAGATCGTAAGAAATTGAAAGATTAGAACATTTCCCTGTCGGCTGTCAAATACATTTCATTCATCTAAACAAAAGAAAAATGATCACCTATATTTTAAAATTCATCGCATGCTCTGGCCTGTTGATTTTATTTTATCGCCTTTTTCTTGAGCGTGAAAAAATGCATCAGTTCAATCGGTGGTTTTTGTTGACAAGCATTGTGTTTGCGCTAGCTGTTCCTTTGATAAGTGTTGAATTAAAACAAATACAACCGGCAGCTTTTCCCGTCGAAGCATATAGTCCGATCAATGAAATCGATCAGGTCATAAGCATGCCCATTCGTGATCAGTCTACAGAAATTACCCTCGACTGGATGCCATATCTTCCGTCCTTAATATATCTTATAATATCAGGCGTACTTCTGTTCCGATTGGCTCGAAACCTGAATTCGATCTTGTCTCAAAGATCGAAAAACAACACAATTGTTTATGCGGGTAGCCAGCTGGTTCTGGTACCGTCGATCAAGACCACGTATTCTTTTCTCGATTACATTTTTGTAAACAAGACGAAATTCGAACAAAAGCAAATAGAACATGAAGTATTGATGCACGAACTCGCGCACGTTCGTCAGCGCCATTCGTTAGATATCATTTTTATGGAACTGATTCAGACATTCCTTTGGATCAATCCCTTTTTGATTTTCTACAAAAAGTCCATTCAACTCAACCACGAATTTTTGGCCGACGACGCTGTTCTGCGCGTAAATGCTGACATCAAAAGTTATCAACTCATTCTGTTGAGCCACGTTGCGCATTCACAAACAGTAAATCTGGCAAGTAGTTTTAATTATTCTATCACCAAACAAAGAGTAATCATGATGACTAAAAGAGCTAAAAGAAGCAATCAAATATGGAGGCAACTGTCCATTGCCGTCCTTGTAGCCGGACTTGTGTTTGCCTTCTGCGAAAAGATATATTCTCAGGAAAAAAGTACTCCAAAAACAAAACTGGAGCTCCCCTCGCCAAAACCAGAAAAGAGTAAAGTTTCGGAAACGCCCAGGGCGTTTAATTATAGAACTCCTGGACCGGGACTGACAGATACTGAATGGGATGAATTTAACAAAACGATGGATCAATATACTACTTACGTTACCAATAAAAAGGGACGCACGGATGCCCATGTTGATATGAGTATAGAACTTAAAAACAGAATGTACATGCTTTTTTGCAAAATGAATGACGAGCAGCATAAAAAGACTAATGTCAGTTGCTTTCAAATGCCTATTCCAGTTAAAGAATTTCCAACCGAAAAAGTCTTTGAAAGTTGGAAAGATCCGAATGTGTTCGGAGTATGGATTGACAATAAAAAAGTACCCAATTCTGAACTGGACAAATATAAAGCCTCAGACATTGCTGAATTCTGGAGCAGCAAGCTCTATGGCGCTGCAAAAAAAGGCCGAATTTATAAGTATCAACTAGATCTGACAACAGATGCTCGTTTTGAAAAAACTTATCAAAAACGTGTGAAAGACAGGATTGTTATTGTGCGATCAGTTCCATTTAACGGATAACCTTGAGGGGCGCGGCAGCTAAAAAAACTGCACTTAGTTTTTTCAGCTCCTTCATTTCTATTTTATCGTACTTTTGCACTCCCAATGAGCTGACCGGAATCACTAAAGTCCAGGCAGCTCATTGGGGTGAAAGATTAGCAATCTAACTAACAGCTAATCCTTAATAGCTAACAAATAATGCCAACAGTAAATGAAGGTTGAAGATATAGAGTCATTTTTCAAGACGTTACAAGACAACATTTGCCGGGCGATTGAGTCGGAAGACGGCAAGGGGATCTTTCAGGAGGATATATGGGAACATCATTCTGGAGGTGGCGGCAGAACCAGATTGATCCAAAATGGAAATGTAATTGAGAAAGGGGGCGTCAACTTTTCAAGAGTTGAAGGCGAGGTGCACCCTCGTTTGCGTGGTCAAATGAATTTGGCCGAAGGGGACGATTATCGTTTTACAGCCACAGGGGTATCGATCGTCATGCATCCCCAAAATCCTAACGTTCCCATTATCCATATGAATGTCAGGTATTTTGAATTGAGCAATGGAACCTGCTGGTTTGGCGGCGGAATCGATCTGACTCCTCATTATGTGAATGTTGACGATGCCAAATTCTTCCATCTAACTTTAAAATCAGCCTGTGATAAGCATCATGCTGAATTTTACCCGCAGTTCAAAAACTGGGCGGACGACTATTTCTATATTCCACATCGCGGGGAAACCCGGGGGATCGGCGGTATCTTTTTCGACTACCTTAAACCAAATGAAGCGGGTAAAGGGCAAGGACTTTCCAAAACCGAATTGTTTGATTTTGTAAAAGAAATCGGAGAATCCTTTGCGCCGATATATACTCTGCTGATGGCTAAACATAAGAATGAGCCTTTCGCAGAAGATCAGAAAAAATGGCAATTCCTACGACGTGGCCGTTACGTTGAGTTTAACCTGGTGTGGGACAGAGGCACGAAATTTGGATTGGAAACAAACGGAAGAACCGAGTCTATTCTGATGAGTTTGCCTCCTCAGGCTAACTGGGAATATAATATGGTGCCTAGCCCGGGCTCTCCCGAAGCAGCGACTTTGGCCTTGTTAAAGAAAGGGATTGACTGGGTTTGATATATGATCGGAACCAGTAATACCCCCATTTTAAACACCCCAAGTCAAACTCGCGTCCGAGAAAAGGTATCCATCTCGCACAGCAAGTGGCGAATCAAAATTATTTTGATATAGTTGTCCTGTGCCCAGGCCCTGAGGAAGCGGGTTGTTGAACGATGCAGTATATTGGGCAATGGCATTCAGCCCGACATTGGACTCCAGGGCGGAAGTAATCCACCATTTTACACCCAATCTTCCGGCTATTTCAATCCATTCCGAAGTTTGTTGAAAACCGCCGAGCAACGAAGGTTTTAAGATAATAAACGGTGGCTGAAGCTTTTTAAGCAAATCAAACTTTTTACGATAACCGAATACACCGATTAATTCCTCATCAAGCGCTACAGGAACAGGCGACGTGGCACAAACCTGCGTCATTAACGCGTGTTGCCCCGCAGCAACAGGTTGCTCTATCGAATGCAGTCCATATGCAGAAAGTCGTTCAAGCTTATCCATCACGTTCAGCTCGTTGAAGGCTCCGTTGGCATCTACTCGTAACGTGATCTGATCCTCACTGTAACGTTTCCTAATAGCCTCTAAAATCTTGCATTCCTTGTTAAAATCAATCGCCCCGATTTTGAGCTTGATCGTCGTATATCCCTGATCCAGCTTTTCCTCTGCCTGCCGAAGCATATCATCAAACGGCCCCATCCATATCAGCCCGTTCATCAGAATACCTTTCTCACCTGTGGAAAAACTATTTTTAAATGGTGTTCTGGCTCCCCCGTGCATAATATCCAGCAATGCAGTTTCTATTCCAAACCGAACCGACGGCAAATGCTCCGGAATCAATTGATCGAGAATGATATTGAGGTTGAATGGAAAAACTTCCAGATCTAACTCGTTGAAGGTATCACATACCTGTTGCAATTGGGCATCAAAATCCGGTATATCATCGACACTGAGTCCTGGCAAGGGGCCACATTCTCCTACACCCGACACGCCTTTTTTCTCAGAATCCGTAATGGTGATAATCCTGGAATTTTTCTGCGTGAGGACTCCCCGTGAAGTACCTGCTTGCTTTCGAAACAGGAGGTGGTGAGACATGAACTCGATTTTCAAAGACATTATAATGCGGTGTCAGGTAAGTAAAGGGCGACAATATTAGCCAAAAATTACGTAATTATGCAGATAAGATGAGACAACCTGATTGGACAAAAATAATATTACGCCCATTTTCATGGCTGTACGGATTGATCACCACGATCCGCAATTATTTTTTTGACACCGGTATATTTAATTCCTGTAAACCTCCCCAATTCGCCATTTCGGTAGGAAATCTGACTGTCGGCGGAACCGGAAAAACGCCCATGGTTGAATATCTGGCTCGTATTTTGCTGACTGCAAACGATGTAAGTATTTTGAGTCGCGGATATGGCCGTGCAACTTCCGGGTACCTTCTGGCTGACGAAAGTGCCACTGCGGCTACAATTGGCGACGAACCGATGCAGTATTATCAAAAATTCAGTGATAGGTTGAAAGTTGCTGTTTGCGAAAAACGGATTTTGGGAGCAGAAAAACTTCATCGTGATTTTCCTGAAAACAACATATTATTACTTGATGACGCATTTCAGCATCGCGCTATCGACCGCGATCTGAATATACTGCTCAATGACTACCACCGTCCTTTTTACAAAGACTTTCCTTTTCCTGCAGGGAGATTAAGAGAAAATAGAAATGGCGCCAAACGGGCAGATGCGATAATAGTTACCAAATGTCCGAAAAACCTCGAATCGGCAGAGCGGGATAATATCACGATGTTGGTACGAAGATATGCAAAGCCAGGCACGCCGATTTTCTTTGCAGGAATCAGATATGGGACCCCGGTTTTCTTTGATCAAGTCGCCCGCCCGTTAAATAGTGTTAAAATCGTGACCGGACTGGCCACTCCGATACCCTTCATACAGCATATAGAAGCTCATTTTGACGTTATTGATCAAATTCATTTTCCCGATCACTACAATTATAAGTTATCAGACCTGAAAGGACTGATTGAAAACCTAAAAAACGGTACTTTTGTGGTCACAACGGAAAAGGATATGGTAAAATTGAAGCCTTTGGCAGAGACCTTGGGTGTTACCGACCGGCTTGCTTATGTACCAATAGAAGTAAATTTTGGCAATGATACTGAGAAATTTAACAATTGGTTTAAAACAGCACTGATCGCATAAAGCAAGCCTTTCTGTTGAAATTCAGACACTTATGAAATTTTCAGTTTATCTAATTTTTAATATATTCCTTCTGTTTGCGACCATCCAAACGGTCTCCGCGCAGGTTAAACTTCCTGGCGGAATGAATATGCCCAGCGGGGGAGGCGGCGGAAAAGGTGGAGGGAGCGGTGCTGTGCTCGACGATAGTACAAAAAATGTGTATGGCCCTACTACCACGAAGCATTTCTATGAGCGGGATATTTTCAGCAACCGCGATTCAGTAAGATATTTTGTTGACACCAGTTTGGTTAACTTCCAACGCTGGACTCCAGTGGAGCAATCCTGGGGAACCCTGATGGATCTTGGCAATACGGTTACCGCAACTACAAATATTCTTTTCCAACCCAGAACTGACATTGGAGCACAATTGGGAATGCGGTCTTATGATGCATATGCTATCAAGCCTGAGGACGTCGAGTACTATGATACGCACTCCCAACATACTGAAATCACCTTTGTACAGGGGGCTAAAAAAACGTCTATGGGTCGCTTTGCATATACTCAGAATGTGCACTCGCGGTTAAATTTCGGAATCAAAGCGCAGCGACTCACTTCCAACAAGCAATACGGTACCTACGGTAACTTGAATTCCGAAAAGTTTTTAGGTCAAAACTGGACATTCCTGGCGCAGGGCAGTTTCTTTTCTAAAAACAAAAAGTATCTTCTCCTGGCGCATTACCGGCATATGAACCAAAAAGTGAGGGAACAAGGTGGTGTGGTTCCTGATACGACGCTCGGTGGCGACGGAATATATGCATATGACGGCGCAGCGCGAATTAGCGACGACGCAAATTCGTGGGAAAGACGACAGGGCTTCCATTTATATCAGCAATATCGGCTGGCCAACGGGTTTCAGGTTTTTCAACAAGCTGATTTTTCGAGTGTCATCAATCGATATACGGATCTGGACATGGAAAAAGGGCGGGCGAGCGGAATTTATCAAAATGCCTATTTTGATACCACCGCTGTTCGACAAGATATCTATTACAAGCTATTTGACAACAGAATTGGCATCAAAGGTCAATTTTCGGGCTTCAATTACCGGGCTTCTGCACGACAACGTTTTTACGGCATGAGAAGCCAGGGACAGGTAAATAACGAAACCGGCTCACCTTACGTAAAATATCGTACTGGACTCAAATTCGAAAGTATTCTCGGACTTTGGTTGGGATATTATTTCAAGGATTCGTCTCAATATATGACAGCCGAAGTCGAGCATCTGCTGGGTAAAGACCTGAAAATGAAAGGTGAGCTGACCACAAAATGGATTAGAGCCGGATATCAGACCATGCTCACTTCACCTGATTTGATCATGCAATATTATAGCGGGAATGTCTTCCGGTGGAAGAATGACTTTTCAAGAGAATGGGTCAATACCGCATATGCTTCGCTACCTCTTCGTACAAAAAACCTAAGTTTTATACCGGAGGCCCAATATCATTTGATTAAAAATCATATGTATTACGATGAAACCGGAGCACCTGCCCAGGCTGAAAATGCGATCAGTCTTTTCCGAATCGGCGCCACAGCCGATATCAGACTTGGCAGATGGGGCTTCGCGGGTCGCACCTATTATACCATTAATGAAAACAAGAATATCATCCGAAATCCGAGCTATTTCGGAAGCGGTCAGATAACGTTCGATTTCGTTTATTCTAAAGTGCTCTTTATTCAGCTTGGGGTATCAGGTGTGTATCGCTCGTCATACATGGCATATTCTTACCAGCCTGTC
Organism: Dyadobacter sp. HNCC25DJ184; assembly: GCF_056895215.1. NCBI lineage: Bacteria > Pseudomonadati > Bacteroidota > Cytophagia > Cytophagales > Spirosomataceae > Dyadobacter > Dyadobacter sp. HNCC25DJ184. The sequence goes on along the minus strand of NZ_JBXHAQ010000001.1, from coordinate 656,555 downwards.
ACTCAGCAGTTTCAATTACCATCTCCGATTTACGACCAACAGCAGACAAATGGCGCCTTGGGGGCTGATGTATTTGCTAACCTGAGAATTACGCGTGTGAGAGTATTTCTGAAATTTTCGCATCTTAATCAAGGCCTGCCAAAACCGGGATATTACGAATCTCCGGGGTACCTTGCGCTACAACGTTCTTTCAGTTTTGGTATCCTCTGGCCAATGTTCGATTAACCTTCCCGCTTTCTTTCGAACAATACTTTTTGTATATTTTTCCTCTTAATTACACTTTTCTTAAACCGGCGAAATCATATGTCTATTACCACACTCGGACTGGAACTCCCCACCGACCCAAGATGGGTTGATATAGCGGCCATGCACATCGGCGATATACTGATTGATCATGCGTATTGTGAGCAAAAAGCAGCTTCTTCGGGTATATCTTTAATTGTTCATTATCCAGAAAAGGAAAAATTGGTGGAAGTCCTCACGCCATTGGTTGCGGAAGAATGGAGTCATTTCGAGCGGGTTTTGCAAGAATTAAAAAAGAGAGGAATTCCACTTGGCCGTCAGCGGAAGGATAAATATGTGGGCGAACTCTTGCAACTTGTACGTGGAGGCGGAAACGGCGAGAACGCGTTGTTAGACAAGCTGTTAGTGTCGGCGTTGATCGAGGCCAGGAGCTGTGAGCGATTTAAACTCCTGTCTGAATCGTTGAAAGACGAAGGCCTGGTGCAATTTTACCATGAACTGATGATCTCAGAAGCGGGTCATTATCATACATTTATCAAACTTGCAGAGGAATATATCCCGAAAGATCAGGTTCGGGCGCGCTGGAAAGAGCTGCTTCACCTGGAGGCTGAGATTCTCAAATCGTTGGAAAATACCGAGGCAAGAATTCATTAGCATGTCTTCCTAAAAATCGATATACCATTGCGGGTCCAGCAACTGCTTTATTAACGGCTTTTGATTTTCCTTTAAATGTTCCTCCTCGTTCTTAATGGCATCTGCAGCCTCCTCCCGAAGTTGGCGCATTTCAGTTTTCGATAGTTGAGGTATCTGAAGGTCATAAGATTTGGACATTTCGGTAATATGCGCGGCCGTCCAGCAATAATTATAGACATACTGAACTATTTTACCACCTGTCTCTGTCACAATTTGTTTGAACAGCATCATCGAGTTATAGTACTGTTCCATCGATGCTTCGATTTCCTCTTGTTTTTCAAATATAGATGCGAGTTTGAGATAAGAAATGGCTAGTACATTGTTATAATCTATATTTTCCGGACTGCTTTCAGCGATCTCTTTTTCCAACCGATTATATTCTTTGTAATTGACCAACGCATTCTCCCAGTCTCCGGAAGCTTCATATACCCCACCCAATTTCTCGTGAGATATAGCCCTGTCATTAATATAGCTCAAGTTTTCCGGACTTGCTTTCGACACTTCCTCCGCCAATCTGTTGAATTCTTTATAGTTAACTAGTGCAACTTCCCAATTGGCCTTGTCTTCATAAACACCTCCCAAGCTGCCATATGACGTTGCCAGAACATTTTTATAACTCAAAGTGCCAGGGCTGGCTTTCGTAATTTCGAGGGAAATTCTATTGTTTTCCTCATAGTTTATCAAGGCGTTTGCCAAATCACTAGTGGCCGAGTATATGCTCCCGAGTCGGCCATATGACATCGACAACACATTTTTATAACTTAAATCCAGCGGCGCAGCCATCGTAATTTCCATCTCGAGACGATTATATTCTTGATAATGAAACAACGCATTCTTCCATTTGCCCAGCGATTCATATACACTTCCCATCTTTTCATGAGAAATGGCCAGAATATTTTTGAAACCCAAATTCTCCGGACTCTTCTCACTGATCACCTTCGCCAGTCGATTATATTCCTCAAAAATTTCCAACGCCTTTTGCGAATAGCCGGTATTTTGGTAAATCCTGCCAATATTTTCATACGAAACCGCCACACCATTCAGGTAGCTGCTATTCTCAGGATCCGCTTTCAGCAACGACCTGAAGATCTCGCCGTAGTTTTCATAACACAACCTGGCCGATACAAAATCGCCTATGTTTATGAAATACAGGCCGCTGTTATAATTGTAGTTGGCTATATTCCAATCCGGATGATGCTGTAAGCAACGACTTAGAAACAGCACCGGTCGCACGTAAGGCGCTGCTTCGGCCAGCTCAATATTTAGCAGATCATATGCGTCGTTCTTCAGGACTTGATTGAGCTTTTCAAGCAATTCGTAGGCGTCAACTCCCAGTGTTTCTGCATTTTTACTTAGAGCCAGTTGTTGAATTACCGGACTTATCCTGAAGCCTTTTTCACTCTTGGATAACCATCCCGTTCTGGCTAGTTGGTGCAGCTCCTGAAATTCAAATTTATCCTGATCAAACAAATCACACAAGAACAAAAACGAATAATCTTCGGCTGGTAGTAGGGCCATATTCACAAGCCAGTATCTTTTCTCCTCATCCAACTTGGCCGAATCATAAAACCGGGTCAGAATCTCGTCACTGGTTCTAGCTTCAATACGGGTGTTGAAGGTATAATCCGTTACCACCGAAAAACTACGTTTGCCCAAAAACAGTCCTTCAGTTTCCAATTGCTTCAGAAAATCGGCCAGTGACTCCCCTCGTTCACGTAAAAGCCGCATGTTCTTGCTAAAGAGCTCAATACTCAGCGTATGATATTGCAGGGCCTCGAGCAATCTAGTCAAAAGGGTTTCAAATTCGGGGGTGTTCTCCTTATAATTTCTTTCAAAAAGTGCTTTGGCCAATGGTGGCGGTAAATGGTATATGGCCAGCTCCTGCGCTTCATCCAGCACGCCATTGCAACGGCTCGTGATGAGCACATGCCACTGAAAGCCCGCAAATTCCTTTTTGAATTTTCCAATTTCTGTTTCATCATTTGCATTATCCAAAACCAAAAGGAATTCATCGCGTATCTCTGCTATGCTTCTTTTCAATGCCTTCAGTTGATCCTGAGCATCAAGCCCTGTCAAATCGACTCCCAACCCAGGCCCAAGTTCCTTTATGGCATTCATGATGCCATTTTCACAGAACAGCCATGCACAATAGTCGTAATCGTACAAATTTCGCTCCCAGTATTTCGCCGCAATCGTGGTCTTTCCTATTCCGCCTTCGGCATTGATTAGCATCAGTTGCCCGCCGTTCTGAAGCTTTGCCTTGATAATATCGAGTTCCTTTTCTCTTCCTAAAAACACACTCGGCACCGACGGGCCGTTGAGACTTAGCAATCTGGCCGGCTCTCCCGGTTTCAAATATCCATCTGTAAACAGCTTCTGTAATTCTTCCAGGATGATACTGCGCAGCTGAGCCTTTTGAGTAAAAACGGCGTTGAATAATCCATTGCCATGCGGTACTCTTTTTTCAAAATGATCCACAGAATCGACGGTAGGCGTGCCATCCGTTTTTTTGAGTAAAAGCAGTTTCGGACTCTCCTTTCCCGCCAAACTTTTCACGGCAATATCAAACTCCTCATTGGTATACTTCCCGACTTTTGTCCAATACAACATCATAAATAATGAACAGGCGGGAATAGTCGCGTTATATTCGCTTTGCTTGCGTGCATCCTTGTAAGTTGAGGCGAAAAGCTCCCATTTTACCGGGCTGAACAGAACGCTGTATTGAGGGTTCAAGACGGAAAACTCGGCCATGGCGGCGGTTGCGGCTATCCTTTCATCAGCAAGTTCAGACGACGAAGCTAAAAAGATCCGGTAAGTTTTCATATGTTGAGGTCGGGGAGGATCGGTGACACTATTAAATTTAAGAGATACATTCTTAATTTCTACTTACAACCCGAAATATGGTTCGATTTTACAATCTTTGCCATTCTTAAAAATCAAATTTGATACGATCCGGTTGCGACCGGCTGTGATATGATGCGGTCATTCCTTAACGAAGTTGCTCAATATATATATTCAAAACATCCGGGTACGCTGGCCCAAGTGGCGGTTGTTGTTCCGACTCGGCGGGCAGCTTATTTTCTGTTACAGGAGTTGGCGAACATTACGAGCGAGCCCGTCCTGAGTCCCGAAGTCAAAGCGGTGGACGATTTCATCGAATCTGCATCAACATTGACGATTGAGGACCCTGTACATTTGTTGCTTGAACTATATGAGACTTTCCGGGAAATTGATCCTGATATCGCGTTTGACCGTTTTATGGGCTGGGCGTCGGTTTTGCTAGCTGATCTGGATAAAATAGATCAGTATCTGGTCGACACCGATAAGCTTTTTGAGTATATGTCGGAGTCGCAGTCGCTTGCAAGATGGCAGGAAAGTATGCCTGCCGGACGTCAGGTCGAAGCTTTGTCGGGCTCTCGCCAATATTTCCAGTTGTTTCAAAATCTGGAAATGGTATACGGTAAATTTCGGGAAAGGCTTCTGAAAAACGGTAAAGCATATCGCGGTATGGCATACCGGCAATTAGCGGAAACAATCGAGTCTGGTTTTGTTGATAGAAAAAATTACGAGCGAATCTATTTCGTTGGGTTCAACGCGTTTACTACTTCTGAGAAAATAATAATTCAGACGCTCGTCAGGCTTGGAAAGGCGGAAACTTTGTGGGATTCCGACGCATATTATATGTCGGTCAACAAGCATGTGGAAGCGGGCAAAAGCTTGCGGGAATATCAAAATTCAGGCACATTTGGTAAATGGAATCCGCCATCCGAACATTTGCTTAATAGTCCGAAAAACATCACAGTATATGGCGTTCCCAACGCAACGCTTCAGACCAAAGTAGCCGGACAAATTTACAAGACCATGTTAGCTGGTGACGACGGGAAACCTGTCCTGACGGCGATGGTATTGGCCGACGAAAACCTGCTCCTGCCGATGCTCTATTCTTTAGACGCGGGCGTGACAGATCTCAATGTATCGATGGGACTGTCAATGCGGAACTCTATCCTATATACGCTGATCGACGGCATTTTTGAGCTGCAACAAAATGTGGTGGAGTTTCGAAACAAAAAGGGCGTCACGATCAGGGTGCCCAAGTTCAGCCATAAATCTATCGACAAGGTTCTGAACCACCCGTTTATCCGGCACTACGAACATGTCGTACTCGCTGCTCAAACCGATGAACAAACGATCATTCAAAAAACGTTAACGGAGATCACAGAAAATAACCGGGTATTTTTAAGCCAGTCCGAATTATTGGAAATTGGAGAAAACCATCCCTTGTTCCGGATTCTTTTCACTCACTGGAAAAAAAACGATTCACGCCAAGTTCTGGACACGTTCTATCGGCTGATCGATATCCTTCGCGAGGTATACAAGGACTATAAAAATGCACTCGAAACGGAATATTTGTATCTGTTTTATACGTTGCTCAAACAATTTGAACAAACTATGGAAGACCGGCCGGATGTGATCACATTCAGGACATTAAGGTCATTTATGTACGAGTTGATCAGACAAACACGTATTCCCTTCAGCGGCGAACCCATCAGCGACCTGCAGATATTGGGGATGCTGGAAACCAGGGCGTTGGATTTTGAACGAGTAATATTGATATCGGCAAATGAAGGTGTGCTTCCGATGTCAAAACGCCAAAATTCACTTATTCCTTTCGATGCGGCTCAAGCTGTGGGAATCCCAACATATCTCCACCAGGAAGCCGTAATGTCTTATCATTTTTATCGATTGCTTCAGCGCGCAAAAGAGGTTCATATTCTATATACGAATACTAATGACGCACCCGGTGGTGGTGAAAAGAGCCGATTTGTGCAACAGCTGGAATTTGAGTTGGCAGGATATAATCCAAAAATAAAAATTGATCACAAGATTGTCGTATTTGATAATCAGACACAAGAGGAACAGGAGGAAGAAATTGCGAAAGATGAAGAAGTACTGAAAGCAATTGACAACTATTTGTCTGGCAAAGGGTTATATCCCACTCATTTAAACGAATTGGTGCGCTGTTCGATGCAGTTTTACCTGAGACATATTGTTGGCGTTCAGGAAAAAGATGAGGTAGAAGAAGAGTTGGGCATGGACAAAATCGGAACTTGGCTGCATGCGGCACTTGAAAGGCTGGACAAAGAGTTCTTTTTAAAAAATACCGATCCCAATGAGCCGCAGATCAGGCATATACTTCGTGAAGAGTTCGAAAACCGATTCAAAGGATATGTGATGGATCAGGGTTTAAACCGGATATATTTTCAGGTTGGTGAACAGCAAGTGATGACGTTCTTACGACACCAGATGAAGCAGCAACCCCGGCGAAAAATCGTGGCCAGCGAGCAGGCGTTACGAACAAAAGCGGAATTAATTTTGCAGGGAAAGTTTACGACGGTGAATCTGGGAGGGAAAATTGACCGCATAGAACTAGGCGACGACGGCACGCTTTATGTAATGGACTACAAAACAGGAAGCGTGAAAGTTGGTGTAAAAAAACTCAACGATCCGCTTACGCAAGCTGAGACAATGCGCACCGTGGGCGATAGTTCAATGGGATATGTCCGTCAGCTTTGGCTGTATGAATACCTGATGTACCGAAAGATGCAGGCAGAGGGAGGTTTGAAAATCGGTGACTCTAATTATGAATTCGGGAAATATCTCGTCCGTTCTGGATTTTACTCGTTCCGAACGCCAACTGAAATGATCCAGAATCCCTTAGAACTTGTAGACGGACAGCAGCCATTAGACTACATCTCGAAATCCGAAGAGATATTGACAGATATACTAAACGACCTGCTCGATCCGGATATTCCCTTCCGTAAAACCAACGATCTGAACGTTTGTACCTATTGCGATTTTAAAGGGATCTGTGGGCGGTAATTTTTTTGAAAAATTACTGGATCACAATTCCATTCAACAACTCTTCCATCTCCTTCGATAACTCACCAAACAGATTGGCAGCCGTGAATGTGATCAGTTGGACAGAGCCTTTGGCATTACTGAAATAATAGCTGCTGTAAGTGAAATTTATTCCCTGTATAGTTCCGTTCATCTCCATCATCAATATTTTGTTATTATTGACGGTCCTGTATTCCTCTTTTATTATCTTAATGTCGGGTGCCGCTTTTTGAGCGTTCGCGAAGGCTACCTTTTTCAAATTCTCGAGAGGAATCGAAATTCTCTCTGCAATCAAAATCCCGTATATATCTCTACCTTTTGCCTGGAATTGATATTCTGCATCAGTATTGTCGGCTCCCTTGGTAAAGCTCCATTTAGATGGATCGATCCACACGCCAACGTCCGTTCGAACACTTTTTACCAAAAAAGTGGCTTTGGCTGGCTTTTCAAATTTGTGATCGTTAAAAGGTATTTCGCCTTTGTCAGACGAAGAATCATTTAGGTATTTCCAGGTACCATTTTCGTTCAGCAGTACTTCCTCGCCTGTTTCTGTAATCGCCTTTTTTTGAGCTATCGACTCCGCTCCTGTCAATATGAACAATAATACTAAAATCAATCTCAACATATACTGCAATATAAAATTCAAAAAGTTTTGGAAGAATAATCTTTCCCGCTGCTCAAAAAACCAGTTCGGGCGACCCTATTCACTAATTCATTCACCATTAATCAATGTATACCTCCTCCGTAAATTATTGATCAGGAATTTTTTCTGAGCCGTGAAGCTTTCCGGATGCATGGTTGCAAACTCGTGTTGCCATTCTTCATATCTCGAAGCATCGTTTTTCTGAAAAACCAGCGGATCAATTTTCTTTTGCTTCAAATATTCAATAAACTCCATATATATGAGATTTTCACTGCAATATAGGCAGTTTAGGCCAACATAAAGATGACGTAGAAGTTGAATCTGGAAAAATCGGTGTAGCCCGACCTATCGTCGAAATAGCACAAGTTCCTGGCGGAGAAGGGAAATAGCGTTTGAAATCCCGGTTTCCATAGTTTTAGCAAGCAACACAAAAGCTGTGCAAATTTTGGCATAGATATGTCCCAATTCCTGCCTGAGTATATCAGATTCAGAAGAGTTCGCCAAATCTCTTTCAACCGCCCGAGCGTAATTTTCCATCAGTGCTAACGATTCAGACGCATCTTTCACAGTCGAATCAGCGTCAAAATACTTATGGCTCGCTGCCAAACTGTTATTGGATAACTTTGCTTTTTTAGATATCTCAGTGATTGCATAATTGCGCGCAGTCACAACAAAATAGGCCTTAAAATCTTCCGCAGAAAGGTTCACAAGACTACTTCTCGACTCCCAAAGTCTTAAATATATCCCCTGAATCAAGGCATTGATCTGAGATTCGTCGGACGAATATCGAAGAAGGACTTTTACGAGAACAGGATAGTATTGATCAAACAATATTTTGAACGCGGCTGTATTTCCGCAAGCAATTGCCACAATTATCTCCTGATTTGAAAGTAATGATTTTTTCATATTCTAACGTTACAGCGATTGGCCTCTATTCAAAATATTATTCTGCTATTATGAAGTTTATAAATATAATAAATATGAAAATACAACAAAAACAAAATACAAATTTATTTCGGGACCCAATCCCAATATTCTCAACATTATCACTTTAGTCCAAATTTGTCAAAATATCATCTGATTTCTCATTATCCGGCATCCCACAAAAACATTTTTAACGTATTTTAACGTTATATAATGCATTTATACGTTGTATAACTGATAAATACGTTATAAATTTGATTCATGGAAACACTGACAAAAACGGAAGAAAAAGTAATGCAAATTCTCTGGGACCTGAAAAGAGGATTTGTAAAGGATGTCATCGAACGGATGGGCGAACCACAGCCACCATATAACACGATATCCTCGTTGATCAGAATCCTGGAAAAGAAAGGTTTTGTGGATCATAAAGCCTACGGTAAGACTCATGAATATTTCCCAGCCATATCAAAGCTGGCGTATCGAAGTTTTACCTTCAAAAATTTTGTCGCCAATTACTTCGAAGGTGCGCCGGAGAATGTATTGTCGTTTATGGTTCAGGAGGAAAATCTGGGCCAGGATGACATACAGAAGATGCTGGACCTGCTTGAAAGTGAGGACATAAATTTAAACAACTCAAAAGATGGTCAATAACTTTCTGATCTGGCTCGCGGAATCGTCTATTGCCATAGCTTTGCTTGCACTGACATATAATATGCTTCTGGAAAAGCTAACGTTTTTCACCTTGAATCGCGTCTTCCTTTTGGGAGGAATGGTGCTTTGTTTGGTTGTTCCACTAGTTGATATATCTCCGTTTTTTAATATAACTAGCTCACAATCAACAAAGATTGGCAATATAAACCACTTCAATTTACTTCTTAACAACATTTACAAAACGGCTGATCTGACAAGCGCACACAACACGCCAAATGGCGTTGATTGGACTAATTGGGTTTGCCAGACGCTATTCGCAGTATATATCATTGGTGCAGTTCGGCAAGCAATTCTGCTGGGAAAAGGGCTTCTTTCGATTCTATATCTGAAAGCGGATGCGTATCTAACAAACACGGAGCCAAACAGCAATATATTCATCCAGAGCGAGTTGCCTACCTTTTCATTTGGTCGTAAGATATTCCTTAATAGAAAAGTATCCTTGCTTACTGAAACTGAACTGGAGCTGGTACTGCTTCATGAAAAAATTCACGTCAGGCAAAAACACACTGTCGATATCTTATTTGTTGAGTCAATGCATATCCTTTTCTGGTTCAATCCTTGTTTCAGATTTTTGGCGAATAGCCTGAAACAGGTTCACGAATTCATTGCCGACTGGGAAACCAGCAATAATGCATCCAACAAAAAAGAATACGGACGACTTCTTCTCAAGCTCGCTACCCCAAAATACACGTCACCCCTGATTCACACCTTTTCAGAATCCCAATTATTTCATCGTTTAAAAATGCTGACCAAAACAAAATCCAATCCTATGCAAAAGTTAAAATTCCTGTCGTTTTTGCCGATATTGGCCATCACTGCAATGATAAGCGCGTCTTTCATTAACGCTCCCGTAAGCCCAACTAAATTCACGGCACAATCAAAAAGCGGAATACAGTTTACTGCTACCAGTTTAAAAATTGGGAAAATAAACTGGGAAGGGAATACGAAGTTTTCAAACGACGAGCTGCTCCGGGTTCTGGGAATTGAACCAGGCGACCGCTATGATGCCCTGCAAATCGAGCAGGCGCTTAACGGGGCGGGCACCACTGGTAAGGACCTGTCAAGCCTCTATATGGATCAAGGATATCTATTCTTTAGAGTCGAACCCACTACAAAAACAGAGGGTAATACGATCGATATTACTTTCAAAATTTATGAAGGAAAAAAGGCGAAGATTGGGAAGGTAATTTTCGCTGGAAACAAATCTGTATCCTCTGACGAATTGCTGAAAAAAATTCAGACTAAGACAGGGGACTTATTTAGCCGGAAAAAGCTGATCGAATCGCAGCAAACACTTTCTGATATGGGAGAATTTGTACCGAACAACATCAATATTAATCCCATCCCCGACCAAAAATCCTTTGAATCAGGCGAAGTAGGCAATGTAGATATTGAGTTTATATTAGTAGAGAAATAAGCGTCGAATTGGTAGACCATTCAAAGCTGATCTGAAAGGTACTAATCAAGCAACAGTTCCTTGCCCTTTCTTGTCATCTTCAAATTGAAAAGATGTGCAATGTCTGTGATAACAATATCTGCATTTTTACTTTCGATGGATATATAGCCGGAAGCTCGCCTGGAAAGATGCCTTTCGTTAGTTATCACAGACACTCCGTACCTCAATTTCATTTTCTCCAGTATTTGTTGAAGCGTCGTATTTCTTAAAACCCAGGTTCCCTCAGCCCATGAGGTATATACCTCCGGGTCAACACGCGACTTGATAATTTCTTTTTTATTGACTTCGACCAGCTCGCCGGGAGCAACATTTATTATATGCCGTTTTGATTTTTCATTTTCAATGCGCAGTACAATTTTACCGGATTTAAGCAGTATCTGGCTCATATCGCTCCTTTCGACGACGTTGAACTCTGTCCCATGCACTTCAATAACGTTATCACTAAGAAAAACTTTGAAAGTCGCATTGTCCTCCAACTGTCTTACATGAAAAAATGCCTCACCATTTACCCAGACTCTTCTCTCCTGCCCCGTCCAGCCATATGCATATCGGATGCTGCTATTTCCATTCAAACTTACCCTTGATCCGTCAGGCAAATTGATGACCTTGCTTTCTCCATATTCCGTTTCTACATCAACAATCCTGCTTTTGTGGTAGAGGTAATACGCGAAGGCCAGCATGAATACGCTCGCCAAAATGGCGGCGTACTGTCTTAAAAACCGGGAGATTTTAATGAAAGTGAGCCGTATTCTTCTCTGCACCCCGCCGCCACGATCGTTTTCAGTTTTACGGTCAATCTGAGAAACCGTATCCTTCCACGTTTTTTCAGAGTTGAGCACCATCCGAAGGAGAAGTTTTTCCTGTTGATCGGATAATTCGTCGACCCAAATCATCGCCTGTCGGGTATTTTCAGCGGAAGACACCAGCCACTTGCCCACTTCATACTCTTCCTCTGAAGAGCAGCGTGCGTTTAAATAGCGAATGATGACTTCTTTCGAAATTTCCATACCTCTCCTGTTCGCCAGGTTTTACTTTTTCAATTTCATTAAATATACGTATGCAATTTGAAATCGCCTCTGCTTACCAAGGATACCGTATCACAGAAATAGGAAGTTAGCTATTGTATCAACAACTTAGATTTACCTAAAAAGGACTATAAAAAAAGGACGCTCTTCCGAACATCCTTCCATTTTCAATATCCAGATAAGGTCTATTTCTTCTTAAATTCCAGATAATCAGTAGTTACCGGATTTGAATTATCAGCATTTGTGAATTTCACAGTGGTACCGATTTTGATACCGCCCGCCAAATCCCGGATCTTCACACCGTCGGCAACAACGTTCCTCGTTTTTGCGACCCCGTCATCGGTCATTTCGGCCAACTCGTTAATTTTGAAAGTAACGGAATCGGTTATTGCCACCTTCACAAGCTTGTAAACTTCTGTGCTCTTAACCTCCTTGCCTTGCTCTTTAAAAGTATAATTGATCGTATAATCAATACCCAACAGGTTCTTCCCCAAATTCGTAATTTTCCACGTCTGCGCAGTACTGTTGGTGCCGTTTACTGTATTAGTCCAATAATCCCCAACAAATTGTTCGCTATAATCCGGATCTTCAACAACTGGGTCGTTATCTTTCTTACAGGCAGCCATCAATACTATCAGACAGCATACAATGATTCTTTTCATACTCTAAATTTTGTTTTGGCTCTAAATACCTTAAAAATGTAAAGATTGATGCTTTTTTTTCTAATAACGGGATTTTATATCAATCTGGCATAATAAGCACAAGGCATTTTTTACCTCCTCTCTCTTAAACGCTTCTTAAAATGGCAGATTTCCAAGGTCTACATTTCCGCCGGTCAGTATAATACCTACCTTTTTCCCAACAAAAAATTCCTTGTTTTTCAGCACGGCTGCCAGCGACACAGCACCCGATGGTTCCACGACTATCTTCATCCGCTCCCACATAAATCGCATAGCGTCAACGATTTCCGCGTCGCTAACCGTGAAAATATCCTCCACATATTCACGAATAATCGGGAAGGTTTTATCGCCCAGATAAGTCAGCAAGCCATCGGCAATTGTTTTTACATAGGGTGCTTTTTCAATTTTTCCACTCCGAAAGGATAAAATTGCGTCTGCAGCTCCTTCTGGTTCTCCGGCATACACCTTCGTCGTCGGCGAAAAATAATGGGTAGACAGCGCCGTTCCGCTTAATAATCCACCTCCTCCGACTGGCGCGATGATGCAATTCAGCGTTTCACCTGCGTCCTCAATCAGCTCTTTGGCAGCAGTCGCTTGTCCGGCAATGACGCTGTAATTATTGAATGGATGGACAAAAGCAGCACCGGTTTCCACGATAATCTTTTGTACTGCTTTTTCCCTCTCCTCAGGGGTGTTAATACAAAATGTAATTTCCGCTCCGTACCCTCGCACCGCGTCGATTTTCACTTTCGGAGAATTTTCCGGCATGACTATATAAGCTTTGACGCCCAACATGGCCGCTGCAAAAGCTATAGCCTGAGCATGATTGCCCGAAGAATGGGTCGTGACTCCATTCGCCAATTCGTTTTTTGAAAGAGTTAACAGTGCATTGAGCCCCCCTCTTGCCTTGAATGCTCCTATTTTCTGGAAATTTTCAGGTTTAAAAAAAAGGCTTGCGCCTGATAAATCCTCCAAAAATCTGGACCGAAGAATGGTCGTTCGGTGTATAAAGGGCCGAACACGGTCGTGAGCCAACTCAATAGAATTTTGATCAGGAACTGATTGAGACATATTAAATATAATTTTTTCTACTATTTTTAGAACTTAAGCACAACCACATCCTAACTGACTCGACTTAAAATTACCACAAATATGATTCAAACCCGGCTAATTCCAAGAACAAAATCGGCCTACGACCCTCCCATGCTGATCCGAAGCCTGCTGGATCAGTCACTGCGATATAACCCTCAACGAGAAATCATCTATCGGGATTTGTTTCGGATGAATTATATCACATTCAATCAACGGATTCGATCTCTGGCTAACCTTCTGGAAGAGCTGGGAGTAAAACCCGGTGATTTTGTGGGAGTTATGGATTGGGATAGCCACCGATATCTCGAGTGTTTTATGGGAATACCTTCTTATGGAGCCATTTTGCATACCATCAATGTGCGGTTGTCGCCAGCTCAGTTGCTATTCACTATCAACCACGCCGAAGATCAGTTGATCTTTGTTCATGAGGATTTCCTTCCGCTTATATATGCTATCAGGGACAAGCTCACAACTGTTAAAAAGTTTGTGATATTCAGCGACAAAGTCTATTCAGATGTTCCTTACACACCCAGCCCGTCTTTTGAATTCGAGGGTGAATATGAAAATCTGCTGAAAAGCCAATCTACTGAATATCAATTTCAGGATTTTGACGAGAATACCTGGGCCACGTTGTTCTATACTACCGGAACAACCGGTGACCCAAAAGGAGTGTATTTTTCTCACAGACAGCTCTTTATGCATACCATGGAGCTGATCACGTACTTCTGTGGGTACCAAGCACTAACATTTACACACTACGATGTATATATGCCCATCACCCCGCTTTTTCATGTCCATGGTTGGGGATTTCCGCTTGCAGCCACGTTACTGAATTGCAAACAAGTATATCCAGGAAAATATGAACCTGAGATGTTGCTCAAACTCTTAATTCAGGAAAAAGTTACGTTGTCGCATTGTGTTCCGACGATTTTGGGAATGCTGGTTAATAACCCGGTGGCTGAAAAGGTGGATTTGTCTCATTGGAGCGTAATCATCGGAGGCTCTGCACTAACCCTCGGACTGGCAAAAGCCGCGCTGCGACTGGGCATTGATGTAAAGGCAGGATATGGTATGTCGGAAACGGCGCCTGTTATGTCTGTCGCTCATTTAAGTGAAGAAGAAAAATTGCTTGGCAATGACGAACAAGTCGATTTGCGGGTAAAGGCAGGGCGTATTGCACCATTCGTTGAAATAGAAATTGTAGATGAGGAGGGCAATTTTTTACCGCACGATGGCGAATCGATTGGTGAGATCGTTTGCCGTGGCTTTCATATGACCCAGGGATATTTCAAAGACATGGAAGCATCTGAAAATCTATGGAAAAATGGCTGGTTGCATACAGGCGATGTGGGCCATATTGGAACAAACCACTATCTGACCATTTCAGATCGGGTCAAAGACGTTATTAAGTCTGGCGGTGAATGGGTATCATCTCTGGAAATTGAGAATATCCTTTCCAAAGTTCCGGGCGTTGTCGAAGTAGCTGTTGTTGGAATTCCTGATGCACGATGGGGTGAAAGGCCTCTGGCACTATTAGTTCGTAAGCCTGACGTTATTGTAGACCCGGACGACATTCACAACCAGTTACAATCAAGAGTAAAAACCGGTGAAATAAACAAATGGTACGTTCCGGATCAAATAAGGATTGTCGACGAAATCCCCAAAACGAGTGTAGGAAAAATAGATAAAAAGAAAATAAGGGCACTATGGGCAGAAGCGAAACTAGATTCTCTTGTCAAAAATTGACCGGAACTAAAGCGGCTTCAAACACAAAATGACGCGAAGAATATGATGAGCCAGTATTAGATCCTTGGTTTCTTTGTGCCTTAGTAGAAAAGACAAACGTAACAGAACTCGCGTACGTGAAACGAAAATCAAGGCGGCTATAAACGCAAAAAGGGAGCCACAAAGAGCTCCCTTTTTCAATATTAACTTTCTTATTTACCTGCCTGTGGGGTATACAGGTTAAAGAACTGATCCAATTTAGGAGTAATGATGATCTCAGTACGACGGTTCAAGCTGCGGTTAGGAGCTGAATCGTTTGCAACTTTAGGCAGGTACTCACCACGTCCACCAGCGATCATACGAATTGGCTCAACACCATATTTCTTTTGAAGCGTACGAACAACTGATGTAGCACGTAAAGCACTTAAATCCCAGTTGTCAGCGAATCTTTCAGTAGCGATAGGTACATTATCCGTGTGACCTTCAACAAGAATTTCAATCTCTTTGTAGTCGTTCAAAATCTTAGCAACTTTCGCCAAAACAGTTTCTGCCTGTGTATTGATTATAGAGCTTCCAGATTTGAAAAGCATTTTGTCAGAAAGAGATACATATACAACGCCCTTTTTCACCTCAACCTGTACATCTTCGTCGCTTACGTCAGCCAAAGAACGTTTCAGGTTAAGTACAAGCGCCATGTTAAGTGAATCTTTACGTTGGATGCTTGCATTCAAATCACGAATCTGAACGCCTTGCGCGTCCATCATTGCAAGTGACTTTTTAATGCTTTCAGAACCTTCTTTGCTGATCACAGAAAGATCAGACATGCGGTCCAGCAAGTTGTTGTTGTTCTTTTTCAAGAACTCAACTTGATCTTCCAATTCCTTCAACTTGGCGTTTTTGGAAGTCAGCTCATCATTCTTAAGTTTGATATCATTGTTCAAACTTGCCGTTCTGCTGTCGCAGTCGTTTAAATCAGCTCTGGTCTTATCCAATTGAAGCTGAATTTCGTTAGCCTTCTTTTCAGCAGAGACCAACTTCTTTTTACTAGCACATGATCCGAGGATAAAAAGCATCGCTACGGCTACAAGCGTATTTTTCATAATAAAATAAAGGGTTATTAAACAGGTAATTTTGGTTACAAAAACGATTTTTACTTAGAAAATATTCTGTCTACAAAAACCGATCCACACGTTTTTCATCGAATTAGACTGCAAAGGTACAAAAAAAGAGGGATTGCGATATCTACAATCCCTCTTTTTATAATAAAATCTGTCTGAGTCCAAACTTTGTATACGAGTTACAAATTTATCTTTACGCTGAAGATATCAACCGATACAAGATCAAATAAGCATTTTCGAGAAAAACATGATCAGATACTACAAACAATTGCTAAAAATGTAAAAAAAAGATTAGGAATAAGTTTTTTGGACGTAGCTAATACCTGATATTCCAGTAGGGGTTCCGTCGCGATTTGATACTATCATTGATATAATCTTTAATCATTTTCATGTAAGCATCGTTCGTAATTTTCTTTCCCTTCATCTTTTTGGGCATATCCAATTCCGTTGTTATGGCTTTTTTCTCGACTTTCAGTGCGCTAATGATCAATTCTCCATCATTTACATCCACTTCCATAATAAGCCCCGGCAGTCCAAAATAACGTTCAGGTCCCGCTGAAGACGCAATATCATTAGCAAACCAGGCAGTGATCTTTTGCCCCTTGATGGTGTCTTCAGATGTAGCCATCATACACAAATATCCGTTCACTTCTTTAATCTTGTTCATCACTTTCCAAACCGGCGGACGAAGCGAATCCTCTATAATATACGTTTTACCAGAAAATTCGTCAATCTCCAGGATCTTCTCACCCGAAAAATCGCGGGTGATCATAAAATCACTTTTACGCCACCTATAGCCGCCGTCTGCCTCCTGCTCCATGTCTTCGTATTTACTTTTATTCGGCGTGACTACCAACATACCCTTGCTCTTGTCGCCCTCATCATTACTTCCCCAGGTTGTCTTGATCCTGCTCCTCTCCTCTTCCGACAAATAGGTCAGCTTATCATAAATTTTACTCCAGAAGAACGTCTTTTCGTAAGTAACTACCCCCTCCAGTGCCTGAGCAGCTGATTCTAAAGGAAGAAGACAAATTATTATGAGCCAAATATTTTTCATATTCCTATACATATCTTTTAAATTAATATCCTTTACGACGAACCGAATGAGACATACCTCGCATATTGTAACTGAAGCTCAGCATAAAGTAGCGCGCCAATGTACGAACCTGCTCCTGAGAGACAAAATTCTGATAGGCTGATTGAGATATACCCCTGTTTTGATTAAAAACATCATATGCTGAAAGCCTGATTTCACCTTTCTTACTCTTAAGCACAGCCTTATATACCGAAAGATTAAGAATCGGCATTTTTTGATCAAATCCATAACGGTCGTTTACATATGAACTATAATTGAACCGGCTGTTGAAGTAAATTTCCTTTGGCATTTTGAAGTTGAGTTCAACTCCATAGGTGGTATTGACAATCTTTTGGTTTTGTCCCGAGCTAATCGAATACTTGGTATCATTGATATTCCAGTTTGCATCGGTATAGATTGTAAGCTTATCTCCCGGCGTATAATCCAGCCGCCCGCCAACATTGTAACCATTGCTGGTGGTTTTATTCAATTCACCGTTTATGCTCGTCAGATTCTTGCCGTTGGTATAGTTCAGTCTCAAATTAAAATTACTTTTCGTCTTCACGATCGGGAAACCGTAGCTACCGTAGAAATTGAAGCTTTTTCCACCACTTATATTCTCAGCCTTCGTCGTCGTGACCAGGTTTTCGTCCACATTTTGACTGTAAATGACCTGATTTTCAAAGTAGTTATAGTTAGCCCCGAAATACATCTGCACGAAACTCGCAGGGTTGAAATAATTATAGGACAGATATGCGTTGTGGTTTATTGTCGGTACCAGATTTGGATTTCCAACTCTGATATACAACGGGTTACTATTGTCAACGATTGGCTGAAGGTCATTAATGTTCGGCTCCTGGACACTTACGCCATAGCCGCCGTACATGAACCTGTTGTTTTTCATATCGTACATTATCGTCGCATTGGGAGTCCAGTTAAAAAACTTCCTATTGATATTCGTCCGTGTTGGGTCGTCCTGATTAATGGCAAAGTCACCATTCATATGGATCTGCTGCGCTGCAAGCCCGGCCGAAACATTGAACCCGTTGTTTGTATATCTAAGCGAAGTACCAAATCGGTTATAATCCGTTTGATTGGTATAATACCTGCTCAGATTATCATTTCTGGTCGCCCCTTCTTCCGTGATATTGAACACATCGCGGTCCACCTTGTCATTCTTTACACTGAAATTATAAAATGTTTCAAGTACAAATTTCTTAGAAAGTGGCTCGAGATATAACAAGCTGCTTTTCAACTGATTCCTTAAGCTTTTGGTCGCATTGGTTTGGTGAATATTTACGATACTGTCCGGTTCTGTTGGAGACGACTTAATAAACTGGTTGCGGGACATTTGCTCGACATCACCATCAGAATTATTGACGTTAACTCCGACGCTCGCAGAAAAGTTGCGCCCCTTCTTTTTGAATTTATGTCGGTAAATTCCTGTATTCGCAATGGCAAACGAATGAAAGTTGGAATAGTTTTTGATATCCGTCACCGTTGAACGCTCATCTGTAACGTCTTCGCCACGAAAATATTCCTGATGGCTCAGGTAATCGGCCGTACCGTTCCCCACTCTCAAATTAGAAAGGAAAATAAAGCTATTCAATGAATCAAGCTCTTTTTCAAACCGAAAAGCCCCTCTGTGGTTTTGATTAAAGTTAACCCTGGCATTGGTATCCAGGCGGGTATATGCGGAGTTGTCTCCCAGGAAAGACGTTTGACGCGCAATCGCATCCAAATCTTTATTCGATTGATTGAAGTAATAACTTGTATTCAGTTTTGTTTTCTTGGTGTCGAAATTGTAGTTTGCTCCGGCTGCGTAGTTCTTATTATAACCTCTGTTTTGTGCGCCGCTCCCTGCCTGGATAGTCAGGCTTTCTTCGTCATCGCCAAAGGTTATATATCTGATACCTCCTCCAAAACCAAAGTCACCATCATCGCCCCAATTGAATGACTGGCTTCCTTTAAAATCCTGATAATCATCCCAATTCATCCCGCCCTGATTCGTATTACTACCCAGTCCTATGATAGAAAACTGATTTTTTTGATTAAACCTGTTGTAATTGATCTTGCCTTCGACTCGCTTATCCGTTCCTGCCGCCGCCGTTGCTTTCCCAAATCCCCCTTTTTTGTGACTGTCTTTTAATTCCAGATTCAGCGTTTTATCATGCTTCCCATCGTCAACTCCTGTTATGCGCGACTGCTCTGTTTTTTCGTTAAATACCTGCACTTTTGAAATGGCATCTGCTGGAAGATTTTTAGTTGCAGCGCGGGTATCATCACCGAAAAACCGCTTGCCGTCCACCGTTACACGTTTGATCGACTCCCCCTGAGATCGTAAGCTCCCATCCTGATCAACCTGAATGCCGGGAAGTCGTCTCAACAAATCTTCAACCGTGGCACCCGGCGGTACCTTGAATGCACGCGGATCGTATTCGACGGTGTCTCCATGAATACTCAGTGGAGCCCGGGCTGTTTTGATCACCACATCGTAAAGCTGTTGATTCAGATAGGACATATCCTGCTTTCCGATGTCCGTCACATCACCTTCCTCGGGCGTAATGTGCTTTTGGAAAGGCACATAGCCTACATATGTTGCCTTAAAAATGTATGGGCCACGTTTAAGTCCTCTGAATTCAAACGAGCCATCTTTTGACGTTCTGCCAAAGTTGACAAGAGACGAGTCCTTGGGCTGAAGTAACATCACGGTAGCATCCTGAAGCCCAACTCCCAAGGTGTCCGCCATTTTGCCTTTCAATGTAAAACGCCCGGAATTCTGAGCATGGAGGGAAAACGTGAAGAAGAGGCTGACTAACAGAAAATAGATTTTTTTCATGGCTATGACACAGGATAAGGTTAAAGTGATTGCTCGATGGGAATGTTACCACAAGTATATAAATTGTTGACAAAATAAAGAACTAAATTTTTAGTTATTATCTTAAAATAACAAATATTTAACTTTTATTAAGACTCAGAAAGGTCAAAAATATATAATTTTTTTATATATAAAAGGACAAATATCTCATCACAGTCAAATTTTTGTTGACCTTTCATTTCGTTATTTAACTTTGCGCAAAAAATCAGATACCAATTGCAGCAGTTCCAATGATCAGAGTAGGTTTAATTTCAGACACACACGGCTTTCTAGACACAAAAGTATTTGAACACTTTGCGCACTGCGACGAAATATGGCACGCGGGAGATGTTGGCTCGACAAAGATCATCGACCAACTAAAAGAATTCAAACCGCTTCGGGTTGTATTTGGCAATATTGATAACAAGGACGTGAGGTTGTGTTCAGATGAGCACCTGTTTTTTGAAATAGAGGGGTTCAATATTTGGATGACGCATATAGGCGGAGCTCCACCGCGGTACAACCCCATGGTAATGCCTAGGCTAAGGGAGAACACACCTGATATATTTGTGTGCGGGCATTCCCATATCCTGCGTGTGATCAGGGATAGGAACCTCTCCGATATGCTATATATCAATCCGGGTGCGGCCGGGCGCGAAGGATTTCATAAAATGAGAACGCTCCTCCGTTTTAATCTGCACGAAGGGGTGATCAGTCAAATGGAAGTGGTAGAGTTAGGACTGCGTGGGGCGGTGAATAACTAGATTTCAGTCTCCTCAAAGACAATAAGTATATTTTATCTCAGGTCAGAAAATGGTCAGGAATGCTAAGTCACTTGCTGAGAAATACGATATACTCAGCGAAACACCGCGGCAAACTCTCAACTCTGCTTTTTAGACAGAAAATCAAAAAGTAACCTTCACATCCACATTTTTTCCATCCCTGATATAGCGGGCCTCAACCTGATCACCTTTTTCATGTGCTCCCAGGATTTCCATGTAATCGTATATCGTTCCAATATCTTTGCCCGCTAGTTTGATAATGACATCCCTTGATTTAATACCAGCTTTTGATGCAGGACGGCCATCTGTGACACCATCGATTTTCAGGCCTTTTCCTGTATAACTGTAGTCCGGCATTACGCCCAGTGTCACTTTGAAAGTCGACCGGGTATCGGCGCTGTGAGGATTGGATGTCTGAACAAATTCCAGTTTGCTTGTCGAGCGATCAGTAGCATGGATGACATCAGCCACCATATTAAGAATTTTCACTTCTCCTTCATAGTTGATCTTCTCCGCGTCGTCCGAAATCTTGTGATAGTCGCCATGCCCGCCCGAAAAAAACTGAAGGACAGGGATGTCTTTAAGATAAAAGGAAGTGTGATCAGAAGCTCCGACACCAGAAGAATCCGGTGTAAATTTCAAGCCCGCTTTTTTAGCGGCATTGTTTACGACATCGCCCCAAAACGGACTCGTTCCAAACCCGGAAACAATTACTCCTTTGGATTCATCTAATCGGCCAATCATGTCCATATTGATCATTGCTTCCACAGAAGACAGCGGCTTTGTCGGATGATTTGTATAATATTTCGAACCGATGAGACCTAGTTCTTCTCCAGAAAAAGCAATGAATAAAAGGTTATGCTTCTCCTTTTGTCCGTTTTCTGCATAAAATTTAGCTAATTCCAATACTCCGGAAGTGCCGGATGCATTGTCGTCAGCACCATTGTGTATCTTATTTCTACTGTCTGGGCTGAGTGAACTACCCTGAAACCCCTTTCCTAAATGGTCATAATGGGCGCCAACAACGATCGTTTTTTCGGCTCCATTATCGATATAGCCGATGACGTTGCGGGCCGTAACCGTATGCGGTATATCCTCAATGCTGATCATTGTCTCAAAGGTTTGAAAATAAGACCCTTGATTTCCAGCCGGTTGCAGTCCGTAACTTTTAAACATCGCTGCAATATAATTCGCCGCTCTCATCTCGCCTAGTGTACCCGTACCTCGCCCCTCTAGATCGTCAGAAGCCAAAAAGGAAATATGTTCCTTTATATCCGACACTCTAAAACTCTGGGCATTCGAAGCGGCAGTCAAAAGTGCCAGACCTGCTAAAAAAACATATTTCATTTCGTGTCCTTTGATTTCAATCTATAGCGCATCTCTGAGCTCCTGTAAAAAACTTCTGACCCTTATCAATCGCTGGGTTATCAACTGAGACTCTTCTTTTTTTCTTAATTGTTCGCGAGTGCCCTTAGTCGTTCTCCCCTGTTTTTCTTTCTGATGTATGATCTTCCTGATCACCTCAATATCCCGATCAGTATACCTTCGCCTATTGCGTGAATCACGTTTAGGGCTTAGCTGAGGAAATTTCTTTTCCCAATATCTGAGCTTCGATTCATTACAATCGAACATTTTGGCGACCTCTTCCGTATCGTAATATAGCTTACTTCCTGCTTCCATGGGACAAAGACATTTAGACAAATATAAATGGGATTTTTTAATTATAACAATTCTAAATAAACGTGCAGACTGTCATTCTCGTGTTGAGTAAGACCGAAGATCGGCATTCACTGACAAAGAAAAATAATAGAGGGAGAATAAAAAAGTCACTGATCAGAAGTGTAGCCCATACTTCGGATCAATGACTTCGCCAAGCTGGCACGATATTTACAACAGAGCGAAAATAGAGCAACCGGATTTCGCAATGGACCTGATCATATTTATAAAGATACTACTGAATATAGCTTTTGCCACAATAGTAGTTGTCGCTATTGGCTTTGCCGGGACGTATGCGATTCTTACTTTTTTACTAAAAACAGGCTTATCCCACTTACGCCAGGGTAAACTTCAGCTCAAAAGAAGGCCACGACTATAATCAAAGCAAATTATTGATAATCAAGAGATTAATTTTTGACGAAGCAAGAATTCCAACTGCCCATTTACTTCTACAAGTTTATCAATTAATTCTCTGTTTTTCTCCCGAAGGCTAAAAATCTCATGCGCATTTCGGATCACAATTTTCATCTGATCCTCGTCCCAAGGCTTATTGATATAGTAATAAATGTGTCCCTTATTGACTGCATCAATTACCGCATTAATATCTGTATACCCAGTTAATAAAATACGAATCGGGTCAGGGAATTTCTTGAGAACTTCTATCAAAAAATCTACCCCCGTCATACCCGGCATCCGCTGATCGGTGATAATGACGTGCACATTGTTTTTCTCTAGTATCTCCAGGCCTTCCTGGCCCGAAGCGGCTGTAAAGACAATAAACTCACGCCGTAGAGCCGCTTTGAAGGAGTTTAGGTTGTTATGCTCGTCGTCTACGTATAGTACACTAATTTTTTCAGAAATGCTCATTGAGTATAAAATCCGACTAAAAAATTGATATCTATTAAATTTTACAAACTAATTCCCAAACAAAAATCCGTTTCACAGAATATAATGTTAAATTCGAAAATTATTAAACACTAGACAATTTACATCTCTCTAATGTACAATAACAACTACAATATTATCGAAGACTGGATTGGCTAATTCCCTAAGTATGAGCTGACGAAATAGTTTGTTCAACTCTGTCCATCAAATCGAATGCCAAGATACATAAATGCAATGAATAGCTAGTCTTGCTGTTCGTAAATACCCTTTACAAATTAAAAAATGTGTTCTATAAATATTTCTGACTTCCGTCCATTTTTTTTTAATCGAAAAGACCAAACAGAAGACGCGAATTTTGTCAAACTAATTGATGAGTCTATCAACCTCAGCTTATTGGATCACTACGAAGGACAGAAAAAGGAACTATTCAAAGTAAGAAATCCTGCGTCTCGTCTGTCGGATCAGGAATTGGATCAGCTCTTTACGAGTTGGTCATCGTCTCTGGATGTATCCCGCGAAGGCGTTTGGGTATACTACCCCTGGTCGAAGCGCTTGATCCATTTATTGGAAAAAGATGAATTCATCGAACTTCGCACCAGCAGGAACAAGCATAAGATTACGACCGAAGAACAGCAGACTCTGCTCACAAAAAAACTTGGTATTATCGGCCTTTCGGTAGGACATGCCGTTGCGTTAACCCTGGCAACAGAGCGGGTTTGCAGTAGCATGAAACTGGCCGATTTTGACACATTAGAGCTCAGCAACCTCAATCGAATCCGGACAGGGCTGCATAATATCGGGCTTAATAAATGTATCATCACAGCTCGCGAAATAGCCGAAATTGATCCGTTTATAGACATTGAGTGCTTTACGGACGGTATCACCGCCAACAATATCGATGAATTCTTAACGGGCGGTGGCAAGTTGGATATTCTCATTGACGAGTGCGACGATATTGGAGTTAAAATTCTGTGCAGGCAAAAAGCCAAACAACTTAACATTCCCGTGGTGATGGAAACGAGTGACCGTGGTATGCTAGACGTTGAAAGGTTTGACCTCGATCGCGGGCTGATGATCTTTCACGGAATGCTTGCCGACATCCCGGCTCAGGTCCTAGAAAATATAGGGCCGGAGCAGCGCTTGCCAATCGTTATGAAAATTGTTGACGCGTTTAAAAGTTCGGCACGTGCACAGGCTTCTCTGTTGGAACTTGGACAAACGATTACGACCTGGCCGCAACTTGCAAGCGCAGTTACCCTGGGCGGTGGCGTGGTTACAGACGTTTGCCGCCGTATGCTACTCGGCCATTTTACGGACTCGGGCAGATATTATGTAGACTTGGAGGGTATTATCTCCAATAAAACTTCAAACACATCTGTCAGAGAGCGCATCGAGTTTGATTTTCTGAACGCTATTAAAATTGCTGAAGCAACTGAACTGAAAGACGCAGGTGTGCAGCTTCCGGTTTCGGATATAGAACGTATCATCACATCGTCAGCAAGTGTTTTCTCAGAATATAACAATCAGCCGTGGAAATGGTTATATCACAATGGTCATTTTCATCTATTCCTCAATACATCTGATGCTGAGTCATTTACAAATTACAATCACATTGCTTCCGACATCAGTCTTGCATCGGCGACAGAATATATGTTGTCGCAGTTGAATGATCTGGGTTTGAAAGCTGAGGTGATCATAGCAGACTCTGCTTCCCTCCCACTGTTTGCGAGTATTGTCTTGACGGGAGAAATTGAGCGAAAAGAAGAAAATCTGGAAAAAAGCAATTCCGATAAAAACCCGCTTATCGATGGTGTGGACATGATTTCCAGGTACTTTGACGCCGAACCTCAAGCAACTATCATAGAAGATCCGGAAATCAAAAAGAAGGTAATATCACTTTTGAGCCAATTGGAGGTAATGGTAATGCTAAATAAAGACGGCCATGAAGACATTTTCGCCAGGTATATGAAATGGCCCGACAACAAAATCGGGCAAGCCTCTTACGGAATTGATTTTCTGTCACTTCCTTATAATCCTGTACAAAAAACTGCATTCATGATGCTGAGAAACCCAAAAGTTGCTCACGCGATGAAGGTAATCGGCGGCAATAAATTGCTCCACAATACATTTGAGGAAACCTTGTTCAAGAGTAATTCTATCGGATATTTGCGACTGACCGGTGATAAACTGGCAGCAGGCAGAGCCTTTCAGAGGATATCTGGTATGCTTCTGGCGCAGGGATTAACCCTTGAACCTATCATGTCACCAACTGCGTTATTCGGACATCTCGAAAGTGGCGAAATGTTGGACAACGAGGAAATTTCGGCACTTAAAAATATAAAACATGAGTTACTTAGCCTGTTGAATCCTGAAGAAGGACTGGATCGAATCCTGTTCTTTAAAATCCTGCCTCTGGAAGCTTCGATTAATTTATCTCAGCAAAGACGCCATTTGAACGACATTTTGTATATAGCACATTAACAAAGGTAATGAAAGCCAGAATTAGAGCTTATAAGGCTCCTGACGACGTTGAAACTAGCTTGAGATATGTTGATGGACACAGGAAAGTTTTGGAATCATATGGAGTAAAACAGGTTACATCCGCCAACATCACCTGGCTGCATGACCCTGATACGTATGTTGTTATTGTGGAGTCTGAGGACGGTGAAAGGATATATGGAGGTGGACGGATTCAGATGAGAACAGAGAAGATTAAACTTCCGATGGAGGACGCAATCGCCAAAATTGACTCCAGTATTTACCAGTATATGGATAATCTGGGCGACTATCAATTGGCCGAGTTTTGTGGACTGTTCAACTCCAAAGAGGTAGCGGGTTATGGAATTGGTAGTATTTTTTTGGGTAGAATCGGCGTTGCCATATCTTCGCAAATTGGAGTGGATTACCTGCTGGCTTTATGTTCGCCGGCGACTTTGCGGAACTGCGCTCGTGTAGGATTTGAAATTATACGCGATTTGGGAGATAATGGAACTTATTATTACCCTAAAGAAGGACTAATTGCCACCGCTTTGATTATTAAAGACCTGGAAGGATTGCCGAATGCAAAATCGGAAGAAAAAGAGCGTATCATGGACCTCCGAAACAATCCGGAGCAGTTTGCAATCGAAACAGGGCCGAAAGGAGAAATGGCGATTATTTATGAAACCAAAATAATCCTATAGGATGATAAAAAAGTTTACAGTTTTCTTATGCTTCCTTTTTTTACTCGCATTTTCCGTGCAGGGGGAGGTAATATATTTTAAGGGCGGGTCTCAAATTATTGGTAAAAACCTCGATATATACGAGGACAAGGATAGTAAGCTAGATTTTAAGACGATTCTCAATGTAAAAGACTTCAAAGCAAGCGAGGTAGATGTGCCTAACGAAGGCCTGAGCAATTCTTCATACTGGCTGAAATTCTCTATCCATAATACGACCCGCAAGCCGAATCTTTATCTAGAGCTGGCATATCCGCTGATTCACGCGTGCGAGCTATATACCTCCAAAGACGGGAAAACATCACTTCGGGTATACACCGAAAACGACGATTTTGAAACTAGGGATATTGCTCATCAGAATCTAGTCTTCCCCGTCACAATCAAACAAGGCACAACAGCAAGTTTCTATCTCAAGATATCTGGTTTCAATCAGGTAGTATTGCCGCTGATGATCAGGGATGAGCCGAATTTCTTTCAGTCCTCTCTGGTTGGTGAAACCATTAACGGCATTTTTTCAGGGATCATTATCGTAATGATTCTTTATAACCTGTTTATCTTTTTTTCCACCAAAGACAGAAGTTATCTGTTTTACGTCCTCTACATTTTGTGTATCGGACTGGCGCAGACCACTTTAACAGGATATGCGTATAAATACCTCTGGCCGGGTGCCCCACATTTCAATTCGCAGGCAGCCATATTATTTTCGGCGCTCTCCGGCATTTTCGCGGTCTTTTTTATCAAGCATTTTCTATCCATTAGGGAAAAATGGCCCAAAGGTGAACTGCTTCTTAATATCATCATCGTCCTATATACCATAGGTGCACTTTTAAATTTACTCGGATTTGAAAGTCTTAGTTACCGAGCCATGGATATCTCAGGTGCCTATGGAACAATCGCCACGATCTTGGTCGCCGTGAGATTGTCGAGGGCCAACTACCGCCCTGCTAAGTTTTTTCTGATTGCATGGAGCATGTTCCTGATCGGACTTATTCTTTTTGTACTAAGAAATATTAACATTCTTCCATATAATCTTTTGACCAGCTACACCATGCAGACGGGTAGCATCCTGGAAGTAATTTTACTATCCTTTGCCTTGGCCGACAAGATTAATATTCTTAAGAAAGAACGAGAAGCATCTCAGGAAGAGGCACTTAGAGTATCTAAAGAAAATGAAAAGATCATCCGCGAACAAAACGTATCACTCGAAAATAAAGTAAACGAGCGGACTGTTGAGCTTAGCAATAAGAATGAAAAACTAAATGAGGCGCTTACTCAGCTAAAAGATGCGCAGACTCAGTTGATAGAATCTGAAAAAATGGTTTCTTTAGGGCAACTTACGGCGGGAATTGCACATGAGATCAATAATCCGATCAATTTTGTGAGCTCCAATGTCCGACCACTACGCAGGGATATTGAAGATGTCATGGCAGTACTGACAGCTTATGAGTCTGTGGCAGAGGAAACTAGCATTGAAAGTATCGGTAGAGGATTTGAGGAAGTAAACAGATTGAAAGAAGAACTGGATATTAACTATATTAAGGACGAACTTGACACCCTCCTCAACGGGATGGAAGACGGTGCGAAGAGGACAGTAGAAATCGTGAAAGGTTTGAAAATTTTCTCCAGAATCGACGAGGCGGATTTAAATCTTGTCAATATTAACGAGGGAATGGATTCAACGCTGGTTATTCTGAACTATCAGCTGGGTAGTGAAATCAGGCTTGTCAAGAATTTGGGCAGCTTGCCGAGTGTGGAATGTTATCCCGGCAAGATCAACCAGGTATTTATGAATATACTGACCAACGCCATTTATGCACTGAAACAGCATCCGAAGGAAAACTGGACGCCAACAATTTGGGTAACCACGAAACTAAAGGACGATAAAAACGTAAGTATATCAATTAAAGACAATGGAATCGGCATACCGACAGAATTAAAAACTAAAATATTCGACCCATTCTTTACCACAAAACAGGTGGGAGAAGGAACAGGCCTCGGATTATCGATCGTGTTTAAAATTATAGAAGTTCACGACGGAACGATCGATGTGATATCAGAGGAAGGAGAAGGAACTGAATTTATTATAACATTACCGATCATAAAGAAAAAAAGGCCAATACCCGAACTAAATGAGTAAACAAAACATTCGGATTCTGTACGTTGACGATGAGGAGCATAACCTGCACTCATTTAAAGCAGCATTCAGAAGGCAATATGACATTACCACAACTGTATCAGTAACAGAAGCAGAACAATTAATGGAAAACAATTCCTTTAATATCGTTCTGGCGGATCAGCGTATGCCCATTATGACGGGCGTTCAGTTTTTTGAAAAAATCCGTGAAAAATTCCCCGATGTAATCAGGATCTTGATAACGGGTCACACCGACATTAGCGCAGCGATTGACGCGATCAATAAGGGGGAGGTGTTCCGATTTATTCATAAGCCATGGGATTTTGATTATGTTGAAAATGCCATTGACCACGCTTATGATATATTTAAGACCCGTGAAGATCTTCGCGAGCGGAATATAGAGCTCCAGAAGGCCAATGAAGAGTTAGACAAATTTGTATATAGTGCGTCTCATGACCTGAGAGCACCGCTCATGTCCATTTTAGGCATTGTAAACCTCGCGGTCCTTGAAGAAGACCCCAATGCACATCTCCACTATTTTGATCTCATCAGACAGTCGGTAAAAAGGTTGGATACTTTTGTTATCAACATTATCGATTACTATAAAAATGCGCGCGGCCTGCCGATCATTACAAATATCAATTTTCAGGAATTGGTGCAGGAAGTTATCTCCACGATCCAGTTTCTTCCTGAATTCGAAGGATTAAATTTATCCATAAATATCACTCAGGAAAAACCTTTTTTTTCTGATGTTATGAAATTAAGAATTATCTTTAACAACCTGATTAACAACGCAATCAAGTTCCAGGATAGTAGCAAGACCAACAGATTTGTCAATTTAACGATCACGACAAATAATGAAGAAGCCGTCATAATCATTGAGGATAACGGAACCGGCATTAAGGATGATGACTTGGATAAAATATTCAAAATGTTCTATCGGGCAGATGCGCTGAAAAGTGGATCGGGCATTGGTCTATACATTGTTCAGGAGGCGGTAAACAAACTGGAAGGAGCCATAGCAGCAACTTCGCAGGTGGGAAAAGGAAGTACATTCAGAGTTGTGATTCCATCCGTAAAAAAATAAATTATGCAGAAGCCCTTAAATTTTATTTTGATCGACGATAGCACGTTTGACCTGTTTGTTTATGAGCGGCTTCTTGTCAAAAGTGGAATTACGGGAAGCATAAATAAATACCATTCTGCCCGGGCTGCGCTCTCATGGCTTTCCGTTGAAGGCCAGCAGTTACCGGAAACCGTAATTTTGTTGGATTTACAAATGCCTGATATGAATGGCTTTGAATTTATAGAGGCATATCATTCGCTTGACGACAGCGTAAAGGAGAAGATCAAAATATATATGCTGTCGTCAACCATCGACTCCTCTGATATCGAGAGAGTACGGAAAAGCCCCTATATCATAGAACTGCTCTCCAAGCCACTTGAAGTGGATTTGTTGATCGAAAAAATATCCTGATGTATCGAAGCGCGGATTATGCTTTATATCCTCTTTATATAAGAAAAATTCATGATGATTATTCCCCCAATGTGTTACCACTCAAATCATTGCTATACCACAAAGTGTTGTAAAATTAAACAGTCGTCCAAATCCTCCTTTTTTACTCCTATCATTTGAGAATTAAAATATTTGAATATTTAGGCCCCTAAATGGCTCAATTTATATAACCATTTCAATAAATATTCAAATTTAGCGGTTACTGGCATGATTGTAACTAGTTGTATGTTACGTTTAAACATCTGTCCCCGTAACTATGAAAACCGACAACGATACCCTTTCTGAAATCCTTAAGTTGCATGAACTTTATGTTCGTGAAATTGAAATAAGTGGCATGAAGCGTTTGTCTGCCGATATTTACAAAATTAACTCATTAAATTTCGTGAGATGGATTCGTGGAGAATTTATTCCTGGCGGTAAAGTCCAGAAAAACAGACTGGCTCTAAAATAACTACAGCAGGTCCGGCGGCTGCCCATTATTCCAGTTTGCTTCGATTGAAGTTTGAATGGTTTTGTTTAGATTTGACGCTGAGCAAAATCAAAATAGCAGCCGTTATGTTTTTTACACTTTTCAATCTGTTCAAAGGTCGCTTCTCGAAAGAGCAAATCGAAAAAGCAAAGGCCAATGAAAACAAAATGTCCCGTCAGGAAGCGTTACAGCAAATGCGTAACCTCGCGAAGAAAGCGAGCAAATAAAACATCACAAGCTTACCATCATTGGCCTTTGATTTCAGCTTTCATCTGAATCAAAGGCTTTTTATTATCGTGTCTGGTCTATCTGGTAACGGCTAAATGCTTTTCATCGAATCCGGCATGAAGTTCCAGAACGAATGAAACTGCTCAGTATACTTGGGAATGTCTAATTGGTATAGCGTTGCCTTTTTAGTGGTAGAATTGCTGTTCTTCTTTCCGGTGTCAATCAAAAGCCCTGTGGAAAGTAGCTTCCTACTGAAATTGCGCCTATCAATAGGGATAGCGTATATAGCCTCATATAGTTTCTGAAGTTGCGGAATCGTAAAGAATTCCGGTAATAATTCAAACCCAATAGGATGTAGCGCTGCTTTATATCTTAAGTGCTCCAAAGCCTGCAACACCATTTGGTTATGATCGAATATCAATTCAGGACGGGTTTCCAATCCGATCCATGAGGCGTTATGATTTTTTAGCGATTCGCTATTGTTTTCGTCAATTTTGATCAACGCAAAAAATACGATGGAGACGGTGCGCTCCCCGGGATCTCTGTCCGTTTTGCCATATACGGCGAGTTGTTCAAAGTATATGTTTTCCAATCCCGTCAAATCCATCAGGATTCTGGATGCGCCCACTTCGAGATCCTCATTAGGCTGTAGAAATCCCCCCATCAGCGACCACTTCCCCTTTTCCGGTTCAAAATTCCTTTTTATAAGAAGCAACTTTAAATCCTTCCCATCGAAACCAAAAATGATACAATCGATGGCCAGGAAAATTCGTGATGACTGCGGATAACTGATCATGAAAATAATGTATGTAACAAAAAAACAGGCAATAGACCGCAATTTACCAAGAAAACAACGGTACAGTTTATCATTCTGTTAATAAAAGCGGGAAAAGCAAAAATATTACTTAACATGGATCTGGCCAATAAAGCAGGAATTTTGCGTCTAATTTGTAAAAAAATTCATTACTTCGCTTCGAAGCAACGTGCCCACCAATGACCCAACGCTACCTCTCCTATTCTGATGAACAGATCATAAGTCTGATCTGCCTTGAGGATGACGAGGCAGCTTTCGAGGAACTGTACGACCGTTACTTTCGATTGCTCTTCAATTTTGCGTTTAGTAAAGTTCACGATGAATTTGCCGCCCAGGAAATAGTTCAGGAGCTATTCGTAAGTGTCTGGCAAAAGCGCGCTCAAAATGAAATTGTGACCTGCCGTCCCTATCTCTTCGCAGCGGTTAAAAAATTGATTATCTCGTTTTACCGCAAAGAATATACCAGGCAGCATCACTACAATCAGTGGGAAAAATTTCATGATGATATCTCAGGATTGGCCACCGATCAGCAGGCGATTATTACCGATCTGCAAAATAGGTATGAGGAGGGTCTCCACCTCCTGCCTCCGAAGTGTCGTGAAGTATTCGTTCTAAGTCGTAAAGGACTCTCCAACAAAGAGATAGCAGAACAACTCACAATTTCGGAAAAGACTGTTGAGCAGCATATCACGAAAGCACTCCGAATTCTACGTAACTTTTTAAGTGAACACCTGCCCTACTTCATAATTCTCACCCATTTCTTTCTCTGATTTGGTTCCGTTGTTTCCTGTAGTACTGCTAACTATTCCACAAATTTTACTTTTTATGTCATTCAGATTACTTTTTACAGCGCTCATTTTTCTGAGCAATTTCGTCGCTTTCGCACAAACTCCATACACCTACAGCGTTCGCAATGCACATTCACACAATGATTACGAGCAAAATATTCCGTTTTACAAAGCATATTACCAGCAATTCGGATCGGTCGAGGCAGATGTTTTTCTCCGGAATGATACCCTGTATGTAGCGCACGAACGGAAGGCGATGGCGGCTGGGCGCACCCTTCAGAGCTTGTATCTCGATCCGATCAAATTAGTTATTGAACAACATCAGGGGAATGTATTTCCAAATAGCGATGCCCCACTCCAATTACTGATTGACTTGAAAACGGAAAGCGAGCCTACCATGAAGGCTTTGGAAAAGCAACTTGCACCATATGCCAATATGCTTGTACCCAAAGGTAAAGTACAGGTAGTTTTAAGTGGGAATACTCCAAAGCCTGAAAATTTCCATTTGTATGCCGATTATCTATACTTTGATGGGCGACCAGGTATTGCATATACTCCCGACCAGTTGAAGCGGGTAGGTCTGATCAGTCAGTCTTTCACCAATTATACCAAGTGGAATGGAAAGGGCTTGATCGTAAAAGACGAGATGACAAAAATCCAGAAAATGATAGCAGATGCACATTCTATGGGTAAAAAGGTTCGCCTTTGGGCCACTCCTGACAATGTCAATTCGTGGAAAACTCTGATGAATCTGAAAGTCGATTATTTGAATACGGACCATATCGAGGAACTGGGCAACTATCTGAAAAACCGCAATAATGCTGAGTATACAAACCCGACAAAACACGCTGTATATCAACCTACCTATAAAAATAATGACAAGTTAAGCAAGGTAAAAAATGTCATCCTGCTGATCGGCGATGGCATGGGTTTGGCGCAGATATATGCGGGCGTTACTGCCAATGGAGGTCTCTTAAATCTTTCGAAATTTCTGAATCTCGGTTTTTCCAAAACCAATTCTTCCGACAGCTATATTACAGATTCGGCAGCTGGTGGAACTGCCATGGCAGCCGGGCAGAAGACGCGAAACCGGGCGATTGGCGTAGATAGTACGCTGAAGCCCATACCGAATTTGCCAGATATGCTTGCACCACTGGGTATACAATCCGGATTAATATCTGCGGGAAGCATCACGGACGCAACCCCAGCGGCTTTCTTCGGCCATCAGCCTTTAAGAGAAATGGAACAGCAGATTGCTCACGATTTTTTAAAATCAAATGTGCAGGCTTTGATTGGCGGCGGATACCAATACTTCAATAAAAATGGCATTGCTGACAGTTTGAAACTGAAAGGATATCAGGTTTCGAATAAATGGTCAGATCTGAATTCCATGAAACTACCCTACGTTTTACTGGACGATTCGAAAACGGTTTCCATTCAAAAAGGCCGTGGAAATTTCCTCACTGCGTCTTTCGCTAAACTGAGCAAAGATTTATCTAAAAACAAAAACGGTTTCTTTATGATGGCCGAAGGTGCTCAGATTGATTATGGCGGCCATGCGAATCAAGTTCCATATGTTGTTACCGAGATGCTGGATTTTGATCAGTTAATAGGCGACGCCGTTAAATTTGCAGACAGCAACGGCGAAACACTGGTGATTGTTACAGCCGATCACGAAACCGGCGGACTTACCCTGCTTGATGGCAACTTCGAAAAGGGATATGTAGACGGAGCCTTCAGTACAAATGATCACACCTCTGTTATGGTACCCGTTTTTGCCTACGGTCCACACTCCATGGAATTCCGCGGGATCTACGAAAACACAGAAATTTTCAATCGCATACTCAAAATTATGCGCCAGTATCACACTCGATAGGCGTGGTCAGGGCTGGTCATTTTTTGTCAAGGGCAGTCAGGTCTGGTAAGGGATTGTCAGGTTTAGTCAGGGCTGTTCATTTGTAGTTCTCGTAAACATTACTATTGATGACATTCCCTGACAATCAATGGCAATTACCATCAAAACCTCAATTACACTAGTCCACTCCTGACAATAAATGACAACACCCTGACAATCAATGACAACACCCTGACAATAAATGACAACACCCTGACAATCAATGACCATTCGTGACAATCTATGACGAAAATAGTCCCTTATTAAAAACTTTCGAACATTTTTTATAAATTTTTAAGGAGCGACTAAGGGTTGGGTTTCTGACGTGCGACATCCTTTTCGACGCCGAATTACAAATACGTTATCAATGAAAGAACCGTTGGTGGATAATCACCTGCTTAAAAAATACCTGGACGGAGAATGTACCGACCAGGAAAATGTAATAGTGGAAAAATGGTACGAAGACCTTACAAAGGTTGCCAATTATCTGGATACCATTCCTGCCCATGATCAGGAACGACTGAAAAGTGAGACCTATGCATTCATAAGAAAAACACTTGACCAGCATAAAACTGAAAACCGGATTCAACCTATGTATAAATGGGTGGCTGGAATCGCAGCAAGCATATTGGTTATCAGCATATTGTATTTTACACAAAGTAAAAAACTGTCGTCATCCGGACGTGAACTAAGTCAGCAGACCAAAACAGATTCACGCTATATCACCTTTGTTAATTCTCAGACTAAAATTACGCGCCACAAATTGCCCGACGGCACAGTCGTATGGATGCATGAAAAAGCCAGTATCACTTATCCCAGACAGTTTGGGAGTATAGACCGCAGAGTTACGTTTTCGGGTGAAGGTTACTTTGAGGTGGCACACGACAGGGCGCATCCGTTTTTAATACAAGCTGGCAAAATGGGCGTAAAAGTGCTGGGGACCAGCTTCAATGTAAAAGCATCTGCAACGGATCACATTTATGAAGTTTCGGTGGTGACGGGTAAGGTTTCCGTGTCTGCGTCGGGTAAAGAGAATGGCGATAAAGTTGTTTTGAAAGAACATGACCGTGCACTTTTCGAGACCGAATCGGAGCGATTGACAATTGCAAAACAAAATATACACCAAACGAGAAAGGAAATATATGAGCCTGTATCGATCGTCTTCGACGGTACTTCATTGGAACAAGTAGCGGAAAAACTGGAGCAACGATTTGATATTCAGATCAATATAACTAATCCAAAAATGACCACGTGTGGCATCACAGCAGATTTTGAAGAACAGTCATTACCGGCCATTCTGGATATGCTTTGTACTTCGCTGGATGCAAATTATAAGATATCGGGTCAGACTATTTTACTGGACGGCCCGGCATGTGAATAGCGCTTTTGAACAATATCCATTTAAATACTATCAAACACGAAACCTGAACATCTTATGAACTAAACCTTAGATTTCAACCCAGACCAAAAAAAAGGGCCGGATGTGTACCACCACTCCCGGCTCCCATGAATGCCCAATGTCGTGTACCACCACGGCAGAAGGAAAGTTTGTCCAACCAGTTCTAATAATCAGACAATCAAAGTTATGGAAAAACCAATACCGAACAAGCCGGTTAACTGGCTAAAAATTATGCGCATCGGATTACTTCAATGTGTTTTGGCAGCTCTTCTCGGAAGTATCACATATGCCCGCGAGAGTTCAGCCCAGTCGATTCTGGCCCGGGATATGACATTAAGTTTTACCAATGTCAGCCTGAAAGAAGCACTCGGTCAGATTCAGGAAAAAACGGAGATTAAATTTGTTTACAGCACGCGTATATCATTGAAGGAAAAGATCAATCTTCATGTTGAAAAACAGAAGCTTTCCAAAGTTTTGGATATTCTTTTAGAGCCTAGAGGAATCAGCTATCGGGTTTATAACGAGCAGATTGTACTGGCTCCTTCGAAAAAAACATCGGAAATTTTTCTTCCTGAAATTCAGGAAAGACTTCTCATGGCCGCCAACCCGGCCGATATCGTGGTAAAGGGGAAAGTAACTTCCGCTGATAATAAGGAGGTTCTTCCTGGTGTGAGTATTGTTGTAAAAGGCACTCAGCAGGGAACTACCACAAATGGCGACGGAGAATACGAGATCCGTGTTCCAAATCCACAAGCAACGCTGATCTTTAGCTTTGTTGGTTATATCGCCAAAGAGGAAATAGTTGGTTCACAATCAGTTATCAACGTTTCTTTAGGCGCCGATACCAAATCGTTACAGGAGGTAGTCGTGATCGGATATGGTACGGTAAAGAAAAGTGACCTTTCGGCTGCGGTAGCTACTGTTCCCGATATGGACAAAATCAAAAACCGGCCAGTGCTTGATGTTGGTAATATGATTCAGGGTAAAGTACCTGGCGTAACGGCGGTAAGCAATGGTGGCCACCCGGACCAAACACCTAGTATCACCATTCGTGGTACAGGTTCCAGAGGCAGCGAAAGTGTATTATATGTGGTGGATGGTGTTCCAAACGCACCATATAACCCATCTGATATTGAATCAATTACTGTACTAAAAGATGCTGCATCGGCCGCCATTTACGGGGCATTTTCAGGATCGGCAGGCGTAATTTTGATTACCACGAGACAAGCTGCCGCTGGCAAACCGAGTATTGAATATTCAGGTTTTGTCGGTGCCAAGCAAGCCTGGAAATTACCGCACGCATTGACAGCCGACAAGGAAGCATATGTTTCCAATCTGGCATATACCAACGCAGGCATGACGCCACTTGACGGGTGGGATGCAACCAAAAACCCGTATGCTCAGGTAACGCGAACTAACTGGGTAAACGAGATTTTCAGAACAGGCATTGTACAGCGTCATAATGTGACGATCAACGCAGGGACCGATAAATTCTCAACGCTTTTTCAGGGACGTTATGAAAAAAATGAAGGGACTTTGCTGAATACCTACAGCCAGAATATGTCGCTTCGTTTCAACTCGTCTTACAAGTTTACCGACAAACTAAAATTCCGTCAGGAGCTATTCTGGAACAACAGCGATAACCGCGGAACGGAAACTGCAAGCGGATATAGCGGTACGATCTTGTCAGCCATATATATGCCAAGTTCGGCAACGCCATATTACGACGACGGAAGCTTTGGCGGAGTAGGCCCACGTGACTCCCAGTATCTTGGTATTCACGGAGATGTGATCAACCCGGTTGGGACTTTGTTGAGAAACAGACCCTATAACAAAGGCAATGATTTACAGTCGGTTTCGGAGTTTTCATATTCCAATATTATCCCCGGTCTGTCATTCCTGACAAGATTCTCATATCGCCAGCAGTCGTCTCTATACAAGAGCTTTACGCCAAAACGCACCGAGCCTGGGAAACCGAATAACCAAAACTCGCTTTACTATTCGACCAACAGAGGATATAACTGGATTTGGGAAAACACAGCCAACTATTCACGCGTGTTCGGAAAGCATAATGTTGGTGCGATGGTTTCGACAACTGCACAGGAAAACGGGGCAAAGGGATTTACCGCAGCCGCACGTGACTTTCAGGACGAAGAAAACTGGGCTCAGTTTTTCATAAACGCAGCAACATTTACTTCCGACCGCCCAACGGATTACGACTGGAAAGACCGCAACTTGTCGTACGTGGGAAGACTTTCATATAGCTGGGCTGACCGCTATTTTGTAACAGGAAGCTATCGGTATGATATCGCGGGACGTTTGGCTGACGGATATAGAGGCAAAGGCTTCCCTGCGGCAACAGCTGCATGGAAGATCAGTTCGGAGCCATTCTTTAATATTCCGGCAGTGGATTTGTTCAAAGTTCGCGCGAGCTGGGGACGTATCGGTAACATTGGTTCAGTTGGAAGATATTACGGTTATTCTGTTTTGACTTCGAACAATACTTACCAAATCGGACAAGGTGCTCCTTTCACGACAGCACTTTATTTGAACAACCTCCAAAACCCGAAATTGACCTGGGAAACTTCTCAGCAAACAGATATTGGTTTGGATATGAGCTTCTTAAAAGAAAAACTGACGGTTTCTGTTGATTATTTTGACAAGAAAACCTACAATCTGATCAAACAACAAGATACTGGCTGGACGAATACAAACGGTTTTGGTGCACCATATATCAATCAGGGAGAAATCAGCAACAAAGGATGGGAAGTGGTCGCAACGTGGCGTGACCGCGCTGGTGATCTTGGATATGAATTTTCAGGAAACATCGCCACTTTGAAAAACCGTGTAACCTATATCGACGAAGATCCGAATTCAGTTTGGGTGCATGGCGATGCATGGAGAGGAACCATTACGCCTTATCGCTCGACTGTCGGCCAACCTTATTATTCATATTGGTTGATCAAAACAGCAGGTATTTTCCAGTCGGATGAAGCTGCGAACGCATATACTTTGAACGGCAACAAAATTCAGCCAAACGCAAAAGCCGGTGATTTGAAATTCATTGACAAAAACAATGACGGAAAAATCGACGACGGCGACCGTGAGTATATGGGTAACGCATTCCCGAAAATCACTTACGGATTCACTACCAACCTGAACTGGAAGTCTTTTGACATGAGTTTGTTTGTGCAAGGTGTGGGTGGCGTTAAACTTTTCCACGCTTTCAAAGAATCAACTTTGAACGCCTCGGAGCAGGGCTATAACCGATGGGATAAAATTCTGGACGCTTGGTCACCCACCAATACGGGATCAGATATACCACGAATATCGGCCAGCGACGCCAACAAAAACTTCCAGACTGCATCTGATTTTTATCTTGAAAACGGAAATTATGTACGTCTGAAAAGCCTCGTGATCGGTTATACCCTGCCGAAGTTTGCGAAAGGAGCGAATTTGAGAGTATACCTGAGCGGCGACAACCTGCTCACTTTCACTAAATATTCAGGAATGGATCCTGAGGTAGGTGGTATCGGTATGGACGGTGGGCAATTCCCTGTTTCCCGTGTGTATTCAGCAGGCTTGAAGTTGAAATTCTAACCAATAGACATTAAACAGATGAAATTATATATCAAATATCCGATTCTGGCAGCCCTTGGTTTGACATTAAGCCTCGGCTCATGTAACGACTGGGTCGACACAAAACCAAACGGGGCGTCAACCACAGCCTATTTCTGGGACAGCGAAGATGATGTGATCAAAGGAATTGCAGCCCTATATATCCCGATGCGCTACGAGTCCACCTGGGGTCGTGATTTGTTCTGGATGCAGAATGCGAGCGATGATCTGATCGTGGGCCGATCGAAAGCAGACGGTGAAAACATCAAAAACTTTATTCCTTCTGGTAATGAAGGGTATATGTCCAGCGGCTGGAATGATCTTTATTTTATGTTGAATAAGGCAAATCAGGCCATAGCCGGTGTGCAAACTGCCACCAATATCAGCGAAGATCTGCGGAAACGATCGCTTGGCGAGGCATATTTCGTAAGAGCCTTTTCTCATTTCTGGATCGCTTATCTGTGGGGACATAAGGATCAGGGTGTGCCATACGATGGCGTGGAAAATGCAGAATTCGGTAATCGTATTCCACCGCAATTGGCTTCTGTTACAGACAATTATGCACAGGTAATCAGTGATTTGGAAAAAGCTGCTGATATGCTTCCATTGTTCCAAACTTACGGCGCTAACGATTATGGTCGTGCACACAAAGCCGCGGCGTGGGGTTATATGGTAAAGGCATATGCATACTGGGCACAGTACGATGAGTCAAAATGGTCATTAATTCCGGCGCTTTGTGAAAAGATCAAAACAGAAGGTGCTCGCTCACTGGTTACCGGGTTAGGTAGTCCAAAAGCGAATTACCGTGGCGTATTTACAGAAGCAAACAACTGGACTTCGGAATATATCTGGTCGGTAAACTCTGGTGTTCAGGGTGGTTCGGAGTTTCCGGGTGTTATTTTGGAAAACAAAGGCTGGGGTATATATAACGGCTGGGGGTATTTCCAGCCAACGGAAGAACTTTATGACGAGTATGAAGCGAACGATCCTCGTCGTGAAGTGACGATTCTGAAGTTTGGTGATAAATTTACCTTCTTCGGAGTGGAGCGCACGTATTTCTCGACTAACAGCCTGTCGGGTTTCCAGATCAACAAGTATATGGATCCTTATAGCTACGGCACGGATCAGGATCCGGGCACGAATTCGAAGATCAACCAGAGCGGTGACTACCCAACCACAACGTTGAATTTGCCATTGATGAGATATGCTGAAATCCTTCTTTTCAAAGCCGAGGCGTTGATCAAACAAGGTAAAAGCAGCGAAGCAGCCGCTCCGTTAAATGAGGTTAGAGCCCGCGTTGGTCTTGCACCGATTGCAGCACCTACCATGGCAGATTTGAAACATGAAAGACGCGTAGAGCTAGCCTGCGAATGGACCGACCGCCTCGCTGACCTGAAACGTTGGGGCGATGTAGCGACCATCAACGCTCCGCTACATGGCCGTATCCACGCAAACAAAACAGATCCAGCATCTGCATATACGGTTCAACAAGTATGGCCAGCACGCCATTTCGACCCAGCCAAACACATGGCCTGGCCCATCGCTCCAAACGAACTTGCCAAAAGCAATGGAGCATATAAGCAGACTCCGGGTTGGTGATTTGATGGTTTGAGAATATTAGGAGGAGATCGGGCTTTGGCTTGGTCTCCTTTTTTAAATGGTGGGTTTTGTTATTCTAGCTTTACCGTCGTCTAATCTCGTATTATTTGTTTGCATACTGTTTTTCAAATCCTCAATCTATTTTTAGTCTTGACAAACAAACTCCGTTGTCCCTAGAATAGGTGTAGCGAAAGGAAATATCATGATATCTATTATTTTTGGAGAGCACATTCACTACCCAAAATCCATCAAAATCAACACTAAAATATGGCAAACGAATCCGCAAACCCAGAAAATAAATCAAGCCAACCAGCTCCAAGCCCATTTATCCAGACTTTCTTCCATGGTACAAAGGCCGATCTTAAAATCGGCGATCTGATTGAAATCGGGGTCAACTCGAATTATGGGCAGCAGAATAAAGCAAAATATATCTATCTCTCGGCAACGCTGGATGCTTCTGTCTGGGGCGCAGAACTTGCTTTGGGCGAAGGACGTGAACGGATATATCTGGTCGAACCGACCGGCCCCATTGAGGATGATCCTAACTTAACCGACAAAAAATTTCCGGGTAATCCGACAAAGTCTTACCGCTCAAAAGATCCGTTTAAGGTGGTCGGAGAGATCACCGTTTGGCAAGGTCATTCCGCGGAACAAGTGAAGGCCATGAAAGAAGCTCTAACAAAATTGAAAGAGCAAGGGATCGAGGCAATTGAAGATTGATCGATCAATACTGCCAAGTGTGCGACAAGTTAATAACCCGGAACAGAAACCGTATCAGTTTCAATCGTGTTACTGACGTGCAACGCACGATCCCGAATTCGTATTTTGAATTTAACAGTGACCGGAGCGTAGGAACTATCATATAAAAACCGGGTGCCCACGCTTTGAATTCCGGTAATAGGCTCGGGTAAGCTGTTGGCCTTAAGCATAGGTAACCATATATATTTGTCTTTTGGTAAAACTGCTTCCGTCCACGAACCGTCCTTATTAAGGCGAACAGTGGTCAATTCACAGCTTCCCCACTCTCCATATCTGAGCGTATCCCGAGCATCGACATCCTCTCCCAAATCGCCATCTCCATCCTTGAAAATGAAATTGATGGATATATTATCAGATTTTTTGCCTGTAGAATCGACCAGCCAAGTATGCTTAATGCCGCTGTAATCAATTTCTGGTATATCATTATAGACCGGATCATCCACGCAGTTGGTCAAAACCAGGAACCCCAAAAAGAACAAGGCAATTTTTAGTTTTTTCGACATATCGACTATTACGTTATTTTCCTGGCTTGTAATATAAAAATCCGTTCGTGTTTTACTTGTTTGTTCAGTTTATTTTGCCACGAAGAAACTAAGATTAAAATTAATATCCTGCTTATAATTCAGACTTAACACTTGTGTCGGCATCCTTTATGATCAGAACCTCGCATATCGACGAAAACACCTGAGTATCGTCAACGACCAGAGTTATTATGGTTTAAGATTTATAAGGTTATAACGTCGTCCTTGCAACTTGTTGTATCACAAAATCAGCAGCATTATCCCCCAGTTTTCATACTTTTGCATCTTTCCTTTTAAAAAAACTCCAGCCCAACATTAGATATGCCTGTTCAAAAATTCAACGATCGTGTAAAAGTAAGGGTTAAAAACGATCGGGATATCTGGATAATCCTGGAACATGAAACGATCAGGAAAGGGGCTACCACCAAAGTAACCGGCAAAGTAAAATGCCGCAATACCGTTACAGGTCAGGTGAAGTTTTTTAGTGAGAATAGTTGTGAATTGGCTTAGAGAAGCCCCTAATTCATAATCCACAACCAAATTTCGTAAGCGGTACAGGTATCTCCCCTTTTATACTAGGTCAATTTTACCATTTTCATTCCCGCTTCAACGAGTTTGGGACAGACTTTCATGCACTAACGTTTTCAAATACGCTTGTTTTTTTACCATTAAGGAATGAAGGGTCATTGAGGCGGCTGAAATAATCTCCTATAAATCAATAATTTATAAATCAAAAAGTTAAGTAAATTTTATTTTACATACAAAACACAAATTAATATCTCAGTTTTACATACATTTGAATATAATATCATCATATCCATATGAAAGGAGCAAACTTGGGTGAATTTGAGGAGCTTGTTTTACTGACAATCGCCGCGCTTACGAGTGAAGCATACAGTGTCGCGATATGCGATGAACTGGAAAAACATACAGGACGCTCCGCCAAGCTTGGAGTGGTGCATTCTGTACTGAATCGTTTGGAGGAAAAAGGGCTTGCCAAAAGCCGCCTGGGCGAAGCAACTAGCACCCGGGGTGGAAAACGGAAAAGGTTTTATGAAGTGAGTCATGCGGGTAAAGTAGCGCTAATGAAAGCTAAAGAAGTACGTGAAAACATCTGGCGCAATATACCCGGCTTTAATCTGGAAGGTTCGATATGAGACAAAAAGCAGAAGCCAAACCGCCCGCCTGGGCTACCCGTTTTTTACACTGGTACTGCCGTCCGCGCCTTTTGGAAGACCTCGAGGGTGATCTGAACGAATATTTTGATCGCAATGTGCAGAAAAAAGGTATCAGCAAAGCCAGGCTGATCTATGCCGTCGACGTGATCAAATTCATGCGGCCCTATACCATTCGAAAAATAGAATTTCTTACGCTTTTTATTCACTGGATCATGATCGGCAGCTATTTCAAAACTTCTCAGCGAAGCCTCGTCCGCAACAAATTATTTTCTCTGATCAATATCGTCGGGCTTGCCGTAAGTATGTCGGTCGGGCTATTGGTGATATCTATTGTCTCAGATCTATATTCTTATGATGATTTTCAGGAAAAGAAAGACAGGACTTACCGCGTGATCACCAAAACTTCGGACAACGGGCCGTCTTCCCAAATGAATCTGGCTTCTACTTC
The DNA here is from genome assembly GCF_056895215.1 of Dyadobacter sp. HNCC25DJ184. Taxonomy (NCBI): domain Bacteria; kingdom Pseudomonadati; phylum Bacteroidota; class Cytophagia; order Cytophagales; family Spirosomataceae; genus Dyadobacter; species Dyadobacter sp. HNCC25DJ184. Next base: position 612,449 of record NZ_JBXHAQ010000001.1, on the reverse strand, counting down.
CATTGCGGTCGGCGAAAAGATAAAGGAGGCAGTGCCCGCCATCGAGGACGTTTCCATAATCCGCCAGGGATTTTGGGGTGATGCAAAAGTTGGCGAAGCTGCTTTTCCAATGGGCGCGCTCTGGGCCGACAATTCTTTCCTAAAAGTCTTTTCCTTTCGTCTGATCAAAGGAGATTCTGCAACGGCACTTAGAGAACCTTACTCCCTGGTTTTGACCGAGAAAACCGCCGAAAAGTTATTTGGCAGTTCTGATCCATTAGGCAAAACCGTTCAGTTCGACTCGACAAATTATACCGTAACAGGTGTAGTACAGGATATACCGAAACTTTCCCACCTTACTTTTGAAGCACTCGTATCGCTGCCTTCACTATATGCGGGCCATTCGGGCGAAAACTTTCACAGCTGGGATAATATCTGGTCGAACTATGTATATGTCACTTTCTCTAAAAAGATTGACCCTAAAAAACAGCAGGCGGCGCTCGATCGATTGAGCAAGCGTGAAAACAAAACACTGACGAACCGGAAAATCTGGGTATCGCTTCAGCCATTGAAAGATATCGTACTGGGAGGTCCGCTTTCCAACAATATGGGCCCGGGCTTTGCGCCTCCGGTTATGTGGACACTATGCGGCCTTGCTTTTGTAATCATCCTTTCTGCGTGTTTTAACTATACCAACCTTTCGGTCGCCCGATCAATGCGAAGATCAAAGGAGGTCGGAATCAGGAAGATTATAGGCGCACAGAAAAGTCATGTTTTAGGCCAATTTATGGCAGAAGCGGTCATTATTGCCCTATTAGCACTAACTTTTTCATTTGTCTTGTTTTTGGTATTGCGAAAGCAATTCCTTGGACTCGATAGTCATGTTTCAGATATTTTCGCATTGGATATCTCTTTTCAAAACGTGATCTATTTCATCTTGCTGGCGATCGCAACAGGCTTGGCAGCAGGTTTCATGCCGGCCCTGTTTTTCTCCAAAATGAATGCGTTGAATGTGATGAAAGATGCGTCCAATATGAAGATTTTTCGTCGTGTCGGCATACGGAAAGTACTGATTGTGATTCAGTTCACGCTGTCGCTCATTTTCATTGCAGCCACACTGATCGGCTATAACCAATATAAAAGTCTCCTCTCATTCGATCTGGGTTTCAAAACGGATAACATCATCAATATCAGGCTACAAGGCAACAAAAGTCAGGTACTGGAAAAAGAATTATCCCAAATCCCGGCTGTAAAGGGTATTTCAAAATCGATGATGATCACCAGTCTTGGGAGCATTCACGGAACAAACCTGACCTATGCGATGGATTCCAGTATGGTCTGGCTCAATATGGTGGATGAGCATTATTTGACGTTGCATCAGCATAAACTTTTGGCTGGGAAAAATTTTCAGTTGAGACCAGAAAAGGGAAAGGAAATTGAGATCATCGTCAATCAGCAAGTGTTAAAACGCTTCAATATAGCCAAACAAAAACCTGAGAAAGCAATCGGAACCATCGTCACGGTGGATGGACAAAAACTGACGATTGTGGGTGTAATCAAAGATTTTCATTACGGTACGCTCGATAACAAAATCGAGCCGGTAATGTTCCGTTATTCGGCTGAACCGGGTAACTATCTGAACGTCAAAATCATTTCGAAAAACCTTCCCGGAACTATGGCGAGCATAAAAAACGCCTGGAAGAAAGTGGATAAAGTACATGAATTGGATGCAAAGTTCTATGACGAACAAATAGAAGAAGCATATGCACAGTTTTCTCTGATTATTAAAGTCATCGGTTTTATCGCCTTCCTTGCCATTTGCATTGCCTCGTTAGGTCTATTTGGTATGGTCGTTTTTACAACAGAAACCAAGCTGAAAGAAATCAGTATTCGAAAAGTACTAGGCGCAAGCGAAACGGGATTGGTATATCTGCTTTGCAAAGGATTTCTGATACTACTGGTCATTTCAACGCTGATCGCGCTCCCGACGACCTATCTGTTTTTCGATAAAGTTGTTCTGACAAAATTCCCTTATCATCAGTCAATAAGCATTACTGAAATGTTGAGTGGCTCGCTGTTAGTGATGTTATTCGCGTTCTTTTTAATCGGATCTCAAACTATTAAGGCAGCGCGGAATAATCCGGCTAAGGTCTTGAAGAGTGAGTAAAATCGTGATGCGGTGTTTTTAGTGACTTCAAAATAGGTTGGAATAATGATTAACTGTTGTTGAGGCTACAACCTGAATAACAGTTAATTTGTTTTTAAGCCTATTGAAATTCACAAGCTAATAACAACAATTAAACTTCTGAATCTTAAAATTCTAAATTTCCAAATGGTTTTACTCCTACTTTTTCACCATTTGGGCATCAAGAAAAGTTAAGTACCTGGAAACCTGAAATTTCCGAATAATACGATAGTCAAAACTCATCAAACCATCCAAAGATCGAGATTGACAAACGCTGATTATTATCATTTCTTCAAGAACAACATGCAAACTTCCTCTCAAATCATCTTTCCTAAACAAATTTCATCCTTATACATCACACGCATCTCCCTGACAATCAACCAAATATTAATCACAAGGATACCTCAAATTAACATTCGGTCACTTATTATTTTTATGTTAAGAAAGTATATAAAAGGAAAGAATTCCTTAAAATTGGATATGAAATTCTTTAATGATATTCACCGAATTTTGCATCACTAATTGGCATCTTTGATGAAATTGGTTTTACGATAAGATTATGATAACAAAGTATTCAACTCACTCAGACGAACAGATTCTGGCCATATTGCGCGCCGAAGATGACCGCAAAGCTTTTGAGGAGCTGTATTTCCGTTACTTCAAGATCTTGTACAACTACATTTCACCCAAAGTCAACGATCGGTATATAGCTCAGGATATTCTTCAGGAGCTCTTCGTAAGTCTGTGGCAAAAACGACATACTGCAGATATCAACAATTGCAAACAATACCTCTTTTCTGTTTCCAAAAATTTGATTATCAACCACTACCGTAAGGAGTTGGTTCGTCAAAGACAAAATATAGAGTGGGAAACATCCAGAGCAAAAGAAGCGAACTCGACGCTTGAGCATACCCTCGCGGCAAATCTCGAAAGTCGGTATGAAGATGGATTGGATATTTTAACTCCGAAATGCCGTGAGGTCTTTGTACTTAGCCGTAAGGGATATACCAACCGCGAAGTCGCGTCCCAGCTGGCAATCTCTGAAAAAAATGTGGAACAGCATATCTCCAAGGCTCTGAAAACTTTACGCGTTCATCTGCGCGAACACCTTGTGTATACATTGATTATTCTTCAACTTTTTTAAATTTTTTCCTGTCTGCACTAGGGTGTTTGCCCGGCGGCTCCGACTTAATAATACGCAACGATTATTAAGGAATGAACTCAGCTAAAATTACCCCCGAATTGCTTCAGAAATACCTCCTCGACGGCTGCACCGAAGAGGAAAGAAAAATGGTAGAAGAATGGTACGAAAGTCTCCGGAAAAATCCTGAGCAGTCGGAAAATACGCGGGCGTTTGATGATGACATACTGATGGTTAGCACGTTGCAGAACATTAACAATCAAATTGATAATGATGAAGTTGCGGACAGAAGACCAACGATTAACTGGGGCTGGATTGTGGGCGTGGCAGCTTCGGTTGTGGCAGTGTTGGGCTTTCTTTTTTTTCAGGTTCAATTTTCAAAGAACCCGGAGGTTGTTGCATCTCACAAAATCGAAGTTCCATCTTCGGGCCTGTTGACCTTTAAAAATACGGCTGCCAAAATAATCGCATATACCTTGCCCGACGGAAGTACGGTCTGGATGCATAAAAACGCTGAAATTAAGTATCCCGAAAAATTTGAACCTGATAACAGAAGTGTGCATTTCTCAGGTGAAGCTTTTTTTGACATTCAAAAGGACAAAACCCGACCATTCTTCATCCATAGTGGCGAAATGACCGTAAGAGTTTTGGGGACGAGCTTCAATGTAAAGGCGGAGTCGGAAACTGCACAATTCAGGATATCCGTGGTGACCGGAAAAGTCGAAGTTTCGGCACCTGACGTTAATTCAAACGCTCAACAAGTAATCCTGAAACCAAACGAAGAAGCATTATTTGAGATAAAGACGCGCAAGCTGAGTGCGCAGATGCTTCCTGTCCTTGCCAAAAAGGAGATATACCAGCCTTTGAGCATCAACTTCACACAAGCATCTATTAGCCATGTTATAAATCAACTAGAAAACCGCTTCAATATCAAAATAGGGTTATCCGATCCACGGATTGCGAAATGCCATTTCAATGGCAACTTTGAAAACGAGTCGCTTCCGGTCATTCTGGATATCCTTTGCAAATCACTTGAAGCAGATTATTCGATCAAAAACGGGCTCATCACCATATCCGGCGAGCCCTGCCAGTAACGAGTCGACCATTCTAAACCTGAACTTATATGATTAAACACCAGCGCTAGTCAGTACAAAAAATGCCGGAAGTGTTCCACCACAACCGGCATCCAAATTTCTCTGGTTCGTCGTTCCACCGACTTCCAGATCATTTCTAACAGATCGAAACTATTAGCAACCAAAATTATGCAAAAATTAATACGTATCAAGCCTGATACCCGGCGACTTCTCATGCGAATAAGTTTGCTCCAATCAATTTTAATGGCAGTGCTCGTAACGGTATCATACGCGCGTGAAGGTTCCGCGCAAACGATACTGAACAAAGAAGTTACACTCAATCTAAACGACGCCTCCCTCGAAAAGGCGTTGAACCAGATCCAGAGTCAGACTGAAATCAAGTTCATATATAGCAGTAAAGTACCTTTAAATCAGCATATTAACTTAAAAGTTACTGACCAGAAACTGTCCGTGGTATTGAACAAAATATTGGTACCAAATGGCATCAATTACACGGTTGTAAATCAGCAAATTATGCTGACCCGCATTAAAACTATAGAGAAACCGACCAGCGAGTTGTTGCCTAATATTACAGTAAAACCTTTGCCGATCAGTGAATTAAATGTCAAAGGAAAAGTAATATCGAGCGACGATCAGACTCCGTTGCCGGGCGTAAGTATCGTTTTAAAGGGAACATCAACCGGGGCCGTAACCGACAGCAAGGGTGAATATTCGATAAACGTACCCAATCCGCAAGCTAAACTGGTATTTAGTTTTGTCGGTTATCTGAGCCAGGAGGTGGAAGTCGGAAACCAAACTACGCTGGATATTACACTTCAAACAGATAATAAAGCCCTTGAAGAACTTGTGGTTGTTGGATATGGTACTCAAAAAAGAGTAAACCTGACAGGCGCTGTGACTCAAATTCAGGCCAAAGAGCTGGAAGACCGCCCACTCAACAATATGTCACAAATATTGCAGGGGATGGTTCCAAACCTTAATATCACCTTCGGAACGGGACAGCCTGGCTCGGGCGGAAACCTGAATATCAGAGGAGAAACGTCGATCAACGGCGGTGGCCCACTCGTGATGATCGATGGTGTTCCCGGCGATATCAACCGTATCAACCCAGCGGATGTCGAGTCAGTTTCTGTTTTGAAAGATGCTGCGGCGTCTGCTATATATGGTGCTCGCGGGGCTTTCGGTGTGATTCTGATCACCACAAAATCAGCAAAAAACGGAAAGACAACGGTTAATTATTCCAACAATTTTGGATGGTCCAAACCAACCGTCAGCACCGACTTCATGACCAACGGATATGAAAGCACGATGCTGAATGACGAAGCTTTCCGGAGAGCTACTGGAAACACTTATACCCGCTATTCGGACGAAGATTATGCGGAACTGGAAGCACGTAAGAATGATAAAACAGAGAATCCTGAAAGACCATGGGTTGTTGTGAAGAACGTCAACGGTAAGGATATCTATAACTACTATGGAAACTACGACTGGTGGAACACGATATTCGATATGTCGATGCCCAAGCGTCAGCACAACCTGAATATCTCCGGTGGCAATAACAAAGTTGATTATTTCATATCCGGTTCTGTGTTTGAGCAGGATGGGATTATGCGCATCAACAAAGACAAATTCACCTCATACACGCTGAGAACGAAGATTAACGCCAACCTGACTCCGTGGCTAAAGGTGAGCAACAATACCCAGTACTACGACAACGTCTACACTTACCCCGGTCTCGAAGGCGGTGCAAACAGCAACTTTGTCGCTATCACTGTACATGCATTACCTGCCTACGCTCCCCGCAACCCCGATGGAACAGCCACCTACAATACGCTGAAAAACAACTACTCCATCGGAGACGGTCTGTTTGCCAATTTGCTGGACGGTACAGCAGGCGGCGCCAAGAAAGTTCATGAATTCCGTACGATCAATGCCGTGACAATTGATTTCACCAAAAACTGGAATTTCGTTGCTAACCACTCGTACTCTTTTTATATAGCGGACGACTGGTATAGGTCTGCTGTGGCGCAATACTCCGTTCAACCGGGGATATTGGCCCCTGTACCTAATTACAATGTGGACCAGCTCAAGAAAACATTCTGGTTCGACCCAACAAGTGTTTTCAACGCTTATTCGTCTTATAATCATACGTTTGGGAAGCATTATTTTGGCTTAATGGCCGGTGTGAATTCGGAGCAGATGAAACATCAGAGATTATATGGTTCAAGAAAAAACCTCCTCTCCGAAAGCCTGAATGATCTTAATCTTGGAACAGGAGAGCAATTGACTGAGGGCGGTTCGTATGAATATGCACTATTTGGTGCTTTCTTCAGAGTGAATTATGATTACGAGGGAAAATACCTCTTGGAAGTGAATGGGCGCTACGACGGTACTTCCCGTTTCGGTGAAGGATCGCGATATGGCTTTTTTCCATCATTCTCTGCCGGATGGCGTGTGAGCGAAGAAAAATTCTTTTCGGGAGCAAAAAATATCATTAACAATTTGAAATTCAGGGCTTCATACGGAACGCTTGGAAATCAGTTGCCGTCCAATACAGCATCCGCAAGTTTCTATCCATATATACCGATGATGCCAACGAGTCTTTCAAGCTGGATCGACGGCGGACAGAAATTACAATATGTGAGCAATCCAAGACCAATATCACCCAACCTCACCTGGGAAAAAGCGACTACCGCAAACTTCGGCGTTGATGCTAATTTTTTCAAAAACAAACTGAGCATGACGCTGGACCTTTACAAACGTCAGACGAAGGATATGCTCATTCCCGGACAGGTACTTCCTGCTGTATTCGGAGCAACCGTTCCTACCCAAAATGCCGGGGATTTGGAAACAAAAGGTTTCGAGCTCACATTGGGATGGAACGACCAGTTTAAGCTGGCTGGAAAACCATTCTCATATAATGTAACGGCGATGCTGTCTGATTACAAGTCGTATATCACCAAATTTGACAACCCTAATAACCTGCTGACCAGCCGTTATGTGGGTCAAAGAATGGGTGAAATCTGGGGCTATTCCGTAGCAGGATTGTTCAAAACGGATCAGGAAGCAGCTGATTATAAAGTCGATCAGAAGCTGGTCAATACCCAGCGTTTGAAAGCTCCCGGCGACTGGGCTCGTTTGCAGGCTGGAGATATGAAATTCATTGACGTAAACGGCGATGGAAAAATTGACCAGGGAGCGAATACGCTATCCGATCACGGTGATATCAAAGTGATTGGAAATGCTAATCCACGTTATCGCTTTGGATTTAATATGGGCGCCAACTGGTCAGGTTTTGATCTGTCCGTATTTGTGCAGGGAATTCTGAAAAGAAACTGGTACCCGGGAAATAATGCCGACAAATTCTGGGGGCCTTATTCTCGTCCATATTATTCTTTCATCCCAAAAGACTTTCAGAAAGATGTATGGACACCTGAAAATCCGGATGCTTATTTCCCATTGCTGCGTGGTTATGAGGCACTTAATGGTGGCGGCGAACTGAATGTATACAATGATCGCTACCTGCAGAACATTGGCTATATCCGCTTGAAAAATGTTGTGGTTGGGTACACTATCCCGGCTTCTATCACCAGTAAGGTAAAACTTTCGAAAGTTCGTGTTTATATCAGCGGCGAAAACCTGTTGACCGGCACCAAGTTAAGAAGCAAATATATTGATCCTGAGCAATTTGATGGCGATGCTACCAATGGTAGAACTTACCCGCTTTCAAAAACCATTTCAGCGGGTCTCAATCTTAATTTCTAATCATGATGAGCAATACTATTATGAAACGGCTATATATCATACTGTTTATATCATTGGGGATCATCTCGTGCGACCTTAACAGGACTCCATTAGACGCGATTTCCCCTGACGTTTTCTTCAATACACAAAATGATCTGATCCTTTATACAAACTCATTTTATAACGCCATGCCTTCTGCGGAAGATGTTTATAATGAGGATGTCGATAATGTTGTAAAAACTGCTTTACGGGATGAACTGCAGGGAACCCGCGTAGTGCCGACATCAGGTGGCGGCTGGGATTGGGGAACTCTTCGAAATATTAACTACTTCCTTGCGAATTCCGGCAAATGTCCGGATAAGCCTGCAGTGGCAAAATACAACGGACTTGCGCGTTTTTTCAGAGCATACTTCTATTTTGGAATGGTGAAACGTTTTGGAGACGTGCCCTGGTACTCAGGTGTGATCGAAACTTCCGACGAAGATTTGCTAACGCATCCGCGCGATTCAAGAGCCATGGTAATGGATTCTGTTATGGCAGACATCGACAATGCAATCGCCAATCTGGACGCTGGAAAAAAGGTATATGGTATCACTAAATGGACGGCACTTGCACTGAAATCGCGTGTTGCGCTATATGAAGGCACATTCCGTAAATACCATCCTGAAATGAGCCTGCCGAATTCTGACAAGTTTCTGGATGCCGCGATCAGCGCGTCTGAGGATTTGATTAAAAACAGCGGGTACAGGATATACACTGCGACGCCTGCAACGGCTTATTTGAAATTATTTTCGTCAGACAATGCCATTCCTGATGAGATCATATTGGCAAGAGATTTCAGCGACGAACTTCAGGTGTATCACAACCTGAATTACTATACGATGACAGCTTCATATGGCCGTCCCGGACTGGAGAAAAGTCTAGTTAACAGCTATCTGATGGCTGACGGAACCCGTTTTACGGATAAACCAGGTTACGACAAACTTCAATATTATGATGAAGTTCAAAATCGTGATCCACGTTTAAGCCAGACTATTCGCACCCCTGGATATACCCGTATTGGTGAAACAGCGAAGCTTGTTCCCGAATTTGGAGCAACTGTAACGGGATATCAGCTGATTAAATTTGTGTCTACTCCGAAATGGGATACTTTCTCAAAGGATATCACCGACATGCCTATTTTCAGATATGCAGAGGTGCTCCTGAACTACGCAGAAGCAAAAGCGGAAAAGGGTACACTTACCCAGGCGGATCTTGATATGAGCATCAAGCCAATCCGCGACCGTGTGGGTATGCCGAATATCGACCTGGCCAAAGCCAATGCAAATCCTGATCCATATATCGCCGGACTTTATTCCAAAATTTCAGGTTCGAATACAGGAGTAATTCTTGAGATTCGGCGTGAAAGACAAGTGGAACTTGTCATGGAAAACTTCCTCCGTTGGGATGATATCGTTCGCTGGAAAGAAGGCCAAAAACTAACCAAGCAATTCAAAGGCATGTACTTCCCCGGAACCGGAAGCTTCGACCTTGACAAAAACGGCACGATTGACGTGGTGATTTATGAGGGCACAAAACCGGTTGTAGCGGGTGCACAAATCCTGAAATTAGGCAGCGATATCAATCTGGAAAATGGAAATCAGGGTGGAAATATCATCGTAAATGGTCATATCACTAAGAAATTCGATGAGAACCGCGATTACTTGTATCCGCTTCCAACTCAGGAATTATTGCTAAACAAAAACCTGAAACAAAACCCAAACTGGTAATAATATCACGCTGGCCCGACGAGAGTTGGGCCAGCACAAATTACTGATAACAAAGGCTTTGGGCAAACAGGTGTGAGCCTGGCAAATACCTGAAAGCCTACTGTTGACCGCAGAAGTTCCAATATTCCTAAACTCTTAACTATGCTTTCTGATCGCCGTTCGTTTCTTGAAAAAATGTCCGCGCTGGGCGCGCTAAGTCTCCTGCCTACCGTAACTAATGCGGCAGAACCGGATGAACCACACGATTTTGCAGTGGGACCATATCTTCAAAATATGGGTCCCCAGCAAATTACCATTATGTGTGTTACTAAAAAGAACTGCTTCACCTGGGTTGAATATGGCGAAGGCACTTACACCAGCAAAAGGGAGTTCGGGTACAACAACGGGCTCATTGAGGCTAACAACCGAATCAATAAAATCACGTTGGAAAACCTGAAACCGGGTCGGCCTCATAAGTATAAAATCGTTTCTACGGAGATACTGGAATATAAAGGTTCCAAAGTTATTTTTGGCGAAACGATATCAAGTCCGTTGCTTTCGTTTACTACGCCCGCTGAGGTTGAGGACGAAATCAAAGTTGTCATTTTCAATGACATACACGACCGGCCGCAGATTATCCCGCAACTCCTGTACCGTCACGGATTTACTGGAAACACGCGTGACTACGACTTTGTAGTCTTCAACGGTGACTGTTTTGACTGGGTCAATAATGAACAGCAAATGATTGATCATTTGATCCAGCCTTCCATTGACATCTTCGCTTCCGAATTTCCCCTTCTGCTAACCCAGGGCAATCACGAATGCCGTGGGAGCTTTTCAAGGCATATCCCGGAGTATTTCGCTTATCCGGATGATAAATACTATTTCTCATTTCGGCGCGGTCCGATCCATTTTCTGGTACTCGACTCGGGAGAAGACAAAACCGACGACAGCGTTGAATATGGCGGGCTTTCTGCCTTTGACCGTTATCGCGAGAAACAGGCCAAATGGCTCGAAAAAGAAATTCAGTCAGAGGCTTTCAAGAAAGCACCATTCAGAGTGCTACTGATTCATATATCACCCTATCATTCGGGCGATTGGCATGGAACCACTCACTGCCGGCAGGTCTTTGGCGCATTGCTCAATAAGGCGGGATTCGACCTGCAGATTTCCGGGCATACACATCGCTACATGACGCACCAACCTGATGGAGACCACAACTACCCTATCTTCATTGGTGGCGGACCGCTGGAAGGGAACCGGACCCTTATGAAGCTAAAAGCCAATACCAAAGAGCTTAGTCTGAAGATGATCAGAGACGATGGCGAGGTCGTTGGAAATATTACTATTCCTAGAAAAAAATAACAGAACAATCAACAAAAAGACAATCAAAAGAGGAATATTACCATACCACATTCCTCTTTTGACTGTAACTTAATGCAGCCATCCCATAGCAGATAATCCCCTTATATCATTCTATAAGGCATATTTTCCTCAACGCTTATCAATTCCTGATATCTCTTCAATAAATAATACCACGGGACTGCTCTCCTTTAAAATTTTGATTTTAATTCAATATTAAATTATCATTTTTTTAATAGCACATTCTTAACGGCCTTAAGTAATCCTCCTCTCCCCCGTCCGAGTACATTTGCCCAAATTTTTATAATATGATTAAACTTATGCTATTCCCCAAACAGACAAGACTGGCCACGATGGGTAAATCTACCCTCTCCAGTCTCAAGTATGCATTCTCGGTGGCGCTGATTTCGCAGACCGGATATGCGATGCCTACGGCTATTCCGATACCAAAACTTCATGGAAACGGAATTGAAATCTCACCGGTTTCTGTTTCAAAACAGGATATCAATGTAAAAGGAAATGTAACGGCGGCCGACGGAAGCGGTGCACTTCCAGGAGTGAGTGTCGTGCTAAAAGGCTCGTCAATCGGGACAACCACAGACGCCAATGGTGACTTTCAGTTGGCCGTAACCTCGCCTGAATCTGTACTTATTTTCAGCTTCGTCGGGTATGAATCGAAAGAAGTGAAAGTCGGGAGTCAGTCGACGATCAATATCACGCTCGGTGCGGATACCAAAGCGTTGAATGAGATTGTGGTGGTTGGATATGGTACTCAGAAAAAGGCAAACCTGACGGGCGCCGTTGACCAGATAACCAGCAAAGTACTGGAAAACAGAGCTTTACCAAACTTAACCCAGGGTCTTCAAGGTGTTATCCCCAACTTAAACATCACAATGGGTGACGGAAAACCGACCCAATCCCCTACTTATAATATCCGGGGAGCGGCCACAATTGGAACTGGCTCCAACGGAGGTGCTGCCCTGGTATTGATTGACGGTGTTGAAGGTGATCCAAGCCGTATCAACCCAAGCGACGTGGCAAGTGTATCGGTGTTGAAAGACGCTGCATCGGCCGCTATTTACGGCGCAAGAGGCGCTTTTGGTGTGGTCTTGATCACTACCAAAACTCCGGTAAAAGACAGAACGACTGTGAGCTACACGCTTAATCATTCGATCAAAAAACCGATCGCAGTGCCCGACTTTGTAACCGATGGATATACTTTCGCCAAAATGTTCAACGAGGGCTGGAGCGCATGGAACGACTATTCGCAAACTCCTCAGAACGTAAATAAAACGGTGAAATTCTCTCAGGCATATCTGGCAGAATTTGAAAGGAGATCGAAAGATCCGAGCTTGCCAAAAACTGACGTGGATCCTGCTACGGGAGAATATGTGTACTATGAAAACATGGACTGGTACAAGGAGCTTTATAAGAAAAATACAAGCGCCACGGAACACAATCTGACCGTATCGGGCGGAAATAAAAAAGCCGACTTCCTGATTACGGGTCGCTATTATGGCCAGGATGGTCTTTTCAAATACAACACCGACGATTATAAATTGTATAGTTTCCGGGCAAAAGGCTCGCTTCAACTGTATCCCTGGTTGACGGTTACCAATAACGCCGACTTCTCTTCGATGAAATACCACAACCCGCTCAATGTTGGTGAAGGTGGCTCGATATGGAGAAATATTTCGGACGAGGGCCATACGATGGCACCGATGTTCAACCCCGACGGAACATTGACCTACTCCGCTGCATATACTGTCGGCGATTTCTGGTATGGCAAAAACGGGATAGATATGGACAAACGTGTTTTCAGAAATACGACCAGCTTTGAGTCTAAATTCTTCAACGACGTGTTTGGTGTTAAAGGAAATTTCACATTTCAGGGAACGGACAATAATGAATATCGTCGCCGTGTGCCGGTTCCTTACAGCCGCAAACCCGGGGTAATTGAATATGTGGGCGCCAACACGAACGATCTTCAGAATTTATATAGAACCACGCTTTATACTGCTACCAACCTTTACGCTGAATTTGAGCCACAGATTGGCAAAGATCATTATTTCAAAGTTCTGGCGGGCTTCAACGATGAGCAGTCGGTTTATCGCAGATTGGAAACGGTGAGAAACGGATTGATATATGAAGATGCAACTGACATGAATCTGGCCCTTGGGCAGTCAATAACGACTGGCGGCGGTTGGGATAAATGGGCTATCCTCGGTGGTTTTTATAGATTAAATTATTCGTACAAAGAGAGATACCTGATCGAATTCAACGGTCGTTATGATGGATCATCCAAATTCCCTTCAAACCAGCGATATGCTTTTTTCCCGTCAGTATCCGCAGGCTGGAGAGTATCGAACGAAGGATTCTGGAAGGTTTCGCCAAAAGCAATATCGGAGCTTAAACTGCGCGGGTCATATGGTTCACTTGGAAACGGGAACATCGACTCTTATATGTTCCAGGAAAAGTTTTCTATATCGCAATCAGGCAGGATACTCAACGGCGTTCGTCCTCAGCAATCAGGACAGCCTAATGTTTTGCCAAACGGATTAACCTGGGAAACTTCGAGCACCGCTGACTTGGGGATAGACCTTTCGATGCTGAGCAACCGACTTACTTTCAACGCGGATGTGTACCAGCGCAAAACGACAGGTATGTTCACGGTGGGTATGACTCAGCCAGCTGTTTTCGGAACTGACGTTCCAAAAGGTAACTATGCTGATATGACAACAAAAGGCTGGGAGGCTTCTCTGGTTTGGCACGATCAGTTTACTGCAGGTGCTAAACCGTTTAATTATTCGGTTCGCCTGACGATGGCGGATTATACAGCAAAAATCGATAAGTATAACAACACAGATCTTCGGTTGACCGATTATTATACCGGACAGACCGTCGGGGAAATCTGGGGATATACCAATAACGGCTATTTCACCTCCACAGACGATATCAATAATTCGCCAAAACAGATCTTAACAAAGGCTTCCAATACAGGAAAATTATTGCCTGGAGATATCAAGTTCGCAGATTTGAACGGGGACGGACAAATTAATAATGGTGATAACACTGTGACCAATCCGGGCGACAGAAGGGTGATCGGTAACTCTCTCCCGAGATATACTTACGGAATTACACTAAGCGCTGACTGGAACAACTTCTTCATTTCGGGCTTCGCACAGGGAGTTGGCCATCAGGACTGGTATCCTGGAGCGGAAGCTGCAAACTTCTGGGGACAATATAACCGTCCGTACAACAAGATTCCAACCTGGCAGATGGGCAATATATGGTCGGAAGAAAACCCGGATGCATATCTGCCAAGATACAAAGGATATGTGGCGCAAAACGGGTCAGGAGAGCTAAAACAGGAGCAAACCAAATACCTGCAAAACATTGCATATCTGCGACTTAAGAATGTTCAGGTCGGATATAACATTCCATTATCCCTGATCAGCAAGATCAAAATGTCTACCGCAAGAATATATATATCCGGTGATAACCTGCTGACATTCTCGCCACTTTACAAAGTGACCAAAGATATCGACGTGGAAAATACAGGCGCATCTGACAGAGTGGTGACAGACGGAAACAGTGGAAACGCCAACAATTATCCGATCCTCAAAGGATTCACATTTGGCTTGTCCGCAACGTTTTAATTTGTCTGGCAAGAAGATGCAAGGGAGGCTAGAACTCAAAACAATAAATAATCCCTTTTTGTGTCTTCGCGCCTTTGTGGCAAATATCACCCGTCCGGAGCAAGTGAAGTATTAAAAATTAAATGAAAACAACAATGAAAAATACATATATAGGCCTGCTTTTGATGATATGCCTCTTCGCAGGCGCATGTCAGGATCTGGATCAGGTACCGCAGTCGACGGCTGATAAAAATGCAGTTTTTGGAAGTGAGAAAGGACTCGAATTATACTCTACCTCCTTTTACAATATACTGCCGACAGGTGGCGATATTATTCGTGCCGATGAAATGACGGATTTTGGAGCACGCTCACAAGTACCTGATTTCTTGAGAGATGGCGCATTTGGTCCACGTCAAAGCTCTGGCTGGGATTGGTCGCAACTTCGAAATATCAATTATTTCCTTGTGAATAATAACATGCAAACTGTTCCTGCTGATGCACGCAAGCACTATACCGCACTTGCGCGATTCTTTAGAGCCGTTTTCTACTTCAATAAAGTGAAAAGATTTGGCGACGTGCCATGGTATAATACGCCACTGGAAGTCAACGATCCGGCCCTCTACAACCCACGCGATCCACGAACGATGGTAATGGATTCGGTTTTAGCCGACATCAACTACGCCTGTGAAAACATACGTACGACGACTGACAATACCAGAAGCCTTATCACGAAGTCGGTAGCATATGGTATGAAATCGAGGATTTGTTTGTTTGAAGGGACATTCCGCAAATACCAGACAAGCTATAACCTGCAGGGAACTGCTGACAAGTGGTTGAATGAGGCAGTATCTGCATCTGAAAAGGTGATATCGGACGGAGGTTTTTCTCTCAACCAAACCGGTGGAAACGAGAAATCATATCGCCAGCTGTTCACCAACAATACGCCAGTCACCAACGAAGTAATGCTCTCGTTTGTCTGCGACCCTGCGGTGAGTGTATATAATGACGCTAACTGGTGGTGGACGAGCTCGACATATGGTGCGCGTTTGAGCTTTAACAGAACATTTGTCAATACTTATCTGAACCTTGACGGAACACCATTCACGGACAATGCGGGTTACAAGACGATGACTTTTGCAAACGAGGTAAAAGGACGTGACAAAAGATTGCAACAGACGATCCGCATGGGTAGCTATAAACGAATAAATGGTGGAAAAGAAGAAGCAGCTCCGCCAGTATTCTCATATACTTACACTGGATACCAACCCATTAAATGGTGTCTTGATGATACATATTATGACGGCGGAACGAGAAATATCAATTCGATTGCGATGATGCGATATGCCGAAATATTGCTAAATCTTGCCGAAGCTAAACAAGAACTCGGGACATTTACAGACTCTGACTGGGCCAAAACGATCGGCGCGCTTCGGGGCCGGGCTGGTATTACAGGCGGCCTTTCTGCGAAACCAACCAAAATTGATACTTATTTCCAGACTAACTATTTCCCTGCAATCAATGATGCGACTTTGTTGGAAATTCGTCGTGAAAGAGGCATCGAACTTTGCCTGGAAGGCTTCCGCTTCCATGATATCATTCGTTGGAAACGAGGCGAGTTAATGGAACAGGAATGGAATGGTTTCTATGTTCCTGCACTCGACCAGCCAATGGATCTGAATGAAGACGGCGTGATGGACGTAATCTTTGTAAAAACAATGCCAACAACTCCTGTTGCCGGTCTTACCTATATCAATGTTGCGGAAACAACCAGCTCAGGGCCGAATCCGCAGCGTCTGAAAAACGATACATCAGGAGAAATCACCTGGCTGAACAACGTGCCACGTAACTGGGAGGAGAAAAATTACCTCTATCCGATCCCGGAAACTGACAGATTGTTTAATCCGAAATTGGGCCAAAACGCGGGCTGGTAATACGCTATTTCGCGCTCAGCTAATAAAAAACATAGAGTAATTAGAGGCCAGTAGACCGCTTTACTCTATGTTTACCTTTTTTTACAGCACAACCTTTTAATCTATTCCAATGCAAAAAATCCTAGTTACCGTATTATTCCTATTTCTTTTTGTATGTGTCACTCACGCGCAAAAATCCAAGTCCTCCGAACTAACTATTGCCACATACAACCTTAGATATAACAACCAGGGCGACGGTGTGAACGCATGGCCGAACCGCAAGGAAAACGTAAAGGCTTTGGTACAATTCCATGATTTTGACATTTTTGGAACACAGGAAGCGCTTCGTGGCCAATTGAATGACGTTGCTGAATTAAAAGATTTTGCATTTATCGGGAAAGGGCGTGACGATGGCAAGGAAGGTGGCGAGCACTCGGCCATTTTCTACAAGAAAAGCAGGTTCAATGTCCTTGAATCCGGTGATTTCTGGTTAAGCGAAACGCCTGACAAACCGGGTTTGGGTTGGGATGCAAAATGCTGCAACCGTATCGCTTCCTGGGCGAAATTTATGGATACTACATCTGGTAAAGAATTCTATTTCTTCAATGTACACTTCGATCACCAGGGCGTTGAAGCACGTCGCCAATCTGGATATCTGATGGTTAAAAAGATCAAGGAGATAGCCGGAAACTCCATCACAATCTTAACCGGAGACTTCAATTCTACGCCGGAAACAGAGCAGATTAAAACCATCAGCGGTTTACTTAAAGACTCCCACGACGTAACGGAACAGAAGCCATATGGCCCCGAGGGAACATTCAACAGCTTCAAATTTGACGCACCGATGGATAAACGCATCGACTACATATTCGTGAGCAAAGGCGTCGAAGTAAAGAAATATGGTGTACTGACAGACGCAAAAGAACAACGCTATCCATCAGACCATCAACCGGTAATGATTCGGGCGGTGTTGAAATAGCTTTTAGCTTTTAGCTTTTAGCTAGCAAAGCCTGTCCATCGAACAATTGCTCTAAAGCTGGTCGATTTCTGGCCGGCTTTTTTGGTAATTGCTTATGATATAGGTGACTCAATCAAATCGACCAACCCAGCTATCGGCAAGACTGAGTAGGTTTAAAACCATTCAAGTCTATACAGCCCCTCCTCCCTTTCCTCCCCTCCTCCCTTTTATCCCCTCCTCCCTTTCATCCCTTATCAAAGTTCCGCAATATACTTTTGCCCACCCAAATACCTCATTTGCCTTACAATCTGGC
Source organism: Dyadobacter sp. HNCC25DJ184 (assembly GCF_056895215.1). Classification (NCBI taxonomy): domain Bacteria; kingdom Pseudomonadati; phylum Bacteroidota; class Cytophagia; order Cytophagales; family Spirosomataceae; genus Dyadobacter; species Dyadobacter sp. HNCC25DJ184. The sequence goes on along the minus strand of NZ_JBXHAQ010000001.1, from coordinate 594,377 downwards.
CGGTACGCTTGTTCACATACGCAGACGGATTTTTGATCGAAAAACGTATTGGATTGGGTAGAACCGCAGCTATTCTTGCGGCTTCGTATCTCGATAAGTTTTTGGCCGATTTTTTATAGTATCTAAGCGATGCGGCTTCAACTCCGAAGGTCATTTCGCCCATTTCGGCTACGTTAAGATATACTTCCAATATGCGCTCCTTGTCCCAAATGAGTTCAATCAATATAGTAAAATAAGCTTCAAGGCCTTTTCGGATAAAGCTTCTGCCGTGCCATAAGAAAACGTTTTTAGCGACCTGCTGAGAAATCGTACTTGCGCCTCTGGCTCGCTTTCGCTTTTCTGTCATCGCATCGTAAATTTCATCAAAATCAAATCCCCAGTGATTTGGGAAATTCTGATCCTCCGACGCCACTACCGCCAGCGCGACTTCTTTTGAAATATTCTCATATGGCTCCCAGTCGTGGTGCAGTTCCGAATCTTTGTCTTCCCGAATCGCCTCGATCTTGCGCGAAATCATATATGGCGTTAACCAAACTGGTACGAATTTCAGTATCACCACCCAGACGAAGGAAATCACGACAAAATACAAGAAGAACCTTAGTCCAATAAACAGCAAACGACGAACCATACGAAACTTTAATCTTCCAAAATCGAAACCAAATCACAAAAGTGACGTACAAAGTACCGAAACTAATCAGGTTTAGACAAAGAATCGAGTGGCATTATATTAATTTTTCTATTCTTTCCTTTCTGTTTGCTATGAACGAAGATATTCTCAGTTTTATCTGGCGCTTTCAATACTTCGATTCGTCCGATTTGCAAACTTCTTCCGGCCAGATCGTCTCGGTAATTCATCCTGGTACTCAAAACACGGATTCGGGTCCGGATTTTTCAAATTGCAGAATTCAAATTGAAGGTATCAATTGGGCGGGAGCTATTGAAATCCACGTGAACGCTTCCGACTGGGATCGGCACGGCCATATGGATGACCAAAGCTACGAAAGCGTGGTCCTTCACGTGGTCTGGAATGACGACAAATTGCTGATCAGAAACGATGGCACCGAAATCCCAACTTTGTCATTAAACGGAAAAGTGCGCCATTCAATTTTGAAAAGATATGACCTTCTTCAAAATTCAACCGACTCCATACCATGCGGCAGTCAGTTCGTGGAGGTGAACAACATTCTCAAATTCTCGATGCTGGATCGCGTGCTTCTGGAACGCATGGATAAGAAGGCCCAGATGGTGTTGAATTTGTTGGAACAAAATCAAAATGACTGGGAAGAAACTGCATATCAATGGATTGGGCAACATTTCGGATTCAAATTGAACGATCCTTCATTTCTAAGGCTTTGTCAGATTACTCCATGGAAAACGGTCCGAAAATTACACACGGACCGACTGCAACTGGAGGCTTTGCTTTTCGGAAATGCGGGTTTGATCCCTGAAGATGAGGAAGATGAATTTATTGGAATTCTAAAAAAAGAATATACTTATCTATGTCAAAAATATGATATTCAAACAAGAATGAGTGGGCATGAATGGAAATTTCTTCGACTACGTCCGCCCGGATTTCCGACGGTTCGCCTATCGCAATTTGCTCACTTTCTTCAAAAAACGAGGAACATATTCTCAGATATCATTGCCGCGCGTGACGGAAAGTCCTACTTGATAACATTCAGTTTGAAACAATCCGAATATTGGACGCAGCATGTGATATTTGGCAAGAAAACAAAAGGCCTAGTCCCATTCATAGGAGAGTCAACACAAAATCTGTTGATAATCAACGCAGTGATACCCCTTCTGGTGGCACACTCCAAATGGAAACGGGAAGAACAATTTCCTCAACATGCGCTCGACCTGTTAGCGGCTATTCCATCTGAAAACAATAAAATTACACGACTTTGGGAAAGCCTTGATATGGCATGCAAAACCGCAGCCGACTCACAGGGTCTGATCGAATTGCACAACCAATATTGCATCCAAAAGCGTTGTCTGGAGTGTGCGGTTGGTCTGAATATACTGGCTGAAAAGAAAATTTAGCTTAACATTTTCTGAACCATTAAGTTGAGAATAGTTAAGTCTTAAGGACCCTTAATTTCTCATTGGTGCATAAAATTACCGCTACACCCTATTGATCAGATTCACTCCGGTTACGAGGAATACTGTTCCTACCAAGAACGGAACAACAGACTCCCATTTAGAAACTGTCAGCCCCAAAACTGGTTTTTCTGATAAAAATGCAACACAGGCGAATAACAAGACTGAAATACCTAGGAGTGTTAATAATGCGCCGAAAAAACGCCGAAAGCGTGTACCTTCCATTAAGATAAGATAAGGTGGATTCTTAAAAAGTTGAATATGTTGCAAAGCTATCAAAACCGAACCAATCCGCAACGCCAAAATCGGGTTATTGCACCGTCAGGCCCATTTTAATGCCTTCGTTGATCATATAGTTGTAAGCGGGCTCGTATTCATTCGGGATAATTCCTTCAATAATCGCCTCTCTTACAATTTCTTTGATGACGCCCACCTCTTTTGTAGGAGAAAGACCAAACGCCTTCATGATAATCTCACCGGATATTACAGGTTGGAAGTTCCGGAGTGTGTCACGCTCTTCCAGATCCTTCAGTTTCTGCTCAACCAGATCAAAATTATGCAGGTATTTCTTAACCTTTTCCGGGTTTTTCGAAGTGATATCCGCTCGACACAAAGCCATCAGGTCTTCAATATCTTCTCCTGCTTCAACCAATAGTCGTCGCATCGCGGAGTCCGTTATATCGCTCTTAGACAACACAATAGGTCGCAAATGAAGTCGAACAAGCTTTTTCACAAACCGCATTTTCTCATTCAACGGAAGCTTCATTCTCCTGAAAATAACAGGCACCATACGCGCTCCAACCTCCTCATGGTTATGAAATGACCAGCCAACTTTCTTGTCAAATTTCTTAGTAGCAGGTTTGGCTATATCATGCAATATCGCCGCCCAGCGAAGCCAAAGATCGTCGGTATGTTCTGCGACATTGTCCAGAACTTGTAGGGTATGGTAAAAGTTATCTTTGTGACCCTTCCCCTCAATATTCTCAACACCCTGCAATTCAACCATTTCCGGGAAAATGTAGTGCAGAAGACCGGAATGATATAGTAATTTAAATCCGTAAGAAGGGGTTTTTGAGAGGATGATTTTATTCAATTCATCCGATACTCTTTCCATTGAAACAATCGTGATCCTGTCTTTCATCGCGACGATTGCGTCAAAAGTATCCGGCTCAATATCAAAGTTAAGCTGAGAAGCAAAACGGATCGCCCGCATCATGCGGAGCGGATCGTCGGAGAAAGTAATACCGGGTTCCAGCGGAGTTTTGATGATTTTTTTTCGGAGGTCTCGGATGCCATCGAAAGGATCAATCAGATCACCATAAGTTTCTCGGTTCAGGCTCAACCCCAGTGCATTGATTGTGAAATCTCTCCGATTTTGATCATCCTGCAATGTACCGTCTTCCACTGCCGGCTTGCGAGATTCGGATCGGTAAGACTCTTTTCTTGCGCCGACAAATTCGACTTCCAAATCGCCCTGTCTGATTTGGGCCGTACCAAAATTCTTGAAAATGCTGACATGAACGTCGGAACCTAATTGGGAAGCCACCTCTTCTGCAAGTTCTATTCCACTACCTACCGACACGATGTCGATATCCTTCGAAGGGCGGTTTAAAATGAGATCTCGTACAAAACCACCAATAATATATACTTCAACTCCCAGCTTTTCTGAGGCTGTTACTACTTTGTTAAGTATCGGAAATTGATTTAACTGCTCTTTAAAATTCATGCCGCAAAGGTAATGTATACTCGCAACGAATGCATATGCATAAGGACCTTTACTCAGAAAACTTTCGGAGGCAACATTAGAAAAGTGAAGAAACGGAATTACATGAGTTTATTATATGCCATCAGACGAACCGGATGACGATAAACAATAGCTTGGTAGATCAAGAAACAAACTTGCATAACCAAGGTGATAGCAGAAGCTATGATCAGGGCGAAAATCCAAAAAACACCAACCACCACAGTCAAAATAAACGAAAGGATTCTCTCCATTTTTATCGAATTAAGTCATCAAAAATCCGAAAAATAGGAGTTCGTGCCCGTCCGGATGATTAATAAATATCAGAAATAGTACTTATTTGGTTGTAACATATCTATTACAAATATAAAGATACCATGTAAAAATTAATGTGCCAAAGAAAATTTTAAATAATTATCTCATAATCAGAAAAATACAATTTCATTATTCTTCCTGGTTTACCATAAAAAAGGCGGTTCTCGGAAATCTGTCAAAAAGCTCGTCTTTGAGGTCGTTATCAATGTTCAGCGAACCTACTGCGGATGCCATACACTGCAGCCACGCGACGGCGTCGTCCTCGCTGATCGGATGCGGCATATGCCTCGCACGCATCATTGGATGCCCGTACTTGTCGTTATAAAGCTGTGGTCCTCCCAAAAATTGTGTTAAAAATAATCGTTGCTTTTCCTTAATGATTTCTTTGTCGTTTTTGAACAATCTTGCAATAATAGGATGCTCAAAAACAAGGTCGTAAAAATGATCGGTTAGTTGCCGAATTGCACCTTCCCCACCAATTCTTTCATATAGTGATCGTTCGTCCATATAGTAAAATTACAAATTTATTGTTGGTGAGAGCATGACCAATATCTGGTTTCCGACAAACCCGCACCATAGGAACCAATTAGATTAGCTTTGGAATCAGTATTCCTGAAGAATTTCACTCTTTAAAAAGTATCGCTCAGCAGTCCAAATCAAACCGCCTCGGATTATGAAAAAAGTTTTCAAAGTTCTGTTTTTGACTTTTATCTGCCATCTTTCATTATATGCACAGGTAAAATTGCCGGGCCTGAAAGTCGACAAAGGCAAACGATATATATCCCGGGACGACAACCTCCCTTTTTTCTGGCTTGGAGACACCGCCTGGGAATTGTTCCATCGGCTAACTTTTGAAGAAGCCCAAACCTATCTGGCTGTCAGGGCTAAACAAGGATATAATGTTATCCAGGCAGTGGCACTTGCCGAATTTGATGGCCTTAATCAACCCAATCGGAATGGAGACCGGCCATTAAAAGACAACGATCCCACCAAACCTAATGAGAAATACTTTCAGCATGTCGACCGCGTCATCGCCGAAGCGGAAAAATTAGGATTGTATATCGGCCTGCTGCCGACCTGGGGAGACAAGTTCAATAAAAAATGGGGAGTCGGTCCGGAAATATTTACTACCGAAAATGCTTTCGCGTATGGCAAATGGTTGGCAGGAAGGTATAAAGGTAAAAATGTGATCTGGATACTAGGCGGGGACAGAAACCCCGAAACGGATAAACAGGTTGCAATTATCAATGCGATGGCGGCTGGTATCAGGCAGCTGGTTGGTCAAACTCAGATCATTACGTATCATCCTCAAGGAGTCAGTTTTTCGTCCAAATTCTTTCACGATTCTGAGTGGCTGAATATGAACATGTTCCAGAGTGGACATGACAAGAAGGATCGAAAGAACTACGAGATGCTTCAAAACGACTATAACAAAATGCCCGTCAAACCCACCCTTGATGGAGAGCCACGCTACGAAGACCACCCTATCAACTGGAAGTCGGAATTAGGATATTTCAATGATTTCGATGTTCGGCAGGCTGCATATTGGTCGGTGTTTTCAGGAGCATGCGGACATACTTACGGATGCCAGGATGTTTGGCAAATGTTTGATATCGCTAACAATCCGCCAATTGCTTTCGCAAGAACGAACTGGAAAGTTGCCATTCATCTACCGGGAGCAGTTCAAATGGGATATATGAAAAATCTCATGAACTCCCATCCGTGGTGGGAGCTTACTCCGAGCAAAGATTTAATTAAGAACGAAAATCCGGAAGACGCAGGATATCAGATCGCAGCCATTTCGTCGAAAAAGGATTTCTTAATGGCATACACTCCATATGGTCGAACTCTGAGAATTAATCTTGCTTTACTGGAAGCAGATGCGTTGGTTGCTTACTGGTTCAATCCTAGAGATAATACCACTTTTAAAATCGGCAACTTTACCAACAAGAGCGAGCAGGAATTTAAGCCCTATGCACAAGGCCCCGGCACAGACTGGATTCTTGTAATCGACGATCAAACCAAAAAGTGGGCCGGATATGGCTTATAAATTCGGCTATTTTTCAAATCTCAAATGTTTCACAGAATCTCCCGAGCATGCCAGCTCGCTCAACGATTCTATACCGATATCCAGGTGTTTCTGGACGTAGTTTGTCGTTACTTTTTTATCGCTCTCTTCCGTTTTAACTCCCTCAGGAACAAGGGGATTATCCGATACCAAAAGCAGGGCTCCGTGTGGAATTGCATTAGCAAAGCCGACAATGAAAATCGTCGCCGTTTCCATATCAATTGCCATGGCGCGAATTTCCTTAAGGTATTCTTTAAAATGGTCGTCGTGCTCCCAAATCCTGCGGTTAGTGGTATATACCGTTCCGGTCCAGTAGTCCATTCCGTATTTTGCAATACTGGCCGAAACTGTACTTTGTAGACGGAAAGAAGGCAAAGCCGGGATTTCGGCAGGCATATAATCATCGCTTGTCCCCTCTCCCCTGATGGCCGCAATCGGAAGGATCAGGTCACCTACCTGCGTTTTTTTCAAACCGCCGCATTTTCCCAGGAAAAGCACCGCTTTGGGACTAATAGCTGATAACAAGTCCATTACAGTTGCTGCCATCGGACTTCCCATTCCAAAATTGATAATGGTGATATCGTTGGCTGTAGCAGTTTGCATCGCACGGTCGCGACCTCTAACTTCAACTCCAAACTTGGCTGCAAACATGCTTACGTAATTCGCGAAGTTTGTCAGCAGGATATAATTCCCGAATTCGCTAATAGGTGTGCCCGTATATCTAGGAAGCCAGTTTTCTACAATTTGCTCTTTTGTGTTCATATTAGTTTGTTTATTGGCTTAATTGATGAGTTTCGTAACTTAGCTCAATGGAAACTTTAAATCTTCCCACCTACGATCACAAAGTGAAGCAGGTTAATGGGAAACCGCTCATTTTTGACATTATACGAAAAAAATTTATAACACTTACTCCCGAAGAATGGGTTCGCCAGCATTTTATTAATTTGTTAGTAAGTCATTACGGTTATCCCAAAGCACTTTTCGCGGTTGAGACAGGGATGAAATACAATTCAATGGCTAAGCGAACAGATATTATCATATTATCTCCCGAAGGCACCCCATTTTTGTTGGTGGAATGTAAAGCACCATTTGTGACTGTTAATAATGCCACTTTTGCGCAGATAAGCAGGTATAATTTCACGATCCGACCCGAATTTATGGCGGTAACCAATGGGACGAATCACTATTGCTTTCAGGCCGTCAACGGTCAGATCAGCTTTCTGGACGACTTTCCCCATTATTCGGTTGCGCGCAAATTCGATTAATCTTATAAAATAAAAGCCCGTCGGCGAACCGACAGGCTGATATCAACTGATGAGGGATTTAAATATTTCTTATTTCGCTGCAACGATTTTCACGTCGATCGTGAAATCGTCATAAATTACTTTGTCACCCAGGTTATCAAAAAACGACTTAGAGTTGTATTTGATATCATATTTTGAACGGTCAACTACCAATTTGCCAGTTGCCTCAGCACCAGTTGCTGTAGTCTTAACTGTTACCGGGAAAGTAGCTGGTTTTGTAATTCCCTTGATAGTCAAATCGCCGGTTACGTCGTATACACCCGCAGTTTTAGGAGCAACTTTCGTTACAACAAATGTTGCATTCGGGTTTTTCTCAACTCCGAAGAAATCCTCAGATTTTAAATGGCCGATCAGTTTTTCGTTGTACGATTTGTCGGTAAGGTCAGTACAAGTAATTGACGTAAGATCCGCAACAAATTTACCGCCAACTAATTTCGCGCCATCCAAAGCGATATATCCTTCTTTCAACGCGATGTTACCTGTGTGCTCGCCAGTAACTTTTTTACCTAACCAGGTAAGTTCACTTTTCGATGGGTTAACTTTAAAATTAACTGCTTTCTTCCCACCATCAGTTGCAGAAGCGCTTCCACCAATAAATAATGCAACAGCAAGAGAGGCAACAAGAGTTTTAAACGATTTCATACTTAAATTGAATTGATTGTTAAATTGATTGTGTTAATAAGATTTTTATTTGGATTGCCTGAGTTTATCAAGCAACGTACTGATTTGTTCTGCTTCCTCCTCGGTTAGCACATTCAGACTTTGTTCCCATTCTTCAACGATAGGATCAATCTCTGCCAGAATATCCAGACCTGGTTGCGTGATAATTACGTCGACAGCTCTTCTATCGCTTGGACAGGACTTACGTTCAGCCCAACCTTTTAAAAGAAGTTTGTCAACCAGACGTGACGTGTTTGAATTCTTATCCAACATTCTGTCAGCGATGTCGCTCACTTTAATCGGATTAAGCTTCTGCCCTCGTAAAATTCGCAATACGTTGTATTGCTGCATCGTGATATCATAACTTCTGAATACATCAAGCTGCTTGTATACCAACCAGTTACTTGTGTAAATCATATTCAAAACCAGTTTTTGATACGGGCTCCGAAATTTTATTTGTTTTATATCATTCTCGATTGACATAACTTTAACTTATTTAATAATAAAATGTATCAACATTTAATGTAACAACATGTATTCTTGAGCCGGAAGTTCCATTGATTGCAAAAAAAATTAAAATTTTTAATAAAAAGTTCGTTCCAGCCCCGTAACAATCTACAAAACAGTATCTTGCACATTTCGAAGTAGCATGCTTAAACTTTCCAAACCATTAATACTTGCCTCCAATTCCCCTCGCCGAAAGGAATTGTTAACCAATGCCGGCTTTGAATTTACTGTTCAGGTAATTCCCATCGATGAATCTTTTTCGCCTGAAATACCATTGAGAGAAGTGGCAGGATATATTTCGACCAAGAAAGCGAAACAGTTCGGAATTGTAAACGACAGCCTGGTGCTGACAGCAGATACAGTTGTAGCCGCCGAAGGTCAGATTTTGGGCAAACCGACAGACCGACAGGAAGCGATTGATATGCTGACGATGTTATCTGGCAAAAGCCATGAGGTGATTACGGCGATCAGTATCCTTGATGGAGGGGAGATTTCAACTTATTCAGATATCGCGTTGGTTTGGCTTAAAGAGCTGGATATGAATGAGATCATATATTATGTTGACCAATATAAACCTTTCGACAAAGCGGGTGCATATGGAATTCAGGAATGGTTGGGCATGATTGCAATCGATAAAATAGAGGGCTCTTTTTATACAATTATGGGGCTGCCCATTCATATCGTATACCGGGAACTCAGGCGATATACACTGGAGTAAACATCAAAAATTTTCATGGCGCCACATCAACACACTATACCACGCATCTGTTACGAAATTTTTGTCCGCTCATTCTGCGATTCAAATGGCGATGGCATAGGCGATATAAAAGGTATTATTTCCAAACTCGATTACCTTCAGGACCTAGGCGTCGAGGCCATTTGGCTGACTCCCGTTCATCCTTCTCCCAGTTATCACAAATACGACGTCCGCGATTATTATGATATCGATCCTGAATTTGGAACACTGTCCGACTTTCGCAAGTTGGTCAAAAAAGCGCATGAAAAAGGTATCTCCATTTATCTTGACCTGATCATCAACCACACCAGCATCGAGCATCCGTGGTTTGTTAAAGCCAGAAAGTCACACTCCAATTTTTGGCGTAACTTTTATTGGTGGAAAACGCAGGAAGAAATTGAAAAACTAGGGATTGCAAAACGACAAACCACCGACGACTCGCAGGAAGTATATCCATGGCATGAAAACGAAAATGATTCGGAAAAGTATTATGGAATGTTTTACAAAGGCATGCCCGACTTGAACTATAACTCCCCGGATCTTCGGAAAGCTGTTTCCAAAATTATTGGTTTCTGGTTGAATGATATCGGTGTGGATGGCTTCCGGCTGGATGCTGCACGACATATATTTCCAGATTGGGAGAAAAGCAAAAACCTGCCTTTCTGGAAATTTTTCCATGAAACTATCAAGCAAATTAATCCCGGGGCTTTTACCGTTGGTGAGGTTTGGGCCGAAACTGACGAAGTTGCTCCTTATTTTGAATACCTCACCGCATCGTTCAATTTTGATCTGAGTTTTGCTTTGCAAAGGATTTTGGTTGGTGAGCGGGATGAAAACCTGATACCAAAACTTATGGCCAGCCATGCTTTATTCAGTCAATACAATCCTGATTTTTTGGACGCGATTATGCTAACCAACCACGATCAGGTGCGGATCGGAAGCTTGGTTGATAACAATATCCTAAAAAAGAAACTTGCCGCGTCTATTCTTCACACGTTACCGGGGCAGTCTTATATATATTATGGTGAGGAAATCGGAATGCTTGGCCGCAAACCAGATCACGATATCCGGGAGCCTTTTCTTTGGTCGGAGGATACTGAAGACAACGAGCGAACTCGCTGGACTACAGCCAAATACTCGATATCGAAAAACGTTACACCTTTATCGATACAAAAAGCAGACAGCAATTCACTTTTTAATCACTACAAAAAGCTCGTCGCTTTAAAAAAATCGAACTCGATACTGAGCAATATTACGGGTTCAAATCTGGCTCATTACTCTTTTGATGATGATGAATTGCTGTCCTATATCCGGACCAGTGAAAAAGAAGAATTGCTGATCGTTCACAATTTGACTCCCACGCCTAAAAAGCTGAATCTATCAGATACCAGGTTTCAAAATATTGTATTTGAGAGCGTTGCTTCATCCAATATTGACGAATATTATCTTTCAGAATACGGCTCTGTGATTTTATCTGATAAATCATAAAAAGGTATAAGCCACAAATTACAGTAGGACAGTGCGTTTCCTGATTTTTAATACTAATCAAAAAACGTACGAAATACTATGAGATACATATATCTGGCCTTGACGCTTTTAGCACTTCAAAGTAGTTCTTCCATGGCTCAAAAAGTTTATCCAACTCTGGGAAGGATTATCGTTGAAGATCCGCAATTGAAAAACCTGATAGCCAGCGATGCCCGCATTGAAGTTCTCGCCTCCGGATTTGACTGGTCGGAGGGGCCGGTCTGGAACAAAAAAGAAAAACACCTTCTTTTTTCCGATGTCCCAAAAAACACGGTTTATAAATGGGATGAACAAAACGGCCTCTCGGTTTTTCTGAAACCATCCGGATATACTGGCTTAGGAGTTTATAGTGACGAACCCGGCAGCAACGGACTTATCCTGGATCGTGATGGTCGGCTGATTTCTTGTGAACATGGCGACCGGCGCATTTCTGCAATGCAACTGCCCGTTGGAGGCAAAAAAACACTTTCAGATAATTTTGAAGGAAAACGTTTGAACAGTCCAAATGATGTTGTTCAGGCGGCGGACGGAACTTTTTACTTTACGGATCCACCATATGGGTTAGGCAAAAAGGCAGATGATCCATCTCGCGAACAACCTCATTTTGGAGTTTACAGAATATCAGCAGATGGTAAAACGACTTTGCAGATTGGTGACCTGACCCGCCCGAACGGACTCGCATTTTCTCCGGACGGCAAGATATTGTATGTCGCGCAATCAGACCCGGAAAAAGCTTTTATCATGGCATATCCTGTAAAAGCTGATGGGAATATCGGAACGGGAAAGTTACTTTATGACGCGGCGCCTTTACTGAAAATCAACAAGTTAAATGGGCTGCCCGATGGCCTGAAAATTGACAAAGATGGCAATCTATGGTCTTCCGGGCCGGGTGGGATATTGATATTGACACCAGCAGGCAAATTGCTCGGAAGAATCGAAATGGGCGAGCTGACTTCTAATTGTGCTTGGGGAAATGACGGTTCGGTATTGTATTTAACGGTCGACGGATACCTTTGCAGGGTGCAAACCAAAACAAAAGGAGCTGGCTGGTAAGCGTCGCCCGATCAATGCTTACCTTTCTGATATAAGTTCGAAACTGGCATTTTCATATTTCGGTTGAGCGACAAATTCGCGCATTAGTTTGAAGGTTTCCAACGGGCCCTGCGCTGAAAACATATTGACGACCCATGCCGGAAGCAAACCACCCGGATCGGTTTGTAATGTATATTCGATCCTGACTTTTTTTTCAGCCAAAGGTGTGATTAACCAATATCCTTTTGAATTGTTAACCCGAACTATTCCCTTCCTGGCTTTTACAAAACCAGGAATAGCCGGCGCATTGACGGTAATCAAACCTGAATTTTTATCCTGCGTCACCTTCACATGCGCAACAAAATCGCGGTTATCCAGCGGCCACGGAAGGCTTATTTCTGAATAATAATATAATTCAAGAGGGGAAACCTGCCGCAGCGTCTGGCAGGATTTGGTGTGATAGACCCACCGTTTTGCAGACTCAATATCCAGCAACAGCGCCACCAACTGGCTGCCAGTTGCTTCCAACTCACAAACCACACGAATCGCTTTTATCTTCGAATCTGCAACCGATTTTGAATAAACTTCAATACCTTGATCCTTTGCCACCAATTTCCAGTCGACCTGCCCGAACGAATGCATCGGCTGCGTCCATATTAGTACTATCAAGCTCCAAAAACTAAAACAATTCTTCATTATCACCAATTGAAATCCGTTCTGTTCAGTGAACTGAAATGAGGACAAAAAAGTTGAAGGCCGAGACAATATTAGTGGCGATCAACTGAGATCAAGACCATTGCAGATGGATCAAACCATCTCCATTTGAAATATTTCCTGGATCTGGCCTATTTCCTTTGAGTAGTTTGTCCGTTTTCGTGTACCGAAGTACAGGGTATTTTCGATGATTTTATACCCCTCCCATACCACCTTAATCGTTCCGGCATCGAGTTCTTTTTTCGAGAGGAAATCCGGAACGACTGCAATCCCTTTTCCACCACTTAGACATCTAATAATAGAACACATGTTAGGTACAATGTAGTTAGGCTTGAAGTCAGGACGTTTGGTGAAATTCAGGAACCAAAACCGGCGCAAATGCTCCATATCCCCTGTTGTTCCGTACCAGGTTTGTGCTTTGAGCCAACTTTCTACACCAGTTAAATCATTGTTTTTCAATAATATATCAAACTCCGAGGTATCTGTTTCTGACCCTCCGACAACAACAATACGCTCCTTGGAGAAAGCTTTGTATTCCAGGGTTTTATAATCGCCTTTCTGAGGGGTGATGATCAGATCCAGAATTCCATGGTCAAGATCTTTGAGCATTTCAGGGTATTCGCCAAATTTGATAATTACGTTAAACGGCAAAGTCGGCAGAAACTGCTCCAAGGTAAACTGAAAGGTTTCCAGGCACATTCCGATACTGATCGTCGCTTTTTCTTTTTCATTGCTCTTGTGGAAATGTCTTTCTGCTTCTTCAAGCTTTGTCAAAGGCTCCAGAAGATAGTTGTAAAGAATTTTCCCACGCTCAGTTGACACCATTTTTCGCGCTGTTCGGTCAAAAAGTTTATAGCCCACATGCGCTTCCAACGAACTCAAATGCAGACTTACGCCTGGCTGCGATATGTATAAACTTTCCGCTGCGCCTGTCAGCGTTCCGGTCTCATATATCGCCTTGAAGGTTCTGAACCACTCCAGATTTACCATTTTCTTATCTATTATAATTATGATACAAATGTATGATTTAACTTATTTTTATAATAATAAATGCGCCATTACTTTTGTTTCAGAAAGCAAACATCAATATTGGTATGGAAACGAAAAGAATATTTATAATCAATGGCGGCCAGATCTTTGGTCATTCGGGCGGGCGTTTTAACAAAACGATCTTTGATAAAACCATCTCATTTTTCGAGACCCATCAAGGCTTCGAAGTGCGCCACACGGATATTAATGATGCATATGACCCCGCCCGCGAAGTCGAAAATTATGTTTGGGCAGACGTAATCATTTACCACACGCCTATTTGGTGGTTTCAGGTACCTCATGGCCTTAAAAAATATATTGACGAGGTATTCACAGCCGGCCATCAGACGGGTATTTACCGAAGCGATGGTAGAAATTCAGCTAATCCGGCGATCAACTACGGAACGGGCGGGATGTTGCACGGAAAAACCTATATGGTAACCAGTTCGTGGAACGCACCTGCTACCGCGTTCACTCTGCCTGGCGAATTTTTCAATGAAACGAGTGTGGATGACGGTGCACTCTTTGGATTCCACCGCATGAACGCCTTCATCGGACTTAAACCTTTGGAAAGTATTCATTTCCATGATGTTGAGAAAAACGCGAATATCCCCGAAGACCTGAAACGCTACGAGGCGCATTTAGTAGAAACTTTCAATATCAACCAACAAGCTGCATGAGCATATACATTAGAAGTCAAAGTATCTTTGACCAGTCTGTTCCAAAATTCATGAACAGATAGAGGATTTCCCTTCAAGACCTTGCTTTCCGACATCCCGGTTATTTTCAACAATAATCAAATCAAGACCTGGCATCAAACCCTGCGGCCAACTTCGGAGTGACAATTCGATATCCACTTGAAAGGTGTAACTAACCTGTTCAGTGATCTGTAAACTATACTCGAACACGACTAAGTAAAATGGTTATTCAAACGTTTGATAATCACAAAGTTTAGCATAACGAGCATTACCCCAAACCAAATAAAGTGAGACAAAAAAACTTGATATTTCTTTCGGTACCTCTGCAATTTTTTCTTCAGAAAATCAAAAAACCTATGTAACTTCAATCATATCCTATATTCATAGCGATTTTCTTAATATGCGCAATTGCACATAGCGAATATCCGCTTCGACTTGTTTGCCAAATTTTCATATTAACTGATTTTGTCAAATGTTGCTTCAACTCACAGTTAAAGGGCCTCTCGTTAGATGGATGACCCTCTTGATCGTTCTCATCGCCTTACAATCTACTGTTTTTCAGTCCCTTGGGCAATCCAGCTGGCCAAAGGAAATAACGACAGCCAAAAAAGAGAAAATTGTAATTTACCAACCTCAGGCTGAAAGTCTGGTGGGCAATTTATTAAAAGCCCGTGCTGCCATTGCTGTATATAGAAGTGCGAATTCGGACCCCGTTTTTGGCGTCATATGGGTCGATGCCACGCTACAAACCGATCGCGATTCCCGGATGGCTTCTTTGGAATCCACTAAAATAACGAATATCAAATTTCCGGATGAGATGCAGGAACAGCAACTCAGCAATTTGAAATATCTGGTTGAACAGGAAGTACCTAAATGGGACTACCGCGTTTCTATCGACGATATCACCACTTCGCTCGAAAACGAATCCAAAACGGCAAACGAGAATTTTGATAATACACCACCAAAAATCATTTACAGGACGGAATCTTCGACGCTGATTCTTATCGACGGTGAGCCAAAATGGAATATGGATACGGATATAGGGCTTGAAAAGGTAATTAATACGCCTTATCTAATTATAAAAAATGATGACAAAAAGCTTTATCTTTTTGATGGAGATTTCTGGTATAGCTCCGATAAATTAGAAAATGGCTGGGTGAATACTACGCTTCTTAAGGGTAAAGTAAAAGACCTTGATAAAAATATCAGAGAGCAGCAAAAAAACGATTCAAGCTACGTTTCCGCTGCCGAGCAGGGGCGTAAACCAACAGCAATTATCATCTCAACGGTTCCGGCTGAATTGATTCAATCTGAAGGCAAAGCGGATTTTGCCACCATTGCCGGGACCGGATTGCTGTATATGTCCAATACCAGCAACAACATTTTTATGGACGTTGCGAGCCAGGATTACTATTTGTTGCTATCCGGAAGATGGTATAGAAGTAAAGCTCTTGTCAGCGGCTGGGAGTATATTGCAGCAGAAAAACTCCCCTCAGATTTTGCCAAAATACCAGAAGGAAGTGAGAAGGATGAGGTATTGATCAGTGTTGCGGGTACAGATGCAGCCAGGGAAGCAGTCGTGGATGCCCAGATTCCTCAAACCGCCAAAGTCGATCGACAAAAAGCAACCTGCACAGTCAAATACGACGGTACTCCAAAATTTGACCCCATTGAGGGTACTTCAATGTCCGTTGCCATGAACACGTCATCAACTGTTTTGCAATCGGGAAGCAAATATTTCTGTGTTGAAAATGGCGTTTGGTTTGAAAGTTCCACAGCTACGGGGCCATGGCAGGTTGCAACCGAAAGACCAGGTGAGGTAGAAAAGATTCCGGCTAACAACAAGGCTTATAATACCAAATATGTATATGTCTATTCATCCACGCCACAATATGTATACATGGGTTATACACCCGGATATATGGGCAGCTACATATATGGGCCCACTATCGTGTACGGAACTGGCTTCTATTACAATCCCTGGTATGGTCCTCACTATTATCCACGTCCCGTTACCTGGGGCTTCCGCATGAGTTATAATCCCTGGACGGGATGGAGTGTGGGCTACGGCGTAAGCGTCGGTTGGTTTGGAATGGGGGCCCGGTATGGGGGTTATGGCGGATGGTTTGGCCCTCCCATGTACCATCCTCCCTATCGTCCATACCCAAGAGGACCAATATATGGGCCACGAAGACCAGGTGGTGGATACTACAACCGTCCGGGTCGTCATACAGCAAACAATATCTACAATAACCGCGGCGGGATTGTCAGCAGGGATCGAGTGGCCAATAATGGGCGGGTAAATGGTAACAATAGCAGGAATCCAGTGAATCGTCCGACGGCGGGCACTGCCAGAACCAGGCCAAACAATGTATATAGCGACAGAAACGGCGATGTCTACCGAAGAGGAGCCGATGGACAGTTCAACAAAAGACAAAACCAAAGCTGGCAACGTACTGATAATCAAAGAAATCAACAACTGCAACGCGAATCTTCAAACCGAAACAGATCTCAGGATCGCTTTAACTCCAATCCGAGTTTGAATAGAAGCCGGCCTGCGCCATCAGGAGGCGGTGGAGGCTCCAGAGGAGGTGGAAGAAGGAGATAATCTATAAAAAACCGTCAAAGTGGCCAATGGGGAAGACCCATCTACCCCTTTGACGGTTGATCAGTACATTAAATAACTCAAAGATAACGTCACTTACCTTTCAAACTATTTAAAATACGCTCTACATCTCGCTGAACTGTCGGCCAGTCTGTTCTTCCATCCCGATAAATCCTGGTATAGGCACGATATAATATCAATCGGTCAGAATCCGCTTTTTCAAGTTGGACTTTCAGCTTTTCTTGTTCCAACGAGCTGGCTTGGAGATATTGCTTGCGTATAGCCGCCCATTTCTTTTCTGCAAGATCAATCTCAAATAGCACGGCGTTACCCAACCGATCCATATCGACATACTGGTCCAGTATTTTTTGAGGATCATCGACCACTGGCGAAGCAGTATAAGCACCTTGTAATATGTTTGAGGATGCGCTTTTACCGGCTGAATCAGGGAGCAAACTTAACGACTTTGACAACGAGTCTCGTTTTACTTTTTCCGTCACAGCTGAATTAGCGTCTACCGATTTGCCTGTTTTATCAAGACCAGACTTAGCCGAGGAATCTGTTTTTACAAGTGAAGACTTAATATTTTGGCAGCTGGCCAAAAAGGCCAGACAAAACAAAAAAACCGGAACATACCGAAACATCCTTTCCATGATCCTTAGGTTAAAAGTTATGTCTCAAACCAATACTCAGATTGGGATTAAAATAGAAGAATTTCGGTAACGCCTCCAGATACCCACCTCCCTCGATGAAAAACGAGCCTGGCCTTTCACCAAAGAAAAACTCAATTCCGACCGTTCCCGATGGACCTGTTGATATACCGTTATCGTGAACATCTTTCCTTGAGGCATCCGGATAGTACTTACGACTGTTGATTTGAGCACCTACCCCGCCATATCCCATCATTTTCTGGTTCGCGATAGGAACATACCATAAATAGGTTGCATTGAACATCAACCCGATAGCAGCATATTCCCCACCGCGATATTCTCTCTTCTTTTTCAGCAAACCCGTGTAAGTTCCGAAACTTACATCCAATGCATTTCTATTTCCATATTTCCTTAAACTCACAGCGGTGGGCTCCCCCACTTTAAATCCGATTGCCCAGGATTTTGTCTGAGCCTGAGAATCAACGATATAAAGACTAAATAATATTGCTAAAATTGAGTATCTGAATGTTTTCATAATTGTTATTGTACATATTTCCGGCCATAACCAGCCGGTACTTTTTTTAAATACGCTAAGAGACGAGCCATAATAACCGATAATTGAATTTGAAACCCTGTCAGTTTTTTCTGACCCCAATATACTGTTTTAGTCACATAGCAACGTCGAAAGGTAACACTTTCCATTCAGTCAATTTTTATACAGCACCTTGGCAGGGCAGTAAATTCTTTCTAATATTGCGGCCTGTTAAGCACACGAACCATCAATAAACGACCCAGTGAAAAAAACCGGTACCGATAAGATTTTAAATTCAAAAGATCTAATTGCTTATTTCTTTGTTGCCGGGACCGGCGCTGTTGTTCAGCTCATTTGCGGAAGTTTATTTCAGGACTGGTTCGGTCTTACTTTTCAGGAATCGGTGCCTGTGGCCTATGCGGCCTCTTTTGTAGTAGGTTTCGGTCTTACCAAATTGTTTGCATTCAATGCAAGAAACAGCAACCAGACCCGGCGTGAAATGATCAAATTTCTGATGGTCTCTACGTTTTCGGGTTTTGTCACGGTTTTCTTTTCGATTATGGCTCTCAAGGTTTCAGACGCCTATTTTGATAAATATATGTTCACCATTCCCTCTTCTGACAAGCAGGTGAATGTTAATCAAATGGTGAGTAATATCATCGGGATGGGGTTTAGTTTTGTGAGCAACTACATCCTTCACAAAACCTTCACCTTTAAAAGTACCGGGTTTTACGATCGCCTTAAGTTCCTGATGCGCTAAGACTACCTGACTTTTTAAAGTCTTTCTATAATTATTGCCGATGCTCCGCCACCGCCATTGCATATGGCTGCCAGTCCATATTGTCCGTTTTTTTGTTCTAAAACGGATAGTAGCGTGGCGATAATCCGTGCGCCAGAAGCTCCCAGAGGATGGCCAAGCGAGACAGCTCCGCCAAAAACATTGACCCTCTCCTGATCAAGTTCAAGTAGCTGCATATAGGCGAGAGCGACAACTGCAAATGCCTCATTCACTTCAAAATAATCGATATCTTGGATGGACAAGCCCGCTTTTGCCAACACTTTTTGAGTAGCTAAAACCGGTGTTGTTGTAAACCATTGAGGTTCCTGCTCGGCATCGGCGTAAGCAACAATCCTGGCCCTGGGTTTGAGATTATACTTCTCCATATTTTGCTTCCCTGCCAATACTATCGCCACTGCCCCGTCATTAATGGTTGAAGCATTCGCAGCCGTAACAGATCCATCGGGCGAAAAGGCAGGTTTTAACTGCGGGATCTTTTCAAATTTCACTTTTTTGTACTCTTCGTCCTCTTTCAGGAGGCTTGTCACTCCTTTTGCAACCACTTCCACCTCAACTATCTCATTCTCAAAATACCCATTCTCAGTTGCCTGCGCAGCCCGCTGATATGAACCAATGGCATAATGATCCTGATCGGCCCTGCTGATTCCGTATTTAACAGCCGTTTTGTCGCCACAAACTCCCATCGCAATCTGGTCGTACACATCAGTTAGCCCGTCCCGGGTAAGTCCATCTACGACCTCCCCGTTTCCGAAAATATATCCATTTCGCGCTTTAGGAAGATAATATGGAATCTGCGACATATTCTCCATCCCTCCAGCTACCACCAGGGTACTGTCTCCCAGTTGGATAGACTGAGCTCCAAGCATCACCGCTTTCATCCCTGATGCACAAACCTTGTTGACTGTCGTGCATATAACCGACGGCGGCAACCCCGCATATATCGCTGCCTGGCGTGCCGGTGCCTGCCCAAGGTTTGCGGAAATGACATTTCCCATAATAACTTCGTCTACGTTTTCAGCAACCGGTGCTCCTGCCCGTTCCAGAGCTCCTTTGATTGCAATTGCACCGAGTCGCGTTGCTGAAACAGTTGACAATATGCCCCCGAAACTTCCAACTGGTGTTCGTGCTGCTGATATGATGAATACTTCGTCTCCCATGGTCTAATTCTTATGATACGCTATATATCAAGTAAACCAATAATCTGCGGATTAGCAAAACTTAATAATACAAAAGCCCTTACGGTCAGGTAAAGGCTTTTCAATGATAAATGTGAAAGACTTATTAGAAATCTTCCGACCCCGTTGGCAGCTTATCATATTCATTTTTCCAACCGTAATAACCAAATATTACCAATCCGGCGCATATCGGTATGAATATTAAAATGATGATCCCCCATTGCAAACTGGTGTTCATCCGCGCAATGCCGGCTGTGGCAGCGGAAATTTTATCGCTCGCCTGAGTGATCAGGAATATGATGACAATTGGCCCCAAAGCCATCCACAACAATCCAAGGTATTTTTTAAGTAAGGTCATATGTTTCTTTTTTTACTTCGGCTTTCGATTGCATTGTTCAATTTTAAACGCAGAGTTAAGGGAGTACTGCGCTGAGTGATCTGTTCCCTTATCACAACTCCTCACTTCTCCCCTTTATCCCCTTTATCCCTTTTCTCCCTTCACCCTTTCCTCCTTTCATCCCTTTCCTCCCCTCCTCCCTTCATCAATATAAATCGCGCCAATCACGAACGACAGCGCAGCGATCGATATCGGATACCAAAGGCCTGACAGGGGCGTTGAGCCATTGTACGACGCAACCAGCGTCGCGATGAATGGGACGAGTCCTCCGAAAACGCCGTTGCCAATATGGTATGGTAAAGACATGGAAGTATATCGGATTTTTGTCGGGAAAAGCTCTACCAGAAAAGCTGCTATAGGACCATAAACCATCGTTACCAATAATATCTGAAAAAATACCAGTGCAATAAAAATGATATAGGTGTTCGTAGGTAAAACAACATCTTTGATGATCGTCTGAACGGCTGGGATCTCTGCGAGGACGTCGCCCGGCACTTTTCTGGTTTGAATTTCGTCGAAACTGATTCCGCCGCGAAGCGTTTTGGAATAGGTTGTGGTAATGGTTGAATCCTGTGTCTGCTTATCGTATTCCGACTTGGTATTTTCCTCCTGTATTATAGCTGCTTCAATTTTCTGCATCGCCTTTACATCCGTTGCATCAATAAAGTATTGATATATCGGGCGATAAAATACAATTCCCAATAACATTCCCGTAAGCATGATCCATTTCCGCCCTACCTTATCACTCCATGCACCAAAAACAACGAAAAACGGTGTTGCAAAAAGTATAGCCCAAAGCAGGATATATCTTGATTCGTTGAAATCGAGCTTGCAGGTATTCTCTAGAAAAGACTGTGCGTAAAACTGACCGGTATACCATATTACCCCCTGCCCCATCGTTGCTCCAAAAAGAGCGAGCAGCACCATTTTAAAATTCGCTTTGTGCTGAAAACTTTCTTTCAAAGGATTAGCAGATACCTTTCCTTCCGTTTTCAACTTTGTAAAAACCGGGGACTCGTGCATTTTCATCCGGATATAAATCGATACACCTACCAGTAAAATCGACAACAGAAAGGGTATTCTCCAGCCCCAGTCAGCAAAAACTTCTGCTCCCAGAATATTCTTGGTAATGACGATCACACCCAAAGACAGGAAAAGACCCAGGGTTGCCGTGGTTTGGATCCAGCTTGTAAAAAAGCCACGACGGCCAACAGGCGCATGCTCCGCAACATAGGTTGCTGCCCCTCCATATTCGCCTCCCAACGCCAGACCTTGAACTAGTCGTAAAATTAAAACCAGTATAGGTGCGGCATATCCGATGCTTGAATAGGAAGGTATCAATCCAATAAGAAAAGTGGACCCGCCCATCAGGACAAGCGTCAACAGAAAGGTATACTTCCGGCCTATCAAATCGCCCAAACGCCCGAAAACCAAAGCTCCGAAAGGTCTTACGATGAAACCTGCAGCAAAAATCGCGAGTGTGTTAATAAGAGAAGAAGCGCCTGCGTCAGAAGGAAAAAGTTGGTTTCCTATGATTACTGCCAAACTTCCAAAAATATAAAAGTCGTACCATTCGATGAGGGTACCAAGGGATGACGCCGCAATTACTTTGGTAATGCTCTGAGTAACATTGTCTTTAGAAGAACTCATTGAGTAAGAGTAGGTAAGGATCAGATTTACAGAATATCCGACTTTTCAGACCAGATATAAAGATTGGAATAGTATATGATTTTAGCAGAATAAGTCAGATTGTACTTGACATTACTCATTGTGTTTGCTAAAAAGTATTTTATTGTAAAAGATCAGTCACAAAATCTGCATTTGGTAAAATCTAAAAACCTGTTGAAATTGCTGCTTCCATATGCCTCGCTTGCGCAGCGATATTTACTTTTCGCGGCTGCATTATAGCCCGGCGTCTATTGTCCTAAACCATATTCCTCTAAGATGCACATCCGATTTATTTCGATCCTCTCGTTATTGATAGGACTTGGAAGTATCCTTTCGACTGCCCGCGCGTCCGGGCCAGACTCTACGATGCTTATTCGTAAAACCACCGATTTTGAAGTAAACGGTGAGGGGAACGCCAAAAACTGGTCGGCGGCCGAATGGGTTCCCATCAAAGTTCAAAACGGAGCCGGGCAGAAAAAGCCTGGTTATGAATTTTCATCTCGGGTAAAAATCATGTATTCCGAAAAGGGAATGTATTTTTTGTTCGACTGTGAGGACAAAAGACTGACTTCAACCATCATGGAAGATTTTGGACTGTTGTTTAAAGAGGACGTTGTAGAAGTTTTCCTGTGGCCCGATACGTCAGTTCCGATATACCTCGAATATGAAATTTCGCCTTTGGATTATGAACTCGTCATTCTTGTTCCGCATCTGAAAGGTGGTGTTCAAGGGTGGAAACCATGGAATTATAACGAGAGAAACAAAGTCAGACATGCCACAACAGCTCAGGGCGGACAGAAAAAAAGCATAGCTGCCGTTACTGGCTGGAAGGCTGAGTTTTTTATCCCTTTCAATCTCATGAACCCTATTGTGCCCGAAACACCGAAGTCTGGAACGGTTTGGCGTGGGAATTTCTACAGAATTGATTACGACTCCGAACCTGCATATTACTCATGGCAAAAAACCAACGGCAGTTTTCATGAATTCCTGAAATTCGGAACGCTTAAATTCGAATAACTCGCTGATTTTTAACCATTAAGAAATTCAGAAAGTTGAGTCTTGATGGTAAAAAAACTAAAATCTAATTGCTAACACCTAAAAGCCGATTAAAACTTTAACCTTTTATATCTCCATGAAAATCCCAAAAACACTTCTTTCCATTTGCCTCATGCTACTCAGCACAGTGACCGCCTTTGCACAACATACCAAAGAAATCCTGTATATCGGGACCTATTCTCAAAAGGGAGAAGGTATATATGTTTATGAATTCGACCGTAAGAATATGTCTTTCAAAGAATTACAGGTCCTGCCAAATAAGAACAGCCCGTCTTTTCTGGAATTTCATCCCAACCATAAATATTTGTACGCGGTTAACGAAGGTAACAACACTGTGACTTCCTATTCTATCGACCAAGCAACCGCCAAACTTACCTTTTTGAATGAACAGTCATCAGGTGGAAAAGGGCCATGCCACGTGAGCGTTGATCCAAAAGGTCGTTTTTTGTATGTTTCCAATTATGGTAGCGGCCAATTGGCAGTATATCGCATTAACGCAGATGGATCTGTCGGCGAGCTGACGGATGGTATCCAGGATAAAGGAGCTGAAGGTCAAAAGCCTCATATGCACTCTATTATCCCGTCTGCTGACGGCCAGTATATATACGCCTCGGATTTGGGAATTGACAGAATCATGGTGTATAAGGTTAACCCGCAGACCGGCAAACTGATTCCCGCCGAAAAGCCGTATGTTGAAGTAAAAGCTGGTGACGGTCCCCGCCACTTCGCAATTCACCCTAACGGAAACTTCGGATATTCAGCATGTGAACTCGCGTCGGTGGTTAATTCATTCAAAATTGACAAGACCAACGGCACATTAACTCCACTTGAGAGAGTAACGATGTTGCCTTCAGATTTCACCGGAAAAAGCTATGCTGCCGATATCCATTTTTCTCCCGACGGAAAGTTCCTGTATGCCTCCAATCGGGGACATGAGAGTCTGGCGATATATAAGGTAGATGCCAAGTCAGGAAAATTAACGGTTGCCGGCCACGCGGATACGCACGGAAAGCATCCGAGAAATTTTATGATTGACCAAAAAGAAAAATTCGCAATTGTAACAAACAGGGATAACAACAATGTCGTTTTCTTCAATCTGAACGATAAAACAGGTCAACTTACCTATACCGGAAAAGAGATCAGCATACCTACCCCGGTATGTGTTAAGCAGCTTTTTATAGTTCATTAAGTCACTCCTAAGCTGAGTGTGTTCGTCAACACAGTGCAAATTCTTTAAAATAAATTTGCGCTGTGTTGTTTCTATTCAAATATACTTTTATAAATTTAGCCAAACGAACGCAGTTGTTTGTCAAAGCACCAAAATGGCAGAATAAAATATAACCTTTTTTATTCAAGACAACCAAAGCAGGTAAATATCGCTCCTACAATTTAGATGGCGTACCTTGGGCAACCACACTTTGCGAAAAGGGATTAAATAAGGTTTAAGTAAGATTATAAAGTATATTATGCTTCACAATCAAAATGATCTGCTTCTGGTCTCCCTTATTAAAAAAGGAGATAGCAAGGCTCTGGAAAGTCTTTTCAGGAAGTACTATCCTTCATTGTGCCGTTTTGCTGCCTATTTCACTAGCAGATCCGACCTCGCCGAGGAAATTGTCGCGGACGTTTTCTTCAAAATATGGGAAAAACGCGAGACGTTGATGATTGACCGTAATCTTCGGTCATACCTCTTTACAGCCACGCGCCATACCAGCATCAACTATATGAAGCAGGAAAAACACACCATGGAGGATCTGAGCGACGACTTCGTAGAAAGCAACCCTGGCCCGATGGAAGTATTAATGTATGAGGAATTCGAAACAAATATGCACAAGCTTGTAGATATACTTCCTCAAAAAAGAAAGGTTATTTTTCAGCTAAATCGCTTCGAGGGATTCACTTATAATGAAATTGCCGAAATTCTTACATTATCCTCGAAGACGGTAGAAAACCAAATGGGTAAAGCGATTAAGCAAATGAAACTTCTGCAAAAGTCCTATACCGTATAAAAAATATTTTGGAGCCAATGGGGGTTTCTCAGGGCAACAATTGTCCTTACATCAGATAGCCAGAAATTCATGACAGATCACATACTATGGCCCATCATCGGAAAATATTTGTCCGGCGAGTGCAGCCCCGAGGAAATGTTGTTCATGGAGACCTGGTTGGAGCAAGAGGAAAACCATCTGTTATTTCAACAGCTTGAAAATACCTGGCGGAACCAACAGGTTTCAGATGACTGTAATGCGTTCGACGTGAGTCGTGGACTGGATTTGCTTTACTCAAAAATTGATGAGAATGAAAGTAATTCAATCCCCCCAACTCGTCTGATTATAGGTGTTAATACCTGGTTTGCCGCAGCAAGCATTGTGCTCATTATGGGAATGGCGTTTAACTTTTATAAGAACAAAACCAGAAGAAGAACGCTGGCAGAAGTCTCACTGATTCAGACGGTTACAGGCAATCGCGATATGTACAAAATAGTGCTTGCGGACAGTTCTGTGGTGTGGCTAAACAAGAAAAGCATACTGGAGTATCCAGCAAGCTTTGAAGGGAAAGACAGAATTGTTAACTTAAAGGGAAATGCATTTTTTGAGGTAAAACCGAATAAAGACAAGCCATTCATTATCAAAAGCAATGGTATGGTAACGAAGGTACTTGGAACTTCTTTTGAGGTAAAAGCTTACCCAGGGCAGCAAGAAAACGAAGTGTCCGTAGTTACTGGCAAAGTGGAGGTGGTCAGCGAGAACGACGAAGCAAGAACATCTAACAAACTATCACCAGGTCAGAAGCTAGTTACGGATCTGGAAAACACACGAACGTATATAAACAACGTTAGCTTAAAAAGTATCGCCCAGTGGCGGCTCGATCCCTTGGTATTTCGAGACAATTCGTATCGGGAGGTTGCCGATCAGCTGGAGATGAGGTTTGAAAAGAAGATTATCTTTAAAAATGAAGGATTAAAACGTTGCAGAGTAATGGCCAGTTTTAATCGGGATGCCACACTTAAGGATATTCTCAAATTGTTGAGTATATCTAATTCGTTCGAGTATGTAATCGGGTCAAAAGTGGTAACGGTCAGTGGCGGGATTTGCAATTGACCGGAGGCCTGTAAAACTTTTGAACGACCTTAAAATCCAATTTCTGAATTATTAAAAGTGCCTTAATAATTATAATACCTCTATTAATCTAACACTAATTTTTTCCAAACGAATGAGAAAAAAGATCTACGCTCATTATTCCGGTAAACATGGCTGGAACAGGATGCCCTTCGCTTTTCTTCTATTATGGATCCTCGCGGTCAGCCAATCATTTGCGGCTGTGGCGGGGAAAGTCCAAAGTATAGAAGATGTTAAAATTTCGCTTCATCTCAACGACGCTTCACTTCGAAGCGCATTTATAGAGATAGAAAAAAAGAGCGACTTTAAATTTGTAAGTAGTCTTGAAAGAATTGACAGAAACAAAAAGGTATCGGTTTCTGTCGACAAAAAACCTGTTAAAGAGGTATTGGATGCGATTTTGGATGGAACCGGACTCGGTTACACTCAAGTTGATAACAATATCGTGATCAGTCCGAAAACTGCAAAAGCTGCAACACCTGCCACGCCTGCCGAGGTTAAGGTGAATGCTGCCGCCAGAACCATTACGGGTACAGTTCTTGATCCGGCCGGAAACGGTTTGCCAGGCGTAAACATACTCGTTAAGGGATCGGCCGATGGAACCACTACCGATTCGGAAGGCAAATTTTCTTTAACTACTGCTGTTGAGGATATAACACTCGTGTTTTCCTCTATTGGTTTTTTACCACATGAAGAAAAGGTGGGAACAAACGGAGTGTTGAATATCACAATGAAAGAGGACAACAAGACGCTTAACGAAGTAGTTGTGACGGCACTTGGTGTTTCGAGAGATAAAAAATCACTGACCTACGCTACTCAGCAGATTGCCAGCACGGAATTGAACAGAGCTGCCAATACCAACTTCGTGGACGCACTTACAGGTAAGGTTGCGGGAGTTGATATTAAAGTAAGTAGTTCAGGTGCAGGTGGTTCCACAAGAGCGGTTCTTCGGGGGAACAAATCGCTACAAGGATCAAGTGAAGCGCTTTATGTGATCGATGGTATTCCAATGGTTAACAACAAAGGTGGACAGCCAGGTTCTTATGGTGGAACAGATGGTGGAGATGGTCTCTCTGCTATTAACCCTAACGACATCGAAAGTATCAGTATTTTGAGAGGTGCTAATGCTGCTATTCTGTATGGTAGCCAGGGAGCCAATGGTGTAATTTTGATTACCACCAAAAAAGGCAAAGAAGGCAGAGTATCCGTAGATTTCAATTCCAGTACAGTTTTGGAAAAAGTTTCAGGTCTGCCTAAGTTCCAATATCGTTATGGAACTGTTGGTGGTGACTATAGCTGGACTCCAACCGGAACAGCCGTTGTTAAATCAGACAGTTATCAGAAAGATTATATTAACGACTTCTTCCAGACTGGTATAACCGCTACCAACACTGTCTCTGTCACTGGTGGAAATAGCAAATCAAACGTTTATTTCTCATACGGAAATGTATATTCGAAAGGTGTAATGCCAACAAACACCTACAATAAAAACAACTTTTCTTTCAGACAAAGCACCAAGCTTTTGAAGGATAAAATTACTTTGAGTTCAGGCGTAATTCTCTCTGCTGAAACTTCTAAAAACCGTCCTGGTGCAGGTTATTACAACAACCCACTGACCGGCTTATATCTGTTCGGTAGAGATCGCAACTTCAGTGATTTCAAAGACAACTATGCGGTGTTCAACAAGGACCGGAACATGATGAAAATGAACTGGTATTCGACTGAAGAGAAGCAAAACAATCCTTATTGGGAATTGAACAAGAATCCGAAACTTCAGACGTACAAAAGGATTATTGCCAACATGAAGCTTTCCTATGACATCGTAGAGAATCTTAAATTTGAAGTAAGGGGTAATATCGACTATAATAACGTTTTGGATGATAAGCGCTACGCGGCAGGTGGTAACTCTGTAAGTGTTAGCCCTAACGGAAAATGGGATTATAGAAAATATACAGATCAATCGATTTACGCTGATGGTATTCTCTCGTACAATAAAACCTTTGGAGCATTCAGTGTCAACGCGTTGGCAGGTCTTAGCTACCAAAAGAACACCTACAACGATGGTATAGCCGTTAACAATGGTACCGTTTCACTTCAGTATCCTAACGTATTTACATTTGCGAACATGCCGTACAACGTAATGTTCACAGCACTAGGCAACTACAGCAAAGTGATAAAACAAGGTGCGTTTGCAAACTTGTCTGTTGGTTTCAAAGACTTTTTGTTCCTGGATCTGGCTGGACGTAATGACTGGGCTTCTACTTTGTCGCTCACAGGTAACGAGTCTTACTTCTACCCATCTATTGGTGGATCGGCTATCATAAGTCAAATGTTCACTATGCCTCAGGCGATCTCATTATTCAAAGTAAGGGCTTCATTCTCGCAAACTGCCAATGAAGTGCCTTATAACGTGGTCCTACCTTTGAGTAGTATCGGTGGAGCAGGTGGTCCTGCGGGTATTGGTGGTATCAACAGACCAACTCAAGTGCCATTCACCAATTTGAAACCAGAAAAAATCGTTGCAAACGAATACGGTCTTGAACTTAAGTTCTTCAAAAACAGACTTGGACTTGACTTTACCTTGTACAACGGTGTGAGCACCAACCAATTCCTTTCATTGTCGGCTCCTTCTGGTTCTGGATATACCACTTATTATGTGAACGCTGGAAAAATCACAAACAAAGGATTTGAGTTGACCCTTAATGCAGAGGTGTTCCGTGCAGATCATTTCAGCTGGAATACTTCTTTGAATGCGTCAAGAAACACGAACAAAATTGTTGAGCTGATCGCATCTAACCCGAACTATCAAGTAGGTGGTGACAACGAAGGTTTTGCATCAATAATTAAAGCCGGAGGTTCTTTCAACGACGTCTATATTTATAAATTTGCCCGCAATGACGCAGGAGCTATTATTTTGGACAAAAATGGTGTACCTACAAAGGCAGCTACACAGGAGAAAGTTGGTAATGTTAACCCGAAGCTTATTGTAGGATGGAATAACAACTTCAATTACCGCAGCTTCTTTGTAAGCGCATTGGTTAGTGCAAAATTCGGTGGAGTGGCTTTCTCTAAAACAGAGGCATTCCTTGATTCTTATGGTGTAAGTCAAAGAACTGCCGAAGCAAGAGACGCGGGAAGCGTACCAATCAACGCGGTTACTCCTGAGGGAACAGCTGTTTCTTCAATCGATCCATATACTTATTACTCTGCTGTTGGTGACAGAAATAAAATTATGGAGCCATATTTGTTTAAAAGAACGAACATCAGAATGGGACAACTTGTGATAGGTTACAACTTTAAATCAAAAAGTTCGAATCCTATATTCAAAAATGCTTCTTTGTCGTTCGTTGGAAGAAACTTGTTCTTCTTCTACAAAGATGCGCCGTTTGATCCTGAGCAAGCGATGAGCACCAGCAACGACCTGCAGTCTATGGACGTATTTGGCTTGCCATCTACAAGATCTTACGGGTTGAACCTGAAGTTCTCACTTTAAAAACTTTAAAATTATTTACATGAAACAAGTAATAATTGCACTGATATCTTTGATTGCGCTCGGGGCTTGTACAGAAAACTTTGTAGAAACGAACCAGAACCCAAATCAAATTTCGGATGAGCTGTTAAAAGAAGACTTTAACCTCGTGGGCTCTCCTTTTTCTAACATGATCTTCAATTTGAACGGTCATCAGATCGAAGAAGATCTCTGCGCTGACAACTGGATGGGGTATATGGGAACGCCGACCGACTTTGTTGGAAACGTAAACAATACAACCTATTACATTCGCTGGAACTCATACTGGGGTCGTATCTACGGTAGCGTAATGTCTCCAGGCAAACAAGTGATTCGCCTTGCAGCAGAAAATAACCTGCCTCTTTTTGCAACCTGGGCTAAGCTGGTTCAGATCTACGGTATGTCAAAATTGACTGCAATGCATGGTCCTGTAATCTACTCTCAATACGGGAGCACCGCTAACTCCATTCCGTACGACAAGGAATCGGATCTTTACGCGCGGTTTTTCAGTCAATTGGATTCTATACAAACAGACTTCAACGCCAACAAGGAATATGTAGGTTTTGCCAAATTTGACCCTTCAAACTACAAAGGGAGTATCCCTAAGTGGCAAAAGGTGGTTAATTCCTTGCGCCTGAGATTAGCCATTCGTCTGTCAAAAGTAGATCCTGCATTGGCCAAAACTCAAGGAGAAAAAGCATTGGCTGACCCTGCCGGATTGATTACCACTAATGCAGACAACTTTGTCAACTCTTTGAACGGAAATAAAATCCCTGTTGCACAAATTTGCTATGAATGGGATGATACCCGTATGGGTGCTTTGATGGAATCGTTTTTGATTGGTCTTAAAGATGGCAGAATTTCTCAATATTTTGCTCCAATGGCCGCTGCGAGCTCAGCTTTGTACGCTGACCACCCTACAGTGCCATATAAAGGAATCAGAAATGGTGCATATATTAAAGCCAAGGCGGATCACGTTCCTTTCTCAAAAGTGGCCGAAAGCTTCCAGACTGTTCAGACAAGAAGAAACTTCACTGCTGCCGAAGTTTCTTTCCTGAAAGCAGAAGCAGGACTTAGAGGATGGGCAGGCGCCGGAGATCCAAAAGCTAACTACGAAGAAGGAATAAAACTTTCGTTCGCCGACTGGGGTGCTGGTGGTGTGGATGCCTATATTGCTGATGCAACCAGCAAACCAATTAGTTACGTAGATCCTATCGACGCCAGAAATAACTTCACCGCAGTTTCGACAATTACAGTGGCTTGGAATGAAGCAGATTCGAAAGAATTGAAACTTGAGAAAATTATTACTCAGAAATACCTCAATACATTCACGAACACTATCGAAGCTTGGGCTGATTTCAGAAGAACCGGTTATCCTAAAATTCCACATGTGGCCAAAAATGATAGCAACAATGACTGGGGTGTGATCACCGCCGATCAGTGGATCAAAAGAATGCCATTTGTGAACGCAGAAAGAACTGGTAATACTGAAGCTGTCAGTGCGGCGGTGGCTGGTATGGGATCTGGCGCCAAAGATGATATCGCCACTCGTTTATGGTGGGATACTGGCGCGGTTGCAAACTTCTAATTATAACTTGTGACGCTTTTCTAGAATCGGGATGGCTATTGCCATCTCGATTCTTTTATCCACCTGAAGGCTGGAAATTAACACACTCTTCAATATTAATAGCGCCTTCTTTCAAAGGACGGTATTCAAAAAAAGCTTAATCTGGCTCTCCAGGTAATAATTCACTCCAATCAATAAAAATTATATCGTCAAGCCTACGGTATAGTGAACATTCCCTTGCACTAACTCACACCTCGTAACTAAACCACACGCCAAACTTTATTCTACCGCTTCAATATTCTATAAATATTTATACCACAAATAGAGTATTACGCCATAGAAAAAGCATCTTTTTGTGGTAATCCTATTTAACAATTTGTCCAATCCGTATTTTACTAATACGCTGTCCAGTTATCAAATTATGATCAATAGAAGAGACCTCATTAAGCATCTGTCGACCTTGCCCCTGCTCGGTGGATTTTTGGGTGAAACCCGCCTTAGCCCGCTTACGGCCGTTGCTGCAAAAGTACCAGTTCGAAACCTTGCTAAGGAACTAGGTATCAGAACGTTTATCAACGCAGCAGGAACCTACACTGCCATGACAGGTTCATTGATGCAGGAAGAAGTAATGGCGACTATTCAGGGTGCTTCGCATGAGTTTATGATGCTCGACGAAGTACAGACCAAAGTGGGTGAAAAAATTGCCGCCATCACACATGCCGAGTCAGCTGTAGTGACCGCCGGTTGTTTTTCTGCCCTTACACTTGGATTGGCGGGTGTTTTGACAGGTATGGATCAGAAGAAGGTGGAAGCATTGCCGCATCTGGAAGGCACGGGCATGAAGTCGGAAGTGATTCTTCAAAAGGGGCATAGCATCGGATATTCTCATGCACTGACCAATACGGGTTGCACAATTATTGAAATTGAAACGGTCGAAGAACTTGAAAAGGCGATATCAGACAAAACGGCGCTGTTATGGTTCCTGAATATCCAGTCAGACAAAGGATTGATCAAACATGAAGAATGGATCGCGATTGCTAAAAAACATGGCATACCAACCATGATTGATATGGCCGCTGATGTACCACCGGTTGAAAATCTTTGGAAATTCAACGATATGGGCTTTGATCTGGTTTGCGTTTCTGGCGGAAAAGCCATGCGCGGTCCCCAGAGTGCAGGTATATTAATGGGCAAAAAAGACCTGATCGCAGCTGCGAGATTGAGCATGCCCCCACGCGGATCGACGATCGGTCGCGGTATGAAGGTAAATAAAGAAGAGATTCTGGGTATGTATGTGGCGATTGAAAAATTTGTGAATATGGATCACAAAAAAGAATGGAAAACCTGGGAAGAACGAGTGGCTCATATCGGCGGCGCGGCGACAAGTGTGAAAGGTGTAACGACAAGCGTTGCGGTACCTGAACTGGGCAATCACACGCCTACCCTGACAATAACATGGGATAGTTCAATTGTAAACCTGTCTTCCAAAGCTTTGCAGGAAGGTCTGAGAAACGGAAGCCCATCGATCGAAATCATGCCAAGCGGTGATAAAAGTATCAATATCACAACCTGGATGTTGAAGCCTGGAGAAGAGAAAATTGTAGCTACCCGCTTGAAAGAAGAACTTTCCAAAGCAGCAGTTTAAGGTATCCGATTCTAAAAAAGACATTTCCTAAGCCCAACTTCCTGAAACAATATGAAAAAATCATTTCTGATTTCAGCATTACTTTTATGTGCAAGTATATTTCCTGTCAGTGCCCAAACCTACAGTATTGTTATCAAAGGCGGGACGGTTATCGACCCCAAGAATAACCTGAATGAAGTGATGGACGTGGGGATTTTCGACGGGAAAATCAAAAAAATAGCAAAAAATATAGATCCCAAAGAGGCGCGGCAAGTGGTGGATGCGAAGGGCATGTATGTAACGCCCGGGCTGATCGATATCCATGGCCACGTCTTCGCAGGCACCCAACAAAACCATTATTTGAGCGACGGATTTACCGCATTGCCGCCTGACGGGTTCACTTTTCGCGTCGGTGTCACTACCATTGTCGATTGTGGAGGAGCGGGTTGGACAAACTTCAATACCTTCAAAAAGAATATCATTTTCAATTCCCAAACACGGGTACTCTCGTTTTTGAATATAGTTGGTGAAGGGATGCGCGGCGGTACCTATGAGCAGGATACTTCTGATATGGATCCGAAAATGGCCGCAGCCGTTGCCCTGAAAAACCCGAACGATATAGTAGGTTTCAAAGTAGCACACTTTCAGGGACGTGACTGGAAACCGGTTGATAACGCCGTTGCTGCGGGTAAACTGGCCAATATGCCTGTCATTGTTGATTTTGGCGGAAGCACTCCCCCACTTTCTCTGGAAGAACTTTTCATGAAACACCTTCGTAAAGGTGATATTTTCACTCACACCTACACTCTTTTGCCAGGAGACATTCGTGAAACCGTCGTTGACGAAGCGACCGGAAAGGTAAAACCATTTGTAACCGAAGCGATTAAAAAGGGTATTGTATTTGATGTCGGATATGGAGGTGCCAGTTTCAATTATTCTCAGGCCATTCCGGCCCTCAAGGCTGGTTTTCTGCCGACTACCATTAGCACCGATCTGCATACCGGAAGTATGAATGGTTCTATGAAGGATATGCTTAGCATTATGTCCAAATTCTACGCAATGGGGATGGATTTGCCTTCAGTCATCAAGGCTAGCACATGGATGCCTGCGAAAGTAATACATAGAGAAAATCTGGGACATATCTCCGAAAATGCGATTGCCGATGTGGCCGTATTCTCGATGCGCGATGGCAAGTTTGGATTCTACGACAAAACCGGCTACAAGATGGAATCCAAGCAGAAACTGGAATGCGAGATGACCATCATGGGTGGCAAGATTGTATATGATCTCAATGGCATCGCTAACCCTGTTTATTCAAGATAATACCCCAGAGCGATACCCCTATCAGTTCCTAAACCTGCTCTTTTAAATATGTTAACGCCAAAGTTGAAATTCATTCTCTCCGCCGGATTGATAATACTGGCCGGTTTTACCCAAAAATTTTCAGAAGATTTACCCGCAGTCAACGATAAGAACGGAGGTCTTTTCCTGCCCGAAGGATTTGAAGCAACAGTTGTTGTCGATAGTCTACCCGGCAGAGCGCGACATCTGGCGATCAACGACAACGGCGATATATATGTAAAAGCCCGCTTTGCCGATAAAGGCGAATCGGTGATTGCACTCAGAGATACAAATGGTGATGGCCGGGCAGATATCATCAAAAGATTTGGTGGAAACACCAGAGAGCGTGCATATGGAACAGGCATGCGGATCTATAACGGATATTTGTATTTCAGTTCGGAACTGATCGTATATCGTTACAAATTGACGCCCGGGAAACTCGTTCCGGAGAGTGAACAAGAGGTAATCCTGACCGACGACCACCCGCACGGAATGCACGAGCATATCGCCAAGCCTCTCACTTTCGATTCAAAAGGCAATATGTATGTTGCTTTCGGCGCTCCTTCGAACGCTTGTCAGGAACAAAACCGCGTGCCTGGTTCCGTCGGAATCGACCCATGTCCTTTGCTGCTGGATCACGGCGGCATATGGCGGTTTGATGCCAATAAAGTTGGCCAAACTCAAAAAGATGGTTACCGATATGCGACAGGACTTCGAAGCGTGGTTGGAATGGACTGGAATTTTGAGGATAATAACCTGTTCGCAGTCGTTCATGGACGCGATGATTTACTACGTCTCTGGCCACAGTCATACAACCCATGGCAAAGCGCCATGCTACCATCCGAGGAATTTTTGAGAGTTAAAGATGGAACAGACGCGGGCTGGCCATATTGCTATTATGATCAAATTCAGGGCAAAAAAGTACTTGCACCGGAATATGGTGGCGACGGCAAAATTGTTGGTCGTGGCGATCAATATGAAAAACCTTTAATCGGCTTTCCGGGTCACTGGGCACCTAATGATATGATGTTCTATCGTGGAAATCAATTCCCCGAACATTATAAAAATGGTACGTTTATCGCCTTCCATGGATCTACTATTCGCGCTCCATATCCACAATCGGGCTATTTCATTGGTTTTGTGCCTTTTAAAAACAACCAACCCTCCGGAGAATATGAAGTTTTTGCAGACGGTTTTGCCGGGGTCGATCCAATTGTAAATACCAGCGACGCAAAATACAGACCAATGGGTATAGCCATGGGGCCAGATGGCTCGGTCTACTTCGCCGAAACGGAGAAAGGCAAAATATGGAAAATTACATATACCGGAAAGAAAAACAAGTTTTCGAAAAAGGCTTTGGCTGGTATGGAGAAGCGCAAAATGATGTCGAATATCCGCACTCCCGATATTGAGGAAGACAATCTGGATAAGGACAAACCAGTGGCCGGAGGAAAAGTTTACAGCGTCTATTGTTCTTCCTGCCATCAACGCAATGGTCGCGGTGACTCGCAACGATTCCCTCCTCTGACCGGTTCGGAATGGGTGACTGGCGATAA
Organism: Dyadobacter sp. HNCC25DJ184; assembly: GCF_056895215.1. NCBI lineage: Bacteria > Pseudomonadati > Bacteroidota > Cytophagia > Cytophagales > Spirosomataceae > Dyadobacter > Dyadobacter sp. HNCC25DJ184. Next base: position 558,349 of record NZ_JBXHAQ010000001.1, on the reverse strand, counting down.
ATCAAGATTGATCAGAGTGCTGTTGAAAGGTTTGGAAGGGCCGATTGAAGTAAAAGGCCAGTCTTACAACAACGTTATGCCGCAACATAGCTTTTTGAAAGACGAGGAGATATCCGAGGTGCTTACGCATATCCGCTCGAGTTTCGGGAACACAGCCAGCGAGATTACAACCGAAGAAGTAGCTGCAGCCCGAAAGGCAATCGAAGCGGAAAAGTAGGGCAGCGGGCGGCTGGCACCGATTTGCAATCGGTGCCCCATGTTTGAGCGTTTGCAACGCGAACTAACGACAAAATCAAAATCCAAGCGCTGGTGCCGATTTGAAATCGGTACCCAATGGTCAAGCGTTTCCAACGCGAGAATTATGATAAAATACTAATTCAAACCTAGCCGATAGTCGAGAGCCCAAATAAAGCAATACCCCCTTTCAATATCAACCATGAAAAATCCCGTTAAAAGTTCAATTTGAATGATCAACAATAACAAAATAGCCGCAGCTATTATCTTTACAGCAGGCATTTCGCTAGTCGGGTTTTCACCTGATTTCAACGAAAACCACATGACCAGAGAACCTTGGGTGGCTCCCGCATGGGCCGATACCCTTAAAAGCCCCTTTCATGAAGAGCCGCTAACGCTGGCTCATGGCGAAGAGTTATTCACGCTTTACTGCGCTTCCTGCCACGGCGACGGTGGATATGGCGACGGGGCCGCTGGTGGCGCACTGGGCGAAAAACCAGCGAATTTTCATGACACACTCGTCACCAGACAATCGGATGGTGCATTGTTCTGGAAAATGTCCAACGGACGTGGAAATATGCCCCCTTTCCAGGATGTATTTTCTGTCGAACAAAGATGGCAGCTCGTGGCGTATCTACGCAAACTCGCAAAGACTGAATAACCCCTAACAGCCTTAACATGAAAAGCTTATATACAATATTTGCTAAAAACATCGCCCTTGCGTCTATCCTGATCACCGGACCAATCATAGGATTCTCGCAGGGAACAAAAGAAGTGGCTCCACCCAAAGCGTTGAGAAGTGATATATCAGTCGAATTTTTCATGAAAGTCGAGCCCGAAGCCGTTCGGATTATCCAGAATCCGGTGACGAAGGATGTTTATTATACTACCTTTTTCGGCGATGTGATCCAGATCGAAAACATAGATAGTGGTACTCCTGTCAGTAAGAAAATCTTGTCTGCGGAAGACCATGGAATCACCCGTTTGCAAGGCGCTGCGTTTTTCAAAAACACGCTTTTTCTGGCAGGAAATATCAATGTCAATAACAACAAGGGCAACAAAGGTCGCATGGTTCGTTATGATATGGGTGGCGGATCAGCCAAACCTCCGATGACTGAGGTTTTTAATACGGTCGAATATGGGGCAAACAAAACTACTTTCGATCATGGTTGGAATGCCCTGGAAATCAGTCCGGATGGAAAGTACATCTTTGTCAATACAGGAGCAAGAACAGACCATGGCGAAGTGCAGGACAATGGCGGCGAATATCCGAACGCGCGGGACAACGCACTTACTGCGAAGATATACCGTTTCCCGATTGACTCGAAAAATTTGCTGCTGGAAGATGATATTCCAAAAAATAAGGCAGCTGGTTACCTATATGCAGAAGGAATACGCAACGCATACGATATGGCTTTTGATCCCAAAGGCAATCTCTTTGCAGTATCCAATTCCGGTGATTATGACCATCCGGAAGATATGTTTTGGGTAAGACAAGGACGCCATTACGGCTTTCCCTGGGTGATGGGTGGTATTGAAAATCCACAACAAAACCCTGACTATCAACCTAATCCGGAAACAGATCCGTTTCTTAGTAAATTTGCATTCGCATGGTTGATGAAATACTTTCACAATGATCCAACCTTCCCGAAAAAACCTGCAGGTGTTACTTTCACTTCTTCAGTCCAGAACGTGGGGCCCGACGCCAACGAATATCGCGACAAGAAAACGGGTATCGTTATGGACGGCGACTCGACCGGCGTAACTGTCGGAACTTTCAACGCTCACTCCTCTCCTCTCGCCTTGTTTTTTGACAATGAAAAAGCACTTTCAAAAGACTTCAAAGGGGATGGTTTCGTAATCAGATATGCAGGTGGTCCACGAAATGGCGTACCTAATCCTAGTCCGCTTAGAAAGGAAGGGAAAGATTTGCTGCATCTGGATATGACTTATGACAAAGCAACCGATAATTATAAAGTAAAAACCACTAAAATCGTCGAAGGCTTCACCTCGCCGACAGACGCATTGCAGATCGGCAATACAGTCTATATCATTGAGTATGGGGGAAAACAGGGTGGCAACAAAGCGGGAGGAAGCATATGGAAGATAACACTACCAGGCGACCCTAAAATGGCCAAAAAGAAGAAAAAAGCTTAATATTGACTATTGTAAAAATACTAAACCAAAGAATTATGAAATCAGAAAGACGTTCAATCATTAAGAAATTATTCGCTTCCGCAGCCGGATTTGTCGGTATTGGAGCAACCTCGAAAGTGATGGCAGAACCAGCACCGGAAAAGGAGGTCGGTGATGTCGTGATGTATCAGGATGTACCCTTATTTTCAGGTCATACAAAATTCAACAATATGGTTTTTGTAGCTGGTAAAGGAGCTCACTTTGAGGGAGATATCACCGCCCACACCAAACACGTACTTGACGAGCTTGAAAAGGAGTTGATTAAGGCCGGGTCATCGATGGAAAAGGTATTGAAATGCAGCGTTTTTCTGCATGACCTGAACGACTACAAAGCAATGAACGAAGCCTACAAAGGCCGCTTCGGCAGCAAACCGCCCTGCCGCACCACAGTGGCAGTATATGGCGGAGTTCCAGGCGATTCGCTGGTTGAGATTGATTGTATTGCTTATATTTAGGAAGAAGGATGAAAGGGACGAAAGGAGGAAGGGGGCGCTCGAAACGGTTCCAAGCGTTGACAGTTCTATTCCCTTCCTCCTTTCATCCCTCCTCCCTTTCTCCTTTTCCTCAAACTTTAATTTTATTTCCTGACTAAAAACTTGTTAAATATTCCGTAATACTGTTATTTAACATACTTTTTCCTATCAGACTAACTCAACATTGAATAAACGTCAACGTATCGTTCTCGAGAATGAGACATTGCTTAAACTTTGGGATCAGGCCAGAGGAGGAGATAGTGTCGCGTTTTGTCAGCTCGCCGAAAAACAATACCGCACATTATTCAACTACGCGATCAACTTCTGCAATGACAGAGACTTTGCCAAGGACGCCATTCAGGATTTGCTCATTCATATTTGGGAAAAACGAGAGCATATCAATATTCAGTATGTTAACATCTATTTCCTCAAAGCCCTTCGCAATCAACTCCTGCAGGGCTTTCGCAAAACCAATCGTTCCTACACTTTTATCGATCTGGAAAGCGCGAATTTCATTTCAGATAACGAGAACGCCGAGACCGTTATAGAACAACGGGAGTCTTTTCTGGAAAACAAAAATCGGCTTAAAAACGCAATTGAAGATCTTCCGAAACGTCAAAAAGAAGCAATATTTCTCAAATTTTACGAGGGCCTGGAAAACGAGCAAATCGCAGATCTCATGCAGGTAAACCGCCAATCGGTAGCGAATCTTTTATTCAAAGCCATATCCACGCTGAAGATCCAAATTCCTGTTATTCAGATACTTTTGATATTACTTGCGGGTATATGTCTCTTTTGAATTTTGCATAGAAACAGACCTCCCTTAAGGCATTGACGGTATTCCCGCTTGTTATTTAATGCGAATTATGGGACTTGCTGTGTCACCACTCCGTGGTTAGTTTTCTATTCTTATACATTTAGCTACAATAGTGTCAGTCCTCCGGACTTTCCAAAAACACGAGAGTGTTGGAATTAATATAGAAAGGAGTTCCAGCAACCAACCAAATTACCAGCCTCAAGCCGTCTAACCTCCAAACCCCTATCATTCAACCACTTCCAACATCCCTGTCTCCCACTCCGTTCCCCAAAACACACCTTCCAAAACAAAGCTTATTCTCCTCTTATAACATTAAACAAAAAATAATTTCTTAAAAAAGAGTATTGACACAACATTCCTGCATCCTTTATACAATTCCGCCAAAAACTTAACGGATTATATGCCAGATTATCGTAACTACTCACCAGAAGAGCTTGCTGCTGATCCTTCATTTAGGAAATGGGTTCTTTTTGATGCGCCAGAAGAACAGGCGTTTTGGGAAGAATGGCTGGAGCTGAATCCAGACAAGACCGAAATGGTAGAGAAAGCTGAAAAGTACCTCAGTTGGGCTAACTCCGCATTCGACCAGATTTCCGACGAAGAGATATCAGGAGAAATATATCGCCTGTCACATCAAATTGGTGAAAATAAAGCAAAGCGTCCTACTATTAGTCGTTGGCTCAGGCCGACCTGGTACAACATCGCCGCTACCATCCTATTGGTGATCGGCGCGGGCTGGTGGTTTAGCAGGCAGACTGTAAATCGTAAAAACAGCGATACATATAAAGAAATACTAAGCCAGATTGAAGAGCCGCTTCACAAGGAAAACAATACTTCCGACAAACCACAGCTGGTGATATTGCCCGACGGAAGCTCGGTGATTCTTCAGCCTAAAAGCCGAATTGCATACCCTGCTAATTTCAAGGGAAAGCGTCGCGAGATTTTCCTGACTGGAGAAGCATTTTTTGAAGTTGCAAAAAATCCTGACAAACCGTTTTTTGTATACGCCAACTCACTGGCTACCAAAGTATTAGGAACAAGCTTCAAGGTAACTTCATTTGATGAAGACCAGGAGGTGAAAGTGGTTGTCAAAACGGGGAGAGTTTCCGTTTTCCCTATTACCGAAGAAAAGATCGCGGAACAACAATCGAGCAATAAGTTAACCGGAATGGTACTGACGCCAAATCAACAGATTGTGTTTACGCCCAACGAACAGCGCCTGACGAGAAGTCTGGTGGAAGATCCTGCCGTACTCGACTTACCGATTCAACGCCAGTCGTTTACTTTCAAAGCTACGCCAATTGAAAATGTATTTGCCGCTTTGGAAAAGTCATACGGTGTGAAAATCGTGTTTGATAATGAGATTATGAAGAATTGCTTCCTTACTGCCGAACTATCGGATGAACCTCTGTTTGAGAAGATTAATCTGATCTGCAAGACCATTGGCGCCAACTATCAGCAGATGGACGCGAACATTATAATATCCAGCAAAGGTTGTTACTGAAGAACTTCAATTTGAAAGATTTGCACTTAACCTTACTAATGCCTATGACTGAAATACTGCTGATCTCTTTCAGTAAATAAGTCGATGATGCTGTAACATCATCGACCCGAATGCTCCCCAAAATGGTAACCTCTTACACACATCCCTTTCGGGATGAAGGGAAACGTAATGCCGAATTTTAACCGACAACAATCAAAATTATGTCAAAAACAGTACATTTCCATCATGCTTTACAGAAAATCATGCGAATTACTCTGTATCAAGCCCTCTTATCTGTTGCACTCACAGCTTTCGTTCACGCAGAAGATCTGCGTGCGCAAAAACTTCTGGAACAAAAAGTAACGCTAAAAATGACCAATGCCGATGTAGATCAGGCTCTGGAGAAAATTGAAAACGTTGCCAAAGTTAAGTTTATGTATAACCCTCAGATTTTCTCCGGAAACCTGAAGGCTTCTTATAAGTTTCAGGATCAGGCACTTTCCGAAGTACTGACCAATATTTTGACACCTTATAGAGTATCATACGAAGTAGTTCAGAACAAAATCATTTTGAAACGAGGACTGCCTGCGGCTTTGGAAGAAACGGCAATTCCAGCTAATAAGACGATCTCGCCAAAAAAGAACTTAACCGGAAAAGTGCTGGATGAAACAGGATCAGGCCTACCGGGGGTAAGTATATTGGTGAAAGGCACGCAGCGTGGAACTTCTTCTAACGCAGACGGAAGTTTTCAAATTGACATACCCGACCAGGAATTGACCACGGCTGTGCTGATTTTCAGTTTTGTTGGTTATGTTTCGCAGGAAGTAACTGTTGGCACGCAAAGTGATATATCAGTTCAATTAGCCCCGGAAGCGAAGGCTTTGAATGAAGTCGTTGTAACGGCTTTGGGTATTGCACGCGAGAAAAAAGCGCTTGCATATGCCGTAACAGAAGTAAAAGGAAGTGAGTTTACACAGGCTCGTGAAAACAACGTAGCGAATGCACTGACTGGTAAAATCGCCGGTGTGAACGCTACGGGTATGGCAACAGGCCCGGGTGGATCGAGCCGGATTATCATTCGTGGAAACGGATCTTTGAGCGGAAACAACCAGCCATTGTATGTAATCAATGGTATGCCGATGGACAACAGCACTCCAGGTGGCGGAAATGCATCGGACGGAAATGGGAACAACACCGACCGCGGTGACGGTATCGGTGGAATCAACCCCGACGATATCGAGTCTATAAGCGTTTTGAAGGGTGGTCCTGCTGCTGCGCTTTATGGAGCTCGCGCTTCGAACGGTGTTATCCTCATCACCACCAAAAAAGGTAAATCTCAAAAAGGAATCGGCGTGGAATTCAACAGCAACTTCACTGCAGAGAATCTGACGATTGTACCAGACTGGCAATATGAATATGGACAGGGAACCGATGGTGTAAAACCAACCACAGCTGCGCAGGCTAAAAGTACAGGACGGCTTTCATATGGAGCAAAAATGGACGGACAGGATTACCTGCAGGTGGACGGCAAGATGCATCCATATTCTGCTCAGAAAAACAACCTGAAAAACTTTTACAGAACAGGTACCAACTATATCAACTCACTTTCATTTACAGGTGGCAACGAGCATATCAACTTTCGTTTTGGCCTGAACAACACCAGCTCGAACAGTATTGTACCAAACTCTACATTCAATAGAAGGATTGCCAATTTGAACGTTAACGCGTTTTTGGGCAAAAAACTGAGCATCGAAACAGTGGTTCAGTATAATATTGAAAATGGTCACAATCGTCCGAAAGTTGGATATGCAGATTATAACCCGCACTGGGCAACTTACCTGATCGCGAACACTGTAGATATCCGCAGCCTTTCGCCAGGGTATGATGAAGCAACTGGCAAAGAAGTGGAATGGAATCCGGTTCCGGCAGCTCCTAACCCTTATTTTGTGGTGAACAAATTCAAAAACGATGACCGCAAAAACAGATTTCTGGGGCAAGCGAACATCAGATACGATATCCTTGACAACCTTTTTGTGAAAGCCAGCGTAAGTCAGGATTACTACAATTTCTCTTACGAGGCTATCGTTCCTACCAACAATGCCTACCAGCCAAAGGGAACATATGCGGGCAAAAAGATCACGTCGTCCGAAACAAACGGGATGGTGACGCTGAATTACAATACCAATTTGTTTGAAGATCTGAGCCTCACCGCTCTTGCAGGTGGTAACATGCAGCGCAGCCTTTATGACCAGACGGCATTCGACGGAACAGAATTTACAATTCCATATTTCTATAGTTTCACCAACCTAGCTACGTCCGTTGTAACGCCAACTTATTCAAAGAGTGGTATCAACTCGTTATTCGGATCAGTGGATTTGGGATATAAAGGAATGGCATATATCACGATGTCAGGAAGACAGGACTGGTTTTCGGTTTTGAATACTGCGAGCAATCATATCTTCTACCCTGCCATTGGTGGAACGTTCATCCTCTCTGAGGCTGTTGAACTTCCTTCCGCAATCAACTTTGCCAAATTGCGCGGATCATGGGCACAAGTGGGTGGAGCAAACGTAGCTGCATATCAGATATACCAAAGCTACAGCATGGCACCAGGTGGCCATAACGGTCAGCCGGTTCAGCAATTGAGCTCGTCGTTGGTACCTAACCCTGACTTGAGACCACTGACTTCTACAACTTCAGAAGTGGGATTGGAAGCCAGATTTCTACATGACCGTTTAGGCCTGGATCTGACTTTCTATAACCGTAAGACCACAAATGATATCGTTCAAAGCAACATCGCGCTTTCGTCAGGATATACTCAGGCTTTGCTGAATGTGGGTGAATTGAGCAACAAAGGAGTTGAATTATTGATCACTGGGACGCCGATCAAGAAAGCAAATTTCAGCTGGGACGTGAGCTATAACTTCGCATATAACAAAAGTAAAATCGTGGAACTCGCCCCGGGATTGCCGAGCCTGACAGTGGGTGACGGGGTTGGTGGCGGAACGATTCGCAATGTAAAAGGCGGAACTTATGGTGAAGTTTGGGGATATAAAAAGAAGACAGACGCCAATGGAAACGTTGTTTTCAACAGCGCAAGCGGATATGCTGTAAGAGGTGATATCGAAAGATTGGGCAACGGTATTCCTCCGACAACGATGGGTATCACCAACAATTTCAAATACAAAAACTTCTCATTGAACATTTTGGTAGACGGCAAATTCGGTAGCGTGGTTTATTCCAATATGTACCAATATGCCTACCGTTTCGGTTTGCCGAAAGAAACCCTTCCGGGTCGCGAAACTGGTATAACTGTGACGGGTGTAACTCCGGAAGGAGCAGCATTTTCCAAAACATGGAAGAAAGAAGAAATCGATACTTACTATGACAATGACAAAAACTACACAAGCATATTCACGTTCAAAAACGATTTCATAAAGCTTCGTCAGATCATCCTGAGCTATAACCTTCCGGTTAGCGGCATAAAAGCGCTCAAATTGCAATCTGCATCGCTTTCTCTCGTGGCACGTAACGTTGCGTTGCTTTACAAAGACAAAAGGAACAAATTCTTCGATCCTGAGTCAAGCTATACCAACGGAAATGCCCAGGGTCTGGAAGCATTTGGTGTTCCAAGAACAAGAAGCCTTGGCGTGAACCTGACAGTGAAATTTTAATCATTAAAATATTTTAGTGAATATGAAAAAGCTATTGAAATTACTATATCTGGCACCTTTTGCCTTGTTTCTTTCTTCCTGTGACAATGGGTTTGAGGACATGAACGTAAACCCAAACGCATCAACAGAGGTGGTTCCAGGTTTCCTTTTTACCAGAGCTCAGCTCGCAACAGTAGCCAATAATTACACCGGCGCGGCTTACCTGACAATTGGTGGATCCATGCAGCATTTTGCAACCTATAAAGAGGTTCCTGCTGCGGGCGACAAATATTTTAACTTTTCTTACTCCACCGGAAGTTGGGGTTTATACGGCGGAACCGACCCTGCCACAACAGGTTCAGTGATAGATATCAATCAGGTGATTGACGCGGTTTCAAAGTCGGCCGACGATGTGAATAAACTTTCGGTAGCACGTATATGGAAAGCATATCTATATCACCGTTTGACGGATCTGTATGGAGATATTCCTTATTCTGATGCAGGGAAGGCACTTTCTGACAAAAATTATTCACCAAAATATGATGAGCAATCCGCCATTTATTCTGATTTGTTGAAAGAGCTGGATGAAGCTACTGCTGCAATGGATCCTTCGAAAGCAACCTTCGGAACTGCGGATCTTATTTATAGCGGTGATGTAGCAAAGTGGAAGAAATTCGGGTATACGCTGATGCTTCGTTTGGGAATGCGCTTAACGCAAGTGGATGCTGCATTATCTAAAACCTGGGTTCAGAAAGCGATAGCCGGTGGTGTATTGACGGACGATGCGGATATGGCTACAATTGCATATGTTGACGGCTCCATTACATCCAACAGAAACTTCATATCCGCGGGATTGATGGCCACCGACTACGTAACGCCAGGCGGAGACAATGTGGAAGGCGGAAAATTGGCAAAAACACTGATCGACCATTTGAAAACAACCGGCGATCCTCGATTGAATGTCATATCCATCGTTTGGACAACAACCGACGGCAAAACTTTCACCGCGGATACTACAACAGCTTTACAGAAAGGTATGCCGAATGCAGCCTTTAATAACCTTCCGGCTGATTTTAATACTTATTCAGAACCAAATCCGGCAACTATCCTGAAATACAGCGCGCCACTTCTGGTGTTGACTCCTGCGGAATCGCATTTGTTGCTTGCAGAGGCGGCGTTGAGAGGATGGTATTCCGGAAGTGCTTCCGAGGAATATAGCAGTGCGGTTAAATCAGGCTTGAGACAATGGGCAAAATTTGGATCGGCGGGTGTTATTTCAGAACCGAAGATCAATGCATATCTGGCAGCAAATGCTTTCAAAACTTCAGGTACGCTGGAGGAACAAATGGAACAAATCCATACGCAGAAATGGGTATCATTGTTTTTAGAAGATGAATACGAAATCTTCTCAAACTGGAGACGCACAGGATATCCTAAGTTGATACCTACAAACTATCCTGGTAACCTCACAGGTGGCAAAATCCCGACACGTTTTGTGATCCCGGATTCAGAAGGATTATATAATGAAGTAAATTTTTTAGAAGCTCGCACCAGACAGGGGGGGACAAACACGCTTTCTAGTGTCGTATGGTGGGATAAGTAATTTGATTTTCTAAATACCATCCATATCAACGAAATGGGCCAGCGAGACGGAAATTCAAACCAACGTTTCCTGGCTCATTTCAATCTGAACTTTACTAACAAAACATTAAAAAGATGAAATCAGAACGCAGATCAATTCTCAAAAAAATGTTTGCCTCCATCGCAGGCGTTGCCGGCATCGGTCTTGGGTCGAAGGCTGTCGCTGAATCCGCTCCGGAAAAAGAAGTGGGTAGCGTGGAGATGTTGCAGGATGTGCCACTATTTTCTGGCCACACCAAATTTAACAATATGGTTTTTGTTGCGGGAAAAGGTGCTCATTTTGAGGGAGATATAACTGCTCACACCAAACACGTGTTGGATGAACTGGAAAAAGAACTCATAAAAGCAGGATCATCCATGGAAAAAGTTTTGAAATGCAGCGTTTTCCTCCATGACCTGAACGACTACAAAGCCATGAATGAAGCATATAAAGGCCGCTTCGGGAGCAAGCCACCATGCCGCACAACTGTGGCAGTATACGGTGGCGTACCAGGCGACTCGTTGGTTGAAATTGACTGTATAGCTTATATATAGGAAGAAGGAGAATGGAGGAAAGGGAGGAAGGAATGGCGCGGTGGCTAAAACCCTGGGGTGCGTCAAGCGCATATGCTTCTTTCAAAGGTGTTGAATGTTTAACGGCTAATGGCGCTCCATTAACCGTTAAACATTCAACCTTTCCCCCACCCTTTCTCACTTTCCTCCCTAGTCCTTTCCTCCCCATACCCCTTTCCCCTAAATCCTTTCTATGAAGAAAAACCTAATCACTCTACTAAGCGTATTTGCGCTGGGCTTTCAACTCGCTCATGCGCAACAATATAGCGTTGTCATCAAAGGAGGGCGCGTTATTGATCCTAAAAACAATATAGATGCCATTATGGATGTGGCGCTGAAAGGCGATACGATTATGAGTGTTGCCAAGAATATTGACCCTAAAGAAGGTAGGCAGGTTGTCAATGCCAAAGGTCTTATTGTTTCGCCGGGATTGATCGATATGCACTCGCACAACTTCTATGGCACGAAAATGGACCAGACATATAGCAACGGACCTAATGCCCTTGCGCCAGACGGTTTCACTTTCCGGACCGGAGTAACGACCGTAGTCGACGCCGGATGTTCTGGTTGGAAATCATTTCCTGACTTCAAAAAACAGACGATTGACATATCTAAGACACGTGTTCTGGCTTTCCTGAATATTGTTGGAGAAGGTATGCGTGGTGGTACATATGAGCAAAATATTGACGATATGGACGCTGCAGCAACCGCCAAAGTGGCAAAGGAAAACCCGGACTATGTGGTCGGCGTGAAGCTGGCTCACTATAACGGCTATAATTGGACACCAACCGCGAGAGCTGTTGAAGCTGGCAAAATGGCTAATATTCCTGTGATGATCGACTTTGGTGGTAGCAATCCTGTGCTGCCATTAGAAGAACTTTTTACAAAATACTTACGCCCCGGCGACATTTTCACACACTGTTTTGGACAGCTTTCCAGCCGCGAACCTATCGTCGACGTAGCTACTGGTAAAGTAAAGCCTTTTGTATATGAAGCGCGTAAAAAGGGTATCATTTTTGATGTGGGATATGGCGGTATCAGCTTCGCTTTTTCGCAGGCCATCCCGGCGGTTAAAAGCGGATTCTATCCAAACACGATCAGTACGGATATCCATACAGGCAGCATGAACAACGCGATGAAGGATATGCTGAACGTGATGTCTAAATTCCTGGCGATGGGTATGGATCTCAAAAGTGTGATCAAAGCAAGTACGTGGGCGCCGGCACAGGCTATTCACCGTGAAGAGCTTGGAAATCTGTCAGTTGGGTCAAGAGCAGACATCTCAATTTTACGCATTCTGGATGGCAAATTTCAGTTGAACGATACCGGAACATTTGGTTTTTGGGATTATACAGGAACCAAAATTCAGGGAAAACAGAAGCTTGAGGCGGAAGTTACCATCCGTGCGGGTAAGGTCGTGTACGACCTGAACGGCCTGACGGAACCGCTCGTGTTGACCAAAAAATAATATGAATTCCGAATTTTTTAATTGTAATTATATTCTGACGATGTTTTCGACCGGTGCGTTTGTTTCAAGCGTTCCGGTTTCATTTTCTTTTTAAAACGCAGAGTAAAGTTGAGTTCTGCGCAGTGTTCGCGGAGTTTTTCTTTGCTTACTTTGCGAAAATCTTACCTGCCTTGCGTGAAATATTCTTTCTATCGCAAGAGAGAACTAAAAACTAACAGCTAATTACTAACAGCTAGAAAAATGAAATTAAGAGCACTAACCATAATAGCAGCCGCATGTATGTCCTGCGGTATTTCGATTCTGAAAGCACAAACGATTCCCAAAGAAGAGTTGATTTTCCTTACCTCTGAATGGAAAGGAGAAAGATTCGCCGACGGGCGTCCGAAAGTATCTGACGATCTTGTCCGTCGGGTAAAAGATATAAACATTGAAGAAGCCTGGGTGGTACTCCAGAACGAAGGCTACAATTGTCAGTTTGATGGTAACTGGAAAATGATCAACGATATCACCGTGTCGGGACGTGCGCTAACCGCACAATTTATGCCGTCCAGACCTGATTTGGAAAAGAGTATCAAAGACCGGGGAAATAAAAACGGCCGCGCTGGCAACACTAATTCCTGGCCGATCGAGCAACTTTCGAAAGGTGACGTATATGTGGCCGATGGCTTTGGGAAGATTGCCCAGGGAACTTTGATCGGTGATAATCTTGGTAATTCTATCTTCTCCAAAACAGGGAATGGAGTCATTTTTGACGCGTCTGCAAGAGATTTGGACGGACTTTCGAAAATTACCGGGTTCAATGCTTTCGTGAGAGATTTTGATCCTTCCTACTTAAAAGATGTGGTGCTGACTGGATTGAATACGCCTATCCGCATTGGACGCGCAATTGTTTTACCGGGAGATCTGGTATTGGCAAAAAAAGAGGGCGTGATTTTCATACCAGCCCATATGGCTGAGAAAGTGATTCTGACAGCAGAATTCCTTTCGATCCGCGACAAATTTGCCATTCAAATGTTGAAGGAAGGCAAATATCAACCCGGCCAGATCGACAACCAGTGGACTGATGCTTTGAAAGAAGACTTCCTTAGATGGCTCGACAAAAATCCAAAGGAAATACCAATGAAACGTTCAGAACTGGATGAGTATATGAAAAAGCGGACGTGGTAACGGGTTTAGGGCATAGGGCTTGGGGTAAGGGGCGCACGCGGGTCGTTAACCGTTTGACCATTTTGATCATTAACCATTGACCCTTTCCGCCAAGTAAGAACACTTACCAAGCAGTCTTTTGAAGATTATCCATTGACAACTCATTTTTAAGAAACTGGCTGATGACCGGCCAGTTAATTTTATATCTATTTTTCGTTTGCACAATAACAATAAAAACATGAATATTTATAAGTTACTATTAGGATTGGCGTTTGCTTCTCTATTGGTTGCGTTATTTATGGCCCTATCGGGAAATTTGCCGGCAGCGGGCCCATTTTTCATTGCTTTCTTTCTTTTGATGGCCTTTGGTTTCCGGGGATTTGAAAAACTCAAAGGCTTTACATATACCACCGTTATTTTTGCCGCTGTAACAACCGCCTTGTATTATCCGCAATATTTTCAGCAATATAACGGGTTCAAACTTGCGACTTTGATCACCCCTTTAATCCAGATCATCATGTTTGGAATGGGTACTTCGATGAGTTTCGGCGATTTTGTTGGGGTAGTGAAAATGCCAAAAGGGGTATTCATTGGTGTAGTCAGCCACTTTATCATTATGCCAACTATCGGGTATACGTTAGCCAGCATCAGTGGCTTTCCACCTGAAATAGCAGCCGGAATTATCCTGATCGGTTGCTCCCCCAATGGTATGGCATCGAATGTAATATCATATCTGGCCAAAGCAAATCTGGCGCTCTCGATCACCATCACCGCGATCTCGACGATGTTGGCTCCACTGGTAACGCCACTTCTGATGAAAACGCTCGCAGGTGCTTTTGTTGAAATTGATACCTTGCATATGATGTGGGATATCATCAAAATGGTGATTATTCCAATAGGTGCAGGACTGATATTCAATAAGTTATTCAGCGGAAAAGCAAAATGGCTTGACGATTTGATGCCGTTGGTATCGATGGGCGGTATTGCCTTTATCATCGTCATCATCACCGCAGCCGGACGCGACAGTCTGTTAAGTATCGGACCGATGTTGTTGTTATTGGTTTTGGTTCACAATCTATCAGGATATACACTGGGATATTGGTCAGGCAGGTTATTTAAAATGTCGGAACGTGATTGCCGCACAATTGCTATTGAGGTAGGTATGCAGAATGGCGGTCTGGCATCAGGGATTGCAAAGGAAATGGGCAAAATGGCCACTGTTGGTCTTGCACCTGCTATTTTCGGGCCTTTGATGAATATTACGGGTTCGATCCTTGCGTCGTGGTGGCAGGGAAAACCAACGGGCGACGAAGAAACTTATGTAGAGACGGGGAGACCGCATTGATATATTAGCATAAAAAAGCCGGATGGATCACAATCGTGAATTCATCCGGCTTTTTCATATGTTCGATATTAAATTCTTCGTGCCCTTGTGGTAAAACACCTCATTCTAAAAGCAACTGCATGAATACCAGATCAAGCCATTGATCAAATTTATAAGCCACTTCCTTCAGATATCCTTTTTCGACAAAGCCATGTTTCTTATGAAACTCAATGCTTCCACGGTTTGCAGCATCTATGCCTGCAATCATGGTATGCAAGCCTTGTTCACGCGCACGGTATATCAGCCCGACTAACAGTTTACCACCAACTCCCATTCCCCTCGATTTTTCATCAAGATAAATAGAATGTTCTACGCTGAATTGATAGCCTATTTTAGGTCGAAATATATTGTAAGAGCCATATCCGATCACCTCTCCTTCCACATCTGCCACAATGATGGGCATCCCAGATTCGAGTGTTTTATCAAACCATGCCGTCTGCTCTTCAAGCGTTCTTTCGTCGTAATCGTAGATAGCGGTGGATGTCTTGATTGTGTCATTGATAATCTCCAATAAAGTCGGTAAATCGTGCTTTGTGGCGTTTCTGATTTTAAGCTCCATCAATGTATTCTCAGTATTTCGGTGTTATCGTCGAGTTAACAGGTTGTGAATAAAATAAACCTCTTTCATTTCACATTTGCTAACAAAAACTCAATTAGTCAGGATAGCGTTCTGAAGCTCAAATTTATTCTATAATTACCAAACTATATTAATACTTGCGGATATTATTATAAAGTTGATCACGCAGATTTTTTATCTACATTAATTTCCAATAGTTTTACCAGCGCTTTAGGGGTGTCCACAGTTGTGGTCTGAGATTATACCCTTTGAACCTGATGCAGTTCATACTGCCGAAGGAAAAAGTAATGTACGCCTATAACCGTACTCGTCTTTCTCTTAGGGTTTAAAACTCCATTCCTGAAGCTTAACTTTTCGCAGCTAACGAATGGAGGTCCTGATCAACAATCAGTTACAGATAGTTCAGAGTAACGCAACAATCCTTTCGATCCTTTCCGATTTATTTCCGGGCTCATTAAAAGGGGTAGCCGTGGCCGTCAACAACGAAGTTGTCCTCCGCGCCGAGTGGAATACTATTTTTCTGAAATCCACTGACAAAGTAAGTATCATAAGAGCTACCCAAGGCGGATAAGATGGAGTTAGTCGTGATCTCATCGCCCGATCCCGTCCCTTTCGAAGGTGTAATTATCAATCGCCTTTTCGAGAGCGGCCTTTCGTTCTTTCATATCCGAAAACCGGATATACGCCCGAAAGAATTATTGACGCTATTGCTAACTATTAGGGTTGAGTTCTGGCCTATGATCGCGTGGCATCAGCAACACGACATGGCAATTTCAATGGGATCGAAGAGGTTACATTTTACTGAGCGGTTGCGCAAGATGACTGATTTGAATAGGCTTGAGCAACGAAAAAATGAAGGTTTCATTTTAAGCACTTCCATTCATCACATTTCGGAGCTCGACGATATCATGCATTTTGATTACGCGTTTTACGGACCCGTGTTTAACAGCATTTCAAAGCCAGGCTATGAACCTTCCCTGACCGATGATTTCGTGATTGACAAATCAGGTAAATCGACCAAAGTATTTGCACTGAGTGGGGTCACCGAAGCTAATATAGATCAAGTTCGTAAAATGAATTTCGATGGAGCAGGATTGCTGGGCGCGATATGGAACGATCCCGAGCATGCTGTCGACACGTTCAAAAATATCCAAGAAATCATTAAAAACTAGGTAAAGCATTGATAAACAAACTCCACTTCATTTCAAATCAAACAGCCGAGCGTGGTCACCTTGAAAGCATATCACTTGCGCTCCGCGGAGGATGCAGGTTGATTCAACTCAGGGTCAAAAACCATCCTTTCGAAGATTTATTGGATATGGCTCACCAGGCAAAAACCATGTGCGATGAATTTGACGCGAAATTAGTAATCAATGATTACCCTCAAATCGCGAGAGAGGTAAATGCATATGGCCTTCATCTCGGCTTGGAAGACATGCCTGTTGCCGAAGCCCGTCAAATAGCAGGGAATAATATCATCATCGGCGGCACCGCCAACACCTGGGAGCACCTGTTGCTTCGAATTTCAGAAAGTGTTGATTATGTGGGGATTGGCCCATTGAGATTTACCAATACAAAAAAGAATCTGAGTCCGATATTGGGTTTTGAAGGATATGCTGAAATCGTTGAAAAAATGAAGCAATATAAATTGAATATGCCTCTAATAGCAATTGGCGGCGTGGTGAAGGAGGATATCTCCTTGTTAAAAGAAATTGGAATACACGGTGTAGCTATATCAGGTTCGATCACCAATAGCGACAACCCATCTCAACTTATCTCATTCATAAACAACGCATTATGTTAAAAATAGCAGGTAAAGAATTCAAGTCAAGACTTTTTACCGGGACGGGAAAGTTTAGTTCCGCTACCCTTATGGAAGAATCCATCATTGCCTCGGGCTCGGAACTCGTGACGGTTGCTCTTCGGAGAGTCGATCTTGGGGGTGAGCAAGACAATATACTTTCCTACCTGAATCACGCCCATATCAATTTATTGCCGAATACATCTGGTGTCAGAAATGCAAAGGAGGCAGTTTTTGCTGCTCAGCTCGCGAGAGAAGCTCTGGAAACAAATTGGCTTAAACTTGAGATTCATCCCGATCCAAAATACCTCATGCCCGATGCAATTGAAACACTGAAGGCAACGGAAGAACTCGCCAAACTCGGATTTGTAATTTTGCCATATATCCATGCAGATCCGGTTTTGTGTAAAAGACTGGAGGACTCTGGAGCAGCGGCTGTTATGCCTTTAGGCTCCCCTATTGGCAGCAATAAGGGCTTGAAAACGATTGACTTTCTGGAGATTATTATTGAACAAAGTAAAATACCAGTAGTCGTCGATGCAGGAATCGGAGCTCCTTCTGACGCAGCCAAAGCAATGGAAATCGGAGCTGATGCGGTTTTGGTCAATACTGCCATTGCCGTTTCAGAAAATCCGGTTGCGATGGCCACTGCTTTCAAATTAGCCATTGAAGCCGGAAGAATGGCTTTTGAAGCACGGCTTGCCCCGAAAAGTAATCATGCCCTGGCCAGTAGCCCATTCACTTCATTCTTAGACGATGACTTTTAGAGCAGAATTTGAAAAAACGGGCTGGGACTCTGTAAAGGAAAGTATATATGCCAAGTCAGCCACGGATGTTGAAAGAGCACTTTGTGCACCTAAACGCACACTGGAAGATTTCAAAGCTTTGATTTCTCCCGCCGCAGTACCCTATCTTGAAGAAATGGCGCAGCTCAGTCACCGGCTTACGCAAAAACGATTTGGAAAAACGATACAAATGTATGTGCCGTTGTATTTGTCCAATGAGTGCACCAATATATGTACCTATTGCGGGTTTAGTCTCGATAATAAAGTGCGGCGTAAAACGCTTACTGAGCAGGAGATATTACGGGAAGTGCAGGCTATAAAAAAGCTTGGATATGAGCACGTGCTGCTCGTAACGGGTGAGGCCAATCAAACTGTTCACGTTGAATATTTCAAAAAAGCACTGGACGTCATCAAGCCACATTTTGACCAGATATCGATGGAAATCCAGCCGCTTGATTTGGATGAATATCGCGAGTTGATCACAATAGGCGTGAATTCTGTTTTGGTATATCAGGAAACTTACCATCAGGAAGACTACAAAAAGCATCATCCGAAAGGAAAAAAATCTAACTTTAACTACCGGTTGGAAACGCCCGACCGATTAGGACAGGCTGGTATTCACAAAATCGGATTGGGCGTATTGATTGGGCTGGAAGACTGGCGAACAGACAGCTTTTTTACGGCGATGCATCTGGGATATCTGGAACGTACTTACTGGCAGACGCGTTATAGTTTGTCGTTCCCAAGGCTTCGTCCTTTTTCGGGAGGACTGGAGCCGAAAGTAGAAATGAGCGATCGTGAATTAGTGCAGTTGATATGCGCCTACCGGATTCTGAATGAGGAAGTTGAAATTTCCTTATCGACCCGTGAATCGCAGAAATTCAGAGACCACTGTATCGCACTGGGGATTACATCCATCAGCGCGGGTTCCAAAACCAATCCGGGTGGGTATATTGTAGAGCCGGAGTCATTGGAACAGTTTGAGATTTCCGACGAACGATCGCCAGCCGAAATCGCCGAAATGATCAGAAAAAAGGGATATGAACCCGTTTGGAAAGATTGGGACAGGGTTTTACAAATGAGTTAAAAGATGCAACCAGAAGAGCGTAAAAGATATAGCAGACAGATCATCATGCCGGAAATCGGCCTGGAAGGTCAGGAAAAATTACTGGCCGCCAAAGTACTTGTCGTAGGTGCTGGTGGCTTGGGGTGTCCGGTTCTGCAATATTTAACGGCTGCGGGTGTGGGTACGCTCGGGATAGTGGACGATGACATGGTGGATATCAGCAACTTACACCGACAAATTCTTTATTCGGCGGATGATATCGGAAAAAGCAAATCAACAACCGCTGCGGCTAAACTTGCCATATTAAATCCTTTCACGACATTCCTGCCCATATCGCAACGCATTGATGAAAAAAATGCCAGGGATATTATCAAAGATTTTGATTTTGTTATCGACGGCTCAGACAACTTTCCGACGCGATATGTGTTAAACGACGCGTGTGTAGCGCTTAATAAACCCTGGGTTTTTGGCTCTATACTCCGTTTCGAAGGTCAGGTTTCGGTTTTTAATTATCAAAATGGGCCATCCTACCGCTCCCTTTTCCCCGATGCCGAAGAAGGTGAGAACTGTGCGGAAGCGGGGGTTCTTGGTATTTTGCCAGGCATTATAGGTACCTATATGGCGAATGAAGCGGTGAAAATCATATGTGGTGCAGGTGAAACTTTGTCTGGTAAACTGATGATCATTAACACCTTAACCAACGAAACAAATATCTTCAAATTTGGATCTTTGACTGCGCCCCTCCACCCCGCTCCCATTCTGAAAAAGGAAAGTAAGGACGCCGAAGAAATAGCACTGGAAGAATTTGAACACATTTCTGAGAACAAGCCGGATGACTATTTTTTGGTGGATGTCCGGGAAGAATATGAATTTGAAGAAGATGCAATCGGCGGAATTAACATTCCTTTACCTGATTTGTCAGAAAACTTAGACCAGATACCTTCCGACAAAATCATAGTATTTTACTGCAGGAGCGGAAAGCGAAGTTTAAATGCCGCAAATCTTCTTCAAAAAACCGGATATTCGGGGGAAGTTTTCTGGATGAAGGCGTAGCAACGCGGCTCAATCCTGTCCTAAATGCGATATTATCCATCATAAAACCACCCTCCTGACCGAAAATAAGTACTTTTGCTAAATCACTCTTGAACCCTGCTATGATATCTGATTTTGGCACCATATTGCTTTTCATAATTTGCGGAATAGCGTTCATCGTAACCATGCTGATGATTGCCAAGTTTCTGCGCCCGTCAAGACCCAACGAGGAAAAACTGACAACTTATGAGTCGGGTGAAGATCCGACAGGAAATGCCAATGTGCAGTTCAACGTCCGGTTTTATGTCGTAGCGCTGATATTCGTTCTTTTCGAGGTGGAATTACTGTTTCTTTTCCCGTGGTCAGTTGTCTTTGGAAACGAAGATTTAATTGCCCAAACAAATGGTCAATGGGGCTGGTTTGCAATGGCTGAAATGACGGTCTTTGTCGGTATATTGATATTAGGTCTGGCATATGCCTGGGCAAAAGGATATCTGGACTGGGTACGTCCTACGCCACGCATACCTGAAGTTAACTCACCCGTACCCAGCGACCTTTATCAGGCTGTAAACGAGCGATATGAACGAAAAAAGTGATTGTTTTTCATGAGTTATAATATGAAAAGAGGCTGCCGGTCAAATGCCCGGGAGCCTTTTTTCATATTACTATATTGCCTTTTTACATCAATGCATCGAAAATTTCGGAACGAGCACCACTCCGATCTGCGCGTAGAGTTGATTTGGTTTGAACTCAGCCATGTCGTTTATCTGCGAGTTCTCGCCTCTCCACTGGCCTGTAGTATAGACAGGAAGTTGATAAGTAAGTTTCCCGCTGATATAGAATTTGCTCAGTTTTTTGGGGAAAATATTGGCTTTATAATCAACTCCGCCACCCACAGACGCATTCAACGCTCCTGAATAAAGTTTTATGGCCAGATACTTCGACGGATCGGAGGTAATCGCAGCCAGACTCGCAGAGTAGTTGCTCTTGATGTTCATTTGATATCCCATCAAATCCAGGCCAATGGGAATAAAGACATTCCAGTGTTTGGTATTAACCAACTTCGGGCCAGTGACAAAACCAACTCCAAAGCCCATTAACGTAGCTCGTTTTTTATCCAATTCGTTGTCATCTTTGTTTGAGGTCATGAAAATTAACCGACCCTCACTTATCCAACGTGCACTCTCCCTTCTCCGCGCAAGCACCAGCGAGTTCATCGCGTTTTTAAAGGGCTCGATGTTACGTGTATTCAGCGACTTTCGCATACTGGTCATGCTGCTGTTGTTCAGCAATCCGGTTTCGAAATAAATAGCAAAGCCAGTAGAGTGCTTGCTTTCGGTCGAGTCAGACTGGGCTTTTGCCTGGTGAAAAATTAGTAATGAAAGCAGAACAGAGTAAACAATTAAATTTTTCATATTAATATAACTTGATTAGGAGTTTGCGCCTGAAGCCTTGATAAGCATGTGAAGCTACCTGGACAACACTCTTGGATACGTTCAATTATATATACTTTTGTAAAACGCAAATTGTTGCAGTTTTCTGATCCCTCCTCCAAAACGAGGCCGGTGAAATTGTTTTTCAATTGCCTGATCCGGATTTTCACAATCAATAACACGCTGTAAAAGAGCACTTCACAACTCAAATCTCAATTTTTAAGCTGAAATCGAATTTTATTGAATATTTTCAGGTTCAATTAAATGGTGATTAAAATTTCCTAGAACATGACCGAAAGAATCAAAACCGGAGACGGAGGTATTATTCTTACCAACGCTGAAGACCTGATGAACTGGGCCCGGTTATCTTCTTTGTGGCCTATGGGCTTTGGTTTGGCTTGTTGCGCGATAGAAATGATGGCCGCATATGCCTCCAATTATGATTTGGAAAGATTCGGTATTTTACCACGACCTTCCCCTCGGCAGTCTGATGTGATGATCGTAGCGGGAACTGTCACCTTCCGTATGGCTGATCGTATACGAAGGCTTTACGAGCAAATGCCTGAGCCACGCTATGTTATTTCAATGGGAAGCTGCTCTAATTGTGGCGGGCCTTATTGGGAACATGGATATCATGTGGTAAAAGGCGTTGATCGCATTATTCCGGTCGATATATATGTACCTGGCTGCCCTCCCCGACCTGAGGCACTCATTGGCGGGTTTATGAAACTGCAGGAAAAAATTCGTGGTGAACATCCCTTTGCACCGGAATTATTTCTTGAAATGCAGGCGGAAACAAATGAAGCAGCTCAGAAAGTGGCAGTTTAAGATTTCGATATGACTTTTGACGATATACATGAAATATTGATTGACGCCTTCCCGGAAGGAATAGTCGATTCAAACAACAAGGCAATTCAGCCGTTTATTGAAATTCAGACGGAACAAGTCGCTGAGATTTGCCAGTTTTTGTATACCGACAACCGGCTTTTCTTTGATTTTCTAGCTTGTATCACCGCAATAGATAACGGCCCGGGTCTGGCGACGATGGAGGTGATATACAATCTCAGATCCATTCCATATCACCTTGATCTGACATTAAAAACGATTTTTCCGAGGAATCCGGAAGGTCATGATTTGCCAGTCGTCCCTTCGGTGAGCCATATCTGGAAAACAGCGGAATGGCATGAAAGAGAAGCATATGACCTCTTGGGAATCCGGTTTGAGGGCAATCCCGATCTGCGACGAATCCTTTTGCCGGAAGATTGGGAAGGGCATCCGCTTCGAAAAGATTACCATGCTCAAGAAAAATACCACGGAATTTATGTTCGTTATGGGGACGGCAGTCCACAGATGGATGGCCGTGAGTAGGTTGGATTTATAAACATGTGTTAAATCTGCAGGTGCAGCGGGCAAATCAGGAAGTGAAATTTGTTTGGCAAGCAAACGCTCACTATTTTTCGCTATAAAAATCCTGACAATGTTTAAATATTTGGCCCTGTTATTGGCGCTTTGCACACTTAGTAATTTGAATTCATATGCTCAGACCGACTCTCTGATCATAAAAGGTCAAATGCTGAATCTCAATGGACGACTTTACCGACAGGCTCCGTCTGTCACATTTTCCAGAAACAATATATTACTTCCTCAATCCGAGCTATCCAGGCAGGCTCCCCTGCAGCCCGACGGGAGCTTTCGAATATCATTACCGATTATTTATTCGAAAGAAGAAATCTATGTAGATTACGGTGGCCGTGCCTTTACTTCCTTTCTAGGGTCTGCAGGAGAAGTCAATATCACCTTTAATGGCGACTCCCTGGGCAAAGCAAAAAGGATATTTTACTTCTCCGGCGTGAATGCCGGGGCGAATAATGCCTATTTTCAGTATAAAGAGGAAGAGAAAAAGCAGTTTGAAGCGGATAAAATACTGGGTGTTAATTTTTACAAGACATTTTGGGACAAAAGTCTCAAAGACGCTGCTTCGTCCGCCGGCTCAAGAGCTATCTGGCGGAAGCAGATTCTGGAAAGACAGTCGTCCGCCATCCCAAAAGATCCAGTTTTCGTTCAATGGATGAATTCAATCGCCGAAGACGAAGAGCGTCAGAACTTACTTGAAGCCGTCCTATCGAGGAATATGCAGACCCAAACCACGGTCGTCAATGAATTAACAAATTTGGTGGCCTGGCCGCTCACTGTCCAAAAGGTTACACTGGGCGATCGTTTCGGCGAATATGCTGATGCAATTCTAAGAGAACAAAACTACCAGCAACCTGGAAAAAAGAATTCTCTTCCCGTTAAAACGATGGCCAATCTATTCTTGGATCACATCAAACCTCTTTCTCCCTCAGAAAGAGAAAAGCTCATGGAGTTGAGTGCAAAAGGTACTTCAGCCCGAAGTGATATCGACTTTCTGAGCTCTTTATTTTCACGCAATGAGACCGAAATAAATGCGCTGTTTGACTTTGAACGTGAAAAAAGAATGTATCATGACATCTTCCAAAATTCTGCTGCGGAATTTCTCGATGCCAGATTTCTGCCCAAGAATTTCTACAAATACACATACAAAAACCAGTTGATGCTAGGTAAGCATATTCAAAAAGGTCTAACAAACCCGCAATTTCAAAAATCCCTGGCCGAGCTTGTTGATCTTGAGGTAAAGGATAGCGTGAATATCAGCAAGTTTGTAAACTTCCGGGCAGTGAGAGATATTCCGGTCGAAGTGGTACCAGGCTATTGGGGGGCTCAGTCAAACGCGCGGGGCGGTACGTGGCTGAACGAGGTCTTTAATACCATGTCGGGCAAAACAATTTATCTTGTTTTATGGAGTATCGATGATGCAAAGAGCCGGGAAAACATGGATCATATGGCCTCCCTTCGTGCGCAACTCCCTTCTGATGTGGAATTTATCTATTTGCATGGCAAAGAACAATCTGAAATTAACGGGGAAGATTTGGTAAAACAATTTGTGATCAGACACCATATGGAAGGAACACATTTGTTCTTAACCCTTGATCAGATGATTGATATCCTATCTTTCAAAATGAGAACTTCCGAAAGCGAAGCATATGCGATTATTAAACCCAATGGTAAATTCCTGACCAGGGACGCTCCACCTCCCAGCGAGCCCGAAAAATTGATTCCACTATTACTTGGTGCGGGAAAATAATCCTTTCACGCTATTTAATACTACACGTTTGGACTGATATGGATTGTTCGAAAAATCTCGTTATCTTATTTCATTCTTTACGGCGCGGATTTTGCGGTATAAAAGGACCATGTATAAATTTTTGACTCTTCTTTTGTTTATCAGCTTTGCTGTTCGCGCGCAGGACCAGGATTCAATTCCTACCAGTACCGTGAATATGGACAGCTTGAGATACACAAACCTGAAGAACAGAATGTATAAAAATAAAGTATCAAAATCTTTATACAAACTGCTTTTCAGAGATGTATACAACAAAGGTAAGGTTACAGAAGTAAAGACCATTGAGACAAATCCTTTCACTGAATTCGAAGGGATGACGATCAACAAAATCATCATCAAGCAACTGGACATGATGGGGCAGTCAGTTTATGACACCGCCAGAGTGGGTAATCGAAGTCAGCAGTTCATCAGCCAGAAACTTCACACCAATACACGGGAAGGAATTATACGAAAATCGTTTTTGCTCTTCAAAGAGGGAGACAAAATCAGTTCAAAGGTACTAAAAGACAATGAACGTCTTTTGCGTACAAACCGGCAAATCGTCGATGCCCGGTTTGTGGTCATCCCCCGTAAAGATTCCACCTGGATGGCCGACGTAATGGTAATTATCCAGGACGCGTGGTCACTCAACTTTGGTGTAGGATATAGCAGCCTCAACAAGTTCCGCTTTAAGGTGGAAAATACCAACGTAGCGGGAACTACCCACTCTCAATTAACTGGTATTCAATGGGATAACCAAGATACCCTTCCCAGATTCCATTTTCGGACGATATATACTGTTCCCTACATTGGCAAGACATTTATCACTGGCCAGGCAACTTTTATATATGAGCGGGACCTGAATCAGCAATCATTTAACTTTTACCGGAACTTCTTAACCACTGAAACCAAATATGCAGGCTCTATCGACGCAGGCCATATTGCGTCACGGCTTTACAAAAGGTCTTTGAAAGATCCCGAATTTGGAAAAAGTTTTTGGGTCAGTTACTATTATTATGACTTCTGGATGGGCCGCGCATTTAAATTTCCTTTCGAGAACAAACTTTTCACCAAAAACTCAAGGTTTGTTGTTGCCTACCGCCACAATAATTATAACTACAGGGACCGACCAGAGGTCACTGCGGACCTCAACAAGAATTATTGGGATAAACGGGCAAACCTGATCAGTCTTGGCTATTCAAACCGAAATTATAAGCGAGATGTCTTGATTTATTCATTTGGACGAACAGAGGACGTTCCCGTTGGTAATTCATTCTCAGTAACTTTTGGACAGGAAAACACTGAATTTGGAATAAGAGGTTATAGCGGTTTTCAGTTTGCTAAAGGTAAATACCTGCCCTGGAACATTGGATATATGTATGCGCTTCTAAACTACGGCAGCTATTTTAAAAGCCGTGAAGCGCAGCAGGGCGTTGTTCATGCTCAACTGAACTATTTCAGCAACCTGATACCTATTAGACAAGGCTTTTTCCGTCAGTTTGTAAATATTAATTATACTAACGGATTCAGTCGCGACACCTTGGATTATCTCAATATCAGCGGAAGCCGGGGAATTCGTGGTCTGAACAGTGACCAGCTAATTGGCACGAAAAATTTTACCATAGGACTGGAATCAGTATTCTTTTCAGACAAAAGCATTCTCGGTTTCCGGATCGCTTATTTTGCCACTATTGATGTTGGACTGGTAAATACACATCCCAGATCCGTCTTTCACGGCCCGGTTTATGCGGGATATGGGATAGGACTCCGGCTTCGTAATGAAAGTTTGGTCATCAGTACACTGCAGCTGCGTTTCAGCTTTTTCCCCAATATCCCAGGCAACTCGGCTCCTTTCAAATTTGCCATTGAGGGAAATACTCCTCTGAGGCTCAGGGACTTTGATATAAGTCAACCCACTATTGTGCCTCTTCAGTAGATGGTTTCGATATGGATCACGTTTCAACTATAGCCGCTCTTATCAAATTATTATTGCAATAATTTAAAATTTAAATGGCAGCGGGTATACACTTTTTGAGATCTGCGGAGTAACTTTGTGGAATTTTTGGACGTACCCCTAAAATTGCCATCAATTTGATGGGTTGGAAAGGTCTCCAAAAACACAAAAAAATTCTATTTTCCTTCAAATATCAATTACTGTGCCCAAAAATCCGAATATCAAGTCCGTTCTAATTATCGGTTCAGGTCCCATCATTATCGGTCAGGCTTGCGAGTTTGACTATTCAGGTTCACAAGCAGCGCGATCTTTGCGCGAAGAAGGAATTGAGGTTGTGTTGATCAACTCAAATCCTGCGACGATCATGACAGATCCTATCAGTGCTGATCATGTTTATCTGAAACCATTAGAGAAAAAGTATATCATCGAAATCCTTGAGAAACACAAGGAGCTGGGTAGGCCAATCGATGCTGTTCTTCCAACAATGGGTGGTCAAACGGCCCTTAATCTTGCTATTGACTGTGACAAAGCAGGTATCTGGAAAAAATATAATGTAGACATTATCGGGGTTGATATTAAAGCGATTGAAACCACCGAGGACAGAGAGAAATTTCGTCTGAAAATGATCGAATTGGGTGTGAACGTTTTGAAAGGACGTACAGCCCGCTCGTTTTTGGAAGGGAAAGAAATCGCTCAGGAGATAGGTTTTCCGCTGGTTATCCGCCCATCTTATACCCTCGGCGGTACGGGTGGAGGATTTGTTGAAAGAGAAGAAGATTTCGACAAAGCATTAAACAACGGTTTGCACGCATCCCCGGTTCACGAAGTGCTAGTTGAACAAAGCGCTATGGGCTGGAAGGAATACGAGCTTGAGCTTTTGCGTGACGCCAAAGGAAACTTCATCATCATCTGTTCTATCGAGAACTTCGATCCGATGGGAGTTCACACAGGAGATAGTATCACTGTTGCTCCTGCAATGACTTTGCCGGATACCCTGTATCAGCAAATGAGAGATTTGTCGATCAAAATGATGGACGGCATCGGCAAGTTTGCGGGTGGCTGTAACGTACAGTTCTCTGTTAATCCTGCTGACGATCAGATCATTGCGATTGAAATCAACCCACGCGTTTCTCGTTCTTCGGCTTTGGCTTCGAAAGCAACCGGATATCCAATTGCAAAAATCGCTGCTAAAATGGCGATCGGATATGATCTGGATGAGCTGATCAACCCGATTACAGGAAGCACTTCGGCTTTCTTCGAGCCGTCTATTGACTATGTAATCGTGAAAGTTCCGCGTTGGAACTTTGATAAATTTAAAGGAGCGGATCGCACTTTAGGACTTCAGATGAAGTCTGTAGGGGAAGCGATGGGTATTGGACGTAACTTCCAGGAAGCACTTCAAAAAGCATGTCAGTCTCTTGAAATTCGACGTAACGGATTGGGAGCTGATGGCCGTGAGCTTCGCGATCAGGAAGCGATCAAACATAGCCTTGCGCATCCGAGCTGGGATCGTCTGTTCCATATATATGACGCATTCAAAATTGGATTGTCGTTCAAAACCATCCAGAATCTTACAAAAATCGATTCCTGGTTCCTGCGCCAGATTGAAGAACTGATCGAACTTGAACATCAGATCGAGAAATTTGATTTGGAAGATTTGCCAAAGGAATTACTTCTGACTGCCAAGCAGAAAGGATATGCTGATCGCCAGATCGCACATCTGATCAATACAAAAGAGAGCAAGGTTTACGAAAAGCGTAAGGAAATGGGCATCAAGCGTGTCTATAAATGCGTGGATACTTGTGCAGCCGAATTTGAGGCCAAAACCCCTTACTACTATTCTACTTTCAACTCTTCTCAGGAAACCCCTGATAATGAGTCGATTGTATCTGACCGTAAGAAAGTTGTTGTTCTAGGATCTGGACCAAACCGTATCGGTCAGGGAATCGAGTTTGACTACTCTTGTGTACACGGGGTATTGGCGGCAAAAGAAGCTGGTTATGAAACAATTATGATCAACTGTAACCCTGAAACGGTTTCAACTGATCCTGATATTTCAGATAAACTATACTTCGAGCCCGTTTTCTGGGAGCACGTGTTTGATATCATTGAACACGAAAAACCTGAAGGGGTAATCGTTCAGCTCGGAGGTCAGACTGCCCTTAAAATGGCAGAGAAACTTGACAAATACGGCATCAAAATCATCGGAACCAGCTATTTGTCACTTGACTGGGCAGAAGATCGCGGACGTTTCTCCTCTCTTCTTGAAGAATTGGATATCCCTTTCCCGAAATTCGCGACAGTTCGTACTTCCGACGCTGCCGTAGAAGTTTCGCGTGATCTTGGTTTCCCGCTTCTGGTTCGTCCAAGCTACGTTTTGGGTGGACAGAACATGAAAATTGTGATTAACGAGAAAGAGCTGGAACAACATGTTGTGAAAATCCTTCATGATATACCAGACAATAATATACTTCTGGATCACTTCCTGGAAGGAGCTTTGGAAGCAGAAGCAGATGCAATCTGCGATGGCGAAGATTCTTACATCATTGGTGTAATGGAGCATATCGAGCCAGCTGGTATTCACTCGGGAGATTCTCACGCAGCACTTCCTCACTTTGACCTGACAGACGATGAGGTACGCCAGATCGAAGAGCATACCAAGAAAATCGCAAAAGCGATGAGCGTAAAAGGATTGATTAACGTTCAGTTTGCGGTTAAAAATGGAGTTGTGTATGTGATCGAGGCAAACCCAAGGGCCTCCCGTACTGTTCCGTTCATCTGTAAAGCATACCAGGAACCATATGTAAACTACGCAACCAAGTTGATGTTGGGCGTCAACAAGGTTTCAGACTTCACATTCAATCCGGTGAAAAAAGGATGGGCGATCAAAATTCCAGTCTTCTCGTTCAATAAATTCCCGAATGTAAATAAGGAGTTGGGACCAGAAATGAAGTCGACAGGTGAAGCTATTTACTTTATCGATGACCTTCAGGACGAGTTTTTCCAGAAAATATACGGCGAAAGAAATCTTTATCTGAGCCGATAAAATACAAGTCCTTTAATATTATAAAAGCAGCCCGAAAGGCTGCTTTTATTTTGGGCGTTGATTTATGAAATTTCCTTAGGGCTATTTATTTATCCGTGCTATATCCCTGGTTTTTCTGTTTTTCCAATAACCTTGCTAATTCTTTAACTATTTCAGGATAGTCTGAGTATAGGTTCTTACTTTCAACAGGATCTTTTTCCAGATCATATAGCTGACCCGTTGGCTCAATATCCTCACCCTTTGCAGACCAGCCACCGCTCCCTTTTCCATCGATAAATTTCCATTTGCCCTTTCGGATCGCAAACATGCCTTCGATTGAGTGGTGAATGGTACTTTCACGAACAGGTCTCTTTTCACTGGCATCTTTTAATAGCGTGTAAAAGCTAAAGCTATCCTGCCCTGCATCTGTTGGTATTTTCTGTTCCGTGATTGCTGCAACAGTCGCCATAAGGTCTGTCAGGCATATTGTCTGCGTCGATATACTTCCTTTCTTCACCACTTTCGGCCACCTGGCGATAAATGGAACATGATGCCCTCCTTCCCATATATCCGACTTTTCACCCCGGAAAATATAGTTGGCCTGATGCGCCGGAAACAATATTTTGTCGCCCGGCTTCCAGTCCGCTCCATTGTCAGAGGTAAAAATAACGAGGGTGTTGTCTGACAGCCCCAAACTATCCAAAGTCTTAATGACCCTGCCGACAACCGCATCCGTCTGCATCACGAAATCACCATATATACCTGCTTTTGACTTCCCTTTAAACTCGTCCGAAGGTAGCCACGGTGTATGCGGACTGGATAGAGGCAAATACAAGAAAAATGGCTTATCAGTTTTGCTTTTCTCTATCAGAAAAGCCTGAGCCTGTTGGCCGAAATTCTGAAGTGTATGGTCAATATCAAAACTTTTAGAAGCTTGACCTGTGCGATAGAAAACCCCTCTTGGCTCTTTCACTCCTTGTAATTCAAAGAGGTTATCGTCGACCGGTTTTCCATTTCGAAGGTATATATAGGGCGCTATATCCAGTGACGCCGGAATTATATAGCTGAAATCAAAACCCAGATCGTTAGGTCCTTTTGTGACGCCCTCCGCGATGTTCAGATTTTCTGTCACCTCCCAATTGTTATAAACCTCGGGGTCAATATTTTTTGAAGCATCTTGCTTCACCCAATCCAATCCGAGGTGCCACTTCCCTATCACAGCGGTCTGATAGCCAGCAGATTTCAACAAATCGGCGACCGTAAATCGGCTATCTTCAACTAAAGCAGGTGAATATCCTCCCAAAACTCCCTTTTTTAAACGCGAACGAAAGGCATATCGTCCTGTAATAATCCCATATCGTGTCGGCGTACAGACCGCAGAACCGGAATGAGCATCCGTAAATACCATTCCCTCTCCTGCCAGTTTATCCAGATTTGGCGTCTGCAGTTGTGCCTTTGGATTGAGATATTTAACATCTCCATATCCCATATCATCCGCCAGGATATAAATAATGTTAGGTCTGTTAGTCGCTCGTTGATCCTCGTTTTCAGCACGTTGCGACTTGAAACCAAAAATGGTAACTGCTGCAAAACCGGCGGATATAATGCAAAGGGTAAGTTTGATATGGATTCGGAACATGTTCTGGACGTTTACAAAATTTTAGGCAGATGGATGGCTCTGATTTTTAAAGAACTATCCGTCTATTTTTTATCTATTCGGTCAACAAAAGCCTTTGCTGCACGGGAGTCATAATCCAGCATACCTGGCTCTGTTTTGATCAAAGTTTTTATAATGTCCAACGCCGACAGCGCATCTTTTCCAATATTGTCAAGCGCATTAATCGCCTGGACGCGTGCAGCTGAGTTCGTAACGCTCAGATTTTCAATCAATTTCTTAACTGCCACCTGCTTTTCACCAATATAATAAAGTGCTTCCGCGGCAGCTATCCGAACCGCCGGTTCAGTATCATTTAGTGCAGTTGTCAAAGCCTTTTCCCCCTCGCCTGCCTTTAAAATCTGTAAACCTGTTGCCGCCCAATATCTTACCACCGCATCCTGGCTGGCGAGCCTTTTGATCAAATCTTTGGTATATGCTGGATTTCGAGACGACGCTAAATCAGCGGTTTCATATATCTCCTGGAAATGATAATCTTTCGTCTGCGCGTAGGCTCTCAAAGGTATTTTGGCTGAAATTTCTGATAAAATAGCCTCCGGAATAAAACCAACATCTACCGATTTAGCGATCCAGTCTTTGTTGGCTTTTCTTAATCTCGCCAGCTCGGCGGCGTACTTCGGATCGGTCGCCAGGTTATGGATGTTATATGGATCTGCATTAATATTAAACAGCTCTTCTGCCGGTTTCTCCCGCCAAAAAGCGGATTGTGTGTCGTTCAGCTTACCAGATTTATACGCATTTTCCCATGAAGGAACCGAAGGTGCCCGCCAGAGGTATTCGAGATATTGCCCGTATATTTTGTGCGGCAGATAGTTTCTGATATACCTGAATTTCTTGTCCCGCACTGACCGCGACATATCAATTCGCTCGTCCATACGGCCGCGAAATCCAAATACATACTGATTTTCGGGCTTTTGCTGCGAGCCCAAAAAGGCTCTACCCTGCATATAATCTGGTACTTTCAGACCAACCATACTTAAAATAGTTGGTGCGAAATCTAAAAACGTGACCAATCTGTCTGTTCTTGAACCAGGTTTGAGGGTGGATAAATGCTCATATTTTTTAGGTAAATGAACGATTAACGGCACATGAAGCCCTGATTCGTACATAAATCTTTTGCTTCGAGCCAATACTCCGCCATTGTCGCTGTAATAGAATACGATGGTATTTTCAGCTAAACCTTCGGCTTTCAACTCTGCGAGTAACGCTGCAAACTGTCCGTCCATATCCTGTACCTTATCATAATATTGTGCCCAATCATGGCGCATTTCAGGGGTATCCGGATGATATGGAGGCAAGGTAACATTTGCAGGATCGTGTTTTAATGTCTTAACCGGCTCAAACAGAGAGCTTTCATGCGTCACATTTAAGTTGAAAACTGCGAAGAAGGGCTGGCCGGCTTTGCGATTTTTATAAGTGGCCTTGTTGCTCGACTCATCCCACGTTTCAAGCTGATCCACTGTATTGTAATCCTTTTTCGAATTGTTGGCTGTGTAGTAACCAGCTTCACGTAAGTACCTGGGAAAGAACTTAATATAATCAGGAACAGGATATGTACTGCGCATATGCTCAGTACCCATTGATGGAGGATACATCCCTGTAATCAGCGTATGACGGGAAGGTGCGCAGACGGGTGCTGTTGAAAAAGCATTTTCATATAAAATACCCTGTGCAGCAAATGAGTCCAAATTTGGGGTGGTGGCAAATTTATCTCCGTAACAGCCGAGCATAGGTATATTATCCTCGCTCACAATCCACAAAATATTGGGTTTGTCCTGACCAAAAACCTGAAAGCCAAATATTACCAAGGCAAAAAGCAGAAATATTTTTTTCATAAATAGCACTCCTTTAAGATTTAATTTATTGACTAATTAGCCCCCCAAATATTTAAAATATAAGACAAATATTTGCTAAAATTTTAATAAGTTTTGATGGAAATTTTAATTGACAAAATAGATAATTGTGCGCTATATTCAAAGTAAAAAAATGTACCTATTCGTAGTCTACCACTTCAATTTCAAATTGGCAATACCTATACAATCCTCTTCGCAGGTCCGCATTTTGGATACAACAAAAAGTATTTTGGATACTTTTTCTCCCCGCCCATTTCCGACCTTTGTTCTGTAAAAAATTAAAAACTGAAAAATGAGTAACATAAAGAAAATTAAACTGGGAAGACAGGGACTGGAAGTGCCAGCGATTGGGCTTGGATGTATGGGTATGACTCAAATCGCCGGAGCAGACATATATGGTCGGGCGAACGAAGCCGAGTCTATCGCAACCATCCACCGTTCGCTGGAATTGGGTGGAAACTTTTTGGATACTGCCGATTTATACGGACCGCTGCACAACGAAAGATTAATTGCAAAAGCAATCAAGGGCAACAGGGACCAGTATGCAATCGCCACAAAATTCGGGTTTGAAATAGATGACAATGAGCAACTTACATGGAAAATTAACGGACAAAAAGAGTATGTCAAAAAAGCCGTTGAACGCTCTTTAAAAAACCTGGGTACCGATTATATTGACTTATATTACCTCCACAGATTGGATCCGAGCACACCAATTGAAGAGACCGTGGGTGCGATGGGTGAGTTAGTAAAAGAAGGAAAGGTGGGGTATATCGGATTATCGGAAGTGTCATCTGAAACCATTCGCCGAGCGCATGCTGTGCATCCTTTGACGGCTGTTCAGACAGAATATTCCTTGTTTGAAAGAAGCGTGGAAGAGGCTGGAATATTGGATACCATGAAAGAATTGGGTATCGGATTCGTAGCATATTCACCTTTGGGAAGAGGATTTCTGAATGGAGAACTTAAATCACCAGATGATTTCCCAGCCGACGATTTTAGAAGAAGTATTCCTAAATTTCAGGGAGAACAATTTTATAAAAATATAGAATTGGTTAATGAAATTAACCAAATAGCAATTGAGAAAGATATAACCATATCTCAATTAGCTTTGGCATGGATAATTTCAAAAGGAATATTACCAATTCCTGGAACAGGAAGAATAAAATATGTAGAGCAAAATATATCCGCTACTGAAATTATTTTATCTGCCGATGAATTGGAAAGACTGGAATCGATTGTGCCATTAGGCACGATAACAGGCGACCGATACGATCCGGGTATTATGGCAACGATCGACCAATAGATATTGAAACAAAGGAGGTTGCCGGGAACGACGACCTCCTTTGATTTTGTTAAACTTCTCGAGATGAAAAAAGATCAGCAACTACCCTATTTCGTTAATGCCGTTTCCGAACAGCATCGGATCCTTTCTTTGCCAAAACCTCAACATCCGTTGGTGAGCGTATTCAATTTTGAGGATGTGCGTTACAACACGGATCCGCAATTTTCGAGAATCATGTTCAACCTGTATTGCATCGCAATCAAAAAGGGCTGCTCGAGCAAAGTCAGATATGGTCAGCATTATTATGATTTTGACGAGGGCGTCATGTCTTTTTTATCACCGAATCAGTTTTTGGCTGATATCAGTTTGGATAGCCCACCTTCGGGTTGGTGTCTGGTATTCCATCCCGATTTTATTCAAAATTATCCATTAGGAAAGGCCATCAAAAACTATGGTTTCTTTTCGTACGCAGCCAACGAAGCATTGCATCTTTCTGAAAAAGAGGAAAATATGGTCACGTCTATCATGAAGAATATTGAGCAGGAATATCGTTCATCCATAGACACTTACAGCCAGGATGTCATCGTCTCTCATATTGATCTGCTTCTTAATTATTCAAATCGGTTTTACAATCGCCAGTTTATTACCCGGCGAAATGCCAACAACGATTTGGTTACAAATCTCGAAAATATACTATCCGAGTATTTCAATGGCGAAGAAGTTCGAGAACATGGACTACCGTCCGTTCAGTATATATCAGGTCGGCTTAATGTTTCGGCGAACTATCTGAGTGATATGCTTCGGAATCTGACTGGGCAGAATACGCAACAACATATCCATAACAAGCTGATCGACAAAGCAAAAGAGATTTTGGCTACTACCAATTTGTCTGTCGGCGAAATTGCATATCAGCTTGGGTTTGAATATCCGCAGTCTTTTAGCAAACTTTTCAAGAGCAAAACCAACCTGTCGCCTCTGGAATTCCGGCATTCATTTAATTGATTTTCAGAAAAAAAATCCCGCCTGATCGAGCAAGCGGGATTTTAAAATAACCCTATCAAACTAGTTTTTAAGCTTTACCTCAATGACGCTTGTTGTAAACCACTATAGTCAATCACTACTTTGTGGATTTTCCCAGTGAACGCATATGGAACCTTATACGAGTCTGCAACAGGCGTCAGGTCGTCGAACCCGACGTTCACACCCTCATGGAGGTAAACAGCACCAGTTGTTTTTTCCAGTTTTGACTCCCCAATTTTAATGTTATTGGCAAAAAGGCTTACCAAACCGGTGCCATTTTGCTGATATGCCACGTCTGCGCGCAACTGAACCTTCCCTGATGGCAAGGTTGCCCTGTCGGAAGAAATCACATATTTCGTCCCGTCGCCTACAGCATATACAAGATTCAGTTTGTGATTTTGGACAAAGAAGCTAAGTCCGCCTTCGAAACCACCCCGTGAAAGCACTACCCCTTCGGTTTGCACTCCATCCAATTCGACATCCGCGATCAGACTGAAAGATCTTTTCACAGCAAACGGACCACCTACGTCCACAATAGTCGACTGGCCCGGATACAATACCACCCGGTCAATATCCTTATAGGCAGTTGGCAATACGAATGGCTCCGTTCCGTCCTTCAATGGAAATACATTGTATTTCGTTGCTTCGCTGTCAAACAATGCTTTCAGTTCCTTCAATTTATCGGGATTCTGAGCTGCGAGATCTGTTATCTCATTGAATTCGGATTTCAGATTGTACAACTCCCATTTATCTTCGCTAAACTGCTGACCTTTAACATGTAAAGAGCCGGCTTTCCAGCCATCCTTATATATCGACCGCGATCCCCTGATCTCATAATATTGAACCAAATGGCGATCTTTTGCCGCCGCGTCGTTCAAGCTGTATGCAAGACTGGTTCCTTCAATCGGATCCTGCTTATACCCATTAATCGACTCCGGTACTTTTGCACCGATCAGCTCCAAAGTAGTTGGCAAAATATCAACTATATGGCTGTATTGGTTGCGAACTCCACCCTTCTCCTTGATACCTTTCGGATAAAAAACGATGAGCGGATTGTGCGTTCCACCTTCTGAATTAGCATCCTGTTTCCAGTGACGGAAAGGAACATTCGTTGCAGCTGACCAGCCGAGCGGGTAATTCACTTTTGAGAATTCAGTCCCGATCAGGTCTATATTTTCAATATTCTTTTTCAACCGTTCTTCCTCGGTTATGCCCGCCCCGTAGTTGTTCACCGTCCCCACGAAAGTTCCTTCCTTGCTGGCACCATTGTCGCCCACCGAAACGAATATCAGAGTATTGTCCAGCTGACCGGATTCTTTCAAATGGTCAATCACCCGACCGATCTCATAATCAGTATATTCCAGAAATCCTGCATAGGTTTCCATGAAACGGGCATATAGCTTTTTCTCGTCAGCGGAAAGCGAAGCCCATTCCTTTACCCCAGGATTTCTCGGAGGCAAAGCGGTATTTTTTGGAACAACACCCAATTTGATCTGATTAGCTAAAACCTTCTCGCGATATGCATCCCAACCCTCGTCAAACTTTCCTTTGTATTTTGCAGACCACTCTGGCGCTACCTGATGCGGTGCGTGACCAGCTCCGGTTGCGATATACAAAAAGAAAGGTTTATCGGGATTACCAGACTTTTGTCCCGATACATAACTGATCGCACGATCGGCGATCTTATTGTTGAAATGCTCTCCATCCTGCTCATCCTTCACGCGCTGAATTCCTTCCCAAAGTTCGGGATGCCACTGGTCTATACTTCCTCTTGACGGAAATCCATAAAATTGTTCAAATCCACGTCCCGTTGGCCATCTGTTAAATGGTCCGGCAGGTGTCAGGTCTGCGAGTGGCGTGATATGCCATTTCCCGAGTGCAAAAGTATTGTAGCCATTTTCTTTCAAAATCTCGGCCACAGTTCCTTTTTCAAAAGGAATTTGGGCATCATATCCTGGAGTACCAATGGCAGTTTCAGGAAACAAACCCATGTGGGCGGAGTGCGAATTTCGGCCGGTCAGGAATGCTGCACGAGTAGGTGCGCATATAGCTGTGGTGTGAAAATTGGTATATCTCAAACCATTATTGGCCAGATTTTCAAGTGTCGGAGTGTTGATTAAACCACCGAAAGCACTGATCGCTCCATATCCAATATCGTCTAACAGAATCCAAACCACATTAGGCGCTCCTTTGGGGGCTGTCTTTTTTTCGGGCCATGCTTCCTGCGTTTCTTTGACCGTTTTACCGATTTTACCTTTATAGGCTTGCGTCGGAGTATATTGAGCTTCTGCACCCAAACTTGTTCCCAGCCAGGCGAGTGCCGCAAAAGCGAGAGGTTTTACCGGAAAAGTTAAATTTTTCATCATTAACTTATTTAAATTTTAATAGCCAGATATTGTACTCCAGTTTGTTTGTAAACCGATCAAAAATTTATTTATGTGTTTGATTATAAATCGGTTATAATTCACTTAACCATTAAGAAGTTAAGAACATTAAGGTTTTGATGACCTAAACTTCTTAATGGTTCAAATCAAATTGCGCACAGTACTTAATTAATTTCTACTTCCAGTCTGGATTCTGAACCAGTAAGTTGTTGTTGTCAATTTCAGATTGCGGTAACGGAAAAAAGCGATGCTTTTCTGCTGCGTTTGTTTTACCCACCAATTGAAGGTTCGCTACGAAGGTCGATTTTCCAGCTGCGTCGCGTTGCCGGATCAGGTCAAACCATCTCTGGTATTCGTAGGTAAGCTCCAAACGGCGATCTAGATATACTGCCTCTCTGAACTGATCTTTGGTCAATCCAGCTTCCAGTGCAGGCAAACCAGCTCTCAGTCGCACCCTGTTTAATGATTTATATGCTTTTTCAGTAGGACCGTTTGCTTCATTTTCAGCCTCAGCATGAATAAGCAACAGTTCCGCATAGCGAATAATCGAAACGTTGGCCGCCGATTGGCTGGTTACCGCAGTTGTAGCCGGGTCCCACCATTTATGCCAGAACGGAGTCGAATCTCCCGGAACAGCTGTATTGGCAATTGGCAAACCATATTTGCGACCGTTTGTAGGACTTGTGAAGTTTCTTACAAAAGTGACATCACGACGCTTGTCGCCTGCACTGTACAACTTATAGACACTGAAAAACTTATCGTCACCTTTGGTATAAAACCGAACCATATGCGCGTAGTTTCCGCTAAGCCCCGGTACCCCCGAAAGTATTGCACGAGGGTTTTCGTTGTTTCCCTGGTTCAATGAATTGGCCTTAAACTGAGCCGAGAAGATATGCTCCTTATTGTTCTTGTTTGCTGGTAAAAAGACCTGCGCATAATCGGCATTCAGATCATAACCGTAGTTGCCGGTTCCTCCGTCAATTGAAGAAAGTACCTCTTCCGCTTTGGCAACTGCCTTTTGATATTGTGCATCAATACGTAACGGCAGAGAAGCCTGCGTCAGATATACCTTCGCCAAAAGTGCCTTCGCGGCTCCTGAAGTCGCCCTTCCAACGTCTGGTGACGCATAGGTTGCAGGCAAAATGGCCGCTGCTTCGTTCAAATCCTTTTCGATTTGCGTATAAATTTCCGCTTGTGTTGATTTAGCAATGGCATATGACTGTGCATCCACAAACTTCTGATATTCAAGAATTAACGGCACTTCTCCGTATAAACGAACCAGATTGAAATAATACAACGCTCTCAAAAACTTGGTTTCGCCCAACAAACGTTGTTTCAAGGCGTCGTCAAATTGAATGTCCGGAAGCTTTTCAAGCGCCACGTTGGCTTTTTTAATCGCCGCGTAATGCTGTTGCCAAATTTCATAAATCCGCAAGTTGGTCGACGAGTGCGCTAAAACCGCCAGTGAACGAACGTCTGGGTTGGTGGCTCCAGGCCCCGGATCTTCGTCGTCGCCAGCCATATTCATACCAGTGTTGAACAAAGTATTGTACGGAGTTTGAATACTTGATCCCCCTGAATTAAGGAAGAAATACACCGCATTCACCGCGTTAATTGCATCGGTTTGCGTTTTGTAATACTGATCTTCTGAAAGAAATGATTCCGGTTTTTCGGTCAGAAAATCATCGCACGAGCCTAGTCCCGCCGTCAGGCCAAGCAACAATAGGTATTTGAAACTTTTCATCTGTCTTATTTTTGAAGCGGAACCGGTTAAGTTCCATGGTAATAATCTCATGATACTGTTCGGTTAGAAACTGAGCGAAAGCCCTGCTTGTAATGATTTGTTATTTGGATAGACTCCCTGATCTACACCTTTATTAATCAAAGACTGACCGTTCAAACTTACCTCAGGATCGTAGCCTGTGTAGTTGGTCCAAGTGATCAGGTTTTGCGCAGAAACATATACCCGCAATTGATCGATTTTGATTTTGGACAATAATGACTTTGGCAGTGCATATCCAAAAGAAAGGTTTTTCAACCGACCATAAGTTGCACTCTCTATGAAGCGGTCAGAAATAGTGATCGCAGGGTCCTGGTAAGCAGCTTTTACCTGAGTATCCGTATGAGTTGGAGTCCAGCGGTCAAGTGCTTCCCTGGAGGCGTTGGTATATCCAGTGTTCAATTCAAGATTCGCTCTGTTGGCATTGTATAGTTTACCTCCGATAGATGCCTGCAGGAATACCGTCAAATCAAATCCTTTATAGCTGAAAGTGTTTGTTAAACCAGTCGTGAACGCAGGTTGATTTTTGATCACCACGCGGTCACCGGCTTGCGTGATCACGCCGTCGCCGTTAATATCCTTGTACTTCTGACCACCCGGACTTTTGTTTGCCTGCGGGGTAAGAGGAGCTTCCCCGCTCTGGATAATGCCGTCTGTCTGATAGACGATGAAAGATCCCAGGGGATACCCAACTTTTGCAATGGATGGAGCTGATATGGAAGGAATGATCTGCGAAACGCCTTCTCCCAAATCAAGGATTTTGTTGGTGTTTTTAGCAATGATAAAAGTAGTATTCCACTTAAAACCGCCAGTCAGGTTTTGCGAGTTTATGTATAATTCAACTCCCTGGTTCGACACTGCGCCAATATTCTGGTATATCGTAGAAGCCTGTCCATTATAGAAATCCGATAAACCGGAAGTACCTGGAACTGTGCGGGTGAGCAACAGATCTGTGGTTTTTTTGTAATAATAATCCGCAACAATACTGATCCTGTTTTTGAACAAACCGATATCAATACCAGCATTAACCTGAAAGGTTTTTTCCCAGCCTAAGTTAGGATTCGGAACCGAGTTCGGCGCGTATCCTGAGACAGAGGTATTGGAGAAGTTATAGCGGTAATATGCCAGCTGCGATAAGGATTGATATGGTGGAATACTCTGATTACCAGTCGACCCTGCGCTTATTCTCAATTTAAACAAACTGATTTTTTTGAACTGCTGAAAGAATTTTTCATTGCTCAAATTCCAGCCGACAGCAGCTGATGGGAAGTAACCCCATTTGTTACCTGCTCCAAAGCGAGACGATCCATCTGCACGAAGTGTAAAAGTGAAAAGATAACGATCATCAAAAACATAGTTAATGCGACCCAAATAGGAAGCCAGAGACCATTCGCTGGCATTAGAACGGGGCGCTACGCTTGTGATACCAGTTCCAAGGTTATTATATTCAAAGGCGTCAGTTGCAAAACCTGCAGCTTCTGCAATGGTATATTTTGAAATGGAATGTTGTGCTGTAAAACCAACGATTGCGTTAATGCGGTTTTTTTCATTCAATTCTTTGTCATAACTCAAAGTGTTCTCGTTCAGCCAGTTGGTAGTAAATACCGAACCTACGATTGCATTTCCACTCAAAGCCTGCCCTTCTGCTGTGGTACTTGGCAAATATCTGTTTTGCTTGTTACCGACTATGTCAGCACCCACCAGAATCTTCGCTTTCAAACCTTCCAGAATGGTATATTCTCCATATGCATTTCCCAAAAAGCGGTTGGTGATCGACTCATTCAACTGGTTATATAGCGAGTTGATCGGGTTTTGCAAAGCTGACTCAAACGGGCTATTGATCACATAAGTACCATTATCCTGATAAATCGGCAAAGAAGGAGGCGTGAGCAATAGGTTACCAACGATAGCGGCAGGGGCAACATTTGCTTTCGTATTGCTGGCGTTGATACTGGTAAAAATCCGGAAACGATTGCTGTAATTATGGTCCAGATTAATGCGGGCAGCATATCTTCTGAAGTCAGTATTTTGCAATATACCGTTCTGTTTGAAGTAATTACCTGAAATCGCAAGACGCGTTTTGTCTGATCCCGAAAGAATGGAGATATTGTGACTTTGGAGCGACGCTTTTCTGAAAGCTACTGCCTGCCAATCCGTTCCAACGCCGGTGGTATCAAGAGAATAACCTTGTACTGACGGAATGGATACCGTTTTTCCAGAGTTCTTAGCAGCATCTTTTCTCAAATCCCACCACTCGGCGGCGTTCAGTAGTGGCAAAGTTCTGATCACCTCCTGGCTACCGTAATACGCGTCGTAGTTTATTGAAGATTTATTTTTCGAACCACTTTTTGTTGTGATAATTACAACTCCGTTCGCGCCACGCGAGCCATATATAGCCGTTGCCGAAGCATCTTTTAAGATGTCAATATTCTCAATATCAGCAGTATTGATGGAAGACAACGGGTTGATCTGTGAACCGTTGGTTACTCCGGCATCGGATACGCTGTAATCATTATTGATCGGAAAGCCGTCCACTACATACAACGGATCACTTCCTGCCGTAATGGAATTATTTCCGCGAATCTGCACGCTGACACCACCACCTGGCTGACCCGAAGTTTGTGTCACAACCGCACCTGCAACAGACCCCTGAAGCAAACGCTCGACAGAAGCGACCGGTTGGCTCTTAATTTCAGTTGGAACTGAGGCCACCGATCCTGTAATATCCTTCCTTTTTTGCTCTCCATAACCTATCACGACTACTTCGTCCAGCAAGTTGGAAGTTTTCAAAACGATCTCAATTTTCTCAGCGCTCAGTTCATAAATATCGATTTCCTGCTGTTGAAAACCAGTAATATTGATCTGCAGAGTGAACGGATATTCCTTGGCTGCCGGGATCGAGAAATTTCCATCGAGATCCGTAAGAGCATACTTACTACTTCCCTTCTCTACCACCGTCGCGCCAGGCAAACCCTGTCCGCTTTCATCCCTAACCACTCCTTTAATCACGTCTTGGGCCTCAGCCGTCGTGTATGCAAGGAGCAACACACCTAATAACCATATCAGGTAAAATTTCTTTCTGACCATTCTAATTTGATGTTAAATAAATATTCCGATTTAATCTGGGCCGAGCGTGTGCCTACCCGAGTAACGATTTACATTATACGCAATATGACACTACGGGTTGAAACTTGCTTCAAACCCTTTTCCTTTTCCAATCACTTTCCAGTCTGCTACGCCTACTTTTTTAGCCCAATCGCTGTACAGTTTTTCGAGAGAAGCTGCTATTTCGGGATTCGCCGATATTACATTCTGGGTTTCACCGCGGTCGGTTGCTATGTTATACAGCTCCCAGGCGTCGCTGCGAACAGATACCAACTTCCAGTCGCCTTGCCGAACCGCCTTATTTCCAGCCCTTTCCCAAAAAATCGGTTGCGAACGCTTCCATTCCTTTTTGCACAACAAAGGCACCAGGCTCTCACCTGCCAGCGGATGAATG
The DNA here is from genome assembly GCF_056895215.1 of Dyadobacter sp. HNCC25DJ184. Taxonomy (NCBI): domain Bacteria; kingdom Pseudomonadati; phylum Bacteroidota; class Cytophagia; order Cytophagales; family Spirosomataceae; genus Dyadobacter; species Dyadobacter sp. HNCC25DJ184. The sequence continues at coordinate 514,955 of NZ_JBXHAQ010000001.1, read as the reverse complement.
TTCTGACCGGCATAATTTTGAGGATATTTGGCTCCGGCAACTTCGAACAAAGTGGGAGCGATATCAATTAAATGCGCACCACCGTCAACCAACTGCCCCGCTTCAATCCTGCCTGGAAAAGCCGCAATAAACGGACTGCTGATACCACCTTCATATTGAAAACCTTTAAAAGATTTATGTGGCGTGTTTGAAGCATATGCCCAGCTACGGGTGTAAGAATCATAAGATCCGGCCGTTCCTACAGGCCCCCAGTTTCTTGCCTGTCTTCCTCCAAAACCGTGCGCCACATCTTCACCCGCTGCACCATTGTCTGAGATAAAAACAACCAAAGTATTATCCAGCTGATTACTCTCACGGAGATATTCCAGCACCCGTCCGATATTCTGATCGAGGTTGTCTACCTGAGCTGCATATACCTCCATTTTGCTTGCCCATAGTTTTTGCTCATCGTAAGTAAGGCTGTTCCACGCTGGGATGTTATTATTTTTGACACTGATCTTTTGATTTTCACCAACGATTTTAAGTTGCTTTTGCTTTTCAAATCGCAGCGTTCTCAACGAATCCCAGCCAATATCATATTTGCCTTTATACTTTTGTATATCCTGAGGAAGCGCCTGAAGCGGCCAGTGCGGCGAAGTATAGGCCAGATATAAGAAAAAAGGATTTTCTGTTTTCTGACTATCTTTCAAATATCCGATTGCATTTTTCGTAACCTCATCTGTAAAGTAAAAACTATCCTCATTCTCAGGCTCTTCGATATGGTTATCGCGAACGAAGAAGCTGCGTCTATTTTTAGGAAGTTGCTTTACAACAAAGTAGTCGCTTGCCCCGCCAATGATTCCATAAAAATGGTCGAAACCTCTTTTCAACGGCCACTGAGATAGGCTGTCATCGCCAACGTGCCATTTACCCGATAAAAGCGTGTTATATCCTGCGCCTTTCAGAACTTCGGCCAGTGTCACCGTTTGCTTGCTCAGAAATCCCTGATAATTAGGTGTTCCCAGATTGATATTGAAATATCCGATCCCCGAGGTATGCTGATATTGACCAGTGAGCAGGGAGCCTCTCGTTGGAGCGCATATGGCGTTGTTGTAAAACTGCCGGAAGCGGATTCCGCTGTTCGCCAATTTATCGAGATTCGGCGTCGAAATTTCCGAGCCGTAACTCCCTATATCCGAAAAACCAAGGTCGTCTGCCATGATTAAGAGGATGTTAGGCTTTTTGGTTGCCGTCTTACTGACTTTACTTTTTTGCGCAAATGCAGGTAACAGGAGTGAGGATACAAAAATGATCCCTAAGATATTCTTCATTTTGATAAGGTTAACCCATGACTCTCCTGTCCGAAATTTCTTTCGGTCAGGCTATTCTTAATGCAATACCCCTAAGAAATATCAGACGGCATGCTCTGTTTTCAATACCAATTGTTCAATAGGTTTTGGCTCTGCGGGAGCATCTCCTACCATCGGTCCGTCGGCTGAAAGCTCGCTTCCTTCTTTTCTGGATTTGAATATTGGCCACAAAAACTGCGCATACCATTCTTCCTCCATATAATGCTTAATCCCGAAGCTCGATGGATATTTTCTGGTGATAATACCGGTACCGAAAATGATATCCCAGAGAAAAAACATATTTCCAAAATTCCCTTTGTAATACCCTACTCCATCGTCAAATGTATCCGCATGGTGGGCGTAATGGGTTGCTGGTGTGGATATTAACCTCTCCAATACCCATGCCACCGGATGCAGCACTTTGTATTTGTAAAAAGGTTTGTCCCACGGAATGCTGGAGTGAGCACCTGTTACAATCAGCGATTTTATTACCTTCACAAACAAAGCCGCATATCCCAGGCCAACGAAAGTCAGTGCAGCAGTCAGGTATGTTTGTGAGAAAAAAATCGTGTAAATGATATTCTGGCGACTCGCCATGGCCATTCCCATATAAGGTGCGCTGTGATGTGTGCGGTGAAAACGCCACAGCCAAGGCAATTGATGATGCAAACGATGATACCAATATTGCGTCAAATCGTCGGCAACGGCGATGATCGCGAATGCCCACCAGAAAGGAACCCATGAAAAGATATCCTTTTGACCCGGAAGTATTGCTGGTAACAGCAGCAAAGTATAGTACGTTACGGCTGGCTTGATAACGATTTTCGGAATAACAAAACAGGCTATATTCAGCAGGTTTTCGTTTTTCGTAAACTTGTTTTCATACAAGCCTGCAGCTAGTTCAGCCACGCCGATTGCAAGAACAATTGCTGTTAATCCCCAGGAACTGAGATTCTTAAAAACCGCCTCCAAAAACTGAGGAACTCTGAATGGGAATTCGTTGGCTCCGCTCCAGGGCTTATAACCAGTGATGTAAAAGGCTCCGAACATCAGCAGAATAGGTGCCAGGTACAGAAACACGCTGATCGTCGCGTCTCGAGTTATCCGATGGGTAAGGTTTTGTTCAACTTTCATTATTTTATTGATTTTGAAGCAATTATGGACTATTTCAATAGGTTCGTGAGCAACCATAAGCCACCGGCAATAAGCACAAAAGGCAAGGCAGTAAGAAAAATCCCGACTGCTATTTTCCTGGCAAGCAATGCAAAGTCTGAGACTGTCATTAGTACACCTTTAATATTGAATGATATTTTAAAAAAGCCGTTTTTAGCACAAAGCAGCGCTACCGTTGTATAATATACGACGTCAAAATATTTGATTGCACCAGCAATGGTATTCCCGAGGCTGCATTCCCGGAAATCTAAATCGCCAACCACCGATGATCCAGGTATTCCGGCAAGCCGTCCTACGGGAATACCATTGCATGATGCAATTATTGAATTTCGTTATGAGAATTGAAGGTCAGCAACAGCAACGCATTCGTGTGAATGCATGGGAAATGACAGGATGTACCACCCGGCTATGCCGATAAGATTTTTTTGAGCAAAGTAAATTTACAGTCTTCATATAAAATGAGCTTCTGATTTACACTTCACTTCGGGTGGTTCGAAGATTAGTCTATTAAATATATAGACAAAGTAAATTTCTAATTTTCATAATAACAAGAAAGTCGGCAAATTTCTTTTCAAAACTTATGTTCCGTGCTCGGACCCGGCCGATTTAAACACCTGTTTAAAAAATTAGTTTAACATTTTTTGGTTTTGCAATCGCTATTACAGACTTTTGCGACAGGTAATATTCGATATTAGGTCTAGTATGAAAATGCCATTACAAGGGAGTGAACAGTCATTTTCGGAAGATTTTATGAATTAAAGAACCTTCGGTAAAAAAATTTATATTACATTTAAACAAGCATTTAAAACATTTATTTAATAACTTATATTATAAACTGCAATCCTCCAATTGGCATATAAAAGTTATATTATAAATTAGGCGAACAGCCTTTTTGATGTAACCACTTGTAAAAGTCAAGATACTAAGATTTATTGGCAACAGATGAAAAAAACTGAAATACTGGCAGTGAGCCGAAACAAGAAATACTCGCCCAACCACATCGGGAACGACGAAATTATATTTGCACTGACTATCACCAAACTCGAAGAGCTAGGCTGCATGGTAAAGTTGGTCGACGAGGATGATTTCTTTGAACACGACTACAATAATTTCAACAATATTATCACGATGGCCCGTCAAAAGCAGGTCGTCAAAAAATTGCAATCGCTTCAATATCGGGGTGCAAAAGTTATCAACTCCGGCTTCAGCATTGAAAATTCTTATCGGATTAATATGCAAAAGGCGCTCGAAAACAACAATATACCTGTTCCCAGAAGTATGGTTGTTTCTACATTCTACAATGACTCGGGTGTTTTTGACGGCTTTCCGGATAATCGTTTCTGGATAAAGAGAGGAGATTTTCATGCAATGCATCGTGAGGACGTGACTTTTGTAAGCAGCAAACAGGAAGGCCACGAGATATTAAGGGAATACGGGCTGCGCGGGATTGAAGATGCGCTGATATCCGAACACTTGACGGGCGATCTGGTAAAATTTTATGGTGTATTGAATACTAATTTCTTTTTCTGGTTTTACCCTTACGACTATAAGCATCATAAATACTCCGAATATGAGTCAATTAACGGCGGTGTGGAGCATCATGAATTCAGTGAGCACCAGCTAAAAGAGACAGCAAACGCGGCAGCATTGGCCGTGGGTGTACGCATTTATGGCGGCGACGCGATTGTGGATGAAGAAGGAAATTTTAAGATTATCGATCTTAACGACTGGCCAAGTTTTGCTCCATGCCGGGACGCCGCAGCTCCCTTTATTGCTAAATCGATATATAAGGTATTTCAATAGACTGGTCTTAGAATTGTTGCTGTCTTTAAAACCCAATAAGGAATTAAGAGAATCAAGACTTAATGTTTCTGAATTAATGGTAAAATATAATTATACTGGTATTCAACCAGTTAAACAGAAACACAACACTTTTTATCCATAAAAAGCCTCCCTGATTTTCAGTAACTATTCACCTTCAAAATGGAATTTCGCTCTCCTCTTATTTGTTCCATTTCCAAGTGGGGTCTATTATAAATCTCATCCGTGACCTATTACCAACAATATATGCCTGTGGATAAGTGTATTAACTGACAAAATGATAAATACACTTCTCAATATTTAGTAACTTACCACCTGGCAAAAAGAAGAACTCAAAATCGATGAAGTCAATAATACTGGATGTAGCCGGCAGTTCAAAACTTGAAACCCTGGCCGTTGAATCTGACATTTCGTTCAGAAAATACATCGCTTACCTTGCCGAAAAAAAAGAAACCGTCAACAGCCTGCGAAAATCACTGTTTGAAGATACCTATAATAAGCTGGTGCAGGATCCGAAATTCCTGGAGAACATACTACTTAACGAGGTATCAAACTATGAAGAGCAGCTCAATCTGATATTTAACACCATCACCCCGCTCATCACCGATGAGACAAAACTTCTTTGGGCATTGAGTACGCCACTCCGTCCCGAGTTGTTTTTTGGTACGCCCGCATTCTATAATTTGGCCGCCTGCATTGACGTGAACTCGGTTCAATGCGGTTTGCTGCATACCAGTGCATTTTCGGTTAAAGAAAAACTGCAATCGATCTATTCGTTTATACTGGAAGAGTTGTACGAATTTCCGATTATTCATAAGTATGATATGATTGTTGATATGCAGTCTGACGTACCCGGACTTAATAAATATTTCCGCCTGAATGTCGACAACAGCTTTGCTTCGGTATTTCCAAAAGGGGAATTACCTGTTCTCGATCTTGAACTTGTTCGCAGGAAATTACAGGAAAGTCTGGATGTTGAGTTTTTGAGTAGTATTCTGCCACTTTCGCTCTTTCGATTTGAAGGTTTTTCTATCGTAACCCTCACCGATGTGACGACGGAAAGTGCTGTCGAAAATCTAAAGAATATTATCCTTAACAGGAATACCTATAATTCGAAGGCATATTACGGCAAACTTTCAGAATCACTGAAAATGATGGTTCAAAATCCGAAAGTGGAATTTGGATTGATGCCCATGCTGAAAGTAAACAATAAGCTGATCTTCAATAAAAGTACGATCCTGCACAGCAAACTGGTCGACGCGGCGCTCGAGGACAACCTATCTGAAAGTGCATATTTATCGTTGGCGGAAGAGTATTACAAGAATCCGAAGGTGATTTTCATGAGCAGCTTCACGGAAGAAGATGTGAAACATGACTTCATCCGTATTCTGAAAAACGACGGCGTCAAATCTTATGCCCTGCTACCCATCTTTCGGGAAAATAAGATGATGGGTATTCTTGAGCTATATGCAACGGAAGCCGATGTACTGGACGAAAAGACACTTGCTGCTGTCGCGCCAGCATTGCCGTTTATCGAACAAGTATTGACGATCAATATTGAAGATTTTCATGCTTCGCTGGAAAATGTGGTGAAGGAAAAATTCACTTCCATACAGCCAGCAGTGCAGTGGAAATTTAAGGAGGTGGCGTGGCATTACCTTCGGGATAAAACGTTGACACCCAAAACGGCCACCATTGAGAGTATCAATTTCAAAAACGTATACCCTCTTTACGGTGCAGTCGATATCCGAAACTCAACAATTGAGCGAAACCTGGCGCTACAGGTAGACCTGAAACTGCAATTTGAAGTATTGATTGAGACTTTTGCCATTCTGAAAAAAGAGCTGGGCTTTACCCTGGCCGACGAAATGGTTTTCAAATGCAAAAAATGGCTTGCGAAAATCAATGAAAACAGAATGGACAATGACGAACTTAAGGTTCGCGAATTTCTCGATCTTGAAGTTCACCCATTTCTGATACATTTTAAAGAGAATCAGGCACTTGCAAAGTTAGCGGTACTCGACAGAGGGCCTGTTGAAGAAACCTCCGACGTGGTTGTAGATGCGATAGACCGTTATCTGGAAATCACGGACGAAGAAACGGGTGAAGCGTATGCACAAAGACGTGCGCTCGAGTTGTCGATGCAAAAAGTAAACTCGGCGGTTAACCTGTACCTTGATCTTTTCAAAAACGAAATCCAAACATCCTATCCAACCTATTTTGAGAAATTCAGAACGGACGGTGTTGAATATGATATCTATATCGGCCAGTCAATTCAGCCCGACAAGCCATTTAACCAGCTGTATTTAAAGAATATACGTCTTTGGCAGCTGACATCCATGGCTGCGATTGCACGGATTACCGACTCGCTTATCCCCCAAATGGAAAAGCCACTTTTGACAACACAGCTTATATTTATCCACGCGAATAGCATAGATATCAGTTTCCGTGACGACGAGCGACGTTTTGACGTAGAAGGCTCTTACAATATCCGGTATCAGATCATTAAAAAGCGGATCGACAAGGTGCATATCAAAGGCACGGACGAGAGACTGACACAACCAGGCAAAATTGCGCTGATCTATTTCAATAGTAAAGCGGTGGAAGAGTATGTGGACTTTATAAGATATTTACAAGAGCAAAACACACTGCTGGACGATCTGGAATACCTGGATCTTGAGGATCTCCAAGGCATTACAGGCCTGAAAGCTTTGAGAATCGGCGTCAATCTGAATACCCAGTGGAACTAATATTTAACTAAACAAAGTGCAATTAATATCCTGGTTTCTATGAAATATAATCACCGGCTCGACAAAGTCAGAAATCATATACAACAGTTTTTCGCAAACAAGGACGTTACTCCACTCATTTATCACAACCTGGCCCACACTGAATTCGTGGTCTCCAGCGCCGCGAAAATTGCGAACCATTATGGACTCGATGACCGTGATTCTTTCATTGTAGGTACTGCTGCGTGGTTTCATGACACGGGATATTACAACGGACCCGCATTACGCCATGAAGAAAGAGGTGCTGATCTGGCCGCGGAATATTTGGCTCAGGATGGTATTGATAATGAAACGATTGAGGCCGTGAGAGGTTGTATATTGGCTACCCATATTCCACAAAGCCCAAAAAATTTGTTGGAACAGATCGTCGGCGATGCGGACCTTTTCCATTTTGGAACAGACGATTTTTCAAAGAAGAACAAGCTCGTCAGAAAGGAAATGGAAGTTCGCCTCGGAATGGAGATCGATAAAGACAAGTGGCGGGAAAAGACGATTTTGATGATGGAAAAGCATAGTTATCATACAGATTATTGCCGGACCATTTTAACGCCGACCAAGGAAAAAAACATAGCAAAGCTCAAAGAAAAGGCGCAGAAAGCCCCTGAAAATAAACAGGTTGAGGTAGTGGCGGAACCCGTGAAAGAACACACGCATGAGGGTAAATCTGAAGTGAAATCAGAGAGCAAGTCAGAAATTAAGTCAGAAGGGAAAAAGGACAAATCGGATAGGCCTGAAAAGGGGATCGAGACCATGTTTCGGATCAGCTCCAACAATCACCAGCGGTTGAGTGATATGGCTGACAATAAAGCACATATCATGATCACAACCACTTCCATTATTATATCGGTTCTCCTTAGTATTCTGATCAGAAAGCTGGAAGACAATTCCTATCTGATCATACCCACGACCCTTTTACTCACCATATGCGTGATTACGATGGTTTTTTCAATCCTCGCTACGCGTCCTACTATCCCGCGGGGCGTTTTTACCGAAGAAGAGATCGAGAACAAGAATGTAAACTTGCTGTTTTTCGGTAATTTTTATCGCATGCCATTCACCGATTATTCAAACGGAATGAAGGCGATGATGGCCGACCGCGACTTTCTATATGGTAGCCTTACCAAAGATGTTTACAGTCAGGGCGTGGTGCTCGGAAGAAAATACCGTTTGCTGCGTATCGCCTATAACGTTTTTATGTTTGGCATCGTCGCTTCCGTAATATCCTTTGTGATCGCATCTCTGTTTTTTGGACCATATTGAAAACCGGAATGGACGGAAAACTCTTCTTTAATCGCGATATTAGTTGGTTGTCGTTCAATGAGCGGCTCTTATCCGAGGCTGCCGACGACAGTGTACCACTCATTGAAAAAATAAAATTCCTGTCCATTTATTCTTCCAATCTGGATGAGTTTTATCGGGTTCGCATGCCGGTTCTTCAAAGAATGCAGACGGAACAAAGAAATCCGGAAGCATATCTGGAAGCTGCCAGAATCGTGAATGGACAGCAAAATCGGTATGGACGAATATTGAGAGAGCAGATTCTCCCAGAATTGATGGAGAACGGTTTTCATTTTTACTATAATGAACCAATACCCGAGCCGATCATTCCACTGATTGAAAACTACTTTTTTACGCATATTGCAGGTTTTCTGCAGCCAATTGTCCTGGACGCCAATTGTCGTTTCTTTCCCGAAAACAATCAGTTGTATCTGATTGCCATTGTTCAGAAGCCTGAAGGTGAGCAGGTGTGTTTGGTTAATATTCCGAGCAACGAATTGAAAAGATTCGTGACTTTTCCTGGCAAAAAAGGTACCCATATTCTCTTTTTGGAGGATATCATTCGCCATTGCCTGCCGTTTATCTTTCAGGATGCAATCGAGATCAAATCATATAATATAAAGATCACGCGCGATGCGGAGCTTTATCTCTTAGATGCGGACGATGACGATGTTATGGCAAAAAATATCGAAGAACAATTGAAGTCGCGCGACTACGGATTTGCCAGCCGATTTTTATATGAACCGGGTTTTCCGACCCGACACCTGCTTTTTGTAACCAGCATTCTGAATTTGCACAAAGCTTCGCAGGTTGAAGGTGGCCGATATCACAACCTGAAAGATCTTGCCTCATTTCCCGCTAATATTCCTGCGATGACCTATCCATCCTGGCCGGCTGTCGGATGCCCTGATTTTTCTCCCGGTAGACAGACGCTTTTTGAAGCCATGGAGGCATCGGATATCATGGTGCACACCCCCTATCAAAATTACGATACCATTCTTCGTTTTTTCAATGAAGCGGCGATAGATAGCTCAGTATCAGAGATATATACAACTCTATATCGCGTCGCGAGTGATTCACGTATTGGACACGCGTTGATCAGTGCAGCCAAAAATGGTAAAAAAGTGACCGCGTTAATAGAACTCAAAGCACGATTTGACGAGGCCAACAATATTAATTGGGCCAAGAAAATGAAGGCCGCTGGTGTCAAAATCATATATAGTGCTACCACGCTGAAAGTCCATGCAAAGCTTGCTTTGGTCAAAAGAAGGAATCACAAAACGAAGTATATCGGGCTTTTTGCAACCGGAAATCTCAACGAAACTACCGCCCGATTCTATACTGATCATATATTGTTGACCTCCGCGCAAGGTATGCTGCAGGAATCTAAAAATCTGTTCAACTTCCTGGCTCAAAAGAAAAAAAACCAGGATACCAAAGAACTGAATTTCGATCAATTGTTGGTTGCTCAGTTTAATCTTCACAGCCGTTTCTCGGAGCTCATTGATCGGGAAATCGAGAACGCCAAAAACGGAAAGCCAGCGGGTATATTCATCAAATTAAACAATTTAGAAGAGGAAACGCTGATACAGAAGCTCTATGAAGCATCCGGCGCCGGCGTCAACATCCGACTGATTGTCAGAAGTATATGCCGTTTAATCCCAGGTGTTCCGGGCCAAAGTGAGAACATTTCTATCAAACGTATTGTGGATCGTTATCTGGAACATGGCCGGGTTTTTATATTTGAAAATGGTGGTCAACCGGAAGTATTTATGGGCTCCGCCGACTGGATGAACCGAAATATATATCACCGCATCGAAGTTTGTTTCCCCGTTTATCAGGAAAACCTGAAAATCCAGGTTAAGCATATCCTCGAGCTACAATGGGCAGACAATGTAAAAGCTGTTTATATCAATGAACAACTTGAAAATGAGCACATTGACAACAGCAATGAGCGCATCCGTTCTCAAGAGGCGATTTATGATTACCTCAAGGAAATTGCACGGTCATGCCATCACGAACTCTCGACCACAACTTTATGAAAGCAATTTACACAGCCCTTATAATATTGATAATCAGCACGGTCGGCGCGTCCTGTAACCCAAAAAGCCAGGAGCAGGAAAAGGAGCTGAAGGAATATGACTTGAGCAAACCCGACGAATTTAATATGCCTGAAAGCTTGTTTGAAATCTCAGGAATTACTTTCAATCGGGGGAAGAACGACACCATATATGCAGTTCAGGACGAAGAAGGGAAGTTGTTCAGGTTACCATGGAATGTCAAGACGCAATACCATACCAAATTTGGTAAAAAAGGTGATTATGAGGATGTAAGTATCATTCGCGATCAAGTATATATTCTAAAAAGTAATGGCAATATTTTTTCTTTTCCTTTGACTCAGGCTACCTCAGATGAGCCGGCTGAAGTAAAAGAGTTTGACAAAATCTTACCCAAAGGAGAATATGAAGGCATGTTTGGCGACGAGAAATCAGGACAAATTTTCGTCGTATGTAAAAATTGCGCTGACGATAATTCAAAAAAACTGGTAAGTGGGTTTGTGCTAAACCCTGAGGCTAACCTATCCACTGTGCAGACTTTCAGTATCAATGTTGAGGAAATAGAAGCTTTTAACAAAAAGTCAGGGAAAGTGTTCAAGCCGTCGGGTATTGCTCTTAACCCCATTTCAAACGAATGGTATATCATTTCGGCCGTAAGCAAATTACTGGTGGTAACTGATAAAAACTGGAAGGTTAAAGGAGCATATCATTTAGGTGGCGGAGCCTTCACGCAGCCAGAAGGTATCGCTTTTGACAAATTGGGGAACTTATACATTTCCAACGAGGGGGATGATATTTCGGAAGGGAATATCCTGAAATTTCTGAGGCTCAAATAATTAACGAAAACGCACGACTCCGCTCCAATACAACAGTATTGCCTGCCAGATCTGACACTCCGATGAAGATACTTTTACAGATTTTACTATTCGCAGCCACCACCATATCCATCTGGTCATGTGCCAGTTATAAAACTCAGTATTCGAAAGAAGCAAAAAACTGGCAGTCAGAATCCCCGGACCCCAAACTGGTTTTAAAGCACACCATGTATCTCATTGGCGACGCCGGAAACGATTCTCCGGAACATCCAGCGCCCGTCCTTGAATATCTAAAAATGAAATTGGCAACGGAGCCGAAAGCCAGCTCTGCACTTTTCATGGGCGACAATATCTACGAATATGGCATGCCGCCAGCCGAGGACAGCGCGAAACGGAAAGTCGCGGAATACCGTATTGATTCCCAACTTGAAACCCTGAAAGATTTTAAAGGAAGGCCGATTTTTATGCCCGGTAATCACGACTGGCGTGGGTGGGGCGTTAAAGGATTGAAACGGCAGGAAAAGTATATCCAGAAATATCTCAATGGAAACCGGGGAGTTAAAGACAAGGAACAATATGAAGACTATTTCTTACCTAAAGATGGCTGCTCCGGACCGGAAGTCGTAGAACTAAATGATAATGTGGTAGTTATCGTGGTAGATTCGCAGTGGTGGCTTACTGATTGGGACAAAGATTCGAGAATCAACGAGGGATGCGAGATTAAAAACAGAGAACAGTTCGGGTTTGTTTTTGAAAATGTGATCCGGAAATACCGGAACAAAAATGTGGTGATCGCTATGCACCATCCTTCTTATACCTATGGTCCGCATGGAGGTAAATATACAGCCAAACAGCACCTGTTCCCATTGACTGAAATGAATCCGAAATTGTGGATTCCGCTACCGGTTATAGGAACGTTGAGTGCTGTTTTCAGAGGAACGATTGGCTCACGCCAGGATATCGCTAACAGGCATTACAAAGACTTGCGGAAAGTGATTTTAGCCGGTGCGAAGAAAAACGGAAATTTCATTTTCGCCAGCGGACATGAGCATACGCTCCAGTTTATTGAAAATGATGAACAGGAATTCATTGTAAGTGGCAGCGGTTCGAAAAACAGTCCGGTTGGAATGGGTAAGGGTTCCCAATTCGCGACTACTGATTTAGGATTCAGCACGTTGAGCTTTTACGAAGGTGGCGAAACCTGGGTAAAATATTGGAAAGTGAGTCCTGATGGAAAGTCGGCCGAGATCATTTACCAGAAAAAAATAGACAAAAAACCGCCCCTTCCCCCTGTCGACAGTACGATCAGTTTCGCGGAATATGAACAAAAAAAGGATTCTGTTCTGCAATATGTAACCAAGGAAACGAAGGCAGTTGGTGGCTTTCATAAATTCTTTTTGGGAGAGCACAACCGCCCTTTGTATATCCCCAAATATTACTTCCCGGTGCTGGATCTTGCAAAGGCCAAAGGTGGTTTAGTGGCCACCAAACAAGGCGGCGGAAACCAGACCAATTCATTGAGACTTGAAGCCAAAGACGGCAGGGAATATGTATTACGGGGGTTGACCAAAGACGTTTCGCGCTTCCTGCCGTTTCCTTTCAATAAGATGATCGCAGCGCAATATATCGCCGAAGACAACTTCCTGTCAACCAATCCATTCGCTCCGCTGAACATGCCGGTGTTAGCCGATGCGATCAGCGTATATCATACCAATCCCTCGCTGGTTTATGTCCCTGCCCAGCCGGGGTTGGGATCATTCAATTCCATTTTTGGTGGTACGATGAATCTTTTTGAAGAACGACCAGACGGAAAAGTCTGGAAGGATGCAGCTTTCTTCGGAAATCCGGACAAGATCACTAAAACTCCTGATTTGGTGGAAGAAATGCTGGACAGCCCGGATACCAAGATAGACGAGCCGTGGGCATTACGAACCCGATTGCTGGACTTTCTGGTAGGCGACTGGGACCGGCACGATGACCAGTGGGCGTGGTCTGTTCTTAAACAGAAGGACGGCACAAAGCTCCATCGCCCCATCCCGCGCGACCGCGATCAGGCGTTCTCGGATTACGACGGTCTGGTCGTTTCTGTAGCGCATTTTACCATGCCATTTTTGCGCCAGCTTCAGAGTTTCAATCCCGACGTTAAGAACATGAAATGGAATACATGGAGCGCCCGGCTTTATGACAGGACATTTTTAAATAGTCTGGATTGGGCTGCGTGGGAAAAAGAAATCGATTTCGTACAGCAAAATTTGACCGACGAAGACATTGAAAAATCCTTTGAAAAATGGCCGGCCGAAGCAAGGAAAATGGCCGCTCCGTTTCTGATCAAAAGTATAAAGTCCAGAAGAGACAAACTGAAAACACTCGCCCGTGAGCACTATGAGTTTTTGAGCAAAACAGTGAATGTGATAGGAACAGAGGAAAAAGAGCGATTTGTCGTAGAACGAATTGACAATCAGCATACGAAGGTAACGGTATACGAGATTTCGAAGAAAGGGAATATCAAATCGACTCATTTTCAACGCGTTTTTGAAAACAAATTAACCAATTCCGTGAACCTTTACGGCAATGGGGATGATGATGAGTTTTTGGTTAAAGGTGACGTCAATAAAAGCACCAAAATCCGCATGATCGGTGGGTTGGGAAAAGATGTTTTCGTCGATAGCTCGAACGTACAATCACCTGGTGGAAAGGCCTTTGTATATGACGACTTAGGAAAAAATACGATTCAAAAAGGGCCTGACACCAAAGACAAGCGTACGAATCTATATCGTTTCAATGTATATGATCGACGGAGTACAGATAGCAATTACGATATCACGATGCCTTTGCCGATCGTCGGATACAACCCGGACGACGGAGTAGTGATCGGGGCGAACGCCAACTATATCAAATATGGGTTTAAAAAAGAGCCATATGCTTCCCGTCAGATTTTTGGGGGTGCATATTCGTTTGGCACAAGGGCCTTTCGAATCAATTATACCGGGGATTTTATCAATGCATTTAAGGCTTTTGATTTTTATCTCGATAGCTATTACCACGGTCCGTCGTTTACATTCAACTACGCCGGTTTGGGCAACGAATCGGTTCGTCCCGTCGACGATCCCAACTATTACCGTGCGCATCAAAGCTCGGTATATATATATCCCGCCATTAAAAAGCGATTTGCAGGCACAAGTGGTTTTATGACATTAGGCCCATTTGCACAGTACACTGATCTGGAGGCGACCTCAGGAAGGTACATCACTTCACCCGAAAACGGTTTGAAAGGTGATGTATATGAGTCCAAATTTTTCACTGGTGCTAAATTTCTCTTTGACTTCAACAGCGTCGATAATCTGTTTTCCCCACACGCTGGTATCAAATTCCGGACAGAAGCAGCTTGGACCAAACATTTGGAAACCAACGAAGATTTCACCTCGCTCCGTGCTCAATTTTCCTATTACATCGCACTCGACAGCAAAGAAAATCTGATCCTCGCTACCCAAATCGGCACTGGATTAAATTTTGGAAAAGGATTTGAATTTTTCCAAATGCCAACACTGGGTGGCAAACAAGGTTTAAGAGGATACCGTACGGAAAGATTTTACGGAAAGAGCTCTTTGTGGCACGACACAGATTTGCGACTTCGCCTGGGAAGCAGCTACAACCCGACTTTACCCCTCACCTACGGCCTTTTCGGAAGCTTCGATTATGGTCGCGTGTGGCTTGAGGAATACCCTTCAAAAAACTGGCACTTCAACTACGGCGGCGGCGTTTGGTTTGCTCCGGTAGATATACTTACGCTTGCTGTCGGTGCATTTATTCCGAAAGAAAGGAATGAGGAAAAGCCCCGGATTTCGTTTCAATTGGGGTATTGGTTTTAGTGATGAGTTGTTTTTTAAACGCTGAGTTATGGGAGGGGCACGCCCAGTGTTGGGCGCGGAGTTTCGCTGAATTCAATGTAATGGCACGTTCAGGTAGAAAGTCCATTACATTTTGACCATTGATATATCAACTGGACTTGAATCAAACCAACTCACACACCATGAACAACCAAAACAAAAAAAGTAGACCTATATATCGAGAAATCAGAAGAGTTTGCAAAGCTAATTTTGGAATATCTAGGGGCCATTATCCTGGAAACATGCCCTGATGTTTGAGAGGATATTAAGTGAGGAACACCGCATTAATCATATAAAGGTGATTACTTATATATGTTGGGCAATTTCAAAAATCATTGCTCATTCAGTCTATCTAAGGCCGGATTTATGAAGGATGAGAAAATTGCTGAAAGTATAAGGGTCGGGAAGAAATTCGGGTATATGGTCAAAGTCATCTGTTGCTGAATTATCTTCGAAGGAAACCTCACTTCAAATGCAACACCCGATTTCTCACTAATATGCACGCACCAATAATCCCAGCCCGGTCACCGAGTTTCGACATTTCCAACTTGCTGTCGTTGTTCACCAGGCTGAGTGAGTATTTATTGATGGCCGTCATGACCGGCAAGCGCAGATAGTCACCTGTTGATGAGATCCTTCCTCCCAAAATAATAAGCTCCGGATTGAAGATATTGATTAGCAGCGCTATACCGCGTCCGATTCGTTCTCCAATTTTTTCGATCAATTCGATAGAAAGCACATCGTCATCATGAACAGCCTGGATGATATGCTCCATTTTTACATCTTCGGGTGCAATACCAGCCTGCGTAATTACCGACGAAGATCCTTCATCAATTTTCTCCCGAAACATACGCGCCAAAGCCCAGCCCGAAGCCTCCGTTTCCATGCACCCTTTTTTCCCGCAATGGCATATTATCTCATTGTCAAACATTGGCATATGGCCGAATTCGCCAGCATAGCCAGACTTTCCATAATAGATATTGCCATCAACCAATATCCCGACTGCGATTCCAAAGTCCAGGTTCAGGAATAACACGTTGCGTTCGCCTTTGACAACGCCGGTAGAAAACTCGCCATAAGCCATTGCCCTTGTGTCGTTTTCCAGAAAAACAGGAATACCAATTTTGCTTTCGATGATCTCGCTCAGCGGTTTTTCTTCAAAATAAAAATAGGAGTAGCTATGCCCCGTTTTATAGTTGATCCGACCCGTAAGATTAATGCCAATACCCAATACCTTGTTCTGACTTACCCCTAATTCCTTGATGAAGAATGAAATATATTCACAAAGGATATCGAGCGAATCACTCGTATTGTTCAAGTCAAACGGAAGCTTTTCCGATACTTTGATCAGCTCACTCTTCAAGTTTGTGGCTCCTATATTGATTTGGTCGTGCTTCACTTCAACGCCAATGAAAAATGCCGAGTCTCCTATCAGACCATATAGCGAGGGCTTACGTCCACCGGTCGATTCAATTTTTCCAAAGTCCTGGATCAAACCTTCCTGTATCAACTCACTGATGAGCGACGTAATTTTCGGAACGCTGATCACCAGTTCTCGTGCCAGATCGGGAATGGTGGTGTTACCGGAAGTGGCAAAATAGCCCAAAACCGAACGCTTTAAATGATTTTGCCGGTTGGTTACGCCAAGTATACTCATAATAGTCTGTCAAAAATTGGATATTCAGTTTTTAAAATTCAGGCTTGCTTTCACTATCAAACGGGCAATTTAATGCAGTCAAGCTGAAATCCTTATACCTCTTTCCAATGCGTCTCCACCCCCTGTGATATAATCATCTTCTGAAAATCGGCTAGTTTGTTCGCGTCCGAATGAATGCCTCTCGGAATCGTCTTGCTTTTCACAGCCGTCGCCACCAACATACCCACCGCTTCGCCAATACTCCATTCAACTGGATGCAGGCGATAACAGCCATTGGTGATATGAGTCGTCCCGATATTTTTGTTGGCCGGCAACAGGTTATCCATTCGCTGCGGTATCAGAGCGCCCATCGGAATTTGAAATGGCAGTGATGCAAAATCAATATAGTTGTCTCCACCTGAACTTGGGTGTAAATCAATATGGTAATATCCAACACCCACACTATCTTTAAAATCAGCCGCTTTTAACGGATTCTTGTCGCCCGTTAACATCTTCCGGTTATCAGCTCCCACATGCTCTTCCAAAATCCGGAATACTGGTTTTATCCTCCGGGACTCGCGGATATATGGATACTTGGCAAGCCCGTCGTCGGTTCCCATTATGTCTTTTCGCAATCTTAAACCTTGCCATCCCGCACCTCCGTCTGGTCGGGGAGCCTCCGTCTGTAACCAATATAAAAACGACAAGCTCAATTGCTTGGCACTATTGACATGCTTTTTGAACTCCTTTTCCGAAACGTCCAATATATCTCCCAAAAAGTAGTCGTTTTGGGGCCAGTTAACAACCGTGATATCACCCGCATAGGTACCCGGCAGGAAGTTATCCTTGTTAATGATCTTTCTATAATTCCAAAGATTAAGGCTGTCTCCCGTTTTCACACCTTCAGGATGAAAGCCCAGCATCTTTTTTTTCAATGTTTTAGGATCGGAATATGCCAAATCCAGCAGCCTCCCGGACCATGGATTTTTCATTTGTGGAACCAGGTTTTGCCAAAATGCATAATCCGCAGGCTTTTCAATTACATGGTTCTCGCCTTTCACATAATCCATCGCAAAACACATCGTAAAGGACTGATTATTATGCAGATTGGCAACTTCAGGGGCATGCAGTTCGCCAGTATCTTTCTTCGATTCAGCGCCGGAAACATATTCTGTTCCTGTCAACGGCAACAGTTCGCCAGTTTCCGTTGCGTCGACGAAATAGCTTGCTGTCAATAGCAACTCCTGCCCTGATATCGATTTTTTTCCTTTCAGCGATTTTACCTGAGTGCCTGAAACATCCGCAGCTGTAAACTTAAATTCGGTCAACAATATCAACTTACCGTTACTGATATACGGCGCCAACATTTCCAAAAGCACGGCAACCGCAACTCTTGGTTCATGGCACAACCGGGATACCATTCCATCACCAGGGTTGAGAAAAGGACGCGATTTCGCATCGGCTGTTAATGGAAAATTTCGTTTATAATAATCTCTGACACCGTTTCTGAATTGACGATAAGTGGCTGGAGCTCCGTGCGTTTCAATCCACTGGTGCTCGTCGGGAGGTACTCCTTGTTGTGAAACCTGTCCTCCTATCCAATCCGTTTCCTCAGTTAATATCATAGAAAGCCCGTTTCTGAGGGATGCCAGTGCGGCGGCGCAACCGCCTAGCCCACCCCCTGCAATTACCACATCCGCTTTTAATTCTTTTGCCTTTTCCAGGGCTTGCACACCTGCGGATTCTCCGAAAGTAAACAACGGCATTCCTGCCAATAAACCTCCGACACTAAGGCTTTCAATAAAATGTCTCCTTCTCATTTATATAAGTTTTTCAATTCCAGTGGGATAATGACTCAATAGTTTTACAGCCAATTACTTTCAGTAAATTTAGAATATTATTTACTGCTTCAAACTTAATAAATAGAATTATTAATTAAAACAATAGGTTCTTGCAGGGTAGGCGGAGTTTTACGTGGAGTACAGGAAGTTAAAATGGAAGATGCAAAACGCTATATGATAATGGAGAATAATTTCATCCCTTCGGGATTCATCTTGCGCCTTTCTTCTTGACCTATAATAGTTTCATCCCTTCGGGATTTTTGAAATGTCATTTACTATTTCTAGATATGCCAAAGAAGCCTGGAAAGGCTAACACTACTATAGAAAACAAATGGTCATTATTCAAAAAATCCCGAGGGATTGATAGCTCCAAACACACCATCATCACCAAGGAAAACAACGCTGCGGAACTCCGCGTTGCACTCCTTAACTCTGCGTTTAGAACTGATAGACAACCCCAAGATTCAACCCTTGAGCATACTGAATGTCAGTACTTTGGTTGTCGTTATATACTACGATTGCATTTAGATTAACATTTACCAGCTTGTGCACCTTGGCAGTGATAGCGGCGTCAAGACGGCTGTCGATGTCCAGTGGATCTTTGATATTGGAGAAAAACTGGTATCTGAATTTTAGATTCACTTTCGGGGCGATATTCTTGTCAAAGTTTGCGACGAGCTGCATCAACGCCACATCATATTGAATTCTTTTTCCCCAAAGCACACCATAATTAGACTGGTCAGGCGTATTCATATAAAGATTTTTGTTCATTACAATGGTTTGGCGGAAGGCCCCGGGAGAAAAATCTACGAAAAAGTAAGGTGCCGGCTTGAACTCTATACCAATAGATTCGGTGATATATGCCGGGGCAAGAAAACCCGAAATCTGCCTTGGCTGAGGCGTTGAATCTGTGACCATTGAATAGTCATATCCTTTTGACAACTGCGACTGAAAATTGGCATTTGCGAAAAAGATCCAGCTTTTGTGCATCTGATAGCTGTGCTTCAAGTCATAAAAAATCCGATCCTGACTTTTTCTGAAACCCTGATTGTGGTTTTTCAAAAAACCATATTGCGCCTGAAAATCCTGGCGCCAGGACAACTTCCCTTTCCTTTGCTCGAAAAGCGCATTAACAAAAACAGCAAGGCCTGCAGTGCTTCCACCACCACCCTGCCAACTTGTGCTAAAACTCCCTTGAGTTACGTTCGCACCGATCTGAATTTTATGCCAGTTCGTGTCGCAGGAAACTTGTAGTCGAGCCTTGTTAATCGAATTTGTCAGGTCGATTATTTTTGCAACGTCACTGTAACTTTGCCCAAAAACAACGGACGCAGTTCCCGAAAAGAACATATGTACAGAGAACAAAAGGCATAATTTGAAACGGGTGTAGGATATAGACCGGAAGAATTTCATGTTGAGTTACTGACACTTATAACAAAAAAGTAATCCGGACGCCCCTAGATGACTATGAGAAAAATCCAGATTACTTGATATTATAACTCAATCAATGGCATTTTAGTCTAGTAAAATGCAAAATTTTTGCTTTTGATTCTTCCGATATTACTTCAAAACCTTCACTCCTTTAGGCGCATCAATTTTAGAAACGACGGTTCCATTCGCCTGCTTTTCATGACGAATTTTGACGACTCCGTATGGTGTCGGGAAAGTCCCCTCCGCCCAGGTGAGATCTCCCAGATTTGGCTTGATACGAATGGTTTTGCAGCCCGGTTCAACAACGCTCACACCCAACACATGTTCCGACAACCAGGCTGTTGGTCCGGAAGCCCACCCGTGGCAAAGACTATGTCTCAAATTCTTGTAGCAATATGCACCGAAATCACCATGGATATCATCTTTACCGTCGGGAACGATATCGGTAATCGGCGCAGCGTTTTTAGTCCAGGCCAGGTCAAAATCTTCCCAGAAAGTCGTCGCGCCCATGTCCAGCATCGCACCCCAATAATTACGAATACAAGTCAAAGCCCCCTGATAATCACCAGCTTTTGCCTTGGCTTCCAACATATAGTATCCATAGAAAGTCGAGAATCGCTCACACTCTCCTTGCGATATTACCTCAGAATTTGCCTTTACAGGATCAACCATACCAGCCAGCGACAGTAACGCGGCCGCTTGCTTGGAGTTATTCATTTCGGGTATATACAATTTCAAACGAGTTACGGCCTCTTTACATCTTATCGCTTCAGCAGGTTCATCTAATATCTGACACAACTCCGCCCCAGCTTCCAACGACATCACCATCATGGCCTGCAAACCAGCATGAACACCCTCCGCATTTTCGCTGGAAGGCCAGTCAAGAAACCTTGTACCGTCGAGCACTTCCTTATTGCCATCGATTTTCGCAATCAATTGTTCCAGCAACCCGACCAGATATCGCTGTTGTTTGCGCAGGTATTCCAGATCACCCTGATTTTTATATAAATCCTTGTGAATCAGAATCCACCACATAGAATATGCACTAATTCCATTCATCCAACCGGGCAAAGGTGTGATGTCGCGCGCATGATCCAGACTTTTCGCGACCACTTCATTTTTTCCAAACACCGTATTGATCGTCATCACTTCAGGATGCATATCCCCCACCCATACGAGCCGGTCACGTTTGATTCCATCCCACAAATATTCCTGCATATTGAGATGAACCGTATAGGCACCAGTGTTCCAAATTTCGTTCAATCTGTTATCATTACATTTAAAAGAACCCAGATATGGTATATCGCGGTACTCAAAAATAGCTCTCGCTTCTTTTAATTGCAGTTCACGATCTGGGTCTACGAGGTCAATTCTAACAAAGCGGAAACCAGAACTGCCTACCTGCAATGTACCCAGCCAAGGCACCTGAACTGTAAAATCCCGCATGGCGTGGTCGTTCGTGGCACCGCTGATGGTATCGATATCCGACATACATTCACTGACTGATTCTCCGAACCGAATACGAAGACGGATTGGGGTATGGTCTGCAGGCTGATCTGTTACTAGCTGAATACCACCCTGAATCTCTTTTCCAAAATCCAGAACAATCCCCGGTTTTTCATTGTCCTTACTGGAAAAAACGGCAAAATTACGATGTACCAAATCCGCCTGGCCTATGCCCTGCTTCAGCAAATTACTGGCGTCCTTGATATATTGGCCAGTTCTGTCCGACTGCCAGACGATGCGTTGCGGCGCCAGATATGCCCGCGTGCGGGAGTCTTTCAGAAAAGGAATATCGTCACCAAAGGCAGGAGGAAGCTTTTGAGCAGTAGCAAAAAAACTGGTAATCAGTAAAAAAACAAGCAGCATTAATCGGTTCACAGGTAGCTGGGATTAGGGGTGGAAAATATTTGCAAATAAAAGCATGCACAACATCAGAACTAACCTGCCCAATCCTGTCATTCGTCGCGAAAAAACCGTTGTTTGTCGATTGCATGCAGTCAAACGTAGTATTTGTGCCTCATCTTTATCTTATGGTATGCTAAAAGCCAAGCAAATCCGTTCTATTTTTGTTGTCCTTCATGAGACCGTAACCACCAC
Organism: Dyadobacter sp. HNCC25DJ184; assembly: GCF_056895215.1. Classification (NCBI taxonomy): domain Bacteria; kingdom Pseudomonadati; phylum Bacteroidota; class Cytophagia; order Cytophagales; family Spirosomataceae; genus Dyadobacter; species Dyadobacter sp. HNCC25DJ184. The sequence goes on along the minus strand of NZ_JBXHAQ010000001.1, from coordinate 492,799 downwards.
TCACCCTACATGGAAGAAAATGATAAGTTCCCTGCAGACCGCGACGGGCTGCCGCCATTTGTAAATTCCTGGAAGCAGCTGTATATCATACTGATCGCTACGCTGGTCGCGCTTATCATCCTCTTTTATCTATTCATGAAAAATTTCCAATGAACTATCTTGACTGGATTGTACTTTCCCTCACTATCATTTTTGTAGTTTCTTACGGAGTATATCGCAGCCGCGAAAAACATACGATCGACTCATTTTTATTGGCGGGGCAATCCCTTCCGTGGTATCACGTGACGCTTTCGTTGATGGCAACGCAGGCCAGTGCCATCACTTTTCTATCCGCTCCGGGACAGGCATATACCGACGGTATGCGGTTTGTCCAGTTTTACTTTGGATTGCCGCTGGCGATGGTTGTATTGTGTATCACCTTTGTGCCGAAGTTTCATAGTCTCAAGATTTTTACGGCGTACGAGTTCCTGGAAAAACGATTTGATCTCCGAACCCGGACGCTAACCTCAGGACTTTTCCTTCTTCAACGAGGACTTTCGACGGGCTTGTCGATATATGCTCCTTCGCTGATATTGTCCGCGATTTTGGGTTGGAACATCACCTGGACCAACATTATATCCGGCGGACTGGTCTTAATATATACCATTACAGGAGGATCCCGAGCGGTTTCCCATACCCATATGCAACAAATGGCGATTATTACCGTCGGGATGGTTGTGGCTGGATTTATGGTTGTGAAAATGCTTCCGGATAACGTCTCTTTCACGGACGCGTTGCATGTTGCAGGAAAAATGGGTAAGACAAATGTGATCGATTTTAGTTTTGATTTGAGCAATCGATATAATGTCTGGTCGGGTCTGATCGGTGGCTTTTTCCTCCAACTCTCCTATTTCGGAACAGACCAGTCGCAAGTTGGGCGGTTTTTGACGGGAAAATCGGAAGGTCAGAGCAAGTTGGGACTGGCGATGAACGGGTTACTCAAAATACCCATGCAGTTCCTGATATTGTTGGTTGGTGTATTGGTTTTTGCATTTTACCAGTTCACAACACCACCGCTCTATTTCAATCAAAACGCGGTTAATAGTGTCGAAAAATCACAGTATGCCAATGAATATAAGGCACTTGAAAAACAACATCTGGCCATTCAAAATGAAAAGCACGGTCACGTACTGGCTTTAACGGATGCGGTTCAAAAGGATGACGAGATTGTCATTGCAAAAGAACGGACAACGCTGACCAAGCTGGAAGATGACGTAAAGGCGGTGAGAAAAGAAGCAGATAAGGTATTATCAAAAGCTACCGGATCGGAGGTCAATGATGTTAACTATATCTTTCTAAAATTTGTAATTGATTATCTGCCAGTCGGTTTGGTAGGCTTACTGATCGCTGTGATATTGTTGGCTTCGATGGGTTCTGTGGCTTCAGCATATAACTCGCTGGCGTCGTGCACGGTTATGGATATATATAAAAGGATCTATAATAAGGACTCCGACGCGTATGATTACGTGCGCTCATCGCGCTGGGCGACTTTCTTCTGGGGCGTTTTCTGTGTAGGAGTGGCGCAATACGCTTCCCGGCTTGGGAGTATGATCGAGGCTGTCAATATTCTTGGTTCCCTGTTTTACGGGGTAATTTTAGGAATCTTTTTGGTAGCTTTTTATTTCAAGAAAATCAACGGACGTGCCGTATTTTGGGGAACTATCATCGGTGAAATTTTCGTAATTATCTGCTATTGGATTGATCTCACAGCGTTTCTTTGGCTGAACCTGATCGGGTGCGTTCTTGTCATTGGGTTCGCATGGATTATTGAAAATATCTGGCCTCAAAAAGTTCAAAGTGCAAATTCATAACACTGCACGATTGGAGTAAAACTGGGAGTGCGATATATTTCTCTTATTTATATCACGTTCTTTAAGCATTTCAAAATCAGCAAGATTGCTTTGAAATTGTTTTCGGGTGACAATGATATTCCAAATGATTTAGGTCGATAAATAAAAAATTTCAGCTCTGAAATGAAACTATTCGACCTTAAAAATCCTTTATAAATACAATCTGCAAGTACGGGGGAAAACTATCAGGTTTGTTATTATCGCTCCCGCTCTGCCCTTTTACCTAGTCAAACCTCTCGTTATGAATCACTCATTATTACTCCAACCTTCACAATCGGTTACTTAATTGTAACTCCCGCTGATTGTCAAAACAATGGTGTCTATGTGTCCGCTGGTTAGTAATGCAGCAATGGACGCCGGAAATCAATTAATCACTATCAAATTTATTTACATGAATTGTAAGTCTAAGCAAAGAAAAATAATGCGTTTGTCGCTTAGTCTCGCCTTTATTTTGTTATATACTCCTTTCCTGTTATTTGGCCAAAATTCAAAAGACCTGGATAATGCAACTCTTGAAAACGTAATTCAATATGCACTGGCGAATCAGCCGGGTATCCAACAGTCAGTAATTGATGAAAAGATAACAGAGAGTCAGGTTAGAAGCAAACTGGCAGACTGGTATCCTCAAGTCAATTTCAATTACAATTTGCAGCACAATTTTATAGTGCAAACCTCTATAATCGCTGGAAATCCTGTAAAACTTGGTGTAAGAAATACCTCGGCAGCCCAGTTTGGAGTAACACAGCAGATTTTTAACAGAGATGTCCTGCTGGCTAACAGAACAAAAAACGATGTGCTTTTCCAGGCCAGTCAAAATACGGTTAATAATAAAATCAACCTGACGGCGGATGTATCCAAAGCATTTTACGATGTCCTGGCTACCAACGAGCAAATTAAAGTTTCCGAAGAAGACATTGTCAGACTGGAGAGAAGCTTGAAAGATGCCAAAAACCAATATACTTACGGGTTAGCTGATAAAATTGATTTTAAAAGGGCGACGATTTCGCTAAACAACAGCAAGGCTTTGAAAAAAGCCAATGAAGAAATGTTGAAAGCTAAAACTGAGTACCTTAAATCGATTATGGGTTTTCCTGCCGAGCAGGAACTACGTTTGGTTTACGACACTTTGAAGCTGAAGGAAAGCTTATTACTTGACACTACCCTTTTGCCGGAATATAACAACCGGATTGAATATCAGATACTTACAACTCAGCGTAAACTGGACGATGCCAACGTTACCTATAACAAATGGGCATATCTTCCGAATGTCGCCCTGAACGGCGCCTATAACTTCAACTTTTTGAACAACAATTTCTCGGATTTATATAGCAAGAATTACGCTAACTCATATGGCCTTCTTACGGTGTCCTTACCTATTTTTCAGGGTGGAAAACGGAAAGCGAATATCAACGCTGCCGAATGGAACTTGCGTCGTACCGACCTGGAAATTACGAAGTTGAAACTCAATATTAATGCTGAGTATGAAAATGCGCGAGCGGCCTACAAAGCTAATCTGGCAGATCTGGAAGCGCAGCAAGAGAACGTGGACCTGGCGCAAGAGGTATATGATGTGATTCAGCTTCAGTACCGTTCGGGTATCAAAACCTATCTGGAAGTGGTTACCGCCGAAGCTCAGCTGAGGTTATCACGCATCAATTATTTCAACGCCATGTATCAGGTTCTGGCAAGTAAGATTGACGTTCAAAAATCACTTGGTCAACTGGCCTTTTAATTTTATTCCGAATATTGGAATGAAAAAATAAACAAAGAGAAACTCAGAGAAAAAGCTACCTATCATATGTTTTCAGAATCTAAAAAATATTTCCCAATAGCTCTTCTAGCCGCTGTTTTGGCATCTTGCGGGGACAAAAATCAGCAACAACAAATGACTGCTCCTCCGGCAGTTCAGGTGACACTCGACGAAGTGAAAACCGCTGATGGCGCATACTTCGAAGAATATCCCGGAACAGTTGTACCGCTTAACCAGATCGAACTTCGTCCGCAGGTTTCCGGCTTTGTAAGTGGTGTTCATTTCAAAGATGGCGCACACGTCAGCAAGGGACAACTCCTATATACCATTGATGCTCAACTATATACTGCTAATTACGACCAGGCAGTTGCGGCGCTTGCTGTTCAGGAAGCAAATCTTGTGAAAGCCCAAAAAGATGCAGATCGTTTCCATGCACTTGATAAAGAAGATGCGGTTGCGAAACAGTTGGTAGACAATGCAGACGCCGCGTTGGAAGCTGCAAAAAGGCAGTCAGAAGCAGCGAAAGCCAATATCAAGGCTGTTCAGACCAATGTTCGTTATACCAGAATCGTGGCTCCCTTCGATGGAATTATCGGTATTTCAACTGTCAAAGTAGGCTCGCCAGTCAGTGCTGGTCAAACGGTTTTGAACACGGTTTCAACAGACAGTCAGCTTGCTGTTGATTTTAATGTGGATCAAAAAGAGATATACCGTTTCAGTAATTTCCTCAAAAATGGAAAAAGTATGGATTCCACTTTCACACTGAAATTCGGAACCGATATATACCCATACCCGGGTAAAATTTCATTGATCGACCGCGCGGTTGATCCTCAGACCGGAACAATTCGCACCCGTCTTATTTTCCCGAACCGCGACAATTTACTTCGCGCGGGCATGAACGGAACTGTTCGTGTTTTGGCTAATGCAGGAACAAAATCGATACTTATACCTAACAAAGCACTTAGTGAACAACTTGGTGAATATTTTGTATATGTGTTGGGCGACAGCAGCAAAGTGAACCAGAGAAGAGTGGACGTTGGTACTATCATTGGCTCAAACATCATCATTAAAGACGGGCTGAAAGAAGGCGAAAAAATCGCTGTGGAAGGTGTACAGAATTTAAGAGAAGGTGCTGTGGTAAGTACGGAGGCGCCAAAAGCCGCACCCGCTGCACACTAAAAAACATAATGGCACGGATACCTCATTTGAGCTCTCCGTCAGCCGATGATTGTCGCTATTTCTTTCATCAGATATTCAGAAAAAAATGATTGCAGATATTTTTATTAACAGGCCAGTCACCGCCATAGTCAGTTCTGTGGTTTTGGTATTGGTCGGCCTTATCGCCTTAACTACCTTACCCGTAGCCCAATACCCCGACGTAACGCCACCAACAGTGACGGTGTCGGGTAACTTTACGGGTGCGGACGCGGCGACGGTGGAGCAGACCACCACCACGCCAATCGAAACCCAGATTAACGGAACCCCGGGCATGACGTATATGTCTGGAAACAGTACCAGTAGTGGACAAAGCAGTATCAACGTCGTCTTCGACGTTGGCACAAACGTAGATATAGCGGCGCTTGATGTTCAAAACCGCGTGAGTGTGGCTGAACCTACCCTACCAGATGCCGTAAAAAGATTGGGGCTTACGGTTCGTAAGCGTCAGCCAAGTATCATGATCGCCCTGGCGGTGTTTTCGCCAAACGGAACACATGACGCCAAGTTCATCGGAAACTTTGCCAATATCTATATTAAAGATGCTTTGCAACGTGTAAAAGGTGTGGGAGATATTATTTCCCGTGCGGATGATTTTGGTATGCGAATCTGGCTGGATCCGGGAAAACTGGCCAGCTTGAAAATGACGCCTGCAGATATTTCAGCCGCTTTGGCAGAACAAAACCTTCAGATTGCGGCAGGAACTGTCGGTGGAAACCCTCAGCCTAACGCGCAGACATTTGAATATAGTGTATTGACGAACAGCCGGTTAAATACAAAAGAACAATTTGAAGATATCATCGTACGCTCCTCTCCCGCAGATGGAAGTGTAGTATATATGCGTGATATTGCACGGGTAGAGTTGGGTAAATTTGATTACTCTTCCAACGCTTTTGTAGACGGAAAACCTGCGGCTTTTGTTTTAATCTATCAGGCTCCGGGAGCTAATGCGCTTGATACCTACAATGGTGTTATGGCAGCTCTTGAAAAAATGAAGAAGACTTTCCCGAAGGATATCGATTATACTGTTCCGGTTGAAACTGCGTCGGTCGTGACGGTTTCCATTGAAGAGGTGTTGCACACTTTCGCAGAAGCGATGATACTGGTAATCATTGTGGTGTTTATTTTCCTTCAAAACTGGCGCGCAACATTGATTCCGATTCTGGCGATACCGGTGTCTTTGATTGGTACGTTTGTATTCTTTATTCCTTTTGGTTTTACGATTAACACACTGACACTCTTTGCGTTCGTATTGGCAATTGGTATTGTGGTGGATGATGCGATTGTGGTCGTCGAGGCCGTGCAGCATAACATTGACCATAGCAAGTTGTCGCCACGAGAGGCTACGATCAAGGCGATGAAGGATATATCTGGGCCGGTAATTGCCATCGCCTTGATTCTCGCAGCGGTGTTTGTTCCGGTGAGTTTTGTTCCCGGGATTGTCGGCAGGCTATATCAACAATTCGCCATTACGATTGCTGTTTCCGTGTTGCTTTCAGCTTTCGTTGCACTTTCGTTGACACCAGCTTTATGTGTTCTTTTGTTAAAACCTTCGAAACTGGCGACAGATAAAAAGAATTTCCTAGAGCGATTCTTCGACAGATTCAACATCTGGTTTGATAAAGTCTCGCACGGATATACCCGTTCTGTTTCCAAATGGATTAAAGCAACGCCTCTAGTACTTGTTATGATGGTTTGTCTCTTCGTTGGTCTGTTCTTCTTGTTTAAAAACAAACCGACAGGATTTATTCCATTGGAAGACGAAGGTCGTCTTTTTGTGACGTACGAAATGCAGGAAGGTACTTCTACCAACCGAAGCATTGCCATGATGAAAGAGGTAATGAAGCGTGTTGCCGCTATTCCAGAAGTGAGAACTGTCGGTGGTCTTGCCGGTCTGAACGTAATCAGCTTCTCTAACAAATCGAACGTGGGTACCATGTTTGTCAACTTGCACCCATGGGCAGAAAGGAAAGGCGCAGAACATCACGTTCAAGCGGTGATCGCAGAGATTCGCAAAAGAACCGGAGATATTCGGGAAGCCCGTATCTTGCCTATTGCGCCTCCGGCAATTCCAGGTTTGGGTGCTACTTCAGGTTTTACGTTTGAACTACAACAATCGACTAGTACAGACAATATTCAGCAATTTGAAACTGTGGCCCGTAATTTCATGGCGGCAGTGAATAAAAGACCTGAAATCGGGCTGGCATATACGTTTTTCAACGCGAGAACTCCAAGTTACCAGATAGATGTGGATCGCGAAAAAACGAAAAAACTGGGTGTTAAAATATCAGATGTGTACACCACACTTTCAACCCTGCTAGGTAGTTCTTATGTAAACGACTTCAACCTTTATGGGAGGAATTTCCGTGTCATGGTACAGGCTGATAGCAGCTACCGTTCGTCGTTAGACAAGCTGAGCAGCTTTTATGTTCGTAATTCTGAAGGCAATATGATCCCTTTGAATACGCTCGTGTCAAGCAAGTTGGTAGAAAACCCTGCGTTGATTTCTCACTACAATATATATCGCTCAATCGAAATTAACGGAACTCCGAAACCGGGCTTCAGTAGTGGACAGGCGATTCAGGCCCTTCGTGAGGTGGCCGAAACATTGCCGGCAGGATATAGTTATGAATTCTCCGGGATGAGTCTCGAAGAGATCAAGGCGGGAGATAGCACTACGCTTATCTTTAGTATATCTATCGTGTTCGTGTTCCTCTTCCTGGCAGCACTTTACGAAAGCTGGACGATTCCTTTCTCAGTACTTTTTGCCGTGCCAATTGGCGCATTCGGATCCATTTTGACACTGACATTGCTGCCGAATTTGTCCAACAACATATATGCCCAAATCGGTTTGATTACCCTAATCGGGCTTGCTGCCAAGAACGCGATTTTGATTGTCGAATTTGCCAAAGAGCGGGTTGACAGTGGGATGGATCTTATTGAGGCAACTTTGGATGCAGTCCAATTGCGTTTGAGACCGATCATCATGACCTCTCTCGCGTTTATACTAGGGGTACTTCCACTTGCTTTTGCGAGCGGAGCCGCGGCCGAATCTCGAAAGACAATCGGCTGGACCGTATTCGGTGGTATGCTTGCTGCTACCTCACTTGCTATTTTCGTGGTGCCAGTTCTTTTTGTTACTATCGAAAAACTTGCCAACAAACGCAGGAAAGAAAAGTTGGATGCGAATCCGGAGCAAATGTAATTTGGCTTTCGGACTTTGGCGGTTGGCTTTCGGTTGGTCGCCTGATTGTTTGCCGAAGCCTAAATATGAGATTCAGATTTGTAAAAAGGTGTGGAGCGATCTGCACCTTTTTTTTGCAATTTGGCCAAATAACATTGAGGATATTATTGATGATGAACTGAATAAATCCTGGGAAATTCGACTCTTATTATCCTCAAACACCTTCGCTTGTACTTCCCAGTTGTGCTTTAAGCGATGATAATTGCGCCTGAGCTGTGCCCAGATCGTCAACGGCAGTGTTCAATTGGTTGGTTGCCATTACGTAGTCCCAATTTGTCTTCTCGCAATATTCTGCTGCTTCAAGGTAGTTTTGATCCAGATAAAATCGAAGTGACGAGTCTGTTTCCGAGTCATTCGCAGATGCATCGCCAACAAGTTTTTCGAGCAATAAGTGTGATTGCGTATTCAATAAAGAAAGCGATGCGAGTGATGAAACATTTGCGGAAAGTTCTGCTAACGTGGATTTTATTGCAACGGAGGTCAAACTGAGCACCGTTGTAGCGTCGCGATCAGCCGCATAACACCTGCTCAGAAGATCATCAGGTATCCAAGGAGTTAATGCTTTTTTCTTAATTACCAATGCATTCAGGTTACTGACCAGTTCCACAAAGCTAATTGTCAGACCACCAAATGTTTGGAAACCCACCGCGACTTTCTTAGCCATTTCATCCGCTCTTTGCATCTCACTCAAATCGATTTCAATATTGCCTCGAAGCGACAAGGTTTTCTGAATTATATCCTCAGCCAATATTTTATATGAGCTTGCTCTAATCTGCCTGCTCTCAGCTTTTCCTGACAGTTCAAGAATATATGCAGTGTTGTCTTTACACAAATTAACTATGTCAAGACACCGGTCCACGAGAGATTGAGCATCTATTATCTGACTGGCCAAAGCTATCGGGTCTTCGGAGATGTTTTCAGAGGTAGGGTCCAAAACTGAAATGCCTTCGCCTTCTAAGGTATCGATATACTGAGGCGCGCTTTCAACATCCAGATTGATATCTTTCAAGAGATTGCCCATCATATCAGAAATCTCTTTCGCCAAATCAAGTATTTGATCCACAGAAACCTGTGAAGTGAGGATCGAAGTATCCATGGCCTCTTGCGAAAGGACTTCAATTTTATGTCCAATATCTTTCCCTATTTCCAAGGCACGCTTGCAAATCGAGAAAATATCGTTGTCGAGCTCAATGGCATTTAAGATCGCGAAAATGGTCCCAATGTCCCCCGCCAATCTTATCGTGGCATTCGCGACAACCTGTATATTTGAAGCACAAAACGCTGTATCCGTAATTGATTGCCTGATATACTGATTTGCCTGTTCCGCGGCGACAGCTATACTGTTTGCCATATCTCCGCAATTATTCGCAAGAGCGTGAAATGCTTCCTTTGATTCCATTGTGATCTCGGACGTGATTTTGAATAAATGGGGCGTGATACCAATACTATTAAAGGCGGAGCCTCGTATACCCTACTGATATCGCCCTGCGCGGTCAAGCAAAGCAAAAAAGATAAAAAGCAAAGCGCGCAAAAGGGTACCAATTTACACCTTTTGCATGATTTGCTCTCCTAATTTCCGCTTTGCGTGAAACTCTGAAACCGAGCACCTAATGAAAATCGTTCCTCACCAATATCTTGAAAGTTTTCTGCCTCTGCCTGTTCCTGATGAAAATATGCTCGGTCTTAAGGTCATCATAAATATACCCGTATTCGGCCTTAACCTTAAAGACTGGTGTTTTTGATAAAGTAAAATCTTTTGTCATATACTCTTCCTTTTTCACCACACGCCCATCCTTGTTATAGTAGGTAACACTTTTAAATAACGGCCGCCCCATAAACCCCTTTACTTCCTCTTTGTGTTTCTTGGCCTCTTTAGTAGTAATATAAAAATATGGATACAACTCAATTCTGGTAGCGCCATCATCCTGAACGAGTTGCGTCGACCTCGCGAACATTTTTTCATTCACAAATTTCAACTCCGTTTTTGGAATATCCTCAATATAAAAATGCGGTTTGTTAATATCCGGGAAGCAGTCAAACACTGAAACGAATTCATCCGCCCTCATCTGAGAAACGCGTACAAGAGGATATAGTGGATTATTAAAAACGATTTCCTTATCGTTCTTTAGGCTGGCAGAATAGCTGGTTGTAGTTGTCAGCAGGCCGTCATAATGGTAAAACCTGACATAAGGATATGGCTCCAAGTTATTAAGAATATCCGGTCTGTTACACCATTCCAGTATCGGACGACCGGCCAAATCGTAATACGTGGCCATTACCTTCTTATTTTTAAGGAAATATGTCTTCGTTGCGACGCCCGCATTTTCTTCGGTGAAATTTTGGGCAATCAACTTCGGAATCAAGAAAACGACGAAAAGCGTCAGATATGCCAGGGATTTTTTCATGGTTTTTTAGGTTGTTGAAGGAAGTAGTTTTTTGTCAAATATATTCTTGTTGACATAAAAACGAAAGAGCTACCAGAAATGATAGCCCTTTTATTTCCAAAATTATCACCGAATGTTACATAACGTCGAGTGGTTACCAAATTGTTACTTTCCGGACAATGATTTTATGTACAGGGCTATCGACTGAATATCAGATTCTGATAAAATCCCTTCAAAAGAAGGCATTTCCGCACTGTAGCCTTTCACCACTTTTTTTGATGGACTCAAAATTGATTCAACCAGGTATTTGTCGTCAGCAACGGCAGATGTTCCGTCTTCAAAATGCCGTTCAGAACCATACATATTTTTGAAAGGTGGTCCATACATTCCGTCTGTTTTTGTTCCAGGAGAGTGGCACCCCACGCAAGCCATTTTTTGAAATAAACCACGCCCTTTTTCGACAGTAATTGGTTCTTCAGAAACCGCTGCGGATTTTTCCGATTTATAATTTGTCAAAAGCGTCAAATCTACTTTATCGACTCCGTAACTGGCCGCCTTCAATTCACTCATATTGTTTACGGTAAACCAAAACTGGTCCTTCATTTTTTGACCATCTTTGGCCGTAATATCATATGATAGTTCCATTTGCATGACCTCCTTCATATCTGGAATTAGCAGAATAACCTTCTTCTTATCAGCCGAAAGATATGCTCCAGCCACCGCCATTGTTTCCTGTCCTTTGGTACCATCCAGTTTAAAATATCCCGAACCATATTCCTGCGTGCGTTTATAATTCCACCGCATCACCTGATAATTGGCAACATTTAAAGCAGATTTTTCATCAAGCTCGCTATCAAAACCGATCACAATTCCTTCCTTTGTTCCTTTGAACTGACTGGGCATATAGCTAGGTCTTCCGGTATATCTCAGTCGCAACAAAGCACTGATACCCGTAGAAGTAGAGCCCCATAAATTGAACCCGGCCACATACAACTGTCCATCTCCGGGATTTGTTGATCCTTTCGAAGTCGGCGCAGGGTAATTGGCATGAATGATTGAAACCCCACCTTGAACAATACTTGCGCTACTGTCGATCAATACCCGGAATAACCCTGGACGACCAAATGAAAAATGGATAAGGTTGCCACTAAGCGGCCCCATTTTGTTCCCAGTCACCCACGACTGGCTGATACTTGATCTATCTACGTTATGAGGAATCCAGGTTAGAGGGGGAGTAACTACCGGGTTGTCATCTCGAAATTTGGTGGGCTCAACACCAAAATAATCACCTTTTTTAATCCAATAGATTGGCGTCGATGGCACAAAGTTTCCTTCCTGATCGGATCCGGTCAATATGCCATTGACCGGATTAATCCCCAGATAGGGTCCCCGCAAGCCCGTTGCTATTATCTCATAACCAAGTCCATCAGCAGCTATTTTCAAAACGGACCCGTTCAACCGAGCCCCCTTTCTGAAACCTTTTGCAACCCGCTCAGTAAGACCCGGGCCGTTGTCCTGTGTACCCCCTTTTGCAATATAAAAACCCCCACCGGGAGCAGGAACCATATCACCTGCCCACTCCCGCGACTCTGAAGACTGAGGCATGATATTTGAGAAATTTTCATAAAAATCGGCCATTCCGTCGTTATTCAAATCGTTCAGACGAACGATACCTTCCCTTCCAAAAACATAGATTTTGTCGTCAACCACTTCCACGCTCATCGGCTCAAAAAGGCCTGAAGCAAAACGCTTCCACTTCAGACTATTCAGGTTTTTATCAATTCCGTCAATCGTCCATACGTCACCCTCAAAAGTGACCACAACACCACGCCCGGCTTTTGTGAAAGCAATATCTGCAACACGAACATTCCGTTTCCATGGATTTCCCAGCGGCAACGTCAGTATATCGGTCACGAAAGCTGCTGAATCCGGGGACAGTGTTCCTTTCGTGACTACGGTTTCCTTCCACTTGTCTGTGCCGCCTTTTTTGAAATTAGGTAAGGTCAAATCCAAGCCTCGTGCATATTTTTCAAAGGCTTTTTTCATTTTAACCGGTCCCTTCCAAATGACGACTGCTGCCTGAACTGAACTTTCGTGAGCAGGAACATGAACCGTCAGATACTGATCATCCTTGATATCTGTTTTCCAGGATAGCTTATTCTTCCCTGCCAGACTGACTGCCGTAACCGTATCGCCGTTGGCACCATGATATATATAGGCTACCTGGTCTTTTACCTCAATCTTTTTGGCATTCCTTACTTCGGCAACGATTAGCTTGAGATCATTAGCCTGTTTCTCAATTTGAAAGGTCCTCGAAAAAGCTGTTTGCCCGGCAAAAGACCCGGCACCAGGCAATTCAAAGATTTCGGCTTCGCCAATTGTATAGTTCAAAATGACCTTATTTTCAAATACATACGACCCTTTCCATCGCCCTTTTGCCGCATCCATAGGTATCCAATGCTCGTGCTTCTCAATTGTGCCTCCACTATACCAGCCTGCATATGAGCCGGTCGCAAACTGAGGTACACCCGGTACATATGCCAGCTTATTATTTTTGTTGAAAAAGTCATCGTAAGAAATTTGCGCCATCAATACCATCGGCAGGAATTTGCCTGTCCAGGCAACCGACCAGCGTAATAAATCTGTGTCAAAACAGGCATAAGCACTGTCGCCCAGTTCAAGTGCCAGCGTCCTCGCGGCCACATTATCGTCTGGAAATCCGGGGCCGAGTTTCCGTCCGTCGATCGAAGTCGGTATATATGGAAATCCTTTTTCTACAAACGAATTAAGGCGAATCGAATCGGAGGACTCCGAACTAACAAACTGATTATCAGTATAGCTTGTCAAAAAAACAGACGCCGTCACGACACCTGCCAAAACCAATTTCAAAGAGTTTCTCTTACTAATGTTACGAAGCATAATGTTGGGGGAGAGCTATCCCTGCCGGACTGGCTCTTCATATTTATATAGGTTCAGGATAGACATGCGACGAAAGACGCATTCAGTTATCAAAGTTAAGTAATCAGGGCTTATTTTCCCTTCAGAACTAACCATGACATGAAGACAACGAAATGCTTGGCCTACCCCTAAAAAAGAAAAAGGCCACCTTACGGAAGCCTTCCCTCGATATATTTCGCGAAAAGCCTATTTGTTTTCCACGTCGACAGTAGTGTAATATATTTGAAGTGACGGATGCTTGCTGGCTGACTTCTGATCACCAATAACCAGTCTGGTTACACTAGTAGCATATTCTGATCCAATTTCAGGATAAAATACGCTTTCAGAACTTCCACCCTTTAGTTGATATGGTAAAATCAGCATACCATCCTCAAGTTCATAGTCACTTAAAACAGCATTGAGAACGTAAGAACTAACATCGAAAAGATAGAATTGCTCATTATTCAAGTAATCTGTCTGTAGCCTGGCAGTAACTGCTGTGCCTGCGAGCGTTGTTAGAGCCTGCGCGCCAGAAGAACTAAGATAATAGCCATTATTTTTATCAACCCTGTACATAAACAACTCTGTGGGTGCCGCCAAATAATTGTTGGTAGATTGATTGACCGGATACATCTTCAAGAATGCCCGGTTAACGACATTGCGTTTGTTAAATCTCATCTCCCGCACTGTTGGAAACATCACTTTTGTAACCAATCCAATACCAGCCTGAATGTATGACATGTTGCCGGTTTGGGATGAAGGAGTTGAGAGTCGATGGGTTGACTGCAACTTTGTCAATGGCGTTCCGGTCTTGTCGCTAGTGATCTGCCCGAATCCAGCCCTAACCTTGAATGATGTATAATCCTCATTAACTTCGTCAAAATCAACTGTATGGTAGTGAAGTTGAATGGAAGATTCGGTTAGATTAAGGCCTAAAACAGTCCCATCGTAGTTTGCGTCAGGAATTATTGTGATTCCCTTTATTACATTAAACCAGTCATCAGAAGTATTTAACAAGTTGTTTTTAGCCATTGTAAAAACTTTTTGCCCAAACACATCGGAAAGACGGATGTTGATCACCGTATCTGTTACAGGGCGGGGATAGAATGTCGCACTGCCCAGTGGCGTTGCATCATAAGGTAATTTACTGATATTGAAAAACGATTTTCTCACCCCGTCGGTCATGTCAGTTTGGAGCGCATGAACTTTTACATTCATCAATTTGGTCGTGTCTCCGTAAAAATATTTGTCGTACCTCAACGACACGATAATTGAATCGTATTCTGTTTTATCTCCCAGAGTTACAGCTGCGTCCAATGCGGGCTGCATGTAAGGGACACTATTTACTTTCCCAAAATAGGAATCGGTATATCTTCCAATCAATAATCTGGATGCACCTCCTGTCTGGATCGAATCAAATGCAACGGTTGACAAACTGACGGATGATGAATCGTTATAGAAAACCGCAAATTCATCAGGGTTCGGCTGAACAAGAGAAACTATTTCATCTCCCCATTGACAGCCTGATATAGAAGCAGATAAACCAAGTATTATCAAAAACCCGGTAGCCCGGGAACATAACGCCTTTACAGAACTTGAATGAAATTTCATTTATAAAACGAACAGTAAAAATGCAAAATTATCAGATGTGAACAGATTTACAACACGAATGTTGCAAACAAGTACAATTCCTGTGAGATGTTAACATTGCAACAAAACCCCAAAATCGTACGTATTACAGATTAAATGCTGCTTTTCAATACCAAACGCCCGTTTACAAATGCTGCCGCAAAAGTAAACTTTATTGAAAAGCGATACAACCAAATACGATAACAGAGCATCTTTTGTGGCAAACGATGTATAAAACGATTGAGATGGGCCAGGTAGTATGTTGGTGGAGAAGATTAGAAGAGCCTGCTGATATCCACATGAATTAACGTATACCAGGTTACACGTTTTTGCCGTTATCTGAACCTGTACAGACAAAAGTTTTAATAAAAACACTAAGCATAATTTTACTTACCAACTCCAAGATGTTATGTTTGCACAAATTTTTATAACTCAATTTAATTCGACATAGCTCCAATCTTAGTTTTATTATAAAAATTATCGATTATTCACAGTAAGTAATAAATTGTCAAACCATATTTTTTTCATGTTCAATACTTTAAAAAAGACATCATTAGCCCTTCTAGTTGCTTCAACGGCTGTGTTTCAGATGAGCTGCAATAATGATGATGCGGATGCAGATAAATTAGGAAACTGGTACCGCGATGGTATCCCAAGTTATGGTGGTGCCGCAAGAAGTAGTGCTGTTAGTTTTTTAATTGGAGACAAGGGCTACATCGGAACCGGTTTTACCAATCAAACAGTACAACGCGTTAAAGATATTTGGTCTTATGACGCAAGCGACAAAATATGGTCTCAAATTGCAGATTTTCCTGGTTCGGGAAGAAATAACGCTACTGCGTTTGTGATTGGCGAAAAGGCATATGTAGGAACCGGTTTCGACGGAGTAACTTCTGCGGCAGACGGTGGATATAAAAGTGATTTTTATGCATACAATCCTAATACCAACAAATGGGATTCAATCGCTACTTTCAAAGGAGGTACGCGTCAGTATGCAACGGCTTTCACTGTTGGTGGTAAAGGCTATGTAGGTTTGGGATACAATGGTTCAGGTTATTATCAGGACTTTTACCAATATGACCCTGCTGCGGATGCCTGGACAGAAATCGCAACATTCACAGGTGGAAAGCGTCGTGGAGCTCTTGCATTTACAATTGATAACATTGCATATGTAGGATTTGGTAACAGCAATTCCAGTGGTAATACAAAAGATCTTTACAAGTTCGATCCTGCTGGTAACAGCGGAAAAGGTTCTTGGACTAAGATCGAACATGACGATGACGATGATTTCCCGACCCGTGCATATGCACTTCCTCTTGTAATTAACAATAAAGCCTATATCGTGGGCGGTGAAGGAAGATCTGATGTGTGGGAATATGTTCCGGGAACAAACACGTGGACTGAAGTTGCGCCTTTCCTGACTCAAAGAGGTTTTTCTGGCGGATTCTCCGTTGGGAATCTGGGTTATGTTGGAACAGGTGGAGCGTCTGCTTCTAGTGCTCAGGATGATTTCTGGGCGTTTGATCCGACTGCTGAAATCAATGACGATGATAACTAGTCATTTGTGAGAAGAAACAAATATTTAAAGCTGATTGCCCTTGCTTTCTCTTTTCTTACAATCGGTTCTGGTTGTAAGAAAAGTTCAGACTCTGAAAAAGCAAAGGCAGTCAGCTTTCGCGTTGAATCCATTCAGGATTCCATAGGTGGCTGGGGATATCGGGTTTATCAGGATACTGTCCCGGTCATTGAACAGAAAGTATTACCAGGTATTCCAGGGTCGCGGGGATTTGAAACTGAGGAAATGGCCCTGAAAACCGGCCGTTTGGTTAAAGACAAACTGGATCATGGGATATTCCCGCCCACTATTACTCCAAAAGAATTGGATAGTCTCGGGATTAAATATTAGAAAGATTTATAAAATTGAACAAAGCCGGCTGATCAGTCGGCTTTGTTTTTAATAAGATAAGTACCTGAAAGGCCATAATGATCTGAAAATTTTTCACCTTTCAGCGTTTTGAATTCGAGAAGTTGCAACCGGCTGTCATCAAAAAACTGATTATCGATCCGGATAAAACTCGGCATCGCCTTATAGGTAAATCCAAACCCCTGTCCCTTTTCCTCAAAAGCATTGCTTAACTTTTCCCTAAGTTGTCCATATGTAAAACTGTACGGGGTCTCGTTAAAATCCCCGCAAACGACAACCGGATATGGACAATTTTCAAAAAACGGCTTCAGCCTTTCCGTTTCCGCAGCTCTTTTGATAAAACCATTCTTCATTCGCTGAAACGCAGTCTCCACCTGATATTCCAACCCAGGCATGGATTCCTGTTCGAATATCCGGTTGACTCTAAGGGTCATAGAGTGCAAATGAACGGATACAATGCGAACTGTGTCCGCACCAACTTTGATGTCCGCCGATATTAACCCGTTGGTATCTTTAAAAGAAATATCCTGAGAGGCAACGATGGGATACTTTGAAAATATGGCCATGCCCATGTATTCATCTGGAACGACGCGGCCGTCTCTCCGCATAAGAACCCGGTAAGGATACCCGCTTTCGGCGAAAAAACGATTCATGTCATAAGGCCTTGAATACTTGTTTGAAAAGTATTCCGGCAAACAAAATACATCCGCATTCTGACTCAAAAGCCAATCCTTTATCTCTACGAGTCCTGCCCTGAGGTTTGCCTTTTGCTCAGAAGTCTTACCTGGCCCAATATAAAAACCATGTGCATTGAAACTAATGATCTTCAATGACTTATCCCTTTTTTCCTGAACAGTTTCATTTTCATCACCGTTGAAACTATACGTCCTGGGTTGAAATGCAAGTCCTAAAACTAACATAACTCCCGGAATCAAAACCGTACCTGACTTTTTAAAAAGCCAATAGATAAAGAAGACTACATTAACGAGATAAATTACGGGAAGGGACATCATCATAAAACCCGCAACCCAGCTGGACGCGAAGGCGAAATAAACTAAGCCGTAAACAGTAATTGTATAAATCGCACAGAGAATCGTCGCCCATTTAATAGCGTGTCGAACCATAAATCTAACTTTCTAAAAATGCAAATTTAGAACAACCATTTATTAATACATCATTGCGAAAGTCAGAAAATCGTATTACCTTTGCATCACAATTTTATATTGATCGGTTGAATGAGGGGGGATAAATCCCCTTTTTTATTTGTAGTCTATCTTACATGACAGTAAAAGAACAGTTGGAAGATTTGCTCAATCCGATATTGGAAACAAGCAATTGTTTCCTTGTCGACATTGTTCTGAAGCCTTCCAAAATAAGTCAAAAAGTTTTAATTTTGGTGGATAGTGATGAAGGTATCACAATTTCGGAGTGTACTTCTATAAGTCGCAGGCTTGCGAAACAACTTGAAGATCTGGAAGTATTTGAAAATGCCTACAATCTTGAAGTATCTTCTCCCGGTTTGGATCAACCGTTGATTTTGCCTCGCCAGTTTCAAAAGAACATCGGTAGAAACTTGAAAATCAGCCTCAAATCCGGCGAATCTTTCTCAGGCACTCTTTTGGAAGCGGGCGTTGATGCCATAAAAATTCAACTTCCTGAACCGAAAAAGAAAAAAACCAAAGCTGTCGTGGAAGAAGTATCTTTGTTACGGGATATTCGACTGGAAGATATAGCAAAAGCCTTGATCGAGATATCGTTCAAATAGGCCAATGGAAGTTCAGTGACTTGATACTGAACATATTGAAGACATATAATGTATAATCTAAGATCAGCAAATATTCATAATCATAACAATGGATAGCGGAATATTAATAGAATCATTTGCGGAATTTGCCAGTTCCAAAAACATCGATCGTCCTACGATGATCAGCGTTTTGGAAGAAGTTTTCAGGACAATGATTCGCAAAAAATACGGTACTGATGACAACTTTGATGTGATTATCAACCCGGAAAGTGGTGACCTTGAAATGTGGCGTACACGGGAAATTGTAGACGACAACTCAGAGGATATTTGGGAATACAACAAAATTCCACTTGCCGAAGCGAGAAAAATACAAAATGACTTTGAAGTTGGCGAAGAAGTTGCCGAAGAAGTAAAACTGGTTGAATTCGGCCGTCGCCTTGTTCAAACTGCCCGCCAGACGTTGATCCAGAAGATCAAGGATATGGAAAAGGAGATCATGTATGAGAAATACAAGGATCAGGTTGGAGAGATGATTACCGGGGAGGTATACCAGACTTTGCGCCATGAGGTGATTATCGTGGATGGCGAAGGAAATGAATTGTCGTTACCGAGATTGGAACAAATATCGAAAGATCGTTTCAGAAAGGGAGAATCAGTTAAAGCAGTAATTCACAAGGTTGAGATGAACAATGGCTCGCCTAAAATTACGTTGTCGCGTACCTCTCCTGTGTTCCTGGAAAGACTTTTTGAAGTTGAGATTCCGGAAATATATGACGGAGTTATTTCTGTCAGACGTGTGGTTCGTGAACCTGGCGAGCGTGCCAAGGTTGCTGTGGAATCATACGACGATCGCATAGATCCGGTAGGAGCTTGCGTGGGTATGAAAGGTTCCAGAATTCACTCGATTGTACGTGAGCTAGGAAACGAGAATATCGATGTAATTAACTACACGGACAACCTTGAACTTCTGATCAGCCGTGCGCTGAGTCCCGCGAAAGTGAGCTCGATGCAAATTGACCGGGAAGGAAAAAGAGTATCTGTGTTCCTGAAGCCTGATCAGGTTTCACTGGCTATCGGAAAAGGAGGACAGAATATTAAGCTGGCTGGGAAGTTGGTTGGAATGGAGATCGATGTCTTCAGAGATATCGAAGAACAAAACGATGAAGACGTGGATTTGTCAGAATTCTCTGACGAGATCGACGATTGGATGATCAGCGAACTACACAAAATTGGTCTGGATACAGCCAAAAGTGTACTCGCATTGAGTAAAGAAGAATTGATTAGAAGAACTGATCTTGAGGACAGCACCATAGATGATATCCTTGACATTCTTCGCAAAGAATTTGAATAATAATATGTAGAGCTTGTTCTTTTGCAGGCTCTGCCAAATGCAAAACTTTTTCGACTGATTGCTAATATGGCAGAAGATAAAATGATGCGCCTTAGCCAAGTGGCACGGATTCTGAACGTGGGAATTACCACGATCGTAGATCATCTGTCTGCCAGTGGGCATAAGGTGGAGAGTAACCCAAATACCAAAATTAACGCGGACCAGATTGACTTTCTTGCCAAGGATTTCAAATCTGATTTCCTAAAGGAGTCATTGGCGTCGAAACCGGCACCAGTAGATACCCCTTTTGAACACAAAGAGGAAAAAATCAAAAGTGACGTGGACGAAATTTTATATTTCCGGAATACCCCGTCCAAACCTGCTGAAGAGAAACCACAAGTTCCTGCAGCACCTGAAACTGTACCCTTTGATAATAGTCTCCCAGGCCTGAAAGTAGTGGGCAAAATTGATCTGGACGCGAAACGTTCTGTTCCAGTTGCTCCTCCTGCTGAGCCGGCACAGCCAGCTCCAGCTCCTGTTGTTGTGGAAAATTCCGCGCCTGTAACTCCTGTGGTTGAATCGAAACCAGTGGAAGTTATAAAGGAAGAAGCAGCGCCTGTAAAAGCGAAAGATGAGCCGGTTGTGACTGAACAACCGAAAAAAGAAGAAGTGAAAGAAGTAGCTCCTGTGGCTGAAAAAGAAGAGAAAACTATTGAAGTTCCTGAGGTTAAAACTCCAAAAGCAGAGCCAGTTGAGTCTGCTCCTGCATCGGAAACTCCTAAGGCTGTTGTTGAACCGGTAGCGAAACCAGTTGAACAAAAAGCCGCACCAACAGAACCAGTTGTTGCAACACCAGCTCCTGTTGCAGAAGCAACCGAAACTACAAAAGAAACCGAAGGCAGCGAAGAAGGTGAATTGATCGAAGCCAAAGGAGAGCAATTAAGAGGTTTGAGGGTAATCGGTAAAATCGAGCTGCCGTCTGACAAACTTAAAAAGAAAGATCCTGTTGCTTCAACAGATTCTGCTGATAAAAAGAGAAGAAGAAAGAGGAAGAGAATTCGCGACGGAGCTCCTGGCTCAACGCCGCCTCCTGCAATTACAGGACTTGGCGCACCGGGTACTGCTTCAAATCCACTTCCCGGCAAAACATCCAATACTCAGAATAATAACAACAACGCAAGCGGTCAGACTCCTGCTAAACCAGGTGATCGTCCTGCTGCTGGAAATGCTCCGAAAACTGGCACAGCTGGTGGCAACACAGGCGGTGGCGCTGGCGGAAGAGACAGAAACAAGCGTGGTGTTAAAAGAGAAGAGGTTTCTGACAAAGAAGTTTCTGATAATATCAAAGCAACCATGGCCCGTATGGGTGGTGGTACTAACACAAGAGGTGGTGGAAGAGGTGGAAAATCCCTTCGTCGTCGTGACCGTGCAGACCAGAACGATGCGAATGCACATGATGATGAGGAAACAAAGGTATTGCGCGTAACAGAATTCGTTTCGGCAAACGACCTTGCTTCTCTTATGGACGTCACAGTTCAGGAGGTAATCTCGGTTTGTATGAGCATGGGTATGTTTGTATCCATCAACCAACGTCTGGACGCAGAAGCAATTACCTTCATTGCAGATGAGTTCGGCTTCGAGGTGTCGTTCATATCGGCAGAAGAAGAAGTTCAAAATGACGTGGTTGAAGAAACAGACAGTGAAGAAGACCTGAAAGAACGTGCACCGATCGTTACGATCATGGGTCACGTCGATCACGGTAAAACTTCCCTTCTTGACTATATCCGTCAGGAAAACGTGGCAAGCGGTGAAGCAGGTGGTATCACTCAGCACATCGGTGCATATAGCGTTAAAACAAAAACCGGCAAACAGGTAACATTCCTGGATACTCCGGGTCACGAAGCCTTTACGGCGATGCGTGCACGGGGAGCCAAGATTACCGACGTTGTAATTATCGTCATCGCGGCGGATGATAGTGTCATGCCGCAAACCCGCGAGGCGATTAACCACGCACAGGTTGCCGGTGTTCCTATCGTTTTTGCTTTTAGTAAGATAGACAAGGCGGGTGCGAATGCTGAAAAGGTTCGTGAAGAACTTGCCAATATGAACCTTTTGGTAGAAGAATGGGGTGGTAAATACCAAACTCAGGAAATCTCTTCGAAATCAGGACTTGGTATCGATGAGTTACTTGAAAAAGTATTGCTTGAAGCTGAACTTCTTGAACTGAAAGCTAATCCGGAGCGTCGTGCATCTGGTACTGTTGTGGAAGCATCCCTTGATAAAGGGCGTGGTTATGTAACAACGATCCTGGTTCAAACCGGTACACTTAAAGTGGGCGATGCCGTTCTGGCTGGTGCACACTTCGGTAAAGTGAAAGCGATGACCGATCACCTGGGAAGAAAAATCAAATCTGCCGGTCCGTCGACTCCTGTTCAGCTTCTTGGTTTGAACGGTGCGCCTCAGGCGGGTGACAGGTTCAATGTCTTCGAAAATGAGAGAGATGCGCGTGATATTGCTACCAAACGTGAGCAAATCCAACGTGAACAAACCATCAGGACTCGTAAGCATATTACACTTGAAGAGATTGGACGTAGAAAAGCTATTGGTTCGTTCCGTGAGTTGAACCTGATTGTAAAAGGTGACGTGGATGGTTCTGTTGAAGCACTTTCTGACTCATTATTGCAACTATCAACTAACGAGGTTCAGGTGAATATCATCCACAAAGCGGTGGGTCAAATATCTGAATCGGATGTGAACCTTGCGATTGCTTCTGATGCGATCATCGTCGGCTTCCAGGTTAGACCTTCGTCTAATGCCAAGAAGATGGCGGAACAGGATCAAATCGAAATTCGTCACTACTCTGTTATCTACAACGCAATCGAGGAAATCAAAGACGCCATGACTGGTATGCTTGCTCCGACGATTGAAGAGGTTATCACTGGTAATATCGAAGTTCGTGAAGTATTCAAGATCAGCCGCATAGGAACGATCGCCGGATCTTATGTGACAGATGGATATGTGAAACGGAGCAACAAAATCAGAATTATCCGTGATGGTATCGTAATACTAACCGGAGAAATCGACTCGCTGAAACGTTTCAAAGACGATGTACAAGAAGTGCGTAACGGATACGAGTTTGGTTTGAGTATCAAAAACTTCAACGACATCGAAGTCGGTGATGTGATTGAAAGCTTTGAACTTCGTGAAGTGAAGCGTTCGCTTTAAGATAAATAAGTTATTATTCAAGATCCGTCTCTAGACCTAGAGGCGGATCTTTTTGGTTTACGGGAGTTTTAATTGGGAGGTGAGGATAAAAGAGAGAATGGAGGAAGGAAGTGGCTGAAATTTGCTTTTTAGATTAAAATTCCTTTCCGTTTTAAGAACCGAAAAAACCGAACCTTTCATTTAAGCATATCATTAACACACATCTCTCGGATAACGAAGCCGTGCCTTTTTTGTCATTCAGCCCTTCTATTAATTATAATGACAGAAACATGGACTATTAACATAGCTCTCTCCAAAATTCCAACAAATTAATCGCGCTCTCACAGCAAAATTTACCGAATGGTAGTATTACTTGATCATTTATTTAATATTTTAGATAAGTAAAACTAAACCAAAAAAATGGACACATCACTTCCCAGGAAAAAGTTGTTTTTAAACTATTCAACAGGTAATCAGGAAGATGTGAAGATGTATAATAATCTGTCGCTGCACCTTTCGGTTATCAGGGACAGAATAGATCCATGGTCGGTGAGTTTCATTAAACCCGGCGATGAACCCGATAAAGAAATTCAACAGAATTTTGAAGGCTCCGACGCCATTGTGCACCTTTTGAGTATCAATTTTGAGAATGACAACCAGTGCCTCTCATTATTGGTAAACGGAATTAAAGAAAAGAAGCAGAATATCCCGATTCTCATCAGCAGTTTTGACTGGGAAAGTGATAATAACCTTGCTGCGCTGCGGGAACATATCCTACCCCACCCCGACCAACCTATCGATACCTTTGAAAATCCGAATTTGGTTTTCAAGACCATCATACAAACCTTGCGAGCAAAAGTTTTGGGCGATAATACGCCCGTAAAGATCAAAAGCGACAAAGCATTTTATTATATCTTAACTGCGGTCATTCTGGCAATGGGTGTTGTCGCAACGAGTTACGCGCAAAGTACCTTTGGCGACTTCCGCGCGACGATTCTCGTCGCGCTTATGTTTTTTTGCATCGCTCTTTTTATCATCCGAAAAGTGTGGTACCCTACTAACATCTCAACCTATATATAGGCATGGCAGCGAACGATAACGATTTATTGTCACGCTTCATCGAAAACGAAAAGAAGTCGAAGCGCGTCACGATCCTGGGTGTGGCTGGCTTCGTGTCTTTGGCATGCGTGATTCTCTATCTCATGGGAGAATTGAAAGAGGAGCAGAAACGTGCAGATCGCGCTATTTTCAGATTGGATTTTGTGAAAGATTCCATCGCAACCGAAAAAACCACTTTGCAAAATATGTTGGATCAGTGTACCAGTAAAATTGCAACCACTATTACTCCACCCCCACCGCCTGTAACTTCATCGACAGATCCGAAGGAACGTGAAAAACTGATTATCCGAAACATAGCCTATCGTCGTAAAATCACGATCTATTTACAGTATCAGCCCTCATATAGTGACCAAAGCACGACGGTAATGTCGACTTTGAAAGAGAATAATTTTAACGTCCCGGGAAAAGAACTGATACGTAATATCAATTTCGGAACTGGCGTAAAATATTTCAACGATGGAGATAAGCCATTTGCAGATAGCGTAGCGAAAATTGTTGGCCAGGCACTTGTGCCCACCAGAGAAGTTCCTGTTATCAAAAACGCAATCAAAGCTCCGTCTGGTCAGCTTGAAGTTTGGCTGGGCGACTACCAAAAAGTAATGAAAGCAGCTGTTCTCATTGAAAAATACAATCCAAAAATCACCCTATAAGAGCTAACATATGCCTGCTCCCAGTCTGAAAGTATTTCTTTCTTACGCTCATGAAGATGAAGCGATGAAAACTCAGCTGAATAAATTTTTGATCAGTTTGATCCGGTCAGGCAAGATAAGAGTTTGGCAAGATCGTGAATGCATTCCGGGACAGGAATGGGATGCAGCTATTAAAGAGGAGCTCGCAACCGCCGATATTGTAGTTTTATTAATCAGCGCTGACTTCAACGCTTCCGATTATATCTGGGAGAAGGAGCTCGCAATCTCTATGGAAAGACACGAAAAAGGCGAAGCGAGGGTAATCCCCATCATATTAAGAAGCTGCGATTATACAGATATGCCATACTCTAAACTTCAGGCACTACCCACAGATGCCAAACCTGTGACAGAGTTTTCTGATCCTGACATAGCCTATACCGAAATTGCCAAAGGCATTCGACGGGTGATTGACGTGATGACGACTCTTTGATTTTTTTATAATTCACCAACTGCCATTTTGCAAATGTCTTCCATGATTGCGCCGCCTCAGAAGGTCTTTATTTCTTATTCCCAACGAAACACGGAGAGTAGAGAAGAAATAGAAAGGTGGTTGTCGTCCACTCTCAATCTGTCAGTTCTTTCTGATACGCTGATCTATTCAAATTCCCCAGACTGGCAGGACCAATTGCAGAATCTGTGGGCAGAGTCGAATATTTTCATATTACTGGTTTCTAATTATTACCTGCAATCTTCAACTATTACCAGTGGCGAACTCCCTGAAATCACTAACAGAGTTAAAGCGGGAACCGCATATATCGTTCCTATTATACTCGAAAAATGTGACTGGGCTGTCAACGATTTAGAGAAATATCAAACATTTTCGTTTGTCCGAAATTCTCCGAATGATTCTATCACCAAGGAAGATGTTTACGGTGAGATTGAGGAGTATATATTCAGACTTCAGACGCTGTTACAAAACCGTGATGCCCGTGAACGACTGCGAGCAGTACGGGAAACTCAACAGGAATCACTGGATCTTTCTGATAGTGATCTGACCATTATTCCACCGGATATTTTGGAATTCTCCTGGCTCACCAAACTGGAGTTGCAAAAAAATGGCATTGGAAAAATTGAAAATCTAGCCTCACTCACAAAGCTGACCTATCTGGATTTGTCTGATAATGGAATTGGGATTATTGAGAATCTGGAAAAGTTAACCAAACTGGAATACCTGGATTTGGAACGAAATAAACTGCTCCAGATATCCGGGCTTGAAAAAAATACACAGTTGAAATTATTGGGACTTTCAACTAACTATATTGAAAAACTGACGGGCATATCTCAACTCAAAAAGCTCGAGACACTTTATTTGGGACGCAACAAAATAAAGGATGTGTCGGCACTGGCAAAACTGCCCAATATTAAAAGAATTATCCTTACCGATAACGTCATCACATCGCTTGAGCCAATCAAGAATCTTATAGACAGAGACTTAACTGTCTATATCAAATACGCCCTCAAACTGGATGAGCCAGGTATCTTTGTGAAAGGAAATCCGATTGCGGAGCCCCCGATTGATATTATTCCTTTAGGTAAGCAAGCCATATTAGACCATTTTAACAAGGGTAATATCCACGGCTACAAAAAGTTGGAAATCATGAAGTTGATCCTGGTCGGAAACAGTGGGGTCGGAAAAACCAATCTAAGCCAGCTCTTACGAAACCAAACGGTTCAAAATGACCATATATCAACTCAGGTTTTAGATATTCAAAGCTGGTATCCGGATTTCCTGAAGTCAGCCGATGGCGAACCGATGTTGGTTAATATCTTCGACTTTGGCGGCCAGGATTATTACCACGATTCGCATCGACTTTACTATTCACACGACACTGCATATGTTCTTTTGTGGGACAGTTCTTCCAATAAATATCAAGAAAAAGAAGAACCGCTGACAGACACAACCAAGTTGATCTACGAAAACTACCCTATAGAATATTGGCTTGAATCGATTCAATATAATCTTTACGGTAAAGAAACGGTGGACTATACTTCCGGCTTGAAGGGGCCGCAACCTGTGTTGGGTCAAAGTATATCCAATGATAAAAAGGCTGGTCCGGCAAAGGTGGAACCGTTGCAAATCAAACATCCGGATCTGGCCAAATCGGCTCCTGTCCTTGTCTTACAGAACAAAATTGATCCTCCAAATGTCGAGGCGACGTTGAATCAAACGCTGTTGAAAGAGAAATATGCCAATATCTCCCACTTCTTCAATATCTCCATCAAGTCAAAAAAAAGGACTTCACTCCTGAACGATGTGCTGGACGATTGCATCGGAAAACTGAATCTGGCAGGCCGTACTTTAGTAACTTACCAACACGAAATTATAGAGGCATATATTAAAAGCGATATGCCGTTTGAGGCACTCACGATCAGCCAGTTTCGCGACAAATGCCAGTCTTTGACAAAATCTGATATTGTACTGGACCTTGCAGATGCACGGACGATTGCTTCGGTGTTGACAAATCTGGGAATCGTTTATTTTTTGCCCGGATCTGAAAGTGCTTCGCAGGAAGGCATTGTGTTTACTCAAATTCGATTGTTGAACGAGCAGATAAAGGACTTAATGAATATTGCCAAGCTCGGCGACAAAAAGGGATTGTTCACTTACGACGATGTCAGCAAACTGGATCATGTTGACAAACTGCTCAATTTGCTGCAGAAAAACAGGTCGATCGTTACTTTGGGGCCGAATCAATATCTTGTTCCTCATTTTTTACCCGTTGATGCAGAAGAAAGTATTCAGCATTTTATCCAGGCATTTGTTCACTGCAACATCCGGTTTATATACAAAGCCTATTTTCATAAATCCTTGCTGATGTCATTATTTGCGGATTTTCTCAAACAAAAAACCGAAAATCAGGACGAAAATGCGCAGACAAAGGGAGTATATTACTGGCGCAATGGTTTGATACTTTCGAAAAAAAGTAAAGATCAAAACCAGATGGTGTTTGTGAATTTTGTGAAGGAGGAAACGACATGCCGGATTGAAATCCGGACAATGTATCCTCTTCAGAAAACGGGTTTGGAGCGGGAACTCGAACAAAGGTTGGAAGAACTAAATGAAGGCTGGTCGTATATTAAGGAAGTATCGAGCGATAGTATCCAATATTTTCCTGTTACAACGTTGCTGAAAAACGCAGAAAAGGGCATTTTCACTTTCAAAGAAGAAAATCTGAGGTATAGTATCAACGACTTCAAAGATTTGGTTTCTTTCCCCAAACTCCCCAAAAAGCTATTTATTTCTTACTCCTCCAAGAATTCAGATTTTATCCGCCGTTTCGAAACTCACCTGGCTGTTTTGAAAGCCGCCAAGCATATCGAGCCCTGGTATGACCGGATGATTGAGCCCGGTAGCAAATGGGACGACACGATTCGAACTGAGATGGAGAAGTCGGATATTGTCATATTCCTGATCAGTCCTGATTTCCTGGCTACTTCGTATATCATGGATATAGAGGTCAAAAAAGCTTTGGATATGGAGGCGCGCGGTATATGCGAAATATTCCCGATCGAACTACAGCCTTGCAGCTGGAATGAGACGGACCTGAACCGATATCAGATGCAACTCAACCCTAACGAAGCAGGCAAAAAGGAGTATTTTGTTGGCAAACCTGACAATGACGAAAGCTGGAAAACTATCATCGCTCAACTCAAATTAAAGTTAAAAATTTAAAAGGTGCCTTGAGAACTTCGTTCAGTCGCAGGTTGCTTATATTGCAGCGAAGAGATGCCAGGAGAACACCATAGAAAGACCGGAGCGGATTCATAGAGCTGCATCTTTTGTTTTTGGGCACTTATCAAAAGATGATCATCTGCTTTCAGCAAAACGGCTTGAATCGACACCATGTCACGTTATGAAATTAAATGCCTTTCTTTTCATCTGGTTTAACTGTTTTCTTTTGACAAATTCAACTCAGGCACAATCGGGTTTGAAAAATGAACTGGACTCTTTGTTAAGAAAAAATTTTGATCCCAATCAACCAGGGGCGGCGATCTTGGTTTGGGAGAACGGAAAAGTAATATATCAGAACGGTTCTGGGCTTGCAGATTTGGAAACAAGATCTCCGATTACATCTGCTACTACGTTCCGGATGGCATCTGTTTCCAAGCAATTTACGGCAATGGCGATATTGTTGCTTGAAAAAGAAAAGAAGCTAAAACTAGACGATAAACTTTCCGATTACTTTCCTGAACTGCCGCCTTCACTGGCCAACCGAATCACGCTGACTCACCTCCTGACTCATACTTCAGGAATTCCGGATTACGAAAATCTGATGGACGCAACCTGGAAAACTCAGATCTTAGACGAAGATATACCAAAGTTACTCCGAACTCAGTCAAAGGGATACTTCCAGCCCGGATCCCGGTTTAAGTATAGCAATACCGCTTTTTGTCTGCTGACTTTAGTTGTTCAAAAGGTGTCAGGTTTGCCGTACGATGCTTTTATGCAAGCCCACGTTTTTGGTCCGCTTGGCCTGAAGAACACATTTATTTATAACAGTAAGGCTCCTCAAAATCCAAGAGGAATGGGGTATGCGAGAGACGAAAAGGGTCATATTGTCTTATCAGACCAAAGCCTGACGAGCGCGACGAAGGGCGATGGATGTGTATATACCTCCGCTGAGGATTATTTAAAATGGTATCAGGCAATCATGGAAAACCGCCTTGTTGATCTGCAAAAAAAGATCAATGAAGTAGGCTATAAATTTCCGCAAATGAAGAATTCCGGATATGGATTCGGATGGTTTTTCCAGGAAATTAATAACACCGGCCGTTACGAATTAACACATACGGGATCGACTTGCGGATTCAGCAATGCCGTTTTAATGATTCCAAGTCAGGATTTGAAGATCGCCTATTTTTCGAATGTAGCGGGCAATCACGCACATTTCTCTGATATCTTAAAAACCGTTGAGCCATATTTAACTACCAAATGGACGACGGACTGGAAAGCCATGCACGACTTGACGAACTGAGGTTTCTGTTTAAACGCAGAGTAAGCTGAGTTGCGCGGAAATTTCTTACTGCTCTTATTCTTCCCCAAAAAACAACAAGAGAATTCCAACCTAAAAGCTAAATGCTAATAGCTACATCAACCCTTCTGCCATCAGCTTTCCAATTATTGTTTCCAGCTTCGCGACCTGCGATGAAAAACTTTCCATCATCGACTCGTCGTGGGGAATATTCTTGGCTTCCTCCAGACTTTTGGCATATTCTTCCAGATTCCGCAAACCAAAGTGGGCCTCGGCCTTATTTACTGCGATCCAGAATTTTTCTTCGTCGAGCATTTTATTTTGCTCCTTCTTTATATTCTCAGAAGATGCATCTGTCTGCGTCTGCATAAACGCCACGCGCCCGGCGTCTCTTGCGCACAATTCCAGCACATCGCGTCTGGCGCGGTTTGCCCAAACGATATCAGCGATTTTTTCCTCTTTTGTGATATCCAATAAAGTTGTCGCACGGGCAGTGAGGAGATACGCCAGATTGACGCCATTATACCTGTTATGTAAAAGATAAAAGCCGCGTTGATAATACAAAATTGCATCGTTAACATGCTGATCTCCCTGCCCCTCCTCGAATAACCGTTTCTCAATTGAACCGGCCAATGAGACCGTTTCGGGATCGTTCGTTCTGTCCAGGTCAATTTTTTCCAGAACACTGAGTGCTTCATGAAGTGAAGTAACAAGGTCGGGTTGCTGACTTTTATAGGTACAAAGTGCCAGACGTTGCATCAAATATGGATCGCTCGCGTTTTGTTTCGTATCCGAACTTTGGCCGGAAAGGTCTATTACTGCTTTAAAAAGCACCTTGGCTGTTTGGAACTGCTTGTTTTTCAGCGCATTTTCAGCCTGTTCAACCATGATTGATTTCGTGGTCAATGCAGTGGAAAGGGACGCCGGAGCAGCTGGAGGAGGAGTGGCATCATCAATCGCCCTGTCAATCTTTTCCTGTAAACTGGGGGGAATCAGGTCATCCAAAAAGGTATATACCGGGCTATCGATGAGTTTCTCGTCGCCCATGACCGTGTCAATGATTTCACCCAGCTTCTTTTGAAAACGCATCACTTCAAAATAATCTATACTCTCCCCAAGATGCTCATATGTATTGATCACGAACTGCCTGATATCGAATGGATTAGTGAATAATGACTCTGACATCATGATCGTTGTTTTGGGTTTCAGCGCATGCCGGACGCCCAATTCATAGAATGCATTCACATTGGCGGTTGATAAATCCGCGATAACGAGGTCGGCGGAAAGTAATTCCTGAAACATCTGCAGCTCTATTGCACCTGCGTGAATGATATCGTCAGCTCTTACGCAAATAAATCCTTTGCTTTCGACAACCGGCTTGATCAGAGCCTGATACGATTTATCCAGATTGAGCTTCCTGCCCGTTGCAAAATCGGTTTTGATACCAAAACCCATCACTACAAAACACTTTTTTTGATCCGGCGTGGACATATGGAAGCACTTGTTAAGGTTGGAAATATTTGCCAGACCTTCCGATATTAGCCTCGAAAAGTCTTTTTACGATGTTTGAATCTGAGGCTTCCTTCACTGAAGTCTATCAGACTCTTATTTAATATTTGTTTGGAGCAGGCTTGAGTAGTATCTGATCAGGATTTTCAGACTCCATTGTGGTTCGATCCGAAAGCCTGGTAAATTTCAAAGGAGTGGGTAAAATCGTCCGGTCTGTTGCCAGCTCGATTAACACGAACTTGGGTTTGATAAGTGTTCATAACGAAGGGTAATTTTATATCCAAATGTAACGTCAATAAGTATTTATTAATGAAATACTTACGAAGTGTCAAACTACTGAAATTACCGTGAACTTTTCCGCAAAAAGTCAAATAATTACTAAACGGTGAGGCACAAATCCGTGTGTGTCGTAGACGTATGTATTACACACAAACCTTTGACCTGATAAGAAAAAATGAAATAAGTATGTCGACAAAGTCGGCGATGGATTCGGATAGCTACTATAGGAAATAGTTTCTAAAAAAATCGAATATACGGTCTGAATGCCAAAGGTGAAAATGGCCAGGGAATGGCTACCAGGATAATCAGCAAAGCTGCCGAAAACCAAATCAACATTGTTTTAAATTTTTCTTTGTCTCCGGTTCTGCGTTTGGCCAACCCTGCTCCAACGGTAATAAACACGACCGCTGTTACCATCAAAACCATATGGATCAGCCCGAAGAAAAGCGGGTCGTTTTCGTTTTTTGCTTGTTTAATACTGGACCAAAAATATAGGATGAGCGGACTAACCCCATATAACAGGATGCCGATTGTGAGTTGCATATGTGATATACTCATAGTCCCATTTCTTAGCGAATCATCTGATTTAGAAAAGTTTTGCTTTTTTGCAAGACCAACAGTGGCCCTCACAACAGACAATATCAGCGTGATCAAAACCAGCCATCTCGTTAAGGAATGCAGGAATAACAGAATCGTATAAAACATGTATAGATATTCTTTTGGGGATTTCTAAACGTCGGATATCGTCACGCGAAGTTGGCAAGAAAAAAAGCAAGACCGCAAACAAAGTGTCATGGCAACTTTTGAGATCTCCGCCTTTCACTTCTTTTGCTTTGACCGACCGCCATATTAAGGTACGTTTTATCAAAGCCTACTTTAACTTAACGGGTATCCAAATTTCCTCCTCCGAATCGGGTAAATTGTTTTTATACTTCGCTCCCAAAATTTCGAAATGCGGGCGATTATCCAGCTCATAACCGGAATTAGGAAGCCATGTTTGAAAAATATAATTGAAAGTAACATCTCCCGTACTGGCAGACCCCTTGTGCAAAAAAACTGCATACAATCCCTGAGGAATTTCAAAAGCCTGCATTCCGGTCGGAATATTCCGCTGGTTTTCTACCTCCACTGTTGCCCATTTTTCGAATTCAGTAGCAGGGTCAAAATTGGCAAAGTGCCCCTCATTATAAATCTGAACTGCATATAGCTCATCACCTACCCTGTTCTCAATTTTCAAAAGATCCGGCATAAAATTTTGCCACAACTCCCGTGTCCGGTTCACTGCAAGTGACATTCTTCTATGCTTTCCTACGAGCTTTTTTAAGGGAAGTAGTTCTATTCTGAGAAACATATATATCTAAATTTCACTATTCTGGCCGGTGTTCTTCTACAATATGACAACACAAATCTGAACAAAAACGGGAATATTTCTTGTGGATCAAAATCGCATTTTATAAAACCCACAGGAATATCGAATTTTTTCCCTTCCGTTTGTTTCCCTGCACCCTCTGATTCTCGACTAAGATTTTTGAATTCTCAATTTCAATCTACATAAACCATCTAATATTGAACAAATGGGACAGCAAATTCTGGACGTAAAAACAGTCAAACGTGTGGCGGGCCTCGAGCTCAACTCTCTTCTGGCGGCAGAACTTTTACCTGCCGAGAATTTTGACAAGGCTCGAATTCTTTCAAAACCTACGATCATTTATGACATAAATGGTGAAGTGCTATTTTACCGCCTCTCGCTCACAAAAGGAAGATCAAAAACGGGATATGCCGACATTGCGGCAAATTCTGCATTTATTGAACCTATAATTGCCGTAGGCTTCGGCCCCTGGGATGAAAAGTCACTACTTGAAGATGCTAAAAAGCAGTTCAGAAAAATCAGCAGAGCGGATACTTACGATCAGATCCGGCTCGTTGCATATAGCTATCCGAAACTTGCCTTCCAATTTCTATTAAAAGGGAAAGAGGTGGAAATGCTGGAATTATTCTCCTGGGCCAGAGTGCCTTCGAAAACAGCAGAAAAACCAAATGAGGAATTATCCAACTTTGAAAGATGGTCATTTATAGAATCCATTCCCAAAGAAGTTCATGAAAAGAACCTCGTTTCCTTCAAAAAATATCTTTCAAACTGGGATGATATATGCCCACAATGGCCGTCAGAACGCTTTCCCAAAGCTCCTAGGGAATTCAAATTCATTGAAAATCAATTGATTAAAGACCGGTTTGTTGCCCTCGAATTGATACCTGTGTTCTCTCTTATTAAGACAAGACAGCTTCATTACAGTTCGAATGACGATGATCACAATATTTGTTACGAGCTCCGCGGCCAACTTACCAATGTGTGGTGTGTAGGTGCGAGTGTGCAGATGCTATTGGACTTTTATCGTTACAATTATACTCAGGCGAGACTGGCAACGGAACTTGGCTTGGGTACGCTTTCCAATCCCAACGGATTGCCGTACTCGAGAGACAACGATGTCGTAACCACGATTGAGCGCCTCAGCCGAAATGCATTGAATGCGACGATGAATACCACTCCGACATGGAGCCAATTTGTTAATGAAATAGATGCTAACAGACCATTGATCAGTTTTGTGCCTGGCCACTCCCGAACAGTCGCCGGATATACACAAACCCGCTTTAATCCCTGGAATACGTTCAAAGGTTTACTGGTTTACGATCCATGGCCACCGACCAGTGGTGTTGTAACCCGATGGGAAAACTTTGCTAATCAGACCTATCGCAGAACATTCACTGCCGTTCTGACTTTAGTATAAGAAGTAGGAAATTGCAATTGACATCGAAAAAAAGACCGAATCCATATTGAATTCGGCTTTTTTATAGAAAAATTTGGGTCGAAACAGGAAAATCATTTCCAGCCAACAGTCGTAGTAAATCAGGCTGCCTAAATTTATACCGCTACACCTTATTAATTACCATTAAATAAGGTGCGTAAAAATACGCTACCAGATTGTTGTGGAGCACACTATATTTGTTTCGGTTCGTTAACGAGGTTTACCATTTCAAGGATGGATTCGCAATGAGTACGGAGAAGAGAAACAAGATCATATTATTACATTGGAACGGTCGTTTCGGAAACCGGATGTTCACTTATGTTTTTCTGAAACACTATGCTGATAAATTCAATCTGGACATTTGGGTTCCGTCTAAGTGGGAAGGCGACTATTTGTTCGATCATACGGGACATCAGATTATTCCCGATGCTGAGTTGCGGCTCTATCTCAATCAGACCATGCCGGAGCTTGATAATCTAGATGCTAGAATGAATGCGATTTACAGATACAATCAACGAACCGGTGACAATGTGATCTATATGAATCCCGATGAACCGGGTGACTATGGAAAAGTGAATGTTTGTATTGATAGCCTTTGCTCCTACCATTCCTCGATTTTCACACGCTATTCCAGGGATAAAATTTTGAATGAATATTGCCGCTTTTCGCCTGCTTTGAAAGCTTCACCTTTGTACAGAAAAATGGAAGCACAAAAAGAATCTTATATAGTTGCTCATTTGAGAAGGGACGATATAGCCAATGCCCAGAATGTTTCTAATCAGGGATACTCGTTGATATCGCTAAATTCATATAAAAAGGCTTTTGAAAAATATGGCTATCAATATGCCGATGTAACCTGGGTAACTGACGACCGCACCGGGCAATGGGGTGTTCAGTCTGTGAAATACGAAGATTACTGGAGCTATCCTGAGGGATCGATGTATTACGATGATGTTGTTTTTTCATGGTTTGAAGATTTTCTGAAACTCATGTTTGCAAAGGTGATATTTAGAGCCAATTCATCTTTCAGCTGGTGGGCCGCATTTCTCAGTTCGGCCATAGTATATGCTCCTCGCCTGGACAAACGGGTACTTTTTCATGAATCGTTGACCGAAACGGATTTCGAGTTTGAGGAAGGCAATCATCCCCACTGGCTTTGCATTACAGGTCGTGACCAGTGCGACGACATACATATTCAATAAATAGTATCAAGACCTATTTTTATACAATTGTAGTATAAACTCTATCTAATTTCGATTACACATACAATTGATTACCAGCACACTGCCGATAAATAAGAAGATTAATTAGGTCATTAAATTTAAGTACTCATAAATTGTTTGCCACATCAAATTTATATAAGTTTAGACTATAGTATTAAAAGATTTCCTGGAATACTTTGAAAATATCTGGTACCATATTGTCGAATATTTGCCGCAATTTCCAATACGAAATTGGAGAAGAGCGACTTGTATTGTTTGGGATCAGAGGTGGCTTGCCACCGTCAGTTTTGAGTGGAAATCCCGAGGTTTCTGCTGAGCCCAAAAAAGAGCATCGGGTACAATCAAGCCGATTGAATTATACCACCAGCAGATGTACAATAGGTATATGGAACAGGCAGACGGATCGAGTTTCGTTATTTCCCGGAAGTACGGTTCCGTCAGTTAAATATTTGTTTGAAAATCAACAGGCGCTAACGCATTTTAATATACTCGAACCTGGCAAATATGAACTGACAAGAGGCCTTCATCCCAGGGAAGATGGCAGTTTTCAGCGTCATCAGGCATTTTTAATGGATGATTTCGGACACGTATCCATTCCGTCTGTCAGGATAACGAAGCGACGTCTGTATTTCGATCTTAATCAAAAAGAAGAGAAAATCCTGCTCCCCGGCGACAATTTGCATGCCGGAAGAATGGAACCTCTGGGGAATTTCAATAATTCCGAAGAAGAGTGTCTTGCCGCACTTCGAATGCCATTCAGCAGCTCCGGATGCATCACTGTTGTGGGTCAGCCCACGGCATATTTGAGCCGACCGCCGAATTGTGGTAAATGGAACAGTTGGGCAAGGTTCATGGATACCCTCAATCAATCTGAACCGGACTTGGCTTCCAAATACATTTTGCTTTTATTCAGTTATAATGATTTTAACGCCCGCGGCCCAGGACTTCCCTCCTCGGAGACTAGGTACGGAGCATCTGGTCAATATATCCGAAAAGCGCAACGTATATTATCATCCGTCACAACCCACAATAACACCACTCCTTACTATTCCGGCATATTGGACGGTCGTTTCGAAAGGGAGACGATGAGTTCGCTCATTAAATTCCAGAACGACTTTTTTGCCGAAAAACATCTGACCAAACCCGACCTGCTGCGATTTTTTGAGCACACCCGACATTTTGTTACGCAACATTAAAAGTGAAAAATCATGCTATCTATTGAACATCAGCAAGTCATCAAGGGACTTACAGTTTACCGTGACTTTCAGAATCTTAGTCAATACTACTTTTTACCCGAAGAAAAGGTAAAAATTGCCAACAACGGAAAAGGTATTCAATTCGTAGCCTATATTGATGGCGAAGTACTGGAAGGAACCGACCCGGAATTCAGCAAAGATCTGGATCGCGAAGGTGGCTTTCTAACGCTGGAAGTTGAGCTGGGGCCTGACGAAAACACAATTGAGCAAGTCAGATCAGAACTTGCTTCGGCAGGTACCGGCGAAGTTCGCCTCGCGCAGGTTCCGTTTAAGGATGGAGCCGTAAAACTGGTTATGTTTGGTAGTGAGGGGGGAGATGACAATCCTTCTGTGAAATTCACTGTTGCGGGGTCTACTAAACCGGCACTACTTGGGAGACAAACTGCGGTATTTTCGCTGCAATTAGGTGGAAAAGAGGCGCAAATCATGTGGAACCTGCTTAAAAAGGGCTCACAGACACAGGTTGGTATAGTGTATGATCTTGAATATCTCGGAGTTTTACCGGCATATCACCTTGAAATTACGGTTGATTTTAAGGCAACGGAAGACTTTTGGCAACACCATATTGACGCTGATTTCAGCCTGGACACCGGCTCTTTGAAGATCGTTTCCAATAACGATATTGACCTGATTATGAGAAACCTGGTCAATACCGGTGCTATCACCGTAAAACAGGTCGATTACACCGGGGGCGGAACGGGCGGACCTTTGGGAGCCGACGATCCTAACGCGATGAAACTCGTGCGCGAGTTGCTGTCTCCCTCTCTTTTTGAGGCTACCGCCATACCAAGAGAAGATTACAATGTGCTCGCCAGTACTTTACCTAATACTGGAGGAACAACGACTTCAACGGCAACGAGTTCTACTCCAACACGGACGTCCACCACATCGACACCTAGTTCGAGCACGCCGACGACTTCAACAAGTCCAACTTCGCCGACCCCAACAACTCCGACCACCGGCGGACCTTCCACCAGTGTAGGAACTAATACACCAACAACAACCAACACCAATTTGGGAGGTGGCGGCGGACCGTCGCCAAGCACTTTGGTGCCGCCGAGCAATGACGGTGTAACGCCAGTCCCAACTCCAACTCCGGAGCCACCGCCTCGTATAACACCAACAACCTCGACCACACCGTCGTCGACGACACCGACAACTACGGTGACCACCCCGACCCCAACGCCGACTACACCAACGCCGACGCCATCACGCCCTACAACGCCAACAACTACTTCGCCAACCCCGACCACGCCAACGACGTCAACCACGCCGCCGCAGGAGGAAAAGGTGCAGACGAAGATCAATATCAACGCGGGATACTCGTTGAAACACCGTTCGATTTCTCAGGAAACGAAACGCACATTTGTATTCGATAAAGCCGAAGCAAAATCGAATATGTATCACCCATCCAGCGCTTTAACTTTGGAAGGCACTCAGTTTGATGCAGATAAACAAGTGATGCTGGTCCGTTTAGGGGATGGTCCTTTCAAGGAAATTACGATCGAGATCAGAGCTGCACTTGATTTTGATGAGTTCCAGATTTCAGAGGCCATTGTACATATTGCCTACGGTTTTGCAGGAGCGCAAGGCGACAAGTCGAAAAGAAAATACAACGAAAGCATTGCCGTCAGCAACAATACACCTCGGAAAGCCATCCGGTTTTTTGTAGATGAATTCGGTACGCTGGTATATGATTATTACGTGGAATTTATCCACAAGGCCGGATCGATCATCGGAACTCACGAAACCAAGATCAAATCAAGACTTTTCGAGAATGTTACGGAAAAAGACATTGCAGTCAATATCTCCGATCACTCACCTCTGATCCCCGTTGAAATTCAGCCTGGTAATATCATATTCTCAAACGACGGGATACAGTCGGTTCAGGTATTTGTTTCACCTGCGAAGGAATCTAATGGAAGGACGACTATATTCCGCCAAAACGCGTCGGATCTGCAGAAATTCCTGATCGCGCCCGCTGTTCCTAACAAATACCAATACTTTAAACGTCAGGAGTTTTTCTTTAAAGACGACTCCGTTGAAGAAGAATTTGAGGCTCAAAAAGACTCACAGGTAATTGTTAACAGCCCAAGAACCGGCGTTTTGACGATATCTCCGATTGTCCGCGATAAAATGCAGATCATTGCAAAGGCCATCGTTCAAATCAGCTTTACCAATATTGAAGGAGAAGAATTAAGCAAGTCTCTGGTTTTAACTCCGCTGAACGATAATGCATTACAGCCAACATTTGCGGTTGTGCTGAAAGAGGACGAACCAAGAATATGGCGTGCAACAACCCAGTTTTTGTTGACCAACGGCGAAATTGTAACTGGAGTCGAACAAACATACAATACCGATACACCGGCTATTAACCTGGAAAACAGCGGATTAAAAGTTCTAAAGATTTTCACACTACTTGGAGCTTCCACCTTCGAAGGGACGATAGCCGCCATCGAAGTTCAGATCTTTGAAAACGACGCGCAAAATGGAGAAGCACCTCTTGAAACGGTACTTCTTCGCAAAGCAAAAACCGAAGACGTTGTTGTACTGAAAGGTGTCGGCGTTGCGGATCCACTCAGCGTGGTAGCCCGTATTTTCCGAACTACCGGTGCCGAAGAAGTACTCAATATCGTGGTTCCATCCGGGCTGGACGAACTCATGCTCAGAATTGCCAACATCTAAAAATCTATTTTCTCACCAAAATTTGTATTAGTCATGCTAATGTTATTCCCCACCGTGAAAGTACCGGGACTAGACGATATTGAAATTTTTCGCGACCACGAAAAAGCGGATACTTTTTATGCGCTCCGCGGGCGTCCGAAAATCGCCGTTGATGAAGCCGGGAATCCACAGATGTCGTTTAACTTTTTTTCAAGAAATGCCGATATCGCATATGCGAGTAGTCCAAATAAAGATTTGGTAGAAACACAGCTAGGCCAGCTCTTGTTAACTGTTGACCTGGCTTTAACTGAAGAGGAGCACAAAAAAATCACCGAGTATCTCGAAGGGATTCTGACGACGCCCACTTCAAGATTTGTCAGACTTTACAGCACATTGTCGAAAAGAGCGGGATTCATCGCTGCTGCCGGGAATAATAAGCCAGTTATTAAACTGGGCACGCCGAATACCTGGAAAGAAGGAACCGCCAAACTTGAAATATTGGAAGGTTTGGGTGACACTTTCAAAAAGTCTTCGAGTGCGGAAGTGAAGCCTTCGCTGATTGGGTCAAATTCATCCAGTTTTTATGCCACCTTCGGTATTGAAGGATCGCAGATATACTACGATGCGCTTACCAAGGGATACACCGGCGAAGGCGCAGAAACAACGCCACTTCAGGCCATTGTCAGATATGACCTGAGCGGATTTGCTTTCGTGCCAAATATTGAAGCAAAGGTATATGCCAATTCTACGCAGATGTACAACTACATGGAAAGCTATTCTGAAGATTACCGGAAAGAAAACCGTGGATATATCAGGAAGAAAACCTGGGTTGGCGGAAGCTCGACGACGGACGCGAGGAGCGTCACCGCCAGCAAATATGATGTTGCCTCACTGGTAGAGCAAATGATAGATGCCAAGGTAATCTCCATTGAAATAACGGACTTTGGCGATGTTGCAGCGAACAGCGCTGACATCAAGGATATCGAAAGCAGCTTGCGTTCGTCGCTCATGGATACGATCATGAGCACGATCATCCCGAATTTCTTTGAATCAGCGTTTATCGGACAAGAAGAAAAAACGGATGCGGCGGGTACTCCCATCAAGCCCAACCCCGAAATGGGCGTGACCGAGGCGGAACGTACCAAACCTACAGTTGATACCTATTATTCTTTTAAAAACAATGTTGATAAGTCAAAGATCAACACGCTGAACTTTACTTTTAAAAAGAACGGAACCGTAGAATTTCGCAGATTCCCCAATGCGACGCTGATTACGCAGTTGACGGAAAAGCAACGCACTGATCTCATTAAATATATCGATGTCAGCAGCCCGCTGGTGCAGATCCTGACGGTTCAGATTGCGGTCAATGCGGACTTTAAACTGGATAATATTTACAGCGTAATTGTTAATATATCGTATCGTCAGAAAGACGCCCAAAGCGGGGTGGTTCGCGAAAGTTCCAAATCCTTCATGTACAAAACCGGCGAAGAAGTTAACACCTTCCGCGTGACGATGGCGAGAAACGAGAAGGGAGAACTGATTGATTATTATGATGTTGTAGCAAAAATAGCATATACCGGAACCGCGGAATCGCCACCGGAAATCAAGTTGGACAAAATCAGCGATCGTTCTCTGGTGATATCATATGACCGTCTTGGCTTTGTTGCCGTCAATGTTACTGCAGGCGATATCGACTGGAGCGTGATCAAAGAGGCTGTTGTTAGCCTGGAATACAAGGACGCTCGCGGCAAACCAGATGCTAAAAAGGATATCAAACTGTCGCAGGCCTCCCCTACCGGCAGCTGGCGTTGCTACATGTACGGACACCAGAGCAAGGATTATCACTACAGCGTCAAGTACCACCATATCGACGGCTCGGAAACTACGAGCGAGGTCAAACCGGAGTCCCGCGATACGTTGATCGTTGACGATATGCTCACCGGCCGGGTGAAGGCTACTTTTGATGTGATCGTCGACACGAATTCTGTTAAATCCGCGAAGGTTGAAGTGCTTTATCAGGATACCCAGTTTGGCATTAAAGAGGAATACGACCATTGGTTTAAGGAAACAGAAACCTGGAACTGGACAATGCCTCAGCGTGACAAAGCCAGCAGCAAATTCAAGTATCGCTATTTCGTGGAGTATCTAGATGGTGTTCTCTTTACTTCTATATGGACCGAAGCTGATTCTGACGAAGATATTGCGCCGATCAACCTGAGGAGATATAAAAAGAAGCTTACCGTGGATGGCAGCTCCATTAACTGGACGACCTACTCCGCCGTGTTGGTAACGCTTAGCTATACCGAGGAAGACCGCGATTATTTCGTAAATGAGACGGTAAAAATAGATCCCGAACAAAAGAAATACGACTTCAATGCACTGGCTTTCAGCTCTATCGGCAAGCCTTTTAAATACGCGCTCCAGTTTGAAAAGGCCGATGGCTCTGATTCAGTGATGGTCGAAGAAAAAGAAATCACATCAGGATATTTATTACTAAAAGCACCACAGGCTTGATCAATCTTTAAACTTAATTAGTAATGCAAACTGTTGATAATTTTAAGATAAGGCCTGCATTATACACCCTGCAAGCTAAAACGTCTTTACTCGCATATATCCCGATCACGGCCCCGAACATGTTGAATGAAGAGCCGTCAGATCCAAACCGGGTATATGTTGCGAATGGCAATAAATACGGGCAACCGAAATTCAGGATCAAAACCAGATCAGGAGGTGGCGTTACGGCCGATTCCGACGCATTCTGGTTTACAAAAGATGAAGGCACAGGAAAAATAAAACTGAATAGTATCATCGAGATATACCGGGATGAGCCGGATGTTCATCCGTTGATACCAAGCAATTTCGGGATTACGCTTTCCTTCCAGTCAGGCCCGACCAAAGTGAGTAAACCAATGACGCTCACGCAGTCTCCGCTGATCAACGCTGTGAATATCCTGCAGGATCTTCACACCGAGGTGGAATTATCCTGGGACGAAATCAAGGATATGATCGTGGGTTTAACCAATAATGTTCCGGCGACATTCAGTCTGGTTGTTACTTCTAATTTACCGTGGGCCCAAATTGCTCAGGCTCCGCAGCCTCAGCCTCAACCCAGACCCCAGGTAATAACCAGAC
Organism: Dyadobacter sp. HNCC25DJ184; assembly: GCF_056895215.1. Classification (NCBI taxonomy): domain Bacteria; kingdom Pseudomonadati; phylum Bacteroidota; class Cytophagia; order Cytophagales; family Spirosomataceae; genus Dyadobacter; species Dyadobacter sp. HNCC25DJ184. The sequence continues at coordinate 449,901 of NZ_JBXHAQ010000001.1, read as the reverse complement.
CGTTGCCAAAAACAGTTGGGAGCGTCGTCGACAGAAGAGTGAGGCCGTTTGCATTTGCTGACAGAAGAGTGGCGATGATGGCGGTGGAACCTACACTGTTGGTCAATTTTGCGCAGACCCAGCCCGCGCCGCCACCTCAGCCTGCTTCGGGTACGATCGCCCTGAGTGCAGAGATCATTGCGCAATATTCTAAGGAAGACAATTCCGTATTCGGGATCTTTTCGGATCAGTTTGAAATAAAAGAACTGACTTGGAAAAGTCATTCGTTGACCAAAAACACCGGGAATTATACCATCAATTACCGTCCGACGTCCAGCCCGGATACTTTTTATTTCCTTCCGCAGGAATTCAGGATCAGCGTGAATGAATATTCGGGTGAACCTAAAATCTCGATAGCGATGGTTCCGTCTGCGGAAGGTGCAGAGCATCCGGAAAGTTATCGGATCAAGCTCAATATACAGGTTGTTCCGTATTTTAATCCAAGAGCAAAAAAGGATTTGTTTACGATTCTGGACAAAGAATCAAAAGGTGTCATCAAATATTGTGACCTTCGGATGGGCGGATATAGCGCCGCGAACTTCGCTTTGAGAGATGCATTTGCGGGTGACAATGCCGTTTTTCGGGGTAAGGTTCCTGAAAAAATTGATAAAATTGACCCCGTTTCAGGCTTTACACTCACTATCGACTGTTCTCTGGAGTCTTTCGATTTTCTTAAAAAAGAAATAAAAGACGGTTTCTCGATTGGTGATATCAATTTCGAGCTTCCTTTCGAAAATGCTCAGGGGCCTCAGGTGCTAACACAGCCGGTTCCGGTATATCTCGATATCCGTAAACTGGCCGGTATTCCGGTCGACTTCGGAGTAATTGACACTGAAGATTCTATCAAAGGTTTCAATTTGACAAATCCCAACAACTTTCCTATCAAAATTGGAGGTGTGGAGGTGACGCTACTTTCCGAAATCAAAAGCACGATATACGATGCCGACTATGAAATAGGCGTTCAACCACCTTGGGTCGAAGATTTCGTAGGAAAGGAATCAAAGTTGGTAAATCTGAAAACTGAGGATATTGACACGCTCGCCGATGGCAGCTTTTGGACCAATCTGGTTGCTGAGCCATATAGCGTATCGCTGACCGAAGATCCCGATATCCTTCTTGGCAAAGTGATTGACTACGCCACGGGCGATCCGGAGGTATGGGAGCTTCAGATCAATTGTCCACTTTTCGAAAGATGGACTGATATTGATCCGGAAACGCTTAAACCTTATCTGCAGATCAGCCGTGTGGAAGTAGAAGTGAGAAGCCCCAACAGCAATACCTTTTCAGTAAACCTTACCCGAACCGCTCCTGCGGGAACGGTAAAAATGGCACGCTCCATTTCGCAGATTCTCAATTCTCAACAGTTGACTGGCAGAACCTATGAATACAGGATCGGAACGCATTACGTGTTGGACGATCCGAAATGGTCGCAATGGATCACGCCTGAATCCACATCCAGTAACTTCCTCAGTGTGAGACCAGAAAAGCTTGCTTAGTTACCAACTTTCAAAATTAACAATGTCATGATAACGATTCCTAGTGTCCTTAACCATAAAGATGTTGCCGTATACCCGGACGACGAAGACTGCAATTTGTTTTATGCCATCAAAACCACTCCTGAAATCCGGGTAGAAAATGGGACGCCTATTTTCAGCGGTCTTTTCTGGACCGACGAAGCGGACGGTGCGGCTGGGCAAACCGCAGGCCTCGGCGGCGCCTGGATCAACTTTGACGCCCATTTGGGGGTTAGCGATGCTGTTTTAAAAGAAATTACCGATAAGCTAAAATCGGGTCGGGTGCAGGAAAATCGGAGAAAGATATTGATCAAAAAGGAAAACGAACGCCTTGGACTGATCGCCAAAGCAAGAGGTCAGACTACGGTGCCGGATCCGGATATTCCACCAATTCAGGAAATCAGATATGGTGCTTTGAATTTTACCGAAGGCACCGTTACGTTGCTTGAAGAGCAGGCAGGAGAATTGGTTGGCTGGTCGTCGGCGGGTGGTCCTGCCAGTTTGATCGGAAACAACAATGCTGCCTTTGCCTTGCGTCTGAATCCAAAAGGAGCAGCCATATGGCTCAAATCTTTGCAGGCAGGTGTAAAAGCGATCAGTATCCGGTTCGATCTTAAATTTCAGTTGCGGCTTCCAAGTCTGGAAATCAGAGCATGGGCGGGTTCGACGCAGGAAAGTGAGATTAACAGGAAAGCAGAACGCGTTTGGAAAAATGTGGATCAGGGCTGTTCAGATGCGGATGTGGAACGTATTGATGTAACGGAAGTGACGGAAAAATTGACAGAGGAAGGCTTGATGAACGTTGAAATACGGAAAGGCTCGTCTGAAATTTCAGACGAATATGTGAGCCAGCTCAGGACTATGGCGATGAAACTGATCGAGGATAAAGTTCAGGAAATCATTAAAAGCCGTATTCACGGGATGACCCAGGAGGAACGCCAGAATTCTCTGATTAAGGTAATGACTGAAGAGGTCCGCTCTTTTGTGGAACTCCGTTTTACACAAGAAGACGTGGTTGAGTGGAAGATATCTCCGCAAGGCACGATCATGAACTTTTTGGAAAACATTCCCGACAACAGAAAAGCACAGATTACCAAAGTTGTTGACCTCAGTGAAAAGGTCGTGGAAACTATTACAATTGATACTTCCGCCGACGCCCCTTGGGATAAGGAGCCATTTGTGAGCGCTGTCAAAGTGAATATAGAATATCCGTCGGCCAAGGAAAAACACTCAGTCTTATTCAAAAAGGGAAGCGAAACGGATACCTGGCACTTCAGAAGGCCTAAAAACGACAGCGGTGAGGCCGTATATACCACGGAAGTTTATTTCCAGGGCATATCGCAGCCAGCTGTTACAAAACCAACAAAGACCAATTCGTCCAAACTCAATATCAACGTGGGTAAAATCGGTTTAATCGATGCGATTTTTACACCTCATCCGATTTTGAGTTCTCTTACCGGCAATAACACAGTTGTAGCTGTCCAGGTGGATGTTTCATACAAAGAGGAAGGCGATCCTGACCATTTTAGTGATAGTTTGATACTTAAGACAGACAAACCTGAGGGCGAAAAGCTATCGCGTATTATCGGAAAACTGGTCGACGCTCCTCTTGTTTGGACGGCTACTTATTTTGCAAAAGATGGTAGTTCGGTTAAGTCAGACGTTAAAAAATCTTACCTCAGCGAAAATAATCAGGAAAAAATCGAAGTACCGTCGCCGTATCAGGATACACTTTCGCTTAATGTGGATTTGGCAACTGCTCCGGACGCCAGCGTGAAAAAGATCATTGTTGAGTTCAAATATGAAGATACTGTCAACAAGTTCTCAAGTTTTGACAAAGTAGAGCTCTCAGGAGAAGAAAGCTGGGAGCCCGCTTCTATCAAACTCGTGTTGTTAGATAAATCCATACGGAAATACCAATACAGGTACCGGATTATGGCCGATGATAATATCTCGAAAAGCGGCTGGATTCAAGGCGAAGAGTCGGAGGAAACGATCATTTTGCCAATATTCAAAGTGACTATCAATGCGACTTTGCTCAAACTTGGTACTAACTACGTAAACGCTCTTCTGTCGCTGACCCATGTTGACGGCGCGATCACCAATACTAAGGAGCTGTTTCTGGATGCGGATTCGGGAGGTAAACCACTCAGCTGGTTTATCCCGCGGACTACAATGGACGCCACTTCGTATAGCTTTAATCTTACGCTGATCAAAGAAGACGGGACATCTGTGGAAAGAACCGGAACAAGCAAAGGCAATATGTTACTTTTAAAAGACGCCTGAAACCGCAATTTTTTGAATTATGCTGAACTATAAACCACCGTTTCTGGAAGCGGGCGACTTGACGATATTCACTGACGATCTGGATCCGGATACATTCTATTATGCATGTAACCAGCCGGTTATCATGAAAGATCAGAATGGCGATCCCAAAATTGACGCTTTTGCGATACTGCGTGAATCGGGTGCGGGTCCGGAAACGGAAGCCATTCTGGAAGCCAGTCTGGTGATGGACGTCGGTCTTGAGATATCAGATACGCAGCGGGACCTGGCTTTAAAATCCATCAAAAAAGAATGGGGAAAAGAGGCTAAATCTTTGGTATCAGCACCAGTATACGCCGGAAAAGTATTCCTGATCCTGGCCGCGGCGGGTGACGAGCCAGATCCAAAAAAATGGTTTGTTACTCAGGAAGTTAAACCTTCAATTTTTGGAGATAACATTGCCTCACTGGTTATTCGTGCCACGGGAAAGGACGCGCAGCTGCTAATTGCCGCGTTGAACTCGGACACGGTCGCCGCGTCTGTCAATTATGAATTGGAGATCACAGGTATAGCCCCTGTTTTTAAGGCCAAAATGACGGTCGACTGGAGTTCGGTATATCATCATTTTGAGAAATTTGACAAGCTGAACCTGATTTTCTATACCGACGAGATTACGGCTACGGTTGACAAATTGACAGAAACAAGCGCGATACAGGTTGAAATCCAGGAACTGGATCCGGTAATAAAAGCAGATGCCTTAAAAACGCTTTTGAATGAGCTGAAAACCGAGGTAATTAAAAAACTTTTCCAGCCAGCATCATCGCCGTTAAGTGCTTCTTCGAAGTGGGAAGATCGGATTGCAAATGGCGTCAGCAGGGTTGTTTCTGCAATCGCTATCGGTTCGCACCATATTCGTCGGAATATCGATGAGGCTCATCTTTCCAAAACGATCATTAATCTTTCGCAAAAAAACGTAAAAACTTATCCGTTCAATCCGCAGGCCCTGCTCCCGTCTCTGATCAAAGCGGCCGGTGGAATTAAGGATAAAATAAAATGGATCAAGCTTGACGAACTACCGTTTCTGGATCAGAAAGTGGATATCCGTTTGGCTGCCGATACGTTTGGTACTACCAATATCAAATCGGTCATGATTGACTGCAAAGTAACGGAAGTCGATACCCAAAAAACCAAAATCAGCCAGTCGTTTGTTTTCAATAATGACAAGGAACTGGCTCAGCAACTGGGCTTTATCCGTGACAAGGAAAAAACATACAGCTATCAATACCGGGCGACGATATACATTGACAGTGAGTCGATTAATATGCCGGATCAGCTCGTAACCGACTGGACGCCGATTGATAATCCATATGTCTATTTCAACGCCCCAGAATATTTCGAAACCCGGACGATCAATATTATTCTTGATGACACCGATATTTTCGAGCACGTCACGGTCGTTCAGGCGGATTTGGCGGTTGTTAACAAAACTGACAAGTCACCGTTTTTAAAGCATACCTACTTTTTCAAAAAATCATTAAATGAACAAAAACCGCTGACCGTCGTAGTCAGCAAACTTCTGCCGATTGAATTTGATCTAGACCTCACATATTTCATTTCTGCTTCCAAAGAATTGAAAAACAAGGTGACGGATATATCCAACGAAATATTTTTCATTCCGAATCCATTTGAAAACAAATGGTCGGTCGATCTGATTTGCAACGCCGATTGGGAAACGACCAGCAAGATCATTTTGGAAACTCGAATTACAGACGCCGAGCGAACTGATCCAATCACGATGAAGTTCGATTTCACAAAGGATGCGACTGATAATAAGCTCATTGCGGCCACAAGTCTCGATACCCCCGCACAAACATTTGATTATAAGGTAACACGGCTAACCACCAACGCGAATGTCGTTCATGGTCCTTGGTTACGAAATGAAGATGGTATTCTCGTCATCACCGACCAGATTGTTCCCGAGCGCATCATACGCGTAACACTAGCTTCCGCACCTGATTTCACGGCCAAGGATATACAGCAAGCCAGTGTAGAAATCACTTATGAGGATAGCAAAAACAACATTAACGCCGTGAGCGAAAGGCTGATTTTTAAGAAAAAAGGCGATAAGGTGGAATTCAGGCATTCAATGCCAGATTTCACCAAAAAGGAATACAAATATCGCATCAGAGCCAAAAGCAGCAGTGGAGATAATTATAAGTCGGATTGGGTGACAGAGAAGCTCGAAAGCATCAATATATTACTCCCCGACAACATTTGGTAAAAGAACAATATTATGCTCGATCTTTCGAAACCACTTGGCATACACGAAGGTGTAATTTTCTATGGCGACCACGAACTGACCTCGCTGGTCTACTATTTTCCCGACGAAGTAAGTCTGGCTCCTCAAACCGGCGCAGGAGCTGAAGGTTTGTACGAATTATTCTTTCAGGTTTTTAACGAAGGCGGCACGATCGAGGGCAGTCTGGACGATCTGCGAAAATCGGCAGGGTCGATATTGTCCCTAGGTATCCAGTGCGCAGTCGCTCCCAAACGCCTGGAAAAGGCGATGGCAAAATTGAAAGGAAGCGCTGTTTTTCCTGAAAATCTGAGTGCAACCTTACCGCCATGGACGGACGGCAGCGTCAATCTGATGGTGCTGGATTCGATTACAACCAAAGAAACATCCATTGATAGAGACTCATTTGTAAAAAGTATCATCGGCTCCAACAAACCGTCGCTGATGTCTTCCGATTTGAAAAGCATATTCAATGTCAGACTCGACAGAAGGGGCACCGCACTCACGTTGGCAGGACTTGAAGGCGAAGCAGGCAACGTCGCGGGGGTACTATATGACTTGAAATATCTCGCCATTCGTCCGGCACTCGACCTTCGGATATGGGCCAATCTGGGCAGATGTTACGACAGCGTATCTCATCAGCTCGGCATCAAAGCAGAGTTCACTTACTATGTCAAATTTTCGTTGGGAGCTGAACTTGAGTGGGTTACCCGAAAACTGATTGAAGATGGTGATATGAAGATAGAGGTTCTGAGCCAGGCGGAAGATGCCGAGACCAAAAAGATGATCGACGAAATGGTTAAAGATTTCAAAACGAGCATCTTACAGGAAATGTTCAGGCCATATGTAAATCCTCAGACACCCAATGTTGGGGCCGCAGTCGCCGGCGCAGCAGCAAATACCGCGGCCGGTCTGGTGCCAACGGTTGGTGTTGCATATCGCTTTACATCGGAAAAGATATCCCATGACAAGGTGATCGATGTCGATTTCCGGGAGCGTTCGACTGTGACCAGAACTCATAATCCGCAATCTCATTTATGGGTTTTTGGAAAACAGATTCAGGCGAATCGCGACCAGTATATCCAACATGTTGTTTTCAGCGATATATGGCGCGAGCAGGTTCTGAAAATTCAGTTAGTATATGATTTTACCTTACCTGAAAGCGATCTTTTAAACGTCGAACTAATCGTTTGGCGAGCTAAGGATGGAGTCAAAGAGAATGTGAAAGAAGGTCGGTTTTCATTACCTGACGGTGCAGCGCCGCTCAAGAATGTGAGCTTCAACAAGCAAAGCAACGGACTGCTTTCCATTGCCTGGAACTGTGAGAGAACGGAGCCGATCGGTTATTTTTATCAGCTGCGGTTTGTATATGATACCAATAAAACGGATATCATCAGTCCGGCCGAAATTGTTACACCACCTACTTTCAGTACCAGCGAATCACTCAATATATATCCGGATACCTATATCTTTTTCAGACGTGTAGAAATTCGGGAGGGAAACATCTCATTCGATGAGATCAAGACTGTCGACGTGTCTGTCAAGTTGAAAAACAACGCTGGAGAAGTGATTGAGTCAGAAACTATCATTATTGACGAAACGCATAAAAACGGTTTGCTGTCGGTTAGAGGGAAAGATAAAGATGCATTGGATCTTGAGGTTACTAAAAATTTCTTCTATAGTGATCAGCGACCTTCGATCAGCACAGCGCCATCCTATTTACTTGATAACGAAGTAATTATTAATAAACCATTTCTTCGGTCAACGTTTAAAATCATTCCGGTTATTGCAGGTAAGAACGATGCAGTGGTTGAGATTCTGCTTGAAATAATCATCAACTCGCCCGATTTGACTGATCCGCTGAAAGATCTTTACCGAATCAAAGGACCTGCTTTCGACACCAGCGATATCGACGTTTTGCTACATTCGGAAAAAGACAAGATATCATTTAAAGCTACCGCAATTACCAAAGAAGGTAAAATTCTTGATATCAGCGACGGGCCGGTAGCTACCAACGCCCTCGTTATTGACTTGAAAAATACGACCATCCGAAAGGTAAGTTTTGAATGGATAGGACCGTCGCCCGATGCATTGGGATTGAAGACACTTACCGTGGAACTAAAACGAACCAATGGCGGCATCGAAACACAAGATTCACTTGTATTCGCAGGGGCCAATGTCCCTGCCCCAATACTTAAGATTTTCGACCCCGGTGAAAAAGTCCAGTGGAGATTGGTGAAGCGTTTTCAGGACGGGAGTAAAGAAAAAGGAGAGTTTAGTGTAATTGAAGAAAATCAGTTAATCGTTAAAATTCAGCCATGAAAAAATACATACTGCTTGTTGCCGGATATGAATATCAGAACGGTGGAACGTTCGTTCAATCGGCCGATCAAAGAAGGCAAAATCTGCTCGATCTGCATCCTGACTGGCGCAATGATTCTGATGTTGTCTTCGTAAAATTTGACGTCAAAAATGGTCGCATTGAACGAAATAACTCGACGCCGGGCGCAGGAACCTGGGTTCTTGAATCCCAGTCAAATGATGCTGTCAATCGCAGAAACCACTATACTGAGTCGCATTTAAAACAGCAGGAAAATAATCTGATGTCGATTACGACTATATACCAATATGTTATCAATCTGGGTGCTACCGAACCAGGCTCACTTTTCGAACTGAGTCTCATCGGTCATGGCTGGTTTGGTGGGCCGATCCTCCTGAATTCATTTCAACGAAGCGAGTTCTCCTCAGGCGATACTGCCAACACCCGCGACCCATGGGATCGCGACGGCCGTACCAAAGATTTTCTCCCAGAGAATATGCCCGAAGCTGACTGGAAAAATTTTCGTGCCGCTTTCGCGTCAGATGGATATGCCTGGGTCTGGGGTTGTCTGTTTCCGCGTGCCTATTTTGACACGCTTTACAAATTTATGCAAACCCGTGAATTTAAGAGTAAACCAATGGCCAATCTGGTGGATTCGGATACCTTCACGATTACGGTAAACGGTACCTTCGTAAACGAATATTACGACGTTGACAGAGCGTTTTTCCCAACCGACAATTCTCAAACTACCTTCACACGTTCGCTCGCAGATTTGAAAGGGTATGTAAAAAGGGGTATTCGCAGAACGTATCCCGGTCGTTTTGTTGGGGATACCGGTATCAAATGCATTGCCGGATATCTCGGCACATATTCAGATTATGAACGAAGCTACTCCGGACATTACGCACCACATCCGGTTATGATCATTCCCCGAAACAGCACGGTATATGGTGCCGACTTCTCCAATATTATCAACTTTTATAAGATCCACGTAGGGATCGAAGAAGATCCTGAAAGTCGTGGATATGCGATCTATACAATTGATAAGGTGAATGAGTTTTGGACTGCCTGACAATACCTTGAAGCACATTGTTGTCAGTAATCCTTCTTTTCGACTACAACAATAGTAGATCAGGCTACATCTGTTTATTGAATGCTGCCCAACTTTGCATCATCAAAAAACAGAAAAAACATGAAAATTGTAATCACAGGATCGTTGGGACATATCAGCCACCCGCTGGCTAAGGAATTGATAGGAAAAGGTCACACCGTAACGGTGATCAGCAGCAAGGCTGAAAAACAAAGTGACATTGAAGCACTGGGTGCTACGGCCGCCATCGGCACATTAAAAGACTGGAATTTTCTGTCAGCCACCTTCGCTGGTGCGGATGCTGTTTATACCATGGTACCGCCGGGTAACTATCTGGATCAAAGCCTTGATATCTTCGCTCACTACCATGAAATAGGCAACAATTATGCAAAGGCCATCGCCGAGTCTGGCGTAAAACGCGTTGTCAATCTTAGTACAATCGGAGCGCATATGGAAAAGGACAACGGCATTTTGCGGGGAGCTCACAACGTGGAAGCTATTCTCAATCGTCTTCCTTCTGAAGTATCGATAACGCATATGCGGCCTACCTCATTTTACTACAATTTATTTGGGTATATTGATATGATCAAACATGGTGGCGTTATCGCAGCTAATTATGGTGCCGATCACACAATTCCATGGGTTTCTCCCGCAGATATTGCGGCGGCAGTTGCCGAAGAACTCTCAACGCCAGCGAAAGGTAGAAAAGTGCGCTATGTGGCAAGCGAAGAACTGACGGGCGATGAAACTGCAAGTATATTAGGCAAAGCTATCGGAGAACCTGATTTAAAATGGGTTCTTATTTCTGACGAAGAGACCGAAAATGGCTTAAAATCCTTTGGAATGAACCCTAACATCGCCGCCGGTTTGGTTGAAATGTATGGCAGTCTTTACAATGGTAAACTTGCAGAAGATTATAATCACAATAAACCGGAAAATATGGGTAAGGTGAAGCTGGTCGATTTTGCCAAAGAATTCGCGGCCGTGTTCAACAACAAATAGCTAACTTCGGATATGGCTAGCACGCAACCTATAAGATTTAAAACGATCAGTGAATTTCATCAATATAGAAATTTGCCGAAACCGGAGCATCCGTTGATCAGCGTCATTAATGTGGACACGATGAACAGATTACCGGGCAAGGAGGCCAGTTTTGTAAAAGATTTCTATTCAATTGCTTTGAAGCGTAATTTCACTGCTAAAATGAAGTATGGCCAGCAAGAATATGATTTCAATGAAGGAACGATGTTCTTTATGGCTCCAGGCCAGGTTCTGAGAATTGAGGTTGAAGAAGATACCACTATTAATCAGTCGGGGTGGATGTTGTTGCTCCACCCCGACTTTTTATGGAACACGCCTTTGGCCAAAACCATTAAACAATACGAGTATTTCGACTATTCGGTGAACGAATCACTGTTTCTTTCGGATAAGGAAGAGTCAATTATCGTCGGTATCCTGCAAAACATCCAACAGGAATATCATTCGAATATTGACAAGTTCAGTCAGCAGATTATCATTGCGCAAATTGAACTGCTGCTAAACTATTCCGAGCGATTTTACCACCGTCAGTTTATCACCCGAAAAATTTCGAATCATCAAATTCTGGATGGAATGGAAGATTTATTGGCAAAATACTTCAACAGCGACGCGCTCGCCGAGAAAGGATTACCAACAGTACAATATGTGGCAGAAAAGTTGAATATCTCTCCCAACTATCTGAGTGCTATGCTTAAACTCTTGACAGGGCAGAGCACACAACAACATATTCATAATAAGTTGATAGATAAAGCAAAAGAAAAATTATCGACAACGAATTTGTCCGTGAGCGAGATTGCATATGAATTAGGCTTCGGGCATTCTCAGTCTTTTAGTAAGCTATTTAAAACAAAAACTGCCGTTTCTCCGCTCAAATTCCGACAGTCGTTTAATTAGTTTTGCCAACGAAATTTAAAACCGAACCGTTAAGGCCTTTACTAATAAAATAACAACTCCCGGACAATACTCCTATCAAAATCTCACAAAATTCGTCCCTAACTTTCCTCCATCTCGTAGCTATATATACGGCGCGAAGGTATCCGGGAAAGCAATATCAAACCCAACACAAATATCACCAGCAAGGCTAGAATACTATTCCGCATACTGCCTGTCATGTGCTCTACGCCACCGTAAATGAAGGTTCCGATTACGATCGCAAACTTTTCTGTGACATCATAAAAACTGAAATAGGACGCCGTATCTTTCGTCTCTGTTGGCAAAAGCTTGGAATATGTTGATCTGGAAAGCGATTGCAAGCCACCCATAACCATACCTACCGCGCAGGCGACAACGTAAAACTCCCCGGCTGTTTGCGTGTAATATGCCCCTGCGCAGATTCCTATCCATATCGTAACGCCAATCATCAATGCATATACATTGCCGATTTGAGATGATAACCAGGCAAAGAAGAAAGAGCCTGCAATCCCAACCAATTGAATTAATAAAACAGTGATAATCAAGGTATCGGATGGCAACTTGAGCTCAGAAGCACCAAATATTGTTGCCACGTACATGACTGTACGCAAACCCATGGTATATATAAAAAATGCTGCCAGAAATTTGGCCAGATAAGGTTGTTGCTGTAATTCGGAAAACACGGTTTTTAACTCCTTAAATCCGTTAAAAATCCATCTCCCCGGAGTTCCGCGCTGATTGCCGGGAGTATTTGGCAAGTGCTTAAAAGGTATCTGCGCAAACAATATCCACCATACACCCACCGTAAAAAAGCTGATTCGCGCAGGCATTGCTTTGTCAGTTATGCCGTACCAATGCGGTGCCAAAATCATCGTCAGATTGAACAGCATCAATAATACGCTCCCGAAATAACCCATTGAAAACCCTCTCGCGCTAACCCTGTCGTAGTTGTCTTCCGTGGCTATCTGAGGCAAATAGGAGTCATAGAAAACGATACTCCCACTCCATCCAACAAGGCTTAATCCGAATAAAATAACGCTTAACGTGAGTGTCTCTTTGGTAAAGAAAAACAACAGCATGCAGTTCACCGCCCCGAGGTAGCAAAAGAACTTCATGAAGCTTTTTTTCTTGCCTGAATAATCAGCAATGGCAGTACAAAGCGGTATCATTAAGGCTGTCAGCAGGAATGCCGTTGACACGGTATAAGAAAACAATACCGAACTTTTGATATGAAAACCCAGAAACTCCATCTCATGCCCCCCGGAAGCTTTCAAAGCAACGGCATTGAAATAAACCGGAAAAATACTTGATACGATAACTAGCGCATGAACCGAGTTAGCCCAGTCGTACATACACCAGGCGCGGATGATCTTAGGGTTGTTCTTTTCCATATATTGAAACCATTCGATACAAAATAAGAAAAGCGACGGGATAATTCCGCCGCTTTCAATATATAAGTATCAAAAAAATTTATTTGATCACCGGAGCGAATTCCATGATCGTCTCCTGATCCACGCCATTCACGGGCATCGAACTTTTTAGCCTCATTTTGCTGCTTGTCAATTCCTCTACCCCGAACTTTCCGGCGAAGCCAGTAATATTGATATCAAGCTTTGTTTCGTTTTCAATCAGATACCAGGTTCCCCCATTAGGGAACTGCAGTGCCTCATCTTTTGCAACCACCTTATTTCCAGCCTGGAACAGAATTTCCATGGTAGGTAGTGCCTGAGTCAAAGTGTTTAGCTGATTTGCTGGTATTACTTTCCCGGAAAGATCCTTGACAGCCGTCATTTTCCATGGATAATTTACTAGTATCTTGGCCTTTGCAGTTTCCGCCGGCGTAGGCGTTCCAGGATCATCCTTGCTTCCGCATGAGAAAATCGAGATCGCTAGGGCTAAAAAGAAAAAGGTATTAATAAAATTTTTCATTGTGGTTTCTGGCTAGTATATCGTTTGAATAGTGACGCTTGTATTTGAGAAAATTGGTTATATTATATTTCCAAAGTTTTACCTTGCGGTTTCTTTTTTAACTCAAATTCCTTCAAAGTTAACGAATTTGTTTCACGAATTGATATGATGTACAATACCAAATTAGCATACGGCCATACACTATGTATATTTATATTACTGATAGCCAGCCATATAAATACCTTTGCACAAAATTGCCAACCCTCTTTTTCTCTAACGCCGGTTACGTCAAACAACACGATTGAGTGGAACAAATTTCCAGAATTCAGCCTTCCATTTAAAATCATATACAATGCTCCCCGTTTCGGAGATACGCAATCTCAGCCTATAAAACATGGTTTTAGCCAACTTGCGACTTTCAGCGGGTCCGAACCCGGCTCTCTGGCCCCTTCTCAACGCGCCAACCTTTGGTATGGCGTTGCAACAAATAGCGGAGTGACGCAACCATGGGCCGATTCCAAACTTTGCAGCCCGTGGGGAAATGATACGGTTGCATACCGCAATTATTGGGACAATTATGCAGCCTCTATATATGACGCAGACCTGGTTTGTCTGGATATCGAAAGAATGCAACGTGAAGACAAGGATATTCTGGCATTAAAGAGCAATTCAGCGATCCCTCAAGCCTACCGAAACCTGAATGACGCCGACTTTCTGACCACATACAAAAGAGATATTCGCTGGTGGTATACGGAAGCTATGAAGAGATTCAAGGCTAAACGTCCTAATATACCATTGACGAGCTACAGCGACGTGCCCGTTCGGAATACCTGGATCAATATCATGGCAAACACGTGGACGGACTGGACGACCAACCCGGCCCGAACGCATTATCTCGCCCAAGACGATAGCGGTAAAATCGGTGGAAGTTACTATAATGAACACTCCCTGCTTTCACCTTCGATATACTATTATTATGGTTACAATAACCCTTTTGGAAAGGATTACCTCTCCTATCTGCTTTTCCATATCGAGGTAAACCGCGCCTGGAGTGATAAGCCGATTGTTCCATTGGTTTGGTTACGGATACATGATAGCTATGACCCGACGACGCCTTTTGTTGAACCTTTTGTAGCAGAAGCAACGGCCATTTTCCCATTCTTCGCGGGCGCAGCGGGACTTTGGTTATGGGAAAATCCTTCTTATCCGGGGGATCGTCAGGAAAATTACGCTGCATATGAGCACTTTATTTATGGCCTATATCGACTTTCGGAATTTAAAGATATGTTTCAGGGCAATTACGAATTGGTCAGACCGATGTCCGCCCGGGAAAATATGGAACTTCAAAATCCGGTTTGGCGTGGTGTCGCTAAAGGCAATGAAATCCTGATCGCGGCACAGAACCCATATGCAGCTGATAATCAGCAAACTTCCATTACTTTGAACTACAAGCAATGGACCAGAACGATATCAGTTACGGGCAAGGAAATTTTCCTTTGTAAATTTGATATGAACGACACCGTCACCGGACTGGAGCCAGACGCTACTGATGTTTATGTTTTTGCCAATCCGGTGAGTTACGAACTCAATGCGGTATTGTCAGGTTTTAAAACCGGCTCTTCAGTGGAATTCACACTCGTTAACCACCGGGGACAAGAGTTTGAAAAACAAACAATTACTGTTCAAAGTCCTGAGTTCAGAACCTCTTTGATTTTGCCAAAGCTGCCACATGGCATGTATTTTGCCAGATTCAAAGGAGAGAAAAGCACCATCACACGCAAAGTGGTGGTTGCTCAATAATACCCACGCCACATCTTTTTCAGATCGTGCATTTAAACCAAAATCCCATGAATCGTCTCGCTCAACAAACCAGCCCATATCTTTTACAACATGCCAACAACCCTGTCGACTGGTATCCCTGGGGTGAAGAAGCATTGACCAAAGCCAAAACGGAAAATAAGCCTATTCTGGTAAGTATTGGCTATTCGGCTTGCCATTGGTGCCATGTAATGGAGCACGAAAGTTTTGAAAATGAGCGTGTTGCAGATGTGATGAACGAACATTTTGTATGTATCAAAGTGGATCGGGAAGAGCGGCCTGACGTGGATTCCGTATATATGGATGCCGTACAGGCGATGGGCGTGCGTGGCGGCTGGCCATTGAATGTTTTTCTTTTACCAGATACCCGACCTTTTTATGGGGTGACGTATTTACCGACCCAAAATTGGACTCAGCTGCTGGGAAGCGTAAACAATGCGTTCACCGGGCATTATGAAGAATTGGTTAATTCGGCAACTGGTTTTGTCCAGAACATGGTTGAATCCGAATCACAAAAATATGGGCTCAATTATACTGCTGATCCTTTTACGATTGATGAACTGGATCTGATGTTCGAAAAATTGAAGCAAAATTTTGACGATATCAAAGGTGGGATGAACCGGGCACCCAAATTTCCGATGCCATCGATTTATAAATTTTTGCTCAGATATTACGATACGACCCAACATCCGGAAGCACTTTCCCAAATCGAGTTGTCGCTGGATCGAATTGCATTAGGCGGAATATATGATCACGTCGGTGGCGGATGGGCACGGTATTCTGTTGACGATGAATGGTTTATACCACACTTTGAAAAGATGCTTTATGATAATGCTCAGCTTCTGAGCATATATGCAGAAACTTACAGCCTTACAGCAAACGAGTTATATCATGATAGAATAACTCAGACGGTTCAGTGGCTGAGCACAGAAATGCTAAGTCCGGAAGGCGGTTTTTATTCGGCCTTGGATGCTGATAGTGAGGGAGTTGAAGGCAAATTTTACATATGGACGAAAGCGGAGCTTGAGTCAATCCTCGGCGAGGATTTTTCATGGTTCGCCAAACTTTATAATATCAGCGAAAGAGGAAATTGGGAGCATGGATATAACCATTTGCACCTCACCCAGTTTGTCGAACAAACTGCCCATCAAAAAGGAATCGATATCCCCGATCTGGAAAAAAGATATGCATCATCCTTGGAGAAACTTTCAATTGCTCGGGCACAAAAAATAAGGCCCGGACTGGACGATAAAATCCTTGCGAGCTGGAATGGGCTGTTAATTAAAGGATTGACTGACGCATATCGGGCTATTGGTGACGAAAACATTCGAAATCTGGCGGTGAATGCCGGAGAATTCATCTCCCAAAAAATGACTTCTGGAGTTAAACTGCTTCACTCATATAAAAATGGCAGAGCCAGCATCACAGGTTTTCTGGAAGATTATGCGGCGGTAATCGAGGGATATCTCGGTTTATATCAGATCACATTCGAGGAAAAATGGCTGAAGTTCGCGGATGAGTTAATCCGATATACGATCAGTAATTTTTATGACCATTCAGAAGGATATTTCAGTTTTACAGATATCGACGGAGAAAAACTCATCGCCCGGAAAAAGGAGCTTTTTGACAATGTAATTCCAGCCTCTAACTCTATTATGGCGCATAACCTGCATTACTTGGGCATGATGCTGGATCAAAAAGACTACATCAAGTACTCAGATGAAATGCTTTCAAAAATGAGGAAGATTCTCCTGGCCGATGTGCAATGGGCCACCAACTGGGCGGCACTTTATTGTCTGAAAGCTTCACCCACCGCTGAAATAGCCATTATCGGAGAAGATTTTGAAAGTTTGAGGAAAGATCTGGATCGCTTTTTCATTCCCAACAAAATAGTGATGGGAACTCTCTCCTCCTCCGACTTGCCCCTGCTGGTCAACCGATCGGATATGAATGGCAAAACTGCAATATATGTGTGTTATGACAAAACCTGCCAGTTGCCGGTGACGACTGTCGAAGATGCGCTGGATATTATTGTGGCTTCGTAGGTTTTAAACGCAGAGTGGTGGAGTTTGACACGGAGTTTCGCTGATAAATCCGACCGTGCCCCATGTCGCTGCGGGACTTTTTGGAAGTTGATAAATGGGTCCCGTGGAGACGCGGGACATGGTTGATTTCGTAGTAAAAAACTTTGCGTAACTCCACGCAGAACTTCCTTAAACCCCGCGTTTAACAAACAAGCTTGCGAAAATCTCCTCAAATTCGTAATTTCAAACAACTCCCAAACTTTCCGGTCAGCGATGAGCAGATTTAGAATCAATAACTTGTCGGTTAAAGCAATATTGAGCGCGACTCTTCTTGCCGGCACCTTTGATATCGTTTTTGCTATTGTTGTTTATGCGCTCATCATGGAACAGACGAGTCCCATCCGGCTTCTGCAATATATCGCAAGTGGTGTTTTTGGCAAATCGGCTTTCGAGGGCGGAATCCTTATGGCGCTAGCAGGTCTCGCATTTCATTTTCTTAATACCTTCCTTTTTTCTGCTTTTTACTTTATTCTTATTTCCTATATTGATTTTTTGAGAAAACAACGGCTGATCAGCGGCATTTTCTATGGTATCACCATATGGCTGATCATGAACCTAATCGTTTTACCAGCTACTTTCGGCTCGCTACCACCCCAAAACCCGCTATTGATCGCACTGGGAATGAGCATATTAATAGTTGCAGTGGGGATTCCCATAGCATATATCATACCGACAGGAGCCTCCCCACTTTCAAAAAAGTAAATTTCATTGTTCCAAAAGCGGAAAATACCGCTGACTAAGGATATTCATGTGATGAATCGGATGTCCTATTATAACAAAGCCAAGAGCCAGAGGGGAAATTTCGGTTGTGAATGCCGTTCCGGTTCTTACCAGCATATCTTCGTCCATAAACCGAAACAGGGATATAGTTGACGCCCTCACCTCCTTAAACTCATCCAGCAAATCGTCAATAGAGCGATCGGCGGCTATAGTATTTGACCCAAATATTTGTTCGTCGTAGCCAGGCAGAACCGTTTTATCGTTTCGGGAAAACCGTAATGCGCGATATGCCATAACACGCTCGTTATCAATTACATGCTGAAGTATATCCCTCGCCGTCCATTTCCCGGGTTCATATACCCAGTCTCCTAAAAGTTTAATTTTTTCAACTTCCTGATACACTTTCTCCGGAGCATATTTCCGAAGGCCTTCAAGCAAATCAATATCTTCGGCCAGATTAATATACCTATCAAAAAAAGGGGGCATCGGGTTTATATCCGATTTCTTCATAACAGAGTGATTTATTTAATTTTTGAAAAATGATAATCGGAACGGCGGGACTTTCCGTCGATTGTCCCAAGAATATAAGCGTGAATTGAATCCTGACCAACTGCCTCGTATACAATCTGTTGTGGAAAATCATGCTTTGCGTTTTCGAACGTAAATTTGTCTCCTTCTATATCCACTAGTCCAAACGGCACCTCCATATCACCATTCTGACCGTAAGCCGTGGGCGCGTAAATTATTTTTTGTTTATGATGAAATAGGCGAACCGTTTCCAAATAGGTCGTATCCAATCCAGTTACTTTGTAGCTTAGCCCTTTCAATTGATTGCCCTTATCCATCTTCCATTCTTCAAACACTGCCGAAGCCCCCTTCACCATTTTCCACTTTCCCAATAAAATATGCAGTTTCTCGAAGTCCGTTTTTGAAAAACCCTTATCACTCTGCATTCCCAAACAGCATACAGCTATCAAAATCGCAAAGGAATATCCGGCGACATATAGTCCATTACGTTCCATCGTAAAAATATGATTACAAATTGAGGGAAAAAGCTCAACTAAATATACCTAATGAAATAGCAAAGAGGCAAGCCTATTGGCAAATATTCATAATGTGCCCGTAGTTTATTTACTAATATATATGTTTATCAGGCCATCCAGACGAGGAAGCTTGTTATTGTCCCTCATTTTTTTATAATTTTGTATAGAAAATTACCAAAACATTGGGAAGGATAACAGCCACATTAATGCTTGCTCTGCTGCTCTACAACACACTCGGGTTGAGCTTCGCTGTTCTTTTTTTCAAAAATGATTTTAAATCTGCCACCACCGCTGCCGCCGGGGACCAATGGAAGATCATGAAATTTGAAGTTCCTTCCCTGCCATATACCAGTAGCTGGCAAAACGAGGATGGGCTTCCAGGGCTTGTGGAAAGCGATGGTCAATTTTATAATACGACCAACATTCTGCTCGAAAACGACACCTTGTACGTAACGTTAAAATCAAATCTGAATGCAAGGGACCGCTTTTTTGAGCTTGCTGACAAAATTCAGAACGCCTCGCATCAGGAATCCAAAACAAATTCGCCGACGGACCCTGTCAAATTGTTGAGCAATTTGGTTAAGGTATACCTTAATACAAAAAAGGATATCTTCTCAAACTATATGGTTGAAAATATTGCGTCCACCCAGCGGAATTTGTTTCGCGAATTTACCAATCTGTATGAGACTTTAAAATACAGTCACTTATCGCCACCTCCTGAGGTTTGTTAAAATCCTGATTCTAAATTGCTTACATTAATCGCTACATCTTTCCGCGTTTGGGTGGGGAAGCGGCTGGTAGGCTATAAGTTTTAATACCGTAAAAACGGTAATCACCATTTTTCAGAAACGATATATGACAGACTTTATACCTGTTAACCGGATTTGCAGACAATTGCTGATCCTGGCCATACCCCTACTATTAATCGGCGCGAAGGTTTTCGCTCAAATGCCGAACGATGCTATCTATATGAACAAAAACCAGGCTTGTATTGCAATGAGTTATGGGCATGGTTCGTGGGATAAATATTGGGAGAACAAATTGAAAAGAGAAAATCAGAACATTGGTACCCTTACCACCCAATCAGTGATGCCCATGATCGCGGTTGGGTTTACCAACAACTTAAACCTGATTATTGGAGCACCCTATATGTGGACCCAGGCTAGTGCAGGAAACCTGAAATGGCAAAAAGGTGTTCAGGACCTTTCAGTCTTTGTTAAATATCGTTTTCTAAATAAAAACGGATTGTCGTTACATGCAATTGGTGGTGGTTCTTTGCCTTTGACGAATTATATTCCGGACTTCCTCCCGATGTCTATCGGTATTCAATGCAAAACTGCAACAGCGCGGTTGATGGCAAGTTATCGGCACAAATCGGGAGCTTATGCGACCGTTTCAGGAAGTTACATTTTCAGGAGCAACATCCAAATAGACCGAGACGCGTATCAATCTGGTGACAGGGTTTATTATACCAATAAAGTTAGTGTACCCAATGCATATGACTTCTCTGCCCGGGCCGGATATCTGAAAAGAGGTATTCAGGCAGAAGCGTTTTACGAGCGTACAGGGTGTGATGGAGGTGACGATATCCGCCGCAACGACATGCCTTTCCCTACTAACAATATGAAGGCAACTACCGTAGGTGTTTATGCCAAATTTCAGCCAAAGCATCTAGGTATAAATGCACGCGCATCATATGTCATCGATGGAACCAACGTAGCACAAACCACCGCCTTTTCTGTTGGTGTGCTATACCAGTTCTATTATATCAAATCATCCAAGCAATAGGAATCTTTGAGTTTACTAAACTCGAAACGATCCGCTGATTTACAGATAACTAACATCCTGCAGTAAGGAAAATAAAAGCTAACAAGACACCCATGATATTCAATATTTATAAATCGACATATGCGGCATTATTGATTGCATTTTTGACATTTGCTTGTTCAAAAACAGTTGATGAACCGTCCGCATCTATCAGCAACCCTTCCGGCCTTGATGCCGACGCAGGAGACTGGAAACCATATCTGCTCTCAAGTGCAGAAGAGTTTAGCGTTCCAGAGCCCACGGCTACAAATTCAGCTGAATATCAGGCTGAAATAAAGGCAGTAAAAGATGCCATGACCAAAATTACCGGTCAGCAAAAAGAACAAATCAATTACTGGGGCGCTGGTGCTGTATATCGGTGGAATGAAATTGCGAGAGAACTTTCAGCCCGTTACAACCTTCCTCCTGCCTCCAATGCAGAGGGGAAATACCCTGTTCCTGATGCAGCAAATCCACTCGCGGACCCGAAGTTTCCGTTTGCGAATCCTCCGTATACTTCGCGTGCGCTTGCTTATCTGAGTGTGGCTCAATATGACGCGTTGGTGAGTGCATGGAAATATAAATTCAAATACAACCGTAAAGCCCCGGCGAAAGTGGATGAGTCGATCGTGACCTCATTGCCGGAAACAGACCTTCCTGCATACCCTTCAGAGGATGCCGTCGTAGCTCAAGCTTCTTATATGATATTGAAAGCCATGTTTCCGGGCGAGGTTCCGTTTTTGGACGCTAAACTTGCAGAGCACAAAGCAGCGCGAATATTGGCTGGGATGAATGTTCAAAGCGATATAGATGCCGGTGCGGCGTTAGGTAAATCAGTTGGAGAAAAAGTGATGGCAAGAGCCAAAACGGACGGAATGGGTGCTGCCAATAACCAGGCGAAAACAGCTGAAATGATTGCGAACGCCAAGGCTATTGGAGTAACGGAGCCATGGATCAGTCAGGAGTTGCCGCTTCGCCCTCCAATGTTGCCGACTTTCGGTGAGGTTTTGCCATGGAATTTTAGCAAAGCTACAGTGGCCACACTAAGACCATTGCCTCCACCCGCGCTTGGAAGTACTGAATATCAGGCCAATATAGATGAACTTCTCGAAGTTGCAAAGAAGCAAACCCGTGAGCAGGCCCGGATTGCAAGCTATTGGTCTGATGGGGTGGGAAGTTATACTCCTCCCGGCCACTGGCACCGCAGAGCAGCCACACTTGCTCACGACAACAAGTTTAGCGAGGTGCGTACCGCAAGGACTTTAGCATTGGTAGGAACTGCGATGGAAGATGCCGGTATATGCTGCTGGGATGCTAAATACTATTATTATTATCCTCGTCCGAACCAAATGAACAGGAAAGTTCGGACATCGGTGGGTCTTCCCAACTTCCCGTCCTACACATCCGGACATTCAATGTTTTCGGGAGCGGCGGCGGAAGTGCTGGCTCACATTTTCCCAGACAAGGCAAAAGATCTGAATGCAATGGCGCTCGAAGCCTCTTTATCAAGAATTTACGGTTTGATACACTACCGTTTTGATTGTGAAGCGGGACTTGAAACTGGCCACAAAGTTGGTTCTTTTGCAGTAGAAAGAGCAAAAACAGACGGAGCAGAATAAATTCGATTCAGCGACAATAAAAAAGCGGCTTTGACAAACAAAAGCCGCTTTTTTAGTATTGGTTCGGTTTAGCTTAAACTATATTGTATATATCGAAAGGAAGCTTTCTCACCCTTTTGCCAATTGCCGCAAAAATCGCATTTCCCAACGCAGGAGCCACAGGCGGCAAGCCCGGCTCCCCTACTCCCCCCGGTTCAGCTCCACTATCGACGATATGGATTTCTATGGGAGGCATTTCGTTGAGACGCATGATATTATACTGGTGGAAATTGCTTTGCTCGCACGCGCCATCTTTGAAAGTAATGCCGTTTTTGATAGCAGCCGTAATTCCCATCACGATATTACCCTCTGTCTGTGCCTTCACATTGTCAGGATTTACGTAATGCCCGCAATCCAGAACAGTAACCACTTTATCAATTTTCACGCCAGTGCCTTCCTTCGAAACTGTGATACAACAAGCGGCAATACTTCCAAAAGATTTGAACACTGCCAACCCACGACCACTGCCAGACGGCAGTTTTTGATCCCAACCCGTTTTTTCTCCTAAAGTTTTGAGCACGGTTTTAAAACGTTCATCCCCGATCATTTCCATTCTGGCTTTAAGCGGGTCTTTACCAGCCAAATGAATCAGTTCGTCCATAAAGCATTCCTGTCCCCAACCAAAATTGGACGCATATACCGAACGCCACCAAACTACAGGAATGTCTGTTTTTACATTCGTCCAGCTGATTTTAGAAGCCGTCCCAAAATGGTATTTATTGTTTTCAACACTTAGCTCCTCGCCAACCCATCCATCAGCTTCGTCACTCTTCAAGCCACCAAAAACCTGGCCTAAAATAGATTCTCCAATTGCGTGGTGATGAAAGCCGGCAACATTTCCATTTTCGACAAACCCCTGCATATGACTTAGCATACCAGGACGGTATGGCCCTTGTGAAATATCATCTTCGCGGGTCCATATTACTTTCACAGGTTTTTTCAATTCCTTGGAAAGTGAGCATGCCTCCAGCAAAAAGTCATGATACGCCTTTCGGCCAAAAGCTCCTCCTAACAAAGTTACATTGATCTTAACCTGTTCCGGCTTCACATTCATATAAGAACATACATCACGCAAAGCCCAGTCTGGCCCCTGAATAGGCGCCCATATCTCGATGCTTCCGTCTTCCTTGACATGAGCGACTGCATTTTCAGGCTCAATCGGCGCATGAGCCAAAAATGGCGTCTCATATACCGATTCAAGTTTTTGAGCGGCTGCAGTATACTTGGCACCGAAATCGCCCTTTTCCTCAAAATTCACTCCCTCTTTTTTGGAGGCTGCATATGCTCTTTCGAAATAATCGGCAGTATCTATCGATTTTTTGAAGGCACTATCATCCCATTTGACCTCCAGAGCCTTTTTACCCTTCAGCGCTGCCCACCAATTTGTCGCGATAACAGCAACGGCCTCAGCTGTCCGATGCGGCATTTTCCTCTCCGTACGAACAACTTTGGTCACCCCTTTCACTTTAAGAGCAGCAGCGTCGTTGATAGAAACAATTTTGCCGTGTATGGCAGGGGAATATGCAATCGCAGCATAGACCATGCCTGGCACATCGATGTCTATTCCGTAAACGGCTTGTCCGGTCACACGTTCAGGGACGTCCAGTCGTTTGTTGTATTTCCCAATGATCTTGAAATCTTTTGGGTCTTTCAATTTCGGATTTTTAGGAATTTCAAGTTTGGAAGCCTCGTCGGCAAGGTCACCATACGTGAATGTCTTACCTGATGGAATATGAATGATTTTACCATCTTCCGCTTTACATTCCGTAACCGGAACTGCCCAACGCGACGCTGCAGTGGTCGTCAGCATCTCTCTTGCCGCCGCACCCGCCTTTCTGATCGGCATCCAGAGTCCTCTCACGGAACTACTTCCCCCGGCTGTTTGATTTCCGTACTTATCTTTTCCGTCGCTCTGTAAAATCAATACCTTCTCTAACGCCACTTCCAGTTCTTCCGCTAGCAGAGAAGGAACCGCCTGAGTGGAGCCCTGTCCCATATCAGGGCGAGGGTTGATGAGCGATATGTTCCCGGCCGTATCAATGATAATAAATGGATTAATTTCCAGCTTAATCGCCGCATGAGCAATTTTGGTTACGACGGCATTTTTTGCAAATGAAGAAACCCCAAGTACCAGCCCAAACGATGTCAGACTGGAAACTTTAAGAAAATCTCTTCTTGTAGCTTGTATATTTTTCAAAGTCGATATAGTTTGAAGTGAGTTATTTACCGCCCAGGTTACCGCTAACTTTCATAGAATCAGCTGCTCTATGAATCGCTTTTCGAATTCGGTCATAGGTACCGCAGCGACAAAGGTTTCCCGCCATCGCAGTATCGATATCGGCATCGGTAGGATCAGGTTTTTCTTTAATCAAAGCCACGGCCGCCATTATCTGCCCTGACTGGCAATACCCGCATTGCGGAACCTGTTCTTCTATCCATGCTTTCTGAACAGCATGTAGCTGTGTTTCGCCAATACCTTCTATGGTTGTAATCTTATCAGACTTATTCAATGTCGATACTGCAGTTACGCAGGATCTTGTCGGCTGCCCATTTACATGAACGGTGCATGCGCCGCATAATGCCATTCCGCAACCAAACTTGGTTCCTTTCAGGCCCACAAAGTCACGTACAACCCAAAGCAAAGGCATATCGGGATCTACGTCAACTTTAATTTTTTTATTATTTACGCTTAGATTGTAAATGCTCATAGCAATAAAATCAAGATACAATGATGGTGAATATAGACTTCTAAATCAGCGGAATATGGCTCAATTCCAGCACAAAAAGTAACTCAAAAATCAATAGTTAACTACTTAAAATTAACTAAAAAACCCTCAAATACACAATACCTAAAATAGCTCTGGAACGATTATCGATGAAAATCAACCTTATCCGCCTGAACGACACGATTTGCCTCCTGAAAATGTTCCCGCAGATTCGGAATCGGTAATTGGAAGAATTTGTACATCACAAAAAAAGAGACCGAATTTAGTTCAGTCTCTTCCAAAGCAGGAAATTTTCCTTAAACAACAGCTTCCTGTTTTTGAGTTATTTCTGCGAGTGCGCCATTCCAAATCGATATTCTTTTTTGCAAAGCCAAAACGGAGGCTTTGGTCGCTTCATTCCACTTTTCGTTATCGTTACCACACAAATTTGCCGTCATTTGTAACGCCAGATGGCTGTGGTGATCTCCGTCCACCTCAATATGCCTTTCCAGGTAATATTTAAAAATCGAGATGCGCTCCGGAAACTTTTCGCTCAGGTCATTTACGATCGAAACAAACATTCCAGGTATAAGATCTTCTCGTCCAAACGTAAAAACAGCAGCTTGAAGGTAGTCCTTTTTGCTATGGATGGTATGGAAAGTGTAGCCAACAAAATCTCTGATTTCCGGTTCAGCTCCGCACAGATCAAAGGCTGCTTCAATGCTTGCTCCATTCTGAAGTGCCTCGGTAAAAACATTAATCTGAGTCAAATCACATCCCAACTGCTCCATGGCGTCAAGATATAGTTCAAAATGACTTTTCTTGTTCCCAAAACTGTCGACATCCGATTCCTCTCCAGCCACAATCTCGTTGATGAGGCTCCGCGTTTCAGGATCGCCCTTCGGAAACCACGGCACCGATGTGCAGGTTAGCTCGTTTTGCAGCGATTTTAGCAACGACATAAAGTCCCAAACCGCGAAAACATGGTATTTCATAAAAACCCGTAAATCCCCGGGCGATGCAATCGATGAATATAGCGGGTGACTGATAATCTCATTCCTCAAGGGCTCGATTGCCTCAGCTATTCTGTTTATGTGGTTACTCATTACTTCTTATTAAATCTTTAATCAACTCATCCCTGAAAACCTCAGACTTACTAATCTACTTGCTTAACTTCCAGCAAGAATTTGTCTTGACCCTCTATATCTCTGCCAAGACTGCTTTGGGTCCTATCTTTCCGTCTCTGTACTAGATAGGAGTAATATTTTTCTTCCAGGGATGCAAAACAAATAATTTATCTGCTATCCCTCAACTTTTCCGTTTGATCCAAGAAAACGTGATCACTCAGCACCAAGTTCCAGCTATCCGGCAATAAGTTAGATAGGGGAACACTGCAAAGCCGCGAAATCATGAGATACCTCTCCATCGGAATTCTCTTTTTACCGCTCAGCCAGTTATGTATTGTACCTTGGCTCACATTCAGCCTTTCGGCAATTTCGGGCTGCGATACTTGATTTTCGACGTAATATGCGTGTAGCGCCTCCTCTGCTGTCATAAAGCAACTTTAAAGTTTGAAAGGCAGGTCATTTAATTTTAACCTGACCAATTTGGTAAATTTCAATCTTTCAAAAAGAAGCTTTCTACACCGTTGTGAAAACAAATATATGGAACTGTTCTAAGTATTAAAACAGTTGTCAGCGCGGTCGAGCAAATTCACCATCGGCACTTTTCTCTAATCACCTACTTCTCAGAATATTATATTTTACCTTACATGTGATATTAAAATAACTATCTGATTTTTTATGTCTCCGTTACTAGACTGAAATCAATAACCTAAATTATTACCTTGGTAGTTGGTCGTCCAAAAACCATTCCTCAATATTGCATCCCAATCCGAAACAATACCTGGCCAGGAAGTGGAAGGTTGATTTATCAATTATTTAAAATCAAATTTAGTAATGAAAAAATTATCTTTGGAAGAGCTGAGAGCTCAGAAATCAGGACAAATTAAAGGAAACCTAGAAGCAATAAGCGGTGGCTGTTGCTTACTAATATGGGCCCTCAAGGCTAAGCACTGTCAACCAGCAGCAACACCGGAACCAGTGGTTGTTCCACCTGTGAACTAACACCTGGTCAACGGGATATCAAATTGGTAGCACTTTAATTAGTGCTATCAATTTGTCAATCGAGTATAGATAGAAAATAGTTAATTTATATCAGCGATTTATTTAACGCGAAACCTTGACACTTTTTGGTAAACTTAATTTTTGATAAAAGATAATTTATATTGCAGGCAACATCTACAATTATTGAGGTATTTATTGAAACATTTATCACAATCTTAGTTATAATAACGACCACCTATCGTTTTTACGTATTAATTAAGAATAAGTACTATTATTTAAAATTCATCAGCCCGAAGGCCTTCGCTATTATTGTCATATTAGACGATTAAATATTAAGAAGAAAACTAAGATACTCTACACTGAATTTATCAGGAAGCTATGAATGTCTCCCTGGATTGAATTCAACTTCTCAGCCATTTTAGGCTTCGGTATTTGATACACCTGGCAGGTGTCTAATCCCTTCTCAAAACTCATTTTTTTACTCACCCGTTTAAAAGGCAGGTTATTATTTATGCTCTTGCTCAATTATTACCTTTCAATCTCTGAAATAAGTTTTCGACAGTGCTGTTGAGACAAGCTACGAAATCACCGGACTATCAAAATAGTTGACTATTCTTCTGGTAATTCGCAAGGACTCGACCGAAAGAAATGATATCTACCTAATTATGAGACAATTGAAAAGAATATGCATCGCAAACCGTTAATATTTAATGTTGATTTATTATTCAAACAGTTGGATTAGAGATCGATGACTCAAATTATTACCAGGGTAGTAGAATTTTTAAAACCCATTTCTCAATATTGTGTCACAATCTGAAACAATACCTGGCAGATTAATGTATTTTAATCCGCCCAATTCATAATATGCATAGTTAAATTTAAAATGTGATGAAGATTGCAGTGTTTGTAAAATTATTTCTAATCATTGGTCTTTGTTCCCAGTACTCGTTTACGATAAAACCTGACAGAATCTACCACAACCGTCCCAGCGATTTTGGGATGAAATATAAAGAATATAAGGTAAAGACACACGATAACATTGACCTAAATGTTTGGGAAATTCAAGCTGTATCGCCGCTTAAAAAACAAGTATGTATAATCCTTTGTGCCGGTGATGCAGGCAATATGGGGTATTATATGCAGCAAACAAAAGGTCTACTACAAGGTGGGTTTGATGTAATACTATTTGATTATAGAGGATTTGGTGAAAGCTCAAATTTCAAAATTGACAGCACGCTACTATTTCATAGCGAGTTTTTGACCGACTATGAGGCAGTATTCAAAGACGTGAAGGCTAGGAAAAAAGGGAAAATCGGTGTTTTGGGATTTTCAATGGGAGGATATTTTCCCATGGCTGCCAGAGAAAAGCCGGATTTTATTGTCCTAGATTCAGCAATGCTTAATTTGAATGGCGTATTGCAGAGATTAAACAAACCAAATTTAAAGCTTCCTCAAAATTACTCCAAAATCCTACCCCATGTTGTCCCAACCATTGCTTTTTGGGGACAGGATGACAAAATAACCAGAGCTACTGACAATATTTTGTGGAATAAACAACAAATAAATGTGAATTATAAAGGCGGACATATGCAACTGTTTCAAGTTTTAGAACCCTTTCATATTATTGGAACTTTGGAGCGGTTTACCCTTTAATACTATGAAAATTAATAGTTTCAAATTGGATATTGATTTAATTGGATTTAATCGGCTATCCTTATCCAATACAATCCTTATGGAGTTTTATAAGGAAGTCCCTGCTTTAATTCAGTTGCTGAATTACGAAGACGATTCTATTTTTTTGGAGCCTTCGTTGTTTTGCTATTTTCTCTCTGATATAGAGAGTAAATGCAAAATCCCATTACTTCAGTCTGTCCTCGGCTTCCTGGCCGCTAAGCGGCCAAAAGGAATTTGGGACTTTGGAAGAGCTAACAAAAATGACAGAAATTAAATAATCAGTTTGTTAAACAAAAAATACCCCTTCTATCGCCAATACGATCGTATGGACTGTGGTCCGACATGTATTCGCATGATCAGTAAATTTCATGGCAAATCTTTTGACAGCACCTATCTTCGACAAATTGCCAATCTTGGAGGTGATGGCACCACGATGGGGGGCTTGGCGGACGCAGCGGAGAACATTGGATTTGGTACGTTGGTACTCGGCGCAGATTACCGTACGTTGGCAGAACAAATACCGCTTCCCTGCATAGCCCATTGGAGACAACATCATTATGTAGTTGTATACGAAGCATCACCCACCAAAATAATTGTAGGTGATCCCGGACACGGACTAATTACTTATACAAAGCAAGAATTCCTGAAAGGGTGGATACCTGAAAAGAATGCGAAGGAAGACTCCGAAGGAATACTGATGTTATTCGAAACCACTCCTGCATTCTTTACCCAGAAGGGCAGTGATACTCCGAAAAAATCAATGACAGGGTTTGTGTCGCGCTATTTCAGGCCATACCGCGGTTATGTTTGGCAGCTTTTCCTGGGCCTGCTCCTCGCCAGTCTACTCCAGATAGGACTGCCGTTTTTGACCCAGGGAATTGTGGATACCGGAATCAATACTCGTAATTTAAATTTCGTAACGGTGGTGCTGATGGCACAGCTGGCACTTTTCATCTCCCAGTCCGGTCTTAGCGTGATCAGAAACTGGATATTGTTGCATATAACCAGCCGTATAAATCTACGTATGTTGTCAGATTTTTTGATGAAGCTGATGAACTTACCTATTTCGTTCTTTGAATCGAAATCAACAGGCGACATTATGCAAAGAATCCAGGATCACAACCGCGTACAGGCGTTTCTATCTGCAACCACACTGGATGCACTTTTTTCTACGGTAATATTAACCATTTTTGGTGCAATACTTTTCCATTATAATCCTCAGCTTTTTTTCGTTTTCATTGTCGGATCCGGGATATACATGGGTTGGGTATTATTGTTTATGGCCAAAAGGGCTAGAATTGACTATCAGTATTTTGACCAGGCCTCGGGCAATCAGAGCAGTACGATTCAGCTCATCGACGGAATGCAGGAAATAAAACTGAACGGATCCGAAAAACGCAGGCGATGGGAATGGGAAGCAGTCCAGGCAAGATTGTTCAAATTAAATATTGCCGGCCTCTCTTTATCCCAGTCTCAAAATGAAGGTGGCCGATTTATTAATGAAGTTAAAAACATATTCATTAGCTACATAGCTGCTAGGTCGGTTATTAATGGAGAACTGACACTGGGAGCAATGCTTTCTGTGCAATATATTATTGGACAGATGAACGTTCCGATAAACAACTTTATAGCTTTTATCAGGAGTTATCAGGATGCTAAACTTAGCATAGATCGTCTTGCTGAAATCCACAATATGACTAATGAAGAAAACCCTGACGAGCAACTGATCAATGAATTGCCAGACGACAAGTCAATCCGGATATCAGGATTGGATTTCCGCTACGGAAGTAGCAGTTCGCCATTGGTGCTTAATAATATCAGCTTCAATATTCCGCAAGGCAAAATCACAGCCATAGTAGGTGCAAGCGGGAGCGGGAAAACGACCTTATTAAAATTGCTGCTTAAATATCACGAACCCATTGCTGGAAAAATAGAGGCTGGCAATGGAAATCTAAAAAATATAAGCTATAATTTTTGGCGGAAGCAGTGCGGAGTTGTGATGCAGGATGGATATATTTTTGCAGATTCGATCGCCCGAAATATAAGCGAGTCAGACGAAAATGGTGCAATCGATCGCAAGAAACTTAAACAGTCAGTTCAAGTTGCCAACATAGGGAGTTTTGTTGAAGAATTACCCAATGGGTATAACACCAAAATAGGAACCAGCGGGATGGGAATCAGTGGAGGACAAAAACAGCGCATCCTGATCGCCAGGGCAGTCTATAAAAACCCGGAATACATTTTTTTTGATGAGGCAACCAGCGCTTTGGACGCCAACAACGAAACTGTGATTATGAGAAATCTGGATGAATTTTTTAGGGGTAAAACGGTAGTGATTGTCGCTCATCGCCTAAGCACGGTAAAAAACGCCGATCAGATTATTGTTTTAGACCGGGGATCTATTATTGAAAAAGGGACACATCCGGAACTGGTGGCGAATAGAGGTTATTACTACACTTTAGTGAAGAACCAGTTAGAGCTTGGAAACTGATGGAAGATACAAACGAAGTTATAGATCTAAGAAGCGAGGCTGTCAGTGACTTTCTCGAGAAACCTTCCCAATGGCTTGTACGCTGGGGGACGCTGTCTTTATTTGCTGTTTTAATGATCGTCTTCGCAATCGGGTGGCTAATACATTACCCCACCATTGTCAGCGTAGATTTCAGGCTCATTTCGGACAACCTTCCCAAAGCGGTGATACTTAAAACAGATGGGCACATTGAAAAGTTGTTTGTTAAAGAAAATCAACAGGTCGAGACGGGAGAGATACTGGCATATGTAGAAAGTACGTCCGCTCATGAGGAGATATTGAATCTTGAAAGAGAATTAGATAGGATAGGAAATGTTGTAAAGGGGAAAAATATATCCCAGATTGGACTAATTCCATTGCGTAATTTCGAGCATTTGGGAGAAGTTCAGAATGCCTACCAAAGTTTTCAACAGAGTTTTGTACAAATAAAAGCTTTGTATGCAGATGGGTTTTATCACAAGAAACGAGAATTGTTGGTAAATGACATCGAGCGTGCGAAAACCATGGATATACAATTGCGTGAACAGCGGGATATATATGTGAGGGATTCGGAACTGGCAGAAAAGGAGTATAAGGTCAATAAAAAACTGCACACGGAAAAAGTAATAGCTGATCTGGAAATATATAAAGAAGAAAGTAAGGTATTAGCAAAACAACTACCCATTAAAAATGTTGAGACCTCTCGTATTAACAACGAAACACAGATGAATGCAAAACAGAATGAATTGTTAGAGCTCGACAGGACTGTCCAGGAGCAGACTGAAAATTTTGGACAGGTATTAAACACCCTTCGTAGTGCAATCCAATCCTGGAAGTCTCGATATTTGCTTGTTGCTCCTACGGCCGGAAATGTATTTTTTTCAACTATTTTACAGGAAAAGCAGTCACTTAGGTCGGGAACGGAGGTGATGTATATCGGCACTAACACAAAAAAATATATGGGTGAAATCCGTATCCCGCAAGCAAACTCCGGCCGAGTAAGCATCGGACAGCGTATCCTGGTAAAATTTCAGGGTTACCCCTTTGAGGAATATGGGGCAGTGGACGGAAAAATCACTTCCATTTCAAAGGTTCCATCACCGGATAATACATATTTTGCAGCCACTGTATCCCTACCCCATGGGCTCACGACAAATTTCAATAAAATACTTGTATATAAAACAGGCATGGCCGCTTCGGGTGAAATTATTACTGAAGATCTCAGACTAATTGAACGTCTATTCTATCAAGGAAGAAGGATATTACTTAGCCGTTGATTTCTTAAAAAGAAACCTGTTTTCATATTGTCGTTTATTAACAACGTAGGCTGTCAAAATTTCTCCCAAAAAGGCTTTGAGATAATAATTTGAGGGCTACAATATACCGCCCCAAACAATATCAACATAAGCATGACCTCAAATTCTGATCCGTACGATAGCTGAGGCAGCTACTTTAGATCGAAGGCAGCAATAGGCCGATTTAAAAAACGAGCAAATTTGTACCTTTGATAACCCGAAAAGTTCGATATCACCGTCAACTTGATGGCGATTGACCTAGCGGAAACCAACGGATCTCTAAACAGCTTGCGAACTACTCACTCTTTACTGCTTAAATAAACATCCTGCAAAAATATCTCAACTGCAACTATGATGTTCCAAAAAAAATTCGGCCAGAAAATTCTTGGATTATGCATAGCTATATCGGTTCAGTCGGACGTTTTGGCGCAACAGGAAAAACCTGAAATTGACAGTAAAGCCCAGGAAAGTAAAATCACAAATAATGTGATCATAAATGATAGCCTTTATCAAAAGCTTTTCACTACATCAAATAATTGGAAACTGATACAAATTAACGGAAAGTCGCCTGTTGCAGATGGCGCTTTTCTGGTTCTGGACCGTTCGACTGGTAATTTCAATGGCAATAATGGCTGCAATACGATGACGGGGCAATTTGTTGTGAAAAATGGAAAAATCTCTTTCAGCAAAATCATGACTACTTTAATGATATGCGAAAACGATGCTAATAACCAGTTGGAACGAGACTTCTCAAAGTTGCTCAAAACACCTTTCGAATTCGATATCGCAGACCAGACACTCAACCTCTATCATAACAATCAACTGGTGCTTATGTTCGGCATCATAAGATACTGAAATAGCGTCTTGAAATTCGAAACAAACGCTAGTAATATACGTAGTTACCCTCCCGTGAGTACAATCCCTTGAGGTGTCTGAGAGTTAGCACCTTCCGGATAAACAAAAGTAAGCTTTTGCCCCGTTGCGTCTGCCTCTTCCAGAAGCTCGTATACCTTTCTTTCTCCCACCATCAATAGTGCCTGAAACAAAACGCACGCATATTCATATTCCTTGCTCTTCAAACCTTTTGACGAACCCAAATCGTAATAGTGGCCAAACAAATCTTTACCCTTTCCCATCTTATATTTTTGTTTCCATTAATCACCACACCTGCTTCCCATAGCAGGCACCAATCCATGTACAATAAAAGAATTTTTTGGAGAAAAAACCAGATTTTTTGGTGCAAGAAGAAAAAGACGTTTTTCTGTAAAAAAACGATTCAATACGGTATTTTAGAGATTGAATGGTTTGGATTCGATTCCCTCAAACTTTTACAAAGTGGCGCCATTTCCGATACAAAATTATTTGACAAGACGATCAACCGGAAAATGATATTTGTAAAAGGGCCGGATGGCAAAGTATCAAAAGTGATCAACGATCAGATCAATATCGCGTGGGAAAAGCCCAGACTCAAATGAGCTTTTAAGAAACAGAGAGCCTGCCTTTCCCGGAAGACAAGCTCTTTGTTTTTATCAAAACTACTGAATATTTATGCTTGTGGGGAAAAGTCAGATAGTTGATTACCGTCCTTACACCGAAAATATCCCCGACATATTCCTGGGCAAGCATCCTTTCTTTTTCATCGGCCACTGTTCCCTCCAGATATGCATCTCTGTGCAGAACGCGGACACGAATAAATTCAGCATGAATTTCATGTAAAAAAAGCGCAGCCAGTATGTTTTGGGTCAACTCCTGGTCTGTTTGTTCATGAGCATCTTCATCGCTCCAGTATTCTGTATTTTCGGAATTCGCACGCATAATTCAAAACGTTTCCTTATGATTTGTTTGTTGACGAAGTAACAATATTCCGGATCTAACCGGAAACGCGCATTAGCACAGGTTGAGATTATACCAATGCGCGTGTGCGATCAAGAAACTTTTTTGAAATATGAAATTTCTCCATCCAAGGAAACCATCAACACTTCCTCGTGTCCATCTTTCGTTATTGTCACGAAATAATGGTTAGCATCCTCAAATTGAGTACCAAACATCAGCATATCAGAATCATTATTCACATTGTCGTCGTACTTCACTACTGCTCCAATTACATATCCTTTGCTTTTGTAGTCCTTCTGAATATTTTTCTGGGCATTGGCCGGAATATCTGAGAACTTCTCATTGGTTGTGGTGCCAACAAGCTTAGCATAATAATCATAATATGCCGTCTTTTTAGTGCCATTCTGAACAAATGTAACTTCGTCAAATTGCGGGCCACGAATCCACGTTGCACCCGAAACATTTCCAAAATCGACTAAAAATGAATTTTTGGCCGTTTGGCTAACTCGTTTGCCCTCTAATTTACGTAATGCCTTACGTTCGGCTTTCTTTTCTGTTTTTTGCTCTTTTTTTACCTCCTTAGTTGCGGTTTGAGCTTGGGTTTGTAGCGATACAATTGCGAAAAGTGCTACAGCGACGGATGCGATTATCTTTTTCATCTTTTTTTTGGTGATTGTGAATCAATGATCCAAAACTATATCCGGCACTCAAAACCGGAAATAGAAAATAGGTAGAAAGGCAAAACCTGTCGGCAAAACCCTCCAAAGTGTCTTTTGTTTCGGACGGAACGGCCTTTGTATTGATATATGCGGCTTTTTTTGGACATGTAACAACTCCGCCATCAAGAACTTGCGTATTTCCGGTTACAATTTTCTCCAAATAAAGTTGACTCAAAACTCTACTTTCTTTGCTTTCAAGTTTCTATCATTGTATCCGTTTTCAAAGAAACTCACCCC
The DNA here is from genome assembly GCF_056895215.1 of Dyadobacter sp. HNCC25DJ184. Taxonomy (NCBI): domain Bacteria; kingdom Pseudomonadati; phylum Bacteroidota; class Cytophagia; order Cytophagales; family Spirosomataceae; genus Dyadobacter; species Dyadobacter sp. HNCC25DJ184. The sequence goes on along the minus strand of NZ_JBXHAQ010000001.1, from coordinate 414,292 downwards.
AACAGGTGAACTATCAGGTTTTAAATTATGAACTGTCTAATCGTCGACGACAACATCATTGCACGCGGCGCAATGAAGCAATTGATTCAACAGACCAATGATCTCGAACTTCTTGGAGAATATGAAAATGCCATTGAAGCGTTTCAGAAAATTATGTCTGAAAGTATTGATTTGCTTTTCCTTGACATTGAAATGGAAGGTATGACCGGCATCGAGCTGGTAAAAAGCCTTTCTAATAAAAAGACCATCATTATTTTCGTAACCGGCAACCGTGAATACGCATCCGAGGCATTTGAGCTCAACGTAGCCGACTATATCACCAAACCTATAATGCCCGCGCGTTTTTTACAAGCAGTTGAAAAGGCGAAGGAAATTCAGCGAAGCAGAAGTCAGGAAGTGAAAGTTGAAAACGACAGCTTCATATTTATTCGTGATTCGAATATTGTGCGCAGGATTAATATAGATGATATACTTTTTGCTGAAGCCACCGGCGACTATGTCAAACTATATACTTCAGAATCTTTTTACTCCATTCACTCTACGCTCCGGCAGGTCGAAGCCAAACTGCCCGATACCCGGTTTTTGCGCGTGCATCGTTCCTTTATCATTCAAGTCAGTAAGATTGATACCATCGAAGGTGGCACGTTGATCATTAACCGCAAGACCGTTCCTGTTGCCGATACATATCGGTCAGCGCTCAGCAAACGCCTGAGAATTATCTAATGCCCCCCTGTTAAACGATCATTCTTACCCTTTGAGCGAGAGAACAGGCCTGTCTGACTCCGGTGCATTGTCTATGCTTTGGGATTGACGTAGTTTTATATGTTGAGTTAAAATAGTTAGCATATCAGGTCAATATGAAAATCAGGCAATTCTCCTTTACTTTCATTGCAACCAGTTTCGCAATTGGAATAGCACTCCTGCTCGTTGTGCAATATTTCACAAACGGCAATGTCAAAACCCTTATAAGGAGTAATGAGGTGTTGCTTAAACACTACGCGATGAGTGGGCATTTGACGGAGTTGCAAAAAGATCTGCTGATCGTCGAAAATAGAATCAAACTCGCCGTCATCACGGGCGACTCCATCAGCATTGGCAACATCGATACCCACATTGCAAAAATAAGGGAGCATGCGCTTTTCCTGACGCGGAATAGTGACTCGGAGTATCAACCTGATATTGCTCAACTCAGCAAAATGCTTGAGCAGAGAATGGAGTTTGACCGAGTTTTAATCGACAACTTTTATTCGGCCGGAAGACCTGCGGCGGTTCGATTGATCAGCGAAAAAGAACCACTCCAGAGTGGAGATGGTATTAAGAACCTGATCGACAAGCTCAATATCTCCATGAATTACGCCCTGGCCAAAAAAACCGAGGCGGTGGATCAGAATGGCAATAAGGTGTTGAAGTATAACCAATATATTCTGTTTCTGGTATTGTTTTTAATCGTGGGAGGATTTCTGCTCATTTCGACCCGGAATAAAAAACAGGCTGAATTAATTGCAAAGCTCAATGAAAGTGAACGTAAGCTTAGAGATGCGGCGCAGATCAAAGAGAACTTTCTAGCCAATATGAGTCATGAAATCAGGACTCCGTTGAACGCCATCCTGGGGTATACCGATCTGATCCAGCAAAAACAGCTCGACTCCGAATCCCGCCTTCATATTCAAACCGTTCAGCAGTCTGGACAGACATTGCTAACAATTGTAAATGATATTCTTGATTTGTCTAAAATCGAATCAGGAATGATGCGTATTGAGAACGCCCCTTTCAGCCTTAAAGAACTGGTTCAATCGGTGACGACCATGTTTACCCACAAAATTGAAGATAAGGGTCTTTTCATAACTACTCAATTTCCTGAGAACGCCCCGGATCTATTGAATGGTGATGCAACACGCCTCTCACAAATTCTTGTTAATCTAATTGGGAATGCAGTAAAGTTCACAGTCAATGGAGGCATTATCCTCACAATCAAAGCGCAGAAAACTGGTGCCAATAAGGTGGATATCGAATTTAATATTCATGACACTGGAATTGGAATTGAGGAAAACAAAATTGATAGCATATTCGAAAGGTTTCGGCAGGCCGAAGATGCTACAACCCGCAAGTTTGGCGGAACCGGACTTGGACTTTCGATAGCAAGGGATCTGGTTCATTTACAAGATGGAACCATTGAACTAAAAAGTACACCGGGAATAGGCACCACTGTAATTGTCCGCATACCTTATCATACAGTTTCCTCTGATCAAACTCAGCAAAGTTCACCTGCGGCACATCGTGATTCGCTTCAACACGAAGGAATAAAGGTGCTTATCGTTGAAGACAATATTGTGAACCAGTCTCTAATGGCTCAGTATATGAACGGACTCGGAATATCATACAGAGCAGTTGGTGACGGGAAGGATGCGATTGAAATTCTGAAACACGAATCCTTTGACCTCGTCTTTATGGATATTCAAATGCCTGAAATAGACGGATATGCCGCAACTATGGAGATCAGGAATAATCTAAAGCTTAACCTTCCGATTATTGCAATGACTGCGCACGCCATGGCTGGAGAACGAGAAAAATGCATAAGTTTTGGAATGAATGATCATATCGCAAAGCCAATTTCCCAGACTAAAGTTAAATCAACTATTGAAAAGTATATCGGGCTTAACAATACCTCTCCACCAAAACAACCAATTGATATTAAAGAATATAAACTGATTAACCTTCGATATATGAAGGAAATAAGCGGGGGTAATCTGGAATATGAAAAAGTAGCCACAAGTCAATTCGTTGACCTGATTCCACAACAAATTGGCGCTTTGCAAAAAGCTTTAAACCGGGGAGATTCAACTAAGGTTAAACGGATAGCGCACGATATGATTTCTACTGTTTCGATTATGGGACTAAGCGAAATTTTGAACGATGACCTCGACGCCCTCAAATCACATAGTTTATCCGACGAGGAGATCCAGCGGGAAATTTTCAATAGAATAAACGATATCTGTGGCGAGGCCTTGAAAGAGGCCCGGTCATATTACCTCCATTTTCAGTAAACCATCATGCAATTCTACCCATGAAATATTTATTACTTCTTGTTCTCGGATTAAGTCTCGGGAATTTTTGTAAAGCTCAAACAATCGCACCGGACAATGGGACCTGGTTACGGCAGTTATATCAGGATCAATCTTACATGTCAAAAAAAGATCAGGTTGACAAAGAATTCGCCCACGCCACTCCCGGCAGCTGGGGCGAATTTGTAAAAGGCGTTGACACTGACCTGGTAACAAACAAAAAGCTGCTGGCCCTCACATTCGATGCATGTGGTGGCCCACACGGCAGCGGATATGATGCGCAACTGATCAATTATCTCAGAGAAAAAAGGATCCCGGCCACATTGTTTGTAACCGGAAAGTGGATTGATGCGAACTACAAAACGTTTCTGGAACTTAGCAAAGACCCGCTTTTTGAAATCGAAAATCATGGGTTGAATCACCGTCCTTGTTCAGTAGATGGCGAAAGTGAATATGGGATAAAAGGAACACCGGACGTCCCAGATGCATTTGACGAAATAGAAGCCAACGAACGAAAAATCGAGTTCATAGCAGGCAGGAGACCCACATTTTTCCGTTCAGCTACGGCTTTTACCGATGAAGCCTGTGCCAAAATTGCCCATCAACTGGGGGTCACTATGATCAGTTTTGATGTGCTATCTGGTGACGCGGTTCCGTTTACACCCGCCAAAACGATTGAGGAAAGTATATTGACCCACGTCAAACCGGGCGCACTGATTATTATGCATTTCAATCATCCGGAATGGAACAACTTTGAGGCACTTGAAAAAACACTTCCCATTCTGCAAAAAAACGGCTACTCTTTTGCAAAACTGCAGGACTATCCTCTGAAAGGGAAGTAAGCACTTATACTCACGTTATGAATTTAACAGCCAAACAGTTTCGATTCTTCCGAAAGTCAGAGATTCAATTTGTTCAGGACAATCTGAAGGTCATTTTCCAATCGATATTTACCGTACTTTCTCTCGCCCTGGCTGTTTGGTTTTTCCAACATGAGCAGGGGGAGCTACATCAGGTAAAACAAGTTTTGTCGACCTCCAAATGGGCATGGATTATTGTCGGGACGCTCCTGACCATATTTTACGTCATACTTCAGGCACTGATGTATATCAATTCTTTCGCTGCAATCGGAACAAATCTGTCTTGGGCAGATGCCATTGTCCTTTTTCTTAAGCGAAATTTTGTCAGCGTTTTTTTGCCTGCCGGAGGAATATCGTCTCTGGCCTTCTTCTCAAAACCGATTGAAGATAAAGGCATTACGAAAACGCAAGTACATTTTGCCTCTTCCATATATGCTTTCGTCGGCATCCTGTCGGTGGTAATTGTCGCCATTCCAGCGTTTCTGGTAGCGTTGACAACAGGCGGCCTTGGTTACGGAGAATGGATAGCTCTCGGCGCAACCATCGTTCTGATAATCATTGCATATGCATTCTATCGATCCTTTCAAACTCGAGGATTTCTTTACAAAAGACTGGTCGATCAGTGGCCGGTCGCGGAGGAATACCTGGACAATCTGATTAGCAACAAGATACAGTCCAAATTCTTTTTGCTAACTGTATTTTATAGCGTAGTGATAGAATTGACGGGAATAGCACATCTCTATGTCGCTATGCTCGCGTTACACCTTGAGCCCTCTCTGTCCGTCGCAATTTTAGGGTATATCACTTCGGTGATTCTGTTGATCGTCTCCCCGTTTCTCCGAGGTATCGGCGCCATCGAATTCTCTATGACATATGTTCTGATCCGGTTTGGATTCAGCAATGTGGACGCCATATCTGTCACCTTTTTCTACAGATTTTTTGAGTTTTGGTTACCCCTTATGCTCGGTGCGTTGAGCTTTTTGATCAAGATTAATAAGCTGCTGCTGAGGATATTTCCGGCGATGCTTCTATTCATTCTTGGTATTATCAATATCATTTCTGTCGTCACACCAGCCATAGGCACACGCCTTCATTTTTTGAAAGAATTTCTGCCGATGAGTGCCATCGCAGTATCCAACTTTTTTGTCCTGCTGACTGGTCTTTTCCTGTTGGTGACTGCAGCATTTCTGTTTAAAGGATTGCGAATGGCATGGTACTTTGCCATCGCGCTTTGCTTCATTTCACTGGTCGGCAACCTTACAAAAGCAATTGATTATGAAGAATCTGCTTTTTCCCTTGTGGTCGGAATCATCCTTTTGGTATCAAAAAAAGATTATTATATTAAAAACAGCCGCCGATTCGGAATCATGGGCATTGTCGTCACTTCATTTAGCTGCGTGGCGGTTTTGATATATGGTTGCATTGGATTCTACTTTTTAGATGAAAAGCATTTCGGAATAGATTTTAGTTTTAAACAATCTGTTACATATACCTTTGCTAATTTCTTTTTAGTAGGCAGTGCTGATCTCAACGCACGTGACGACTTCGCCCGGGATTTTCTTTACACTCTGAATATCAGCGGTTTCCTTTCGATATCTTTTCTTGTTTATGCGCTCGTACGACCATACTTTGTCAACTCCGAAGTATATCAAACCGACCTGGAGTGGGCAAAAGTGGAGCTAGTCAAATACGGAAATTCACCGCTCGATTATTTCAAATCCTATTTTGACAAACTTATTTTCCGGTGCGAAGTGACAGGCGGGTTTGTGTCATATCGCATCGTTGGAAACTTCGCGGTTGTACTGGAGTGCCCTGTTGCAACGGAAGAAAACCTGCTGGAATGTGCCAAATCCTTTGACGAATATTGTGACTGGCATGGCCTGAAAAGCATTTATTTCAGAGTTCCCGAGGAAAAGTTATTTGCTTTCCCATCAAAAAAGAAACTGTTTCTAGGCCAAGAAGGTGTGCTTGACCTGACGTCGTTTAGCATGGATGGGGGAGCTAAGAAATCAATTCGGAATGCCATTAAAAAAGTAAAAGATCAGGGATTCGTTAGCAAAATATACAGTACTCCGGTTGGCGACGATGTACTAAGTAAACTCGAAGCGGTTTCAAACGAATGGCTGTCAGAAACGAACCGTTCGGAGATTGTTTTTTCTCAGGGAATGTTTATCCACGAAGAGCTTAGGCATCAGACCATTATCACGATTGAAAATGCTGAATCAAAAGTATTTGCATTCCTCAATATTATCCCAGATTACGCCACTGGGGAAGGGACCTACGATCTGATCCGCAAGACAAAAGACGCTCCCAACGGAGTCATCGATTTCATCATGGTTGAGATGTTCTATTTCTTGAAAGCCAAGGGTTACTCCTCTGTTAATCTGGGCTTTGCGCCATTGTCCGGCATTACGGATCCTCGAAACTTTCCTGAGCGATCGATGAAGTTCGCATATGAGAAAATCAGGTCATTTTCTCACTATCAGGGACTGCGGGCGTATAAAGAAAAATTCTCTCCCGAGTGGCACAATAAGTATCTGCTATACGACCAGGATTTCGATCTTTTTAAGGTACCTGGGGTGTTGACCAAGGTTATTAAACCTTAGGTACGATTCCGGTCAGATATTACCAAGAAATTCGTTTTCTACCATTGTTACCCAATTGGTACAAATCATCCGCTCACAAATTTTCGGGACGTTTTTGCCTGGAAACAGCTCTTTTTTTAATCCCATTTTTTATAACCATTGCCCAAAAAATGTCATTTTTCTCCGTTTAGGGAATTTTTTGACCTACATTTTAATGGCCTTTTAACACGCTTTTAACATGTAGTTAAGGAAAATATACGCTTTTTGTATATGTTTTACTAAAAGCTCACTTCTATGAAAAATGTAATTTTTTGTCACCACTCCTCCCGCAATATTCGAAGAATCTGCTGATAATTTGTTTCCAGGTCAAAACTAAAACCATTGACCTCATATACACTGAATATCAATATTATGACACTTTGAAGACGACTAGAAGTATTGCATTTCCGCTGAGTGAATTAAGATATGCAAACCAAAGTTTCTTCCATCTGCTCAAACCCTAACTCTGAATGAAAAAAGTATTAAGGAAATATATTCTGACGTTATGTACTCTTTTATTAGGCGGATATGGTTTTGTACACGCCAATGTCAAAGAGGATTTTGACGGAAATGATACAGGCAAAATTCTTCAAAGGTCAGAATGCGCCGTTTCAACCTGCACTGAAGTCGAGCGTGCTACTATCAAATATGCTATATCAGGCATTGAGAACGACGAACAGTTTTTCTCCGAAGAAACAGAAGATACTTCCCTAAAATTTGATTTTGCCAGAAAAACAGCTTCTGCCAGCCACTATTTTACCGCTCCTTATATTCAAAAACTCAGATATCTTTTTTCCGAAACCCAAAAACAGTTGATCTTTTTTCAACATCTGGCGAACGGGTCTTCAAGGTATCTAACACTACAAGTTCTCCGACTTTGAGCCGCAATTCAAAGAGGGAAGTTGGATCCATAGTCTTTCATTTCATTGCTTTTGCTGTAAAGACAATATCGACCTTTCAGCTCACCAAACCCCTGGCATGTTACAACATGCTATCACTCAATTAAATAATTATCAAAAAATCAAATTGTCTTAAATAGCAAAAATTATCATGAAGAGAATTCTCATGCTCATGAGCTTGTCTGCGTTGTTTTACCAAACAGGCTGTGAATCCAAGAAAGAAGAAAAGGAAGAGGAAGTCAAATTCCTTGTGACCAGTCCGGTTGAAAAAGACACCCTTATTGACAAAGATTACGTTTGTCAAATCCGCGCCATCAGCCATATCGAATTACGGGCTTTGGAAAAGGGTTATTTGCAAAAGATATTTGTTGACGAAGGTCAGCATATCAAAAAGGGGCAGATGATGTTCCAGATCATGCCGATGCTGTATGAGGCAGAACAACAAAAAGCGCAGGCAGAAGCAAATTTTGCCGATGTTGAATACAGAAATACAAAGGCACTTGCAGACAGCAATATCGTTTCGAAAAATGAGCTGGCTCTTGCGAAAGCAAAATTGGACAAGGCCAAAGCTGAGCTATCCCTGACATCTGTTCACCTTGGTTTTACACAGGTGAAAGCGCCTTTTGATGGTATTATGGATCACTTCCAGGTGCGGTTGGGAAGTCTTGTTGACGAGGGAGACTTGTTAACTACCCTCTCAGACAACAGCAAAATGTGGGTATACTTCAACGTACCGGAAGCTGAATATCTGAATTATCAGAACGGTCTGAAATCCAACAATAAAGAAGTCGTGAAGCTACGTATGGCCAACAACGAATATTTTGACCATACCGGGATTGTTGAAACGATTGAGGCTGATTTTAATAATGAAACGGGTAACATCGCTTTCCGTGCTACATTCCCAAATCCAAAAGGCCTTTTAAGACATGGAGAAACGGGCAGTATCGTTATCACTACGCCGCTGAAGCATGCGTTGATGATCCCGCAAAAAGCCACTTTCGAGGTATTGGAAAAGAAATATGTTTATGTGGTTGATAAAGACAATGTGATTCGTTCAAGAGAAATCACTGTCGGCGCAGAACTTCCTCACATTTTCGTGGTTACGGCTGGTCTTAAAAAGGATGACAGAATCCTGCTTGAAGGTTTACGCCAGGTACACGAAAACGAAAAGATCCACGCCACTTTCGTACAGCCTGACTCAGTAATGTCTCATTTAAGTCTATATGCCGAATAAGGAGGCATTAAAAAAAATCAAAAGACATGTTTAATCAATTCATACGAAGACCTGTATTCGCTATCGTGATATCGATCATGATAGTCTTTATAGGCATCCTGGCAATTGAGAAATTACCTATTTCCCAATTCCCGGATATTGCGCCAACGACTGTAAACATATTTATCGCTTACCCCGGTGCCAGTGCCGATGTGTTGGTCAAGTCCACGCTGATTACGCTGGAACAGGCGATCAACGGGGTTCAGGATATGCGTTATATCGCAACCGATGCAACCAGTGCTGGTGAAGCAACCCTCAGAATTATCTTCGAGCCCGGGACGGATCCCAACGTAGCGGTGATCCGGGTAAAGACGAGGGTGGATCAGGTAATGCCTCTTTTACCAGAACTAGTTCAGCGCGAAGGGGTTATTATTTCGCCCGTTCAGCCAAGTATGTTGATGTACGTCAACCTTTTTTCAAAAGAAAAGAGTATCGACGAAAAATTCCTTTTCAACTACGCCACTGTAAAAATGATCCCCGAGCTGCAACGTACCAAAGGGGTAGCAAGGGCGCAAATATTGGGTAGCCGTAGATATGCGATGCGTGTTTGGTTGAATCCGGAACGTATGCGTGCATATAGTATCTCGACAGAAGAAGTAATGAAAGCGATTGGTGAGCAAAGTATCATCGGTCGTCCGGGTCGTATTGGTCAAAGTTCTGGTATAGCTGCACAGTCACTTGAATATGTGCTTACCTACAAAGGGCGATATAGCGATCCTAAAGAATATGAAGATATTATAGTAAGGGCCAATTCTCAGGGTGAAAGTATACATCTTAAGGACATTGCCAAAGTTGAATTAGGTAGTGAATTCTTTGATATCTATTCCAATTTGGATGGAAAGGCTTCTGCCGCGATTGTATTGAGACAAAACTATGGTAGTAATGCCAGTGACGTAATTGAGCAGGTAAAAGAGAAGCTGGCCGTGATGAAAGAATCCTTCCCTCCGGGCGTGGACTATAAAATCAGTTATGACGTTTCTAACTTCCTCGATGCGTCAATAGAGCAGGTAATTGATACTTTGCGTGACGCCTTTATCCTTGTGGCCCTGGTGGTATTTATATTCCTTGGCGACTGGCGTTCAACTTTGATTCCGATCCTTGCCGTTCCGGTATCCCTGATCGGTGCGTTCTTTGTGATTCAGGCTTTTGGACTTTCCATCAACCTCATCACACTTTTTGCCCTTGTACTTGCGATTGGTATTGTGGTCGATGATGCGATTGTCGTCGTCGAGGCCGTCCATGCTAAAATGGAAGAAGAGCCTCATTTATCGCCGTTTTCTGCTGTCAAAAAAGTGTTGGGTGAAATTAGTGGTGCGATTATCGCCATCACAGCCGTAATGGTTTCGGTATTCCTTCCGATATCGTTTATGTCAGGACCAGTCGGTACTTTCTATCGCCAGTTCTCCATCACAATGGCCAGCTCCATCGTCATCTCGGCCTTAATCGCCTTGACGCTTACGCCGGTATTGTGTGCGATGTTGTTGAAAAACCATCATGGACACGCCAAAAAGAAAAACATTCTGAGCAGGGCACTAGACGGTTTCAACCAGGGTTTTGAAAAAATGACCGGATGGTACGTGGGCTTGCTGAAGTTGATCGTGAGCAGAAGAGTATTGACTTTTGTCATCCTGCTAGCTTTCTGTGCGGGTATTGCTTACGAGAATAAAATTCTGCCCGCAGGTTTTATTCCTAATGAGGATCAGAGTACGATCTATGCGATCATCCAGACTCCTCCAGGATCTACGCTGGAAAAAACCAACGAGGTATCCCGTCGTCTTCAAAAGATTTGTGAAGAAGTTGATGGAATTGAGTCGGTATCGTCTTTGGCTGGTTATGAGATTATGACAGAGGGTCGGGGTTCCAACGCCGGTACTTGTTTGATCAACTTAAAACCATGGTCCGATCGGAAGCAAAACGTGAAGGAAATCATGGAAGAACTGGAAGGCAAAACCAGAGGATTGGGTGCCGTAGTGGAATTCTTCGAACCACCGGCCATTCCAGGTTTCGGTACTTCGGGTGGTTTCTCGATGCGTCTATTGGATAAAACAACCGATACTGATTACCGCGAGTTCGACAAAATCAACAAGGAGTTCATGGCTAACCTTGGCAAGCGCAAAGAGCTGACAGGTTTGTTTACCTTCTTTGCCGCGAACTATCCTCAATACGAATTGGAGATTGACAATAAACTGGCCATGCAGAAAGGAGTATCGATCGGAAAAGCGATGGATAACCTGAACATCATGATTGGTAGTACTTACGAACAAGGTTTTATCAAGTTCAACCAGTTCTTTAAAGTATATGTACAATCTGATCCAAGCTTCAGAAGACTTCCATCTGATTTGCTGAAGCTTTTCGTGAAAAACGACGCAGGCGAAATGGTACCTTACTCGTCATTCATGACGCTTAAAAAAGGGCAGGGACCAAACGAGATTACCCGCTTCAACTTATATAACTCAGCAGCGATCCAGGGTCTTCCGGCCAAGGGATATACCACTGCTGACGCCATCCAGGCAATTCGCGAAGTCGCGGTGAAAACTTTGCCAAAAGGATATGATATCGCTTTTGAAGGTCTTTCATATGACGAAGCGAGCCGCGGAAATGAGTCGCTATATGTATTCCTGATCGTATTGGCCTTCGTTTACTTTGTGTTGGCTGCGCAATATGAAAGTTTCATTATTCCTTTGGCTGTTGTGTTCTCGCTTCCGGTTGGGGTATTTGGTTCTTTCCTGTTGTTGAAATTGATGGGGTTGGAAAACAACATCTACGCTCAGATCGGTTTGATCATGTTGGTCGGGTTGTTGGGTAAAAACGCCGTACTGATCGTGGAATTCGCCGTCCAGAAGCGACAGCAGGGCGAAACGATTCTGAACGCTGCCATCGAAGGAGCGAAAGTACGTTTCCGTCCAATCCTGATGACCTCGTTCGCGTTCGTTGCAGGTCTGATCCCGTTGATCACGGCAAGCGGCGCCGGAGCGATTGGTAACCGTACCATCGGTGCATCGGCTCTCGGTGGTATGCTATTCGGAACCATCTTTGGGGTTATTATCATCCCTGGTTTGTACTTCATATTTGGCAGTTTGGCTGATGGCCGACAAATGATCAGAGATGAAGACGACAGTCCGTTGTCAGAAGGATTTGTCCATGCAGTTGACAATTTTACCCAAAGCGATGAGAAAGAAGATCATGTATAATAAAAAGATAGCCAGTTATATAGGGGTGGCGTTTGTCACCCTCGCATTCGCCGCCTGTAACGCACCCAACACCGTGCAGAAACAGGAGCGCAAAAATGTCTCTGCGAGCTACACCGGCTCGGAGAACACCGACTCGACCAGCAACTCGGGAAAGGTACTGTGGAGAGAATATTTCAGCGATCCAAATCTGGTAGCGCTGATCGACACAGCCTTCAAAAACAACCAGGAGTTGAATATTACCTTGCAGGAAATTGAGATCTCCAAAAACGAGATTCAGGCCAGAAAAGGGGAATATATGCCATTCGTTGGCCTTGGCGGCGGAGCTGGCGTAGAGAAACTGGGCCGATATACCAATATGGGCGCAGCCGAAGCTACGACAGATATCAAGCCGGGAAAAGAAATGCCGGAGCCCCTACCCGATCTTCGGGTAGCCGCTTTTGCAAGATGGGAAGTCGATATCTGGCATAAACTGCGGAATGCGAAAAAAGCTGCGGTTAACAGATATCTGGCATCCGTGGAGGGTAAGAATTTCATGATGACTAATCTGATCGCCGAAATCGCTAATTCATATTACGAATTGCTGGCATTGGATCGTCAGTTGGCCATTATCCAACAGAACATTGAGATTCAGAACAACGCCTTGAAAGTGGTAAGAATGGAAAAGGAAGCCACAAGGGTAACCGAACTCGCAGTTCGCCGTTTTGAAGCGCAGGTGTTGAATACGCAAAGCTTGCAATATGGCATCAAACAACGGATTACCGTAACCGAAAACAAGATCAACTTCTTGTTGGGTAGATATCCGCAGCCTGTTCAGAGGAGTACTCAGGATTTCGAGACGTTGACACCGCAAATTGCACAAACTGGGGTTCCGCAACAATTACTGCAAAACCGTCCGGACATCAGACAAGCAGAGCAGGAATTATTGGCAGCAAAACTTGATATACAAGTAGCGAGAGCCAACTTCTACCCTTCTTTGGGTCTTTCGGCAACACTAGGTCTCCAGGCATTCAGCCCGACTTACATTGCCAAATTACCTGAATCATTGTTAGCTACCCTCGTAGGCGATTTGGCCGGACCATTGATTAACAAGAACGCAATAAAAGCGAACTACGCCAATGCGACCGCCAAGCAAATCCAGGCCGTTTACAATTATGAACGGACGCTGCTAAACGCATATATTGAAGTAGTGAATCAGCTAAACAATATCAATAACCTGGGCCAGACCTATGATCTGAAACAAAGAGAAGTTCAGGCACTAACCCAATCAGTAACGATTTCCAATGGTCTCTTCCGTTCTGCACGCGCCGACTATATGGAAGTACTCTTAACCCAAAGAGACGCCCTGGAAGCCCGCTTCGACCTGATCGAAACAAAAACAGCCCAAATGAATGCAACGGTTAATATTTATCGTGCCTTAGGTGGGGGTTGGAATTGAGGGATATTTGAATTGAATAAGTAGTTTATTAGCATTGGGAAGCGCCTCGTTTGGGGGCGCTTTTTTTGTTCTTGCGAATTCATTTTAATATCGAAACAACCATTCCTTACTTGTTTGTTTTCGGGCAATTTGGTTTTAAATTAGTTAACAATCCTATCCCAACAATTTATACAATGGAAACTTCATCCCACCTATATATGTTCGCAATCATGCCGCCACCGGAATTATCTGCAAGGATTCACGATGAGCGCCTGAACTTCGCGGAAGAATATGGCTATGTAAGAGCTCTGAAACCTCCAGTGCATATTACCATGTTCGATCCTTTTCCTCTATCTATTCCCGACTCAGAAATGTTCGAAAAGCGAATATCAAAAATGCTGAATTGGACAGTGGAACAGCTCCATCTTTCTCCAAGCTACCTGAGCGATGGTTGCGTCCGCTGACGGGTATATATGCCCAGCAGCATAATCATGAAAAAATAATTGAGAAGGCGAAGAAAAAACTTTCAACTACCGGTTTGTCGGTCAGCGAAATCGCATATGCATTATGCTTCGAACATCCGTAATCATTCAGTAAATTGTTCAAGATCAAAAAACTATATCCCCGCTGGAATTTCGGGAGTTTTTTAATTGACGCTTCAAAAATAATTGATGCTATATTATTAATATCAGGCACCTTGCTCCTTCAGCCCGATTCTCTCGAAAGTGCTCACGCAATCTTTCATATTTCATTTTCATCCTCCCCAATCCCCTCAAAATAGTTCACCACCGACATCAAAGGCAAAGTAGTTCGGTCGGCAGCATTTGACATCTGTATAACAGCCCGGTCTATTGAGTTTTTGTCAAAACCAATGAAGTAGCCGCTAATCGTTTCATCTGGCGCGATCCGGTAGTCGATTGCTTTGTTGAGATATTTGGAAGCTCGTTTCTGCAAGCCGGTAAGTTGTGTTTCAGACATAGTTCTATTATTATCTGTGGTATATCTCGTTCGTTTCAAATCAGAGTGAGTCAGTTCGGCTTTTCCCTAAGTTTCGTAAACGATATTGAAAGCAAAAATGATTCCAAATACTGTGGCAAATAATAAAATAGAGAGCCGACCTGTCTTTAGATTTTCCTAAAAAGTACCTGAAATAAAATCCTGCTAAGGAGCAACAAACTCCTGCGACTTCGCATCCGCCGGAGCACCCGTGAAATGAAATACCCAAACTGCAAACACGAGAAAGATTGCAAAACAAAGGGCCAGTTCGACGGATCAGGCAAGCAATTTCACCACCTAATCAACTACGTGGGGCTGAGTTATTGAAACTTTCATTTTGTAATTTGGACAAAATGAAGGATGCCCAATAGCGGACTGACCTGTCCGATTTCGGACAAGATTAAATCGAAAAAATGGCTATTTGAATGAAAACGGATATTTTTTGAGCCAGGTACGATTGTTTGGCCTTCCGGACAATAGAACAGGATGACGACTTACCTCGGGACTTTTCAAGAGACGACGGCAAAAATCAGAATTATCGAAATATGCTACTCAACTATACCATTATCGCCTGGCGCAATCTGCGGAAGAACAGTACATTTTCGATCATCAACGTATTCGGGCTGGCAACAGGCCTTGCAGTGGCGCTACTCATTGCGCAATACGTTCGCTTCGAGTTAAGCTACGAGCATGAGAATCCGCTGGCAGACCGGATCGTCCGGCTCTCCATGGACTATATGAATGGTGGAACCGTGGACGCTCAGGATGCCGAGACCTACCCGCCGATCGCATCGAGAGCATTAGCGGAAATGAAGGAGGTGGAAAGTTATGCGCGCGCTTATCCGTTACGCAACCGGCTTTCGGCAGTACAGATCGGTGACCGGTATTACCAGCTTTCCAATGTGTATGCTGTGGATTCGTCCTTTTTTAGAATGTTCAACTATCCACTGCTTCGCGGCACGGTGCGTGGGCATTTCGGCAGGCCAAGGGAAGCTGTTCTAACTGAAACCATGGCGCGGACCTATTTCAATACGCTGGATGTAGTCGGGAAAACGATAAAGATCCCCAAATCCAACGGTAGTATTTTGTTTGAAATAGTGGGTGTCGTCCCGGATTCTCCTGCAAATACGCATTTGAAATTCGATATGGTAATTTCCTACCCGACGATGCTATCGGATTTGGGGGAGGACGAAGACAATTGGAACAATAATAATACCTATACCTACCTGCAACTGACCACTGGAACCTCCCAGGACGTTTTTGCTCAATCACTTACGAGATTTACTACCCGTCTATTGCAGGAAAAGAGGTTCAACAATGAGCGCGTGGTAGCCCAGAAAATCGGCGATATTCATCTATACTCCCACAAAACATTTGAAACAGAAGCGAATGGCGACCCGCGGTCTGTGTACCTGCTGCTTGGTGTGGCGGTTTTGGTATTGTTGGGTGCTTTTGTCAATTATGTAAACCTGACGACTTCCAGGGCATTGGACCGTGCGAGGGAAATCGGCGTGAGAAAGGCTGTTGGGTCGAACCAGCAGCAGATCCGGATGCAAGTGCTTGTAGAAACGATTTTGGTCAATTTGCTGGCCGGAGGTCTGGCTGTGGGCATGGTGTCGTTACTTCAATCGCAATTTATCGAAATTACTGGCTTACCGGAAGAATTTGCGGTGCTGGACGATGCATTTTTCTGGGGAAGCGCCTCAGCGTTTCTGGTATGCAGCGTGTTGCTGTCCGGTTTTTACCCAGCTATAGTGCTCGCCTCATTCGAGCCGGTGAAGGTGTTGAAAGGCAATTTCTCAACCTCAGTGAGAGGGGCCCTTCTGCGCAAGTCGCTGGTTGTTTTCCAGTTTACTGTGACATTAATTTTATTGGTACAAACCGTGGTCGTGTACCGCCAGGTTAAATACTTGCGGGAGCAGGAGCTGGGGCTCAATATTGACCACACACTGGTTGTGAAAGCGCCTGTCGGGAACGACATCCGCCAGACTTACAATGCATTTCGGCAAATGCTACTCGAACAATCGCAGGTAAAAGGAGTTTCGTTTTCTGGCACCGTACCGGGAATGGGCACGGCCGGAATGGGGACGACTACCGGCGTCAATCTTTCGGGTACTGCAAAAAAAACTTACTACAACTACCACGTTACCGCCATTGATACCTCGTTCATCGAACAAATGTCGATCCGGCTTCTGGCCGGTAAGAACTTCGATGCCTCGACCACTTTGGGCTTCGCAGATACCACCAACCGGCAGTTGATCGTCAATATGGAAACGCTCCGGTTGTGGGAGATCCAAACGCCGCAGGAAGCGATCGGCAGGCGGGTCGATCTCTGGGGTAATCAGGCTACAATTCGTGCGGTAGTCGATAACTATCATTACGATTCGCCCAAAGTTCCTCATATCCCCATCATCCATTTATATTCACCCCGCTTCGACCGTTATGCGAGCGTAAAATTCGCACCCGGCAATCCAGCCGAGCAGTTGGCAACTTTAAAACGCGTTTATCAAACAAATTTCCCTTATTCTCCCTTCACTTATTTTTTCCTGGACAGCGAGTACGATAAGCAGTACAAAACCGAAGACCGCTTCCGTCAGGTTTTTGGCTTTTTGACCATCATCGCGGTTGTAATTTCCTGCCTGGGATTGTTTGGCCTGGCTACTTTCACTGCCTCTAAACGAACCAAGGAAATCGGCATTCGAAAAGTAATCGGAGCAACCACAGGCAACCTGGTGGTGCTGTTGTCTAAAGAGTATTTGAAGCTTGTCACCCTAGCCATCGCGCTCGGCTTGCCTGTTACGTATTTTTTGGCCATTGCCTGGCTTGACAATTACTCGACGCGCGCAACGCTCACGCCCTACCTGTTCGCAGGCCCCGCATTGACGATGCTACTGATGGTTCTAATATCGATCGGTATGAAAACCATCGCTACCGCATTACTCGATCCAGTTAAGTCACTCAGAAGCGAGTAAACAGGTTTTTAAAAAAATACAGTTTAGTTCAGTGCGTCTTATTTATATCCAGACGAAACGTGAACGAAATCATATCCTGAAAAAAGACAGGTTCTTTTCAGGATTCTAGCTGATGCTACTCGTTGGAAATGTTGCAAATCCTTGAACTCACCGAATCACTCACCATTTTCCTGCGAAAAATTGAAAAATTTGCGATAATCGGGAAAATAAAAAAGCCTGCAATCTGTTGATTTGCAGGCTTTTGATGCTTTTTGTTATTTCTTCAAGTGATCCCGCTGGGATTCGAACCCAGGACCCATACATTAAAAGTGTATTGCTCTACCAGCTGAGCTACGGAATCATTTTTTTGGATTCAATTTCGGAGATAAAAATCTTCCCAGCTTAGCCCTGGACCTTTGTGTTACTCTTAGTGGCACATCGTATCGTGGTGCAAAAGTAATAATTTAATATTTCAACGCAAGTATTGACTTCCTATTTTTTTAACCTGAAACGAAAATAATATACAATTGTCTGATATCCAATATAATAAAAATGATAAAAATTTATTGGAAATATAGGGCTTTAATGCTCTTTCCCGTTCAATATGTCTTTATAATTAATACCAGTACCAACCGTAGTATTGATAAATTAAAGTCGATCGCTTGTTCAGCGATGCCGATATTAAGTAAACCCGGCTAGTTGAGGACTTATGAAAGTTAAATACAGGATTATATTCCTTCCATATGTACTCTATTAAAAACGAGCTTAACAGACGGGACTTTCTAAAAAAAGCAGGCTCCGCTGCCTTAATTTCTGCAATCGCACCTGATTTTAAGATTCCGGGAACTTCACAAAGTATGAAAACCATCAAAATAACGGGAGTGAATTCGAATTTCCAGAGAGAGCCGCTAAATCCATACCGGTTTAAAGGAAGTGCCATTACCGACAGCTGGCAGGTCATATCGTTGCTAGAATCGGAACAGGGTATACGCAAACTGGGCCTCGGAACCCAGGGAGTGTTATGGTCTGATTCTCAGGTATTCAATCAACACTCCGAGACGGGTGGAAATGCGTTGATGTACGCCATGACCGAACGTGCTTTGCAAATGTTGAAGGGAACTTCATTTACCGATCCTATCGAATTGCTGGACCAATTGCTTCCGGAAGTACTCGCCTATGGACGAAAAATTACAGATCGGCGGGAGCTTCGAAAAACTTTTGCGTTAAATGCGTTAGTCAGCGTCGATAATGCAGCATGGTTGTTGTACGCTGCTGAAAACAACATAACTCAGTTCGATGAGATGATTCCTCAGAAATACAGGCCAGGTCTTGCATACAGGCACAAAAAAGTGGCTAGCATCCCTTCCTTCAGCGCAGGTACTTCCATTGAGAAAATCAAAAACGCGGCCGATGACGGGTATTTCATTTTGAAGCTAAAAACCGGGGCCGCCGGAACCCAACAGGAAATGATCGAAAAGGATATCGCTTTCCTGACCGACGTCCACAAGGCGATCGGTCACTACGAAACACCATATACCCATAACGGCAAGATACCCTATTACTTTGATGCAAACGGCAGATATGAAAAGAAAGAGACACTACTGAGATTTCTGGACCATGCCAAAAAAATCGGTGCTTTCGACCAAATCGCTGTGATTGAAGAGCCTTTTGAGGAAAGCAACGAAACTTTTGTGGGCGACTTAGGTGTAACGGTTGCGGCGGATGAAAGTGCTCATACCGTCGAGGACGCGGCCAGGAGGATTGAACTTGGATATTCTGCCATTGCAGTCAAAGCAATCGCGAAAACATTGAGTATGACGATGAAAATCACACAGTTAGCTTTTGAGAAAAATATTCCATGTTTTTGTGCTGACCTGACTGTGAATCCTATCCTGGCGGATTGGAATAAAAACGTCGCTGCACGTCTTCAACCATTCCCAGGCATGAGTATTGGGCTTCAGGAAACCAATGGCCATCAATACTATAAAAATTGGGATAAGTTGGCGACCTACCACCCCTACCCGAACGCAACATGGGTAAAAACGCAGAAAGGTGTTTATCAAACCGACGAGACTTTTTATGCGCAGAGCGGTGGGATTTTTGCCCCTTCACATCACTATGAAGATATTATAAAAGGTGCATAAATTCGATTCCTCAAAAAAATAGGATCCCCCACCGAAAGGAGATCCTATAATAACTACCAACGCTAGCTTTTTTACAAATGTGTGCGCATGTCCAACTTCAAAAACACCACAAAACTGTCTTGTATTAAAATAATATTTTTCAAAGAAATTACTCCCAATGAAACTCAATTGTGTGCCATCTCACATGCTAATATTTCATAAAGTTTACACTTTAAAATCTTATATCAAAAGACTGGATAACGCAATCAAGAATCTAGTTTAAAATACTGTAAATCACATTATTACATCAAATTTTACCGACACTTCGGTACAACAAAGTTCGATAACTTATATGAGATTATCTTCGGTCTCAGTATAGAATCTGTTATATTAAAATGAAAATCGAGAGTTGGCCACTGTATCTAGCCTGAGCTCTCAGCGACCAAAATTAAATTTGATAATTATAACTATTCCTACAACTCCAGCAAAATCCTGTTAATAAAAAAATACCATTCCTTAAATAACGGTCACAAAACCCTTAATATTCGAATAAATTCAAATAGCAGCTATTCTTCGTCCGATTCGAACAATTTGAATAAAAATAAAATAAATAATGACGCTCAAAATACTTATAATAGGAAGTTCTAATACAGACATGGTGGTCAAAACGAAAGCATTTCCTAATCCTGGCGAGACGGTTTTAGGAGGAACATTCCTGATGAATGCAGGGGGGAAAGGTGCTAACCAAGCCGTGGCCGCCGCTCGTTTGGGGGCCGATGTCAGGTTTATCACAAAAACAGGCGATGACGTATTCGGTGCTCAGTCGCGGGAGGGGTTCCTTAAAGAACAAATCAATATCGATTTCTCACCAGTATCCACCAAATTTCCTTCCGGAGTAGCATTGATCACAGTAAATGACCAGGGAGAAAATACAATCACGGTGGCGTCCGGAGCTAATATGGATCTTAATCCTGAAGATTTGCCTGATGTGGTTTTCCAGGATATCGGCCTGGTATTAATTCAGTTTGAAATACCTTTAACAACAGTCGCCTATATAGTTGAACAGTGCAAGAAAAAGCAAATCAATGTGATTATCAACCCCGCTCCTGCGACAAAACCCGATCCGAAGATACTAAAAGACCTGTACCTCATTACACCCAACGAAACCGAGACCGAAATCATCACGGGCATACAACCCACCGACGAGAATATGACCAGAGAAGCAGCAATTGCTTTGAACCGTCTTGGTGTCAATAAGGTGATCATCACTTTAGGTAAAAAAGGGATATACCTGAAAACGGACGTATATGATGAATTCATACCCGCGATGGTGGTGGAGGCAGTTGACACTACTGCTGCCGGCGACGTCTTCAATGGAGCTCTGACCACCGCGCTAGCTTCTGGGAAAGATATTAAACTCGCGTGTGAATTCGCTTGCCGGGCTGCTGCAATTTCGGTTACACGACAAGGGGCTCAAAGTTCTGCTCCTTTTTTGCACGAAATGTAAATTACCATGCTTTTTACTTGCCAGGTTTTGAAAGCCGGGCAAGTCTCAACAGCCCAAGCGCCTGCCAGTTTATTTGCTGATCTCAGCAAGTTTCGGATTTGTCTGGCGATTATATCTTCCCAGTTTTGCAAAAAATAAATTTTATATGCAAAACATTAAAACAAAAAATAGAGAAATAGATTGGGCCAAATTCGCAGATGAGGTGAATATAAAAGGGTATTCCATTATCCCAAAATTCCTCACCAATGAACTTTCAGAAGAATTGAAGAACCTATATGAAAAATCAGATTTATATAGAAAAACGGTAGTAATGGAACGGCATCAATTCGGCCTGGGAGAGTACAAATATTTTAATTATCCCTTACCCGAATTCATTGAAAATATTAGATCTAAAATTTATTGCAAATTAAATCCTATCGCGAATACATGGTTCAAATTATTAAAAATTGAAAAAATATTTCCTGAAACACATGAAGAATTTTTAAATGAGTGTCGAGCAAATAATCAGAATAAACCCACGGCGTTAATACTCAGATATGACAAGGGCGGGTACAATACTTTGCATCAGGACTTGTACGGCGATGTGTATTTCCCGATTCAAATCGTTTTATTTTTGAATGAGCCAGATGTTGATTATCAAGGCGGTGAATTTGTTTTGGTACAACAGACGCCCAGAGCACAGTCCAAAGCCATCGTTCTGAAACCAAAAAAAGGGGATCTATTGGCTTTCGCAACCAACTTTCGCCCCGTTAAAGGCAAAAGTGGCTATTTTCGAACCAATATGAAACATGGTGTGAGCGAGATTCATGAAGGTGAGCGACATACGGTGGGTATCATCTTTCACGACGCTTTGAACTAGCTATGACCAACCACTCTGACATCAGCGATATTGACTTGAAAAATAAAATTCGAAAATCAGAAATTCTTTTTGGAGGCAATATCAGATTAAAAATTTATGGCAAACTGAGTTGCAAATCCGGTAAACGAATAAAAACAGACAACCGGGTATTTTTTAAAACAGAAGGCGAGGCCCTCCAAAATAATTTTAGACCTTGCGGTCATTGTATGAAAGATCAACATAAAAAATGGAAGAATGAACTTGTTCACTAATAAGGAAACTAATCTATTACCCAAAGATGGGATTGTAAATTATTATGGGAGAATATTTTCCGTGGGCACCTCTGATGATTATTTAAACAAATTAATAAAGCATATTGAATGGAAAAACGATGAGGCGATTATATATGGAAAACTAATTACAACAAAACGGAAAGTTGCCTGGTATGGAGATTCTGAGTTTGAATATACTTACTCTAAAATCACAAAAAAAGCGCTAGCCTGGACAGACGAATTACTGAAGATCAAAGAGATAATCGAACAAGAATCGGGCGAAAAATTTAACTCCTGCTTGCTAAATCTATATCACGATGGATCAGAAGGAATGGCGTGGCATAGCGATGCGGAAAAGGATTTGATCAAAGATGGTGCGATTGGCTCACTGAGCTTTGGTGCGGAGCGTAAGTTTTCATTTAAACATAAAGAGACGAAAGAATGCGTTTCGCTTATTTTAGAACACGGAAGTATGCTCGTGATGAAAGGACCCACGCAAACACACTGGCTTCACCGTCTACCACCTACAAAACTAGTGACCAGACCGAGAGTTAATTTGACCTTTCGGACAATAGTTTTGTAATTTAGTCCAACAGAAGAGTCCTCAAATGAACTTCTAGCTGACATCCCCTATCCTTAATTATATATCCAACAAACTATGAACAAGATACCGGTTATCATCGATTGCGACCCCGGTCATGACGATGCGCTGATGCTCATGCTTGCTTTTGGAAGCCAGAAATTTGACGTTAAAGCTGTAACAACCTCTGCGGGAAATCAAACTCAGGATAAAACGCTCAATAATACGTTGCGGATATTGACGCTCATTGGCGCTCACGTTCCAGTTTATCGGGGGTGCGAAAAACCAATGTATCGTGAACTGGTGATTAGCGATTATGTGCACGGAGAGACAGGTCTGGACGGCCCGATGATGCCTGAGCCTGCTTTTGCACATGAAAAACTGAACGCTGTCGAAGGGATTGGTGAAATCTTAGCCAACAGCGTCACCCCAATCACTATTGTTCCTACCGGCCCGCTCACGAATATAGCCGTGGTCCTCCTGGCCTATCCGCACTTGAAATCCAAAATTAAACGGATATCACTTATGGGCGGTGGCATAACCCGCGGTAATATGACGCCGTTAGCTGAATTTAATATTTTCGCAGATCCCGAAGCGGCTGCAGTTGTATTTAATGCCGGAGTACCAATTACGATGTGCGGATTGGACGTGACGCATAAGGCACTTGTTTTCCAACAAGATATAGATATGTTCAGAGCGATAGGAAATAAAACCGGCGTCGCTGCGGCTGATATGCTGGACTTCTTCTCTAAATTTTACCGGGAGAACAGGACAGAACTGGACGGCGGCGCCGCTTTGCACGATCCGTGCGCGATCGCCTGGCTGCTCGAACCGGATATGTTCACTTCCCAACCTTGCTTTGTCGACGTAGAAACTTCCGGAAAACTAACAACAGGAGCAACAGTGGTAGACTTTTACAATGTCCTAAATAAGGAACCCAACACCGAAGTTGTGTTTGATATTGATCGGGAAAGGTATATCCAACTTCTGGCCGACGCTATTAGGAAGTTGCCTTAAACTAGTTCCCTACAAGGTGCGAACACATTATGATTAAATAATTTTGGTAACGGAATAACGAGACGTCCCTGACCATTTGATGACAACACCTGAGCAGACCACCCGCTTGGTCAAAACCAACCTCAATCCGAAATACTTCCTGCTTAAAGAACAACCGAAACTTCGTCTTCAACAGACTCTTTGGAAGCTCTGTGACGAACGGCAGAGGTTCCTGAGAATAAGATCAAAAGCCCACCGATCGAGCATACCGCCATCATTCCGACCATTGGAAGAGCAGTGCCGTTATGAAGGAAACTTACAATCGCTGAAATAATGGCCCCAGCTCCCATTCTCCAACTTCCCATCAAGGCAGAAGCACTTCCCGTATGTTTTCTAAAAGGTGCCAGAGACAATGCCGATGTGTTAGGACCGGTAAGACCCTGCCCGGCAAGAAAAATGAACATCATTCCAATCAGGCTGTATAGATTGTACCAATGTTTCCAAACGCCAATAATTAAAAGGGTGCCAACAAGGGTCTGAGCTATAAGAGTTGCCCGGATAATTTCCTGACTAGTAAATCGACGTAAAAGGATATGATTTAGTTGGGTCGAACCGATCATAGCAAACGCAAGTAACGCGAAAATCCAACCATATTGCTGTTCGCTCACTTTATACAAATTCATGAAGACATCCGAAGATCCGGATATGTAAGCAAATGGCGCAGCTGTTGCTAAGCCGCCAGCAAGGGTGTAAACCAAAAATTGTGGCTGTTTAATGACCGTCAGATAGCTTCCCATTACAGCGGCGGGTTTCAGTGACACAGATTGGTCTGCTGGCTTACCAACAGGTAAAAAGAAATACACACCGGCCATCATGGCCAGCACGATTCCGCCCAGTATCACAAAAAGCCATTCCCATCCAAAACCAATAGTTACATACCCCCCAACCGTAGGGGCGATCATGGGTGAAACTGCAATAACAAGCTGAATCATCGAAAACACCTCCGCCCGTTTGGTTGCCGGAAACAGATCACTAACTAACGCCTGAGATGCCACCAGCCCAACACAGCCGCCAATTGCCTGGAAGAATCGCATTACAATTAACGACTCCACTGATGATGTCAACGCACAGCCAAGCGACGCCAGAACATATATAAACAACCCGATCAGCAAAGGATTTTTTCTACCAAAACGGTCGATTAAAGGCCCGTAGACAACCTGTCCCACACAAATACCGATCAGATAACTGGTGAGGGACAATTGCACTTTATCAATAGTAGTCCCCAGGTCGGATGAAATAGAAGGGAAGCCCGGAAGGTACATATCAATCGAAAAAGGACTGACGGTTGCGAGGGAACCCAGAATAAGAATAATGTATGAATATCGCTTGCGGCTCATTTAATTACTGCACTGTTATGCAGGAAAAACGGGAAAAAGAGACGTCATAGTTCCTCAAACCTGATAATTATAACAAGTTATGCATATAGTTATATTTAACTATTTTAAGGGCCATGAAATATAACAAAAGCCGGATCCGACAAAATCGAACCCGGCTTTCGTAATGTATTCATATTATTATTTTTTAGTTACACGAATTGAGATACGGCGGTTCTTTGATCGTCCTTCCTCCGTGTCATTCGATGCAACAGGATGCTCTTCCCCATAACCCTCAGATTCTAACCTGGAAGCATCTATACCTAAGTCTGTCAGGGCTTTTTTCACAGAATGAGCTCTATCGGTCGAAAGTTTGAGGTTTGCCACCGAATCTCCTGTATTGTCGGTATAGCCGCCTAACTTGACATTTATGTTGTCATATGCCTTTAAAATTTCCGCGACATTTTCCAATTGTTCTTGTGATTCTGCTTTTAGGTTAGCACTCCCGGTTTCAAAAAGCAAACGATCAAAATCAAACCAGGTCTCTTTATCCACCGGCGCGTCAGACTTGATGAATTCAAGCAATGATGACTCAACCGGATTACCCACTGCGGCAATGTTCAGTTTCATTCCATTCAACTCCAGTATGGCAGTTTCTGTCGTTACTGGAACAGGCAGTTCTATAATCTCTTCCGTCACCACTTCTTCTGAAATCACTGCGATATGCGGAGCAATAACAAGCGAAACGATAGACATCAGTTTGATCAGAATGTTCATAGACGGACCTGACGTATCTTTGAAAGGATCGCCAACAGTATCACCAGTTACAGCCGCTTTATGCGGTTCTGATTTTTTGTAAAACGTCTCTCCATTGATCACCGCGCCTTTTTCAAATGACTTCTTCGCATTGTCCCAGGCCCCACCCGCATTATTTTGAAAAATACCCATTAACACACCAGATACGGTCACACCGGCCAGCGTTCCACCCAATACTTCCGGGCCGAACAAAAAGCCGACAATAACCGGCACGATCAACGCAATCATACCGGGCGCTATCATCTCTTTAATAGATGCCTGCGTTGATATGGCAACACACTTGTCATATTCCGGCTTTGCGGTTCCTTCCATAATCCCTGGAATTTCACGGAACTGGCGACGAACCTCTTCCACCATCTTCATCGCCGCACGACCTACAGCGGCAATTGCCAATGAGGAAAATATAAATGGTATCATGGCGCCGACAAACAACCCGGCTAAAACATTAGCCTTGTATATGTCGATGGAATCGATTCCCGCCACCCCGCAGAACGCAGCGAAAAGCGCAAGGGAAGTTAGTGCTGCCGAAGCGATTGCAAAGCCTTTTCCCGAAGCAGCGGTGGTATTACCTACGGCATCAAGAATATCTGTCCGTCCGCGAACTTCTTCCGGCAAATGCGCCATTTCAGCAATACCGCCTGCATTATCTGCAATCGGTCCGAATGCGTCGATAGCCAATTGCATTGCAGTTGTCGCCATCATACCCGCTGCTGCAATTGCAACTCCATATAATCCCGCAAACTCATAACTAATATAAATTCCGGCCGCTAATACAAGCGTTGGTATCACGGTAGATTCCATACCTACTGAAAGCCCACCAATGATATTAGTCGCATGACCCGTAGAAGACTGATTCACAATCGACTGCACAGGTCTTTTACCCATAGCAGTATAATATTCGGTCACTAAGGCCATTATAGCCCCAACAATTGAACCAAGCAAAATTGCGTAAAAAACATCCATGGAAGTAAAATCAACCCCACGAATATTCATGCTTCCCTCTGGCAACATCCATTTGGTAAGCGGGAAACAAACAATAAGTGTAATCACAATAGAACCCCAGTTCCCTCTGTTTAGAGCTCCCTGAACGTCTCCCGTATCGGAGCTTACTTTTACCAAAAGCATACTGATAATGGAAGCGATCAAACCAACCCCTGCGATCACCATTGGCAACAATATCGGAGCAATTCCACCGAAATTGTCTCCCTGCGAAACAATCTCACGACCTAAAACCATCGTGGCAAGGATCGTGGCCACATATGAACCAAATAAATCGGCTCCCATACCGGCCACGTCACCAACGTTATCCCCCACATTATCCGCGATTGTTGCGGGGTTTCGTGGATCGTCTTCCGGAATACCTGCTTCAACTTTACCAACTAAATCCGCACCAACGTCGGCCGCTTTGGTATAAATACCTCCTCCAACACGTGCAAACAAAGCGATAGATTCAGCACCCAACGAAAACCCTGCCAATACTTCAAGCACCTTCTCCATCGCCAGACCGTTCACATCCGCGCTGTCTCCCACATATGCCTTATACAATACTATAAATAGGCTCCCAAGACCAATAACTGCCAAACTCGCCACACCAATACCCATTACAGAGCCACCTGTAAAGGAGACTTCAAGCGCTTTTTTAAGACTGGTACGGGCCGCCTGCGTCGTACGAACATTTGACTTTGTCGCGATATTCATTCCGATATATCCCGCAAATGCAGAAATAAAGGCGCCTATTAAAAACGAGGCCCCGATGAAAATACTTGAATTTTCAACCAGTGTACCCGAATAGCCTAACAATATGCTGACTATAATTCCGAAAATAATCAATACGCGCCACTCCGCTTTCAGGAAAGCAAGCGCACCATCGGCTATCGCTCCGGCAATTTCCTGCATGTTTGCGTCACCCGCATCCTGCCGAATGACCCAGCCTCTTTTAAAAAACATGACAAGCAAGCCAACTACACCAAGTGCCGGCACCAAATAGGTAATATAACTCATGCGAACGTTTAGGATTTTGGTTTATGGAAAGAAATATGCGTAAATATAGAGATTGCCCTGCCATATCAAAACGCAAAATCACTTTTTTTGGGCAATTTGAACAGTTTTTTGCAGTTAACTAAGATTCAACTAAATAGGAAATACCTAAATATTCTCACTATCAAGAGGTTATCCCCGTCAGTTACTTGACGGTGTTTTCGCCGAAAAAATTCTAGAGAAAAAGGAGAGTCTATATATAAGACCTTGTTTGTGAAATACTTAGCGTTTTCTTCTAAATTGGCTTAAAATGGCTAATGATACCGAAAAACCCGTCAACCCAATGAAAAGGGCAAGCAGGGTACCGCCCAGAAAATACTGTACGAAATTCACGTGAATGGATTCAAGCGTGAGGTTACGCCAGGATGTAATCTGCACACCATTTTTGTAGAAAAGGCCACCAAATTTATAGCTTCCGAAAATGATAAAAGGGATAAACGGAGGCAAACTGATATTGGCACTGGTAATGAACAAAACCTTGTTCATCTTAAAATAAACAGCAATTGGTATTCCAATCAGAAGTTGAAAACCCCAGATAGGAACAATGCCCATAAAAAATCCGAATCCAATGGACTTCGCTTTACTTAAATTGGGCTCGTCAGGCTTCAACGCCTCATTTTTGACAATTTGCCACAATCCCTTCTTTTGGATATACTTAAATAACCGTTTCGGAAGGTAATAAAGCAGCGTCAAAACCACAAAATAAGTATTCAGAATACTTATACGCGTGAAATCGCGAAACGGGCGAAAGTGTGTCACACGCTCATCCTTATCATATATAACCTGAATATCCATGGGTATAATATCAACCTCCCTCCAGGCAAGTTTGACGATTACCTCTATTTCTGTTTCAAATTTATTGGTAAATAAGGTGGTCTTTTTCAGAGGTTCCAATGGATATAGACGGAAACCAGTTTGCGTATCAGGGAGTGTTAAACCAGTTTCCAGCCAAAACCAGAAGTTTGAAAAGCGGTTTCCAAAAGAGCTTTTTCCAGGCACTCCCTCCTGCTTCATATTCCGGGAGCCCATGATCAGCGCACCAGGATTTTCAGTAGCTTTTTCAATAAATCGCGGGATATCTAATGGAAGATGCTGGCCATCAGAATCGATGGAAATGGCGTTATTGTATCCCAAACGAATCGCTTCAGCAAAACCTTTACGCAGTGAATACCCTTTCCCCCTATTTTTTTCGTTGACCAGAACATGGATGGTTTCAGCATATTCCTTCAATATGGCAGCAGTATCATCGGTTGACCCATCATTGATTACGATCACATCGGCGCCTTTGGCATATTGCAAAACCCCGTCAATAACCCTTTTCAGCGTTTTTTGGTTATTATAAGTCGGAATTAGAATACAGCCCTGGATATCTTCAAGCAGCATATAAGGAATGACAAAACTTAGATGACGTTTCAACAGGCATATACCTCTCGAACGACAAAACGATAGAAATTACACAATTATAAGGTTTCGCGCCCATTACCACCTCCTGACAATACTCATCCAAAATACAAAACCGGACATACAAACAGTAACATGCACTACCAATAAGTTGGAGTGGCCTTAAAAAACACAACGTCTTGAGAAGATGCAGAAGCGGCTACGTCCAAAAGCTCATCGTCCGAATATTTTATATTAAACTCGATTACCGGCGTTTTTCCCGGATCCAAAATCTGTAGGAACTTGCAGCTCTTCATGGATTTCATTTTCAATTTTCTATCCAGAACCTGTTGCAGTATTTCCTTCACGATTTCAACCTGTACTACACCCGGCGTAACAGGCTGACCGGGGAAGTGTCCCTCATAAATCGGATGTTTCGCATTCAATCTTATTGAAGCAATGACTTGTCCATCAGACTGTTCGATTGAAGAAATGGTAAATAGAGTGTTTAAAAACATTTGTGACTCGTTACGCCTTTGTTTTACAATTTATCAAATATACCGTCGGCAATTGGGGCGTTGATCTTTTCATTGAAAAACTCCATTTCGCTTTGGTCTCCACCTTTTTCAAAAAAAGATATATTTTTCAAACGTAGAGTCGTTTTAGTAAATGTCAGATTCATAGAGGTATACACATTTTTCAACCGTTTTGCGACTGGGGTAAGTACGATCTGATATTCGTTTTGGTTTTCAAAATAAGTCTTCGAAAATGCCTTATTATCCTGAAAATCTCCGTTTACCAAGCCAATTAACAAACCTTTGATCTGGCTAGCCATACCGCCACCTGCAATCTTCTTCTCTTTACCCCGATCGATTATTTTCATCTGATCCCCATTAATCAGAATGATATAGCTATTGGGGGTCTTTTGCTCCCACCGCATTTTGTTCTGACGTTTGTAAAAAAAACTTCCGGAAGTCTTCTGAGGTTCTTTCAAAGCCGCCAATTTCTTCTGCTCTCTGAACTCCGCCTGAATACTCTGCGTAATCGCTGACGTCTTTTTTAACAATTCAATTAAAGATTGAGGGTTTTTGAGAGGTTGAAATCCCTGAGCGAACAGTGAACCTGATATCAAAAACCAAAAACCTGCAACTAAACTAATTCTCATCATATGGCCTGTCATCAATAACTTCGGAAAGGACGTCCATTTTCAGGCCTTTCTGTTTAAAATGTTCAATTATATCTTCCAGCGAATCCAGGGTAACCTGTTGGTTATCATGCAATAAGACTATATCTTTCTTCTTTATGTTCGTTATAATCCGGTCGATCAACTGGTATTTGGTTTTAGCCCTCGTGTCCAAACTGCGCAGGGACCATCCAATACAGGTCATACCCAGTTCCTTCAAGACCATGCGATAACGTGGATTGGTTACGCCAAAAGGGGGACGAAAATACAAGGTTTTTTGTCCGAATATATCAAGAATGATTTGGTTAGCCTTTTCAATATCGGCCCGCAGCCGGGAAGTCGAAAAGAAGCCGAGAAGATAACTGTGAGAATAGGAATGATTTCCAATGACGTGTCCCTCGGAAATAATGCGGCGGATGATATCGGGATGACTTTCGGCCTTTTTTCCAATAACAAAAAATGTCGCCTTTACGCCTTTTTCGGAAAGAATATCCAGGATTTTCGGAGTAATATCCGGATCAGGGCCGTCGTCGAACGTGAGTGAAATTGACTTTTTTTTCCCAGTATTGATCGAAGTCAGGAAATAATTTGACTGAATATTAAAACTTCCGTAAGCCACCGCTGCGAGATATAGCAAGGCGATTCCTCCCAGGATATAATATACAAAGTCCGTCTCCCAAAAAATAAAACCGAGGACAACCAGGGCCGTCGCGGCGACAAATGTGGTGATGTTATGCTTCAATAGACTTAAATAAAATTAGTCCTAAATTGGATTGGTTAACTTGGTTACAGATCAAAGTCAGCGATTTGCCATCCGCGATCTTGTCCAAAGCCAAATGTAACCCAAAAGCTGCAGCAGTAGCATATAAGCCACTATATTTTAAAAAATCAACGGATTCGATTCCCTCTCCCCCCTGCTCTTTCCCTGAATTTCCAGCTGTAAAAACCCGCGTAACATCTGATAACTTATACCCATTTTTAATCAAAAATCCGGCGATTACCTCGTCGACATTTTCAACAAATCCGGTTGCTTGAACATCCAGAATCTCCGCCAGGGCATTTTCCGGTTCGTTGCTCAACGTAAAAAAAGAAGAGCCCGAAGTAAGTGGAACTCCCGTAAAACTCAGATTATCAGCCACTTCGTCAAGAAAAGGAATACGCTCGTCCGCAGCACCCACCAGGATATTGTGTCCGCCTTCTGCGAGTAACATCATTGCATCCAGCAATGCATGTTCGAAAGAAAGCGTATTCTGCGTGTGGGTCATATTATATCCATGGTTGCCAAGGCTGAGGGAAATTTGTCCGGCAATGGTATTATGCGTCGACTGGATAAAGGAAGTGGGCGGCAGCATTCCCTCCAGACTAAGCACATTATTTAAGAATTTCTCAGTATCCAGCAAACAACCCAATCCTGTTCCAACAACGATAGCATCGGGTTGTTCGATACCGGCTGTCCTCAAAGAATCGATTGCGCAGGCAACTGACATTCGCAATATCTTGCTCATTCGCCGCAGCAGTCCGGCATCTATATATTCCTTATAATTAGGCTGTATAAGCTCTGAGACACCTTCCAAGGGAGAAATCTCCGCCGAAAATCCTTTATTCTGAAAGGAAGGCTGATGAGTGACTGACGATGCTGATTTTATGTAGTACAATTGGATCTAACTTATTTTCTTGCTTTGATATGTACCATTGAGAAGTTAAGAAAATATAAGGGAAGTCTTACTGTTTCTTAATGTCTGAATGGTTCAATTAAGTTTTCAATTTATTCCCTCCCGAAAAAACCAAGGAGGAATTATTCCCCCCGAAACCGAAAGAATTAGACAAAACGGTATTCACCTCCCCTCGTAAAACTGCTCCGTGAACAGGCACTAATCCTGTTTCTTCAATCGCGTTCGTATAATTCAGGTTGGGGAATATCATATTGTTTTCAATCGCCAGAATTGAAAAAACCGCTTCAATTGCACCTGCTGCGGCTAATGTATGTCCGGTAAAAGATTTAGTCGAGCTAAAAGCCGGGATATTTCTTCCAAAAACATTTTGAATCGCAACAGATTCTGAAAGGTCGTTATTTTTAGTTCCGGTTCCATGAGCGTTGATATAGTCAATATCATCCGGCGACAGGTTCGCTTTTTTCAATGCATTGTGAATTGCCAAAGTTGCGCCTTTTCCGTCAGGAGACGACGCGGTTTGGTGATATGCATCAGCAGCATTTGCCCAGCCTTTTAAATAGCATCTGGTTTTATGCCCAGTTATTTTCAGACTTTTCTCATTTTCCAAAACCAGAAATGCGGCCCCTTCTCCTAAATTCAACCCCGCACGCGACTCGTCAAACGGACGGCACCATGCATCATCATATATCATCAATGATCTGAAACCAGCGACGGTGAATTTCGTTAAAGGATCCACACCACCCACCAAAACACGATCCAGCCGGCCCTGTTCTATTAATCTTGCTCCTAACATCATCGCATTTGCTGCTGACGAGCACGCCGTTGATATCGTGTTTATATATCCTGATATTCCCAGTTCCTTCGCGATACGCTCAGAAGTATTACCGCTGTCGTGGTATTTTAGAATATTAAAGTCCGGTGATTTACTATCAAGGTAATCTTTATAAAAATCCTCACTACGATCCATCCCACCAACGGACGTTGCGGAAATAAAGCCTGTCCGAAGCTCACTCACATTTTCATTATCTCCCCAAGCCTCTTTTGCTGCCATCAGACCAAGCAATGTCGTCCGCGATAACAACTTATCGGACAACCCGTTAAGCTCCAGGATATCTTCATTACTCATTTTCACTTCGCCAACCAGAAGTCCATCGCGTTCTCTCAAATAAGTTGCTCTTCCAATTCCAGATCGACATTCCAGCAACGAATTTAGATTTTGCTCTACAGAATTACCAATCGCCGACACAATACCTAAACCTGTAATATGGATACCTGCCATTCTTTAAAAGCGTGAAATTTAGTCAAGAGAAAAAGTAAACTCGTCATAGGGCTCTGTGCGCCAGGCGAATTGCTGAGTTGTGGGAGATATAGCAAACAACGGAGAGAAAGTTTTCACTTTTACGGTTTTACCATCAGGCAGGAATTCCAGAATTCTCAGCCAGCCATCGCCACCGTTTCCGTGCCAGCCTCCTCCCATCGCCTGAGCATTGAAAACCATTTGCTGCACATTTTTTCCAGCCGCATTCTGATCTGTTCTGAATCCGACATGCTCTCTGGCCGAATCAGGCGCACCAATATGTCCGGAAAACACCATTCGAACGTTCTTGCTCGGCTGAATTAACTTCGACCACATCGCAGCACCATAGTTAACATCCGTCAGCGGGTATCCTTCCTTTATGATATGCTCGTTTTTTGAATTCAGATACGAATGCGTCAACACGATCACCTGATGATCCTTATATTTTTCTTGCGCGATGGTTTTCACCGCCCA
Organism: Dyadobacter sp. HNCC25DJ184; assembly: GCF_056895215.1. Taxonomy (NCBI): domain Bacteria; kingdom Pseudomonadati; phylum Bacteroidota; class Cytophagia; order Cytophagales; family Spirosomataceae; genus Dyadobacter; species Dyadobacter sp. HNCC25DJ184. The sequence goes on along the minus strand of NZ_JBXHAQ010000001.1, from coordinate 380,473 downwards.
ATCAATCACCTCATTTCTCGGAGCAAATTCCAACACGAGCACCAGATATTTTTTTCCCTGAGGTGAGGTAAATTCGTACGTTGCGTCGGCCAGCGTTGGTTTGCCATCTACATCCGTTCCCGTTTCCCGGAGCAACTTTTGAGACAGGATATTCTTGTCTACCGGAAAATAGTCGTTATAGCGCGTGTTCCTATTTTCTGCGCTTTTATATCCAAAATCATGGTTACCAGTCGCGGCGACATATGGCACCTTTCCATCCAACCTGCCAAAAGACCGCGAGACCGACTTCCATTGCTGGATACTGTGCTGATTTCCATTGATCCCTTCGGTTGAAATGATGTCATTTTGCTCAACCAGATCGCCTGTACACAAAACCATCTTGATCTTCAGCGGATCGATATTCTCACTCACCCAAGAAGTCATGAGCTCAAATATGGGCTGGTTTCTTTCAAACTTCACATAAGTCTGCGGATCGGGTAGTATAATGATCGACCACGATTGCGGATCAGTTAATTTAGGAGCCTCGTAAGTTTTCTTCTGAGCCGATAAATGATTCGACACAATCAAAAGGAACAAGAAAGCGAGCCAATTTAGTAACCTTGTCTTCATATGCGCAATTTTGGTCTAGCAACGAATACTTAAAGTTTCACACGCCATTCCCCTACTTTTCCGCCTTTTTCCGCTCGATATATTCCGCCAGCGTATTGATTGATACAAACGCCTCTTTTCCTTCATCAGGATTGGTTACCTGTATCTGGTGGTATTTTTCCAGCAAAACGATTAATTCCAATGCATCAATCGAATCCAACGCAAGACCTTCATCTTTGAAAAGATATGTGTCATCCTGAATATCAGCCACACTAATCTCTTCCAGGTTTAGCTGCTCAATCAATTGCTTCTTTAACTCTTCTTTTAAATTTCCCATTTCTTTAGCTTTTAGGAGTTAGGGGCTAGCTTTTCGTTTAGATATACCTAACTATCCATCTTTTGTCCTTAATTTTTTCTGCCTCAACAGTGTCGTGGAAAGCCGCAAATGCTGTTTCCCAAGAGTACGAAGACGTTAAAGCAAAACTTTGTGCTCTTCCCTTTAGTCTTCTTTACTTTGCGTGCAACATTATACCTCCCGGAGGTCAAAATTATTTTGTAATCCTTCTTTTGTGAAATCGACTCCCAGATCAGAATTGCTTTCCACGAAAAACAAAAACACTTCAACGTCACTTTCTCGTACCTCAATCCATCCTCCTAACATGGCTTTTGCGGCCTTGTCGTGGAATAATGCTTTACCATAATTGACGTAAAAGTCAGGTGCGAAGTTAGGTAAAACGGCAAACATATTTTCACCAAACCATTTGTTTAGGATCGCCAATTCACCTATCACAATGTTCGGTAAAGTATATACAAACAGCGACGGGCTTGGTGTTTCATTGATCGCATAGGATTCCTGAAAACGCAAATCAGTCACACTGCTCGAAGATCGATTGGCAAATATCATCGCCACTTCATCTTCTCCAAAGTTATTAATCCGCTCATTGTCGGCGCGAAGCATTTCGAAAGCCAAAAATCCTGCCTGCGCCAGCTGATCCATTTTATAAAACTTCGGATAGCTGATCTTCAGATACTTATAGATTTGTTTTAACCATTTGTCCTCTGAGGTCAGGCTGTTGTGTAACAACTTTCGGCCATTCAAATAAGCCGCGTCACCCTTGATATGACAATATCCTGAAATCCTGCTCATAGCTTCAGAAGGATTAAAGATGCATTTCCTCCCCCAAAACCAGAGGCTGTTTTCAATATTGTATGAAAAGGTTTTGATACATTTTCAGTCAATACATTGAGTATTACGGATGTTCCATTTTGCTCAAAACCGTAAGATTTCAGCATGCAATCATTACGAAGCATTTGTAACGAAACTACGCTTTCAATCACGCCAGCGGCGCCTAATGTATGTCCGTAAAACCCTTTCAAACTATTGATTGGAATATGCTCCATAGCCAATCTACCAAAGGCAATCGACTCCATTTCGTCATTGTATACCGTCGCCGTTCCGTGCGCACAAATGAAATCTATATTCGCTGTCGATAACTTGTGTTTGGCCAGTGTCCTTGAAACAGAGCGCACTAATCCTTCTCCCGTTCGGGAGGGGCCTGAAATGTGATTCGCGTCGTTGGAAGTTGTGCCATCAAAAAGCGCAAGTGGCTCATTTTCATAAACATCGCGTGAATTAGAGACAACAACTGCTGCACATCCTTCTCCCAGTGAAATACCTGTTCTTGCCGAATCAAATGGCCGACATGCGGTATCACTTATTGCATAAAGCGACTGAAACCCATATACAACAAAATCCGAGACGACGTCACAACCGACCACCACGACGTGATCATACAAACCATTTCGAATATAACTACCGGCCATATTGAGCGAAGAAACCCCTGATATACAAGCATTTGATACAACAACAGGTAAGTTTTTTAATCCAAATTCCGTTAAAGTTTTTTGAACGATACCCGAAAACTGGTCATGAATATCATCATGAATTGCTCCTTTCGTAGAACTGATGATCAGGAGTGTTTTTTCAGAAATAAAAATGGACGGATCAACTTTTTGTTGCAGATCCTTCAAGGTAGCGAGAATAAGGCTGGAAAATTTCCCGTTCACGGGTCTGTCCGTAATTTTGGCCAAATAGAGATCCTTACCACCGAAACCCGCCTGTTTATATTGAGAAATCCCTGACTGACCGGCCAACAGGGAAGACCAATTTGCGACGACTGTATCCCCTAGCGGACTAATGATAGATTCGGCTCCGATATATACCATGGAAGTTTTCAAGTCAGGCTTTCGGAGACGTTAGTTTCCTTCCATAATTGATAAAATTCCGGATTGAGCAGCTCCAATGTGCGTGAGTTTTTTTCCAAAAAGACCTGCATTGTTTTCCCTACTGCGCAAATCTCCCCGGTTGTCACATTAATTACCTGATAATCAAACTGTATTTTGGCTGATTTCGTAGGAACATACTTTGTGATGACTTTAATTTTTTGACCGTAATAGACAGGTGCTTTATGATCAATTTCTGATTTGACGATTGGCGTAAAGTATCCGTTGGAGAAGATTGTGAGGTACTCCAGGCCATATTCTTTCCCGAACGCCTCACGACCATCCTCAAAATATTTCAGATAGTTGCCATGCCAAACCACACCCATTGCATCAGTTTCACTAAATCTTATTTCTATTTCTATTTCAGTAGCAAGCATATTCTATCCCGGATTATGTCGGAAGGCAACAAGAATACATATTTTTTTGAATACTACGGGCAGGATACCACAAGATGGCATCTAAAAAGGTTGAATTTATACTGAAATGACAATTTTCATTTCACATTCCACCAACTTGTCACCGTTCAGGTAGTTTACACCACGAACCAAAACAATAGTTCCAAGTTGTGCCAAAGTTTCGACAATGGTAATAATGGTCGCACCGACGGGCGGGAGTTTATGTACCTCCACTTTCGTTACCGAACCAATATATCCAACCTTCGGCTCCTCGCCTTTTTGAGCCCCCAAATAACCAAAACCGGCTGCGGAAGTCTGGGCAATATTCTCGATTAAACCCGACTCCAGGAATTCACCCCTATTTACGAGAATGTTGTCTTCCAGTATCAAAAACTCACTTTCAAACCGGTTTTCCTCGATACTCGCCAAATTGTCGACCATCAAAAACGGTGGACGATGAGGCAGGTAGTACGATATGTGTTGCTTTTCAGGCATAATTAAAAAAATCAAAGTAGTTAAACCACTGCTCGGGGTACATTTTCACTTTTCGTTCCAGCTCAGAAACATATAACCTGGCTATTTCTTCAGGTTTTGTTTTTTCCCTGATCGGTTCGGTCGCACTCAAATGGTAGCTGTGCAGGCCATCCTTATTGGCAAAAACAAAGGTAACGGGCGCGTCAAATTTTGAAGCAATGATAAAAGGTCCGAGTGGAAATCTGGCATTTTTTCCCAGGAAATTCATTTCAAAAAACTTTGCCCCCTCCATATAACGATCCGCGTGAATTGCAACAAACTCATTTTTCCGCAACGCGTTCCGGATAGATATCACGTGCGACAGATCATCTTTAATGGGGATCACATTGAACCTTGGGCCACCGGTCGAAAACTCCATATATTTTTTAATGCTTTCCACTTCAGCATCCAGCATCACAATATTAATAGTAGGCGTAATCCGTCCACGAAGCAGATTTCCGGCAGTTTCCCAATTCCCGACATGCGCACTGAGCAGAATCCCGCCTTTCCCTTCCTGCTGCATATCCACCAGATATTGCTCATTTTCAAACCGATGCGTAAATGCACCCATTTTCCCAATTAGAAAAGCCGCACGATCTACCAGCGTTTGACCGAAAATATAGAAATTGCGCCTTGCCAGATGACGGGCTTCACGCTTGGAAAAACCGAGAATATTATGATAAAAAGAAAGGAGATGTCTGCGGGGACCGCCGGCAAAGAGATAATAATAGTAGGTAACAAACCTGAGCAGACCGTACGCAAAACCAAGACCTAAATACCTGATAAAGAACAGGAAAATTTTGTATCCAGCAAGTGATCCCTTGGTTTTACCGTCCCAACGGCTCATGCTTAAAGAGCTAGTTTCTTACTTACCATTGAAAAGAAATCTCCAAAAGTAACAACGTCTTTGAAATCCTCGCCGGTCACTTTTACGTTCAAATTCTCTTCAATAAGGACAACAAGGTCTACATAGTCAAGACTATCCAGATCCAAGGTTTCCTTTAAATTGTTTTCAGGAAGAATCACGCTCCTATCCACTTCGAATTCTTCGGATAAAAATTCTCTGGTTTCTTCAATTATTTCTTCCAAACTCATTTTTACATCATTAACTAACATAGCTGCAAAAATATAGTATTCTTTTATGATAGTTTCACAAAGCCTTCAAATTTTGCGGCACACGACACGATTTTTTACAATTACTTTGACAATTGTAATCAAAAACCTGAAAGGACAGCAAATATTTGAATGATACAAATGTACGGAACCGCATTCAAAGCCACCAAGCCGTTTGATAACTTGAAGTTCGAATGAGTTCTAGTCAGCTCCGCGTAAACCTTTTGCCAGTTTCCGTATAAATTCTCTACAAAACCTTGCTGGTTACAAGGAACTGGCTTTCCCGCCTATTGCCGCAGGATCCCTACTAAAAATGACTATTTCGTGACAACACCTGACCAAAATACCTCTGAAAGTCCATAAAGCTTAACATTAAAATCGCTTGACAATCAAAGTAGAGTTAGTCCCGCCGAAGCCGAATGAATTGGATAAGAAGCAGTTAAGCTTTTGAGATTTTGTCTGACTTATGATATTAATATTTGCCGCATCATCGTCAGGGTTCTCGTAGTTAATGTTTGGGGCAATAAAGTCGTTTTGCATCATTAGCATAGCGTATACTATCTCGCTTGCTCCAGCCATCCAACACTCATGGCCTGTCATTGATTTTGTGGAACTTACAGGAGTATTTCCTCCAAAAACCTGATATATGGCCTTCGCTTCGCTACTGTCACCAACTGGTGTAGACGTGGCGTGTGCATTGATATAATCAACCTCGCCAATATTAATACCTGCCTGACTGATAGCCATTTGCAATGACCGCACCTGACCGTCCATGCTTGGATTTGAAATATGATCTCCATTAGAAGAAAAGCCATATCCGATCAGTTCGGCCAATATCGGCGCACCTCTTTTTACGGCAGTTTCGTATGACTCAAGTATTACTGTAGCCGCTCCACCACTTGGAATCAGGCCATCGCGACTGCGGTCAAAAGGTCGGGAAGCCTTTTCAGGTTCCGATTCCCGAACGGAGAAAGTACCCAATCCATCGAAACTGGACATGGATTCGAGGTTTATTTCCTGCGCACCACCGCATATCACACGTTCCTGAAGTCCTTGTTTAATCATCAGATACCCCATTCCGATGGAATGAGAACCGGAGGCGCAGGCCGCGCTCAATGTGAAATTGATGCCTTTTAACTTAAAGATCGTTGATAAATTCATATTCACGGTGCTATTCATATTTTGAAAAATAGCGCCGCTGCCGATTAGCATGGAGTCACGCTTTTCGCGTAGTTTATCGTTCGCTTCCACAATAGAGGCGGCCGTACTGTCATTACCGAAAATAATTCCCGTTTCCGTTTTTTCAAGAAAATCAATATCCAAACCAGCCACTTCAAGTGCTTCCTTTGTAGCCATAAAAGCATATTCCGCGGGCTGATGCATACCCAATCTTTGCCTTCTTGACAAAAATGGTTTCAAATCGGGAGGCGCGACCATACCCGTCAGAGCAGAGCGAAAGCCAGCATCCTTGCGTTGCTGATCAAATATAATTCCGCTTTTACCGGCATATAGAGATTTGGTAACCTGTTCCAGATTTTCGCCCAGACAAGAATAAATTCCGATTCCGGTAATTACTACTCTGTTATTCATAATCAGGAATAGATGCCGCCGTTGATATTAATTACCTCTCCTGTTATATAGGAAGCTTTATCAGATACTAGAAAGCTGACCACATGAGCCACTTCTTCCGGTTTCCCAAATCGATTCATCGGAATCATTTGCTTCAGCTCCGCCTCGTTCAAATCTTTCGTCATATCACTTGTGATAAAGCCCGGCGCAACTGCATTCACTGTAATTTTGCGTTTGGCAACTTCCTGCGCCAACGCTTTCGTCGCCGCGATAATCGCCCCTTTTGCCGCAGAATAGTTAGTTTGTCCTGCAACTCCTTTCATGCCGGAAACTGACGCCACATTCACAATCCGTCCAGATCGTTTCCTGAGCATCTGATCAATCGCATTTTGGGTAACATTGAATAACCCTTTTGCCGAAATATTCATTACATCATCCCAATCCTTTTCAGGCATCCACATAAAAAGTCCGTCACGGGTGATACCTGCGTTATTCACCAACACACTGATATGTTTTTCGGGATTCTCTTTTTTCCAATGATTCAATGCCCCGTCCACCTCCGTTTTGGTTTGCACATTGAATTGAATCAGCTCACCCGATCCTCCACCGGTCACAATTTCCTTTAAAGTCTCTTCCGCCGCGGCCTGGTTGGTCGAATAGTTTATCAATATATGTAATTGATGATCTTTCGCTAACTGAACTGCAATGGCTCTTCCCAAACCTCGGGACGCACCAGTTACCAATGCACAACTCATAATTTAATAGGGGTTTCCTTGATATATTCGCACACCGCTGCAATACTCTCAAACTGTGGTACGTCTTCTTTTACAAATGTCGCCTTCTGTCTTATTTGATGATATATAGACATCGCTTTTTCAGAAAGGCCGGCAAATTCTTCTTTGTCTAACAGGTCGATCGCCTGACAAATGGCCATGATATGTATGGCCATCACTTGAAACGAATTCTCCAAAACCTGCTTCGCAATCACCGCACTGTTCGTTCCCATACTCACAATATCCTGATTATCATTATTATTGGGTATACTATGGACGTATACTGAAGTTGACAATGCCTGGTTTTCTGCCGTTGTCGACGTCGCGGTAAACTGTACCCCCTGAAACCCGAAATTGAGGCCCCACACTCCAGCGTTCAGAAACGGAGGGAATTTACCATTTAACTTGCTGTTCATCAGGAAGTTCAACTGGCGCTCCATCAACATCGAGAGCTTGGTCAGAACTATTTTCACTTTATCCATTTCCAGCGAGATATAGTCGCCATGGAAGTTGCCACCGTGGAAAACATTGTTCTCATCAGGTGCAACTATCGGGTTATCGTTTGTCGAATTCAGTTCATTTTCAACGACCTGCTGCGCATAATTGATCGTATCCACTATCGGCCCGATGATCTGTGGCACACAACGTATTGAATAATATTCCTGTATTTTCCTTTCAAATTCAGTCCGGTGCATGGCGGTATCATCCTTAAACAATTCCTCCCGATTCCGGATCAGCTTGCTTGTTTTTACAAATTCGCGCATCTGTTCCGCGACATATTGCTGTCCCGCATGGTGCTTCACCGCATTCAGTTCTTTCGAAAATGAATCGTCAAAAGCTTCCATGATCTCGTTTATCATCGTGGAAGCAGCAATCGCCCATTGAACAAGTCGCTGTGCATATATGATGTTGACGGCAGCGATTCCCGTCATACATGATGTTCCATTTATCAAACCTAACCCGTCGCGTAACTGCATTTTTAGCGGCGCAATCCCCTTTTCATTCAGGACGTCAGCAGTTTTTCTTCTTACACCGCCATCATATACATATCCCTCGCCGATCAAATTCAGACCTAAATGCGAAAGCTGCACCAAATCTCCGCTGGCTCCTACGCTGCCGTGCTCAAAGATTTCAGGAACAATATCGTTGTTCAAAAACAAAACCAGCTGCTCGATCACCGCTGTGCTTACACCTGAGTTCGCCTGCAGAAATGAATTGAGACGAGCCAGCATTACACTCCTTGCATATATATCGGAAAGCGCTTTGCCCACTCCACTCGAATGGCTCCGGATCAGATTATACTGCAAACTGTTGAGCTTGTCGGTTTCGATACGGTATTGAGCCATCGGCCCGAACCCTGTATTGATACCATATATTATTTTATCCTTTGAAAAATCCGTCAGAAAATCAAATGACTTCCTGACACTATTGAGTACATCTTCCGGTAAAACAAACTCCTTCTTATCAATTGCATACTGCTCTACCTGAGCGAGGGAAATCCGAACCATTTACGATTTTTAGCATTAAATGTAGTGTAAAATAAATCTTTTTTTACCGCTTTGACAAACCGCATGGCGCTGTTGCCGTAAACTCGATTTTGTTGACAGTCCTGTTACATTTGTATAATTTTGCCCCTTACTCCCTTAGTACGAATCCATGATAGGAGAACTATTATTGAAACTTAACACCCTCCTTTCCAGGCATAAGACCGTATTTTTTTCAAGTCTGTTGATAGTCGTTTCCATTCTTGGATTAGGGATATCGAAGCTTCGTGTGACGGAAAGCATCTTTGCGGCGCTCCCGAAAGGCAAATCTTTTGAAGAGTTCAATAAACTGGTGGAAAGCAAAAGCTTTCTCAACCAGGTGATATTTTCGATTCAATATGATATTGAAAAAGATGAAATGGATGCGGTAGATATCGCTAGAACCTTCGCGGATTCGCTTCAAACGCATTCAAATGGTTTACTTTCCCATATCCAATATAATCGGCCGGATATCGCTCAGGAAGTATATGACTATGAATATGATCATTTTCCACTGCTGATCGACCCGGCATATTATAAAGGTATATCTGAAAAAATCGTGGCTGATTCTGTCAATGCTGCGATTATCAATGTTAAAAATCAACTGGTTTCCCCCGGAAGCAGCTTTTTCAAACAATTTCTGCTCAATGATCCCGTAGGCATCAGTTCTGCTTATTTCAAAAAGCTGAATGCCGTCAACAATAGTTCAGGAATTGTTATAGAAGACGGAATCATGTTTTCGGCTGATCACAAAAGCATATTGATCACGGCCACAACAAATTATAAATCAGGCAATTCAGAAAAGGACGTCGCGCTTTACAATCAGATCGAAAAATATAAATCGGCCTGGAACAAAAAGCAGCCACAGAACAAACTGGATTATTTTGGAGTGTTCGAGATATCGGCGAGGAATGCGATCCAGGTGAAAAAGGATAGTTTCACTACCATGCTTTTTGCCCTGGGCGGGATATTGGCACTGTTGATGGGCTACTATCGAAAACTGCTGATGCCGCTTTTCCTGACCCTTCCCGGCCTTTTCGGCGGACTTTTTGCCTTGGGAATTACCGGATATGTCAGGCCGGAAGTTTCGGGAATATCCCTGGCTACCGGCGCAGTCGTTTTCGGTATTCTACTGGATTATTCCTTTCATTTCTTCACCCACCTACGCCACGTTCGCTCGATTCCCCTGACAATCAAAGAAGTAAGCACACCTTTACTGACCGGAAGTTTTACAACCATTATGGCTTTCAGTGCGTTGCATTTTGCCAAATCCGCAGTGTTGCAGGATTTTGGCTTTTTTGCCTCGTTGGCGTTACTCGGCGCAGCCTTTTTCACCCTCGTTTGTCTTCCGGTTTTAACTGAATTTTTTGGCATCGACTACCAAACTGAGGCGAAACCATTGGGGGTTAAATTTCCTAAACAGCCTTTTGGGTTCAGAAAAGCAGCATTTTCGATTATGATCTTGCTGACTTTCGTTTTTGGATATTATTCCAGATATATCACATTCGACAGTAATTTCGAAAACCTGAGCATCCAGAATGCCGACCTGAAAAATCGTGAAAAAGCCTTTACTGGTCTCAATCCAAACAAAGAAAAAAGGATATATGCATTCGCATCTGCTACCTCCGAGCCGGTTGCTTCCTTAAACAACTATACTATATTTCAAAAATTGAACGAGCTAAAGGAACAAGGTCTGATTTCCGGTTTTGTTTCGTCCGCGCTGTTTGTTATACCGAAGGCTGTACAGGAAAAAAGGGCGGCCACCTGGAATCAATACTGGACAACGGAAAAGAAATCAGATCTGCTTTCCAAAATTAACCAGTCAGCATCCGCAAACGGTTTCAGCGGCGATGCATTCGGCCGTTTCCAAAAATGGCTGAAAACTCCAGCAACACCAATGCCCGAGACCGCTATTTTGGCAAAAGTCGGGATGGATAACCTCGTGGAAAGCAAGGACGGAAAAACCACCTATATCACCCCTATTGTAGTGCCGACTGAATATCTGACGGATGTAAAAGCTGAGTTGCGCAAGATACCCGGCGTGGAGATTTTTGATCGTGGTGAAATGGCCGGCGATCTGCTCACGATGGTGAAAGACGATTTCAACTATATCCTTTTCATTTCCGCGGGAGTTGTTTTCCTGACATTGATAATAGTATACGGACGAATAGAACTGGCGCTATTGACATTTTTACCCATGGTCATCAGCTGGATATGGATTTTGGGGATAGCCGCGCTGCTGGGCATCAAATTCAATTTCGTCAACGTTGTAGTTACTACATTCATTTTCGGACTAGGTGACGATTACAGTATTTTTGTAACGGAAGGTCTACTCACCAAATACCGAGACGGAAAGGATAATATGAAATCGTACCGGAGCGCGATCTTGCTTTCCGCGCTCACAACCATTATTGGCACGGGCACACTTATCTTCGCTGAACATCCGGCCATTCGCTCTATCGCCACGATCAGCATGCTTGGGATGGCCTGTATTTTGCTGATATCGTTTGTTTTCCAACCGATACTGTTCAATTTTTTTGTTCAAAAACGAATCGAACGTAAGAAGGCGCCCGTGACTTTTTTCACCTTGTTAATCAGCATCAGTAGTTTTACTTATTTTCTGTCAGGCTGTCTCTTTTTACATTCTAAGTTGGTAACGATTCTATTATTACCGATATCTAAAAAACGCAAAAAGGCTATGATTAACAAATCGTTATCCTTTTATGCAAAGACGGTCATATATTCAGGGCCTCATGTCAAAAAGAATTTCTCAGGGATTGAAAACCTGAATCCGGACAAACCTGTCATTTTCATCGCCAACCACACCTCATTCCTGGATATTTTACTGGCTATAATGCTCAATCCGAAGATCGTACTGATGGTCAAAGGATGGGTTTACAAATCACCGTTTTTTGGGCCTATTATCCGATATGCAGGATATATTTATTCAGAATCCGGGACAGAAGACAATATTGAGAAGATGAAAGAGCTCGTCGCTGACGGATATTCCCTGCTTATTTTTCCTGAAGGCACCCGCTCAGAAGACGGTGAAATTACTCGTTTCCATAAAGGCGCATTTTATTTGGCGCAAGAATTAGACCTTGATATCCAACCTATATTCATACACGGTGCATCGGAAGTTTTACCCAAAAACGACTTCCTCATCAGTTCGGGTCAATTGAATGTGCGCGTTCAGCCAAGAATCAGCAACGCGAAAGGACAGACCGACCTGCGGACATTGACCAAAAACATATCAACCATTTTCAAATCTGATTACGAAAATTTCGTGATGGAAATGGAAACGCCGGAATATCTCAAACACCGGATTTTCACCAACTATGTATTCAAAGGGCCCGTATTGGAATGGTATTTCAAAACCAAATGGCGACTTGAAGCAGCGAATTTTAAATATTACAACGAGCTGATCGGTAGCCGCCGGAAAATTCTGGATGTTGGCTGTGGATATGGATACCTTTCTTTCTACCTGCATTATAAGAATAAAACGAGACTTATAACCGGTGTGGACTATGATGAAGAAAAGATTTCTATAGCCCGGAATAGCTATAACAAAACCGCGAATCTGCAGTTTATTTACGAAAATATCATGACCTACTCATTTGATAAGCAGGATGTTATATTCCTGAATGATGTACTCCATTATTTATCAAAAGAAAAACAAACTACATTGCTGATGCGATGCGCTGATTCACTATCAGAAAATGGTATTTTATTTATCCGCGACGGAATTACTGACTTGAAAGAAAAGCACAAAAACACACAGTTGACCGAAAAATTGTCGACGGGCATATTTTCTTTCAACAAGAAGGAAGACGAATTCCATTTTTTCAGCCGATCGGATATTAAAGAATTTGCCCGTCAGACTGGATTAGGATTTGAAATTATGGAGCATTCCAGTACAACCTCCAACGTGCTGTTTGTTCTTCGAAAATCGCCTCAATCCGCTGCAATACCATTAAATTAAGCTATTAACGAACACACTTTCAGCCTATTAAATCTCAATTGATATCTGTCATCAAATGAATCAGGAAGCCGGCAAAGAATATGATTTCATCATCGTAGGCAGCGGATTGGGCGGCCTGGCTTGCGCGTATATATTGGCCTCCGAAGGAAAAAGCGTACTGGTTCTTGAAAAAAACCACCAGATTGGCGGCAACTTGCAGGTTTACAGCCGCGATAAAACCATTTTCGATACGGGAGTGCATTATATCGGCGGCATGAATCCCGGCGAGAATCTTTACCAATTTTTCAAATACTTCGGTATCCTTGATGATCTGAAGCTCAAAAAACTTGATGAAGATCGGTTTGACACTATCCGGTTTGAGGACGGTCAGGAATATAATTATGCGCAAGGGCATGAGGCATTCAAGAAAAAAATGATTGAATATTTTCCGGATGAAGCGCTCGCGATTGAAACCTTTAGCGAAAAGGTCCTGGAAATATGCAGTCAGTTCCCGCTTTATAATTTGAGAACCAGCGGTAATAATTACCAATATAACGAAGAGCTCATGCAGCTCAACGCACATGACTATATCGCCAGTATCACTTCCAACGAAAGACTCCGGGGTGTTTTAGCTGGCTCAAACTTACTCTACGCGGGAGACAAAGAAAAGACACCTTTCTACGTCCATGCACTAATCATAAACAGCTATTTATCAGGATCTTATAAACTCGTAGACGGCGGATCCCAGCTGGCGATTTTGCTCAGTCGACAGATACGCAAGCTGGGTGGCAAAATTCTGAAACGGGAAAGAATTGTCTCTGCTGAGTTCGATGAAGCAGGGCATATCACCGCCGTGGTGAGCAAAACGGGTAACGTTTTCAAAGGAAAAGAGTTTATATCGAATGTGCATCCGGCCGTTACAATTGATATTTTTGGTGAGGAACGTTTCCTCAAGATATACAATTCACGAATCCGTAATCTGGAAAACAGTATTTCCACCTTTTTGGTACACATATCGTTTAAAGAGAACACGTTTCCCTACCTGAATTACAACATTTACCAGCATCATATTGAGGACGTTTGGGAAGGGATTCACTACAATCAGGATATTTGGCCGGAAACTTATTTTATATGTACCCCCGCCTCCTCGAAAAGTGACCTATATGCAGATTCGATGTCTGTCATGACATATATGAATGCGAGCGAAACGGAAAAATGGGACAGGTCAAGTCATACAATCGCTGAGCCAGGCACTCGGGATGCGGAATATTATGAATTCAAATTATCCAAACAAGAGCAGGTGCTTAAGAACCTCGAAAAGGTTTTTCCTGACATACGCTCAAAAATCAAGTCTGTACATAGTGCCACGCCACTGACATTCAGAGACTATATAGGAAATCAGGACGGATCATTATACGGTATTAAAAAGAACTCGACATCGCCTGCGCGATCACAAATAAATACAAGAACGAGAATTCCCAACCTGCACCTGACGGGCCAAAACGTCTCACTCCATGGCATTTTGGGAGTCACGGTAAGTGCCTTTGTGACGTGCTTCTCGTTCCTTGACAGAGATAAACTCGTAGAGAAAGTAAAAAACGCTTAGATATGCAAATTTTTGATGTTGTCGTAATTGGGGCAGGCCCGGCAGGGACGGTCGCTGCATCCTATCTTAAAAATCAGGGTTACGAGGTAATTATTCTGGAAAAAGAAAAATTCCCCCGGTTCCAGATCGGTGAAAGTCTATTGCCGTGTTGCATGGAGCATTTGGATCAGGCGGGACTGCTGGAAGCTGTTAAAACGAAAAATTTTCAGAAAAAGACAGGTGCAGCTTTTATGAAAGGCGAAAAACGCTGTGAGTTTTTTTTCGAAGAGCAATATACCCAAGGCTGGACATGGACATGGCAGGTAAAACGTGCCGATTTCGATATGACCCTCGCCATGGCGACTGAGCAAAAGGGTGTGAGCGTAAATTTTGAATGTGAAGTAATGAGCGTCGATTGTTCGGCCGATGAACAATTGGTTGAATATAAAGACAATAGAGGGAGAACGCATCAGGTCCGATCGCGTTTCATCATTGATTCCAGTGGGTATGGAAGGGTTTTACCACGACTTTTTGATTTAAGTAAACCGTCTGCGTTCACTCCAAGGGGAGCGATTTTTTCACATCTTCAGGATAAAAACCGTACAGAAATAGCAAGCCAGAATATCTTCGTCCACTCGTTTGACAACAATAAATCCTGGATATGGGCCATCCCGTTTTCGGACGGGACTACATCGGTCGGTATTGTGGGTGACAAAGAAAAAATCGTTGAACTAGCAGAACAAGGTGGGAAAGGATATAAGAAGTTTATCCGATCGTTTGAAGATTTGGGTGGCCGCTTTTCAGATTCCGAATTGCGATTTGAACCCAGACATATTCTCGGATATTCCATCGGTGTCAAGAAAATGTGGGGTGACGGTTTTGTGCTTTCCGGGAATAGTACCGAATTTCTGGACCCTATTTTTTCTTCCGGCGTAACCTTTGCCACAGCATCCGGATTGCTATCTGCAAAGATGGTTCACAAATATCTGAACGGCGAAACCGTCGACTGGAAAAAGGATTACGAAGATGTGGTTCAAAATGGTATCAACGTCTTCAGAAGCTACGTAACCGGCTGGTATAGCGGAGATTTCCAGACCATAGTATTCGCCAAACAAGTCGATCCCGTTTTCAAAAACCAGATATGCTCGGTTTTAGCAGGATATGTTTGGGATCAGACCAACCCATTCGTCAAAAAGCATGATACCATTTTACCTACTTTGGCGAAGGTTATAAAGATGAAGGAAGCGGCAGGAGGCGAGATTTAAAGAATTAATGATCAAACGGTTAATGGTTAACCGAGTGGCCGGATTAACCTTCTTGTTTTGACTTTTACATCCAAAACAAGGAGGCCGCAATTTAATCGGGTAAAACGCCCTTTATTAACCCCTCACCTTTTCATTTGTTAACCCTTTTCAACAATATCAGCGCATGCTGTTCACCTCGAAAATGATTGTATATTAATATACTCTGAGGCTGGGTTGGAACTTCTCCATGCCATATCATTTTTTCAGGAATTGGTTTTCCATTTAGAATCTGTGACGCAATCCAGACTGCAAATGCGGTAGCGGTTGGATATTCCCCAACTAAATTTTTGAATGTTGCAACCGGCGTTTCGACGAAGAGCGCTTCCTCTGTTTTGGTATAAAAAACATCAGAGTCTTTGTCTCCGGATCTGCCATTCATCAGCAATTCGATATCACTTACTTCGCAATTATTTTTTTGCAAAAATGCTGATATCCAACCCTCTACTTCATTCAAACCCAAATTTCCTGTCTGAGCAATATCTATAAGTTCTGCCAGAGGGTGTTCGCCAGATGTGTTGGAAATCACAAACCAACTTGCGCCTTCCCCGTGTACCGATCCGGTGGTGTTGCTCGTCAGCAGACTCTCAGAGGAAGTCTCTTCCCACTTGAAGTATCCGTTTAGGGAATCAATATTATAGTTGTATTGCGAGATTTCTTCGATACTTCCGACCAACAGATTGTCGTATTTACCTTCTTCCAAAAGCATACAGGCATCCAGAAGTGCGTTTTCAAAAGCAAGACCCTTGTGAACATGGGTCATATTGTAGCCGGTCACTTTATTAGTCAGTGCCAGATTGCCAGCCACTGCATTTGGAGTGCTCTGTACAAAATTGGTGGGAGTTAGAGTTCCTTCGTTATAATCAACTATTTGATTGAGAAATTTGAGGCAATCTTCCAAACCACCATTTGCAGTACCCAAAATGATACCCTGAATTTCGTAATGCCGTTGTAATAATTGCAGTCCTGCTCCTACTCCCATTCGCACAGCTTTGCCCATCCGCCTCAAAAGTCCGGCAGGAATTATCCCGGCATAGTCAGGTTCTATTGCCAGATAGCGCGTTCCCTGGTGGGCTTTCAATACTCCTTCAAAAATGGTATTATCAAAAGTGTGCTGTGGCGAAATACTCGTTTGGTCAGTAATATATATCATTCTTACAACAATGACTCGCGTGTTTTGATCTGATCCGTACCCGCCATTTTTATAAAATGGTGCAGCTTTTCTGAATATTTAGACACTTCATTTGTCAGTTTTTCACTATCCCAACCCAGCTCGCTTCCAATCAGCTCGCCAACGGTTTGAATACTATTCAGGGTGTCCTGCCAATCCATGATCTCCATCCGCGTTCTTCTGGCAGTAAAATCACGGATTTTCACCACCATTTCATTTCTCACCGTATATATCACCTCTGCTTTGATGAATGGATAATCAGGATGAATTCGCTCCAGCAAGTCCGGACTTCCCAGCCCTAACATCGTAACCTGCTCGGCCTCCGTTCCGTACTTCTCTGCCAAATGCTTCGCTACGTCTTCCGGAATTTCATATCTGGAACTTAATTTTTTCCAAACCAGGTAATCATAATCTTTCCCGCCAGACAAAATATAATCTGCTGTTTTACAGCTGTTTTCACGTTTGAAAATACTGTCAACGGTATCCAGAGTATCCTTGGCCATTAATCTGTAGGTAGTCCATTTTCCACCCAGCAAACTCACCAGACCCGAAGCTTCGTCAACTTCGACTTCATGATCTCTCACCAAACTTTTAGTCGATTTGGAGGAGCTCGCCGCAAGTAAAGGGCGCAAGCCTCCAAAGCCCGATTTGATATGATCGGGATCAATTGGTTTTTCCAGATACGGATTCAGGGTATCCGCCAGATATTCTTTCTCTTTCTGATTTAACAGTGGCTCTTTCAATCCCTCAGCGTCCGTATCCGTGGTTCCGAGCATGGTCACACCTTCAAACGGAATGGCAAAAACCACACGACCGTCGGATGTTTTGGGAATAAGCATTGCGTCGTTGCTCTTCAAAGTTTCGTACGGAAGCATCAAGTGAACACCTTTACTCGGTCTTATTCTTTCTTCAAGAGCTGAATTGGCTTGTAACCTGATATGATCCGAATAAGGGCCGGTGCAGTTAATCACCAGTTTTGCCCGAATACCTATTTCCTTTTTCGAGACAACATCTATGGCATTTACCTGTTTGATCGTCCCTTTTTCATCCTTGCCAAAACTTTTGACTTCAATATAATTGGCAACAACCGCTCCATTTTCGGAGGCTGACTTCGCCAAAGCAAGACAATACCGCGCATCATCTAACTGACCGTCGTAGTATAAAACTGCGCTATGTAATTTATGACGATTTAAAGTTGGCATCCTTTCCAAAACCTGTTTTTTGGAAAGCCATTTGCTCTTTGGAAGTGTATCATGTTGTGCAAACTGATCATACAAAAATAAACCGACACTGTAATAAAGACCTTCAATCCAAGACTCCACAGGTGTTAAGAGTGCCAATGGCCTGGCCAAATGAGGTGCATTTTTTATGACCAGATGCCGTTCCTCCAAACCATGCTTCACCTGTTTCAATTGACCAAAGTCCAGTTTTTTAAACGCCTGTTCCAGGTATCGAACGCCACCATGAATAAGCTTAGTCGACTTGGAAGAAGTTTGGGCCGCAAAATCATTTTTATCAATTAGCGCTACCTTATATCCCCTCAACACTGCGTCCAAAGCACATCCCGCGCCACTTGCCCCTGCTCCAATAATACATATATCAAACTCCTCCAGCTCCAGACTCGACAACGACTTTGCTCTATTCATAACTTACGATGGGGTGGGCGATAAAGATTTCTCTGTAAAAATACCAATTCCGATTGGTGCAATTCAACAGAAGTGGAAATTTAACTTACAATATTCTGAGTCGGCAACGTTAATATTTTAAATATGAGCCGTGAGTGACGTAAGCGTTAAATTTATGTCAAATAGTTGTTCGATCCAGAAATTAATCTAGATTTGAATCAATTAATACAATTTCTTACACAAAAAAACACACGACTAATATGGGCTTATTATCATTTTTCAAGGGTGGAGGCGAACCGGTCCTTAAGGCTCAACCAGCCCCTACGCCAGAAACAGAGCCACTGAGAGCCAGTGCATTACTCGCGCATGTGAAAGCTCTAGGATTGCCGTATAACTCACTAACCGTAAAAACTTCAGGAGACACTGTAACTATTGACGGAGAAGTTACCAAACAGGCAGATGCCGAAAAAATAGCTTTGGCTGTTGGGAATGTTGAAGGTGTTGCGGTAGTCAACAACAAGCTTGTTGTTGCGACACCAGAACCGGAAGCCACCTATCATACAGTGGAAAAAGGAGATACTTTATCGAAAATTGCAAAGACCGTATATGGAGATATGATGAAATATCCGATCATATTCGAAGCAAACAAGCCAATGCTTTCTGATCCAGACAAGATATATCCGGGACAGGTTTTGCGGATTCCGGCGCTGTGAGGAGCTGTTAGCTGTTAGCGAAAGCGAAGCACTATCTAACATACTCTTTTTCAGAAATTTAATTGCAAATAAATTCTCGATTAACAAAAAATGACAACTCTTGTGGGCTGTCATTTTTTGTTA
Source organism: Dyadobacter sp. HNCC25DJ184 (assembly GCF_056895215.1). Taxonomy (NCBI): domain Bacteria; kingdom Pseudomonadati; phylum Bacteroidota; class Cytophagia; order Cytophagales; family Spirosomataceae; genus Dyadobacter; species Dyadobacter sp. HNCC25DJ184. The sequence goes on along the minus strand of NZ_JBXHAQ010000001.1, from coordinate 361,237 downwards.
ATTAAAAATCAGATGTTAATTCATCGAGAAATTACTGAGCTGATAATTGCGGCTGGCGGGGCCTCCTTGAAACACCACATCGGCTGTAACTTCCAGAGATTGTTTCAAACCTTCAACATTGTCGAAAGTGTAACCTGAAAGGTCTGTGCCGATATAAAAAAAAGCACTTTCCTTGACTTCATCCGGGGCCTCTAAAAGTTTAAATGTGAGGTAAAATTTACCTTCTACATTCGCATCCTGGGCGACCGCCAAAATCAGGATTCTGCATCTGACAATTTTTGGTTCTGCTTGCATATTATTTTTTCTTTTTCGGCTCCACAGGTTCTGGAAGTTCCGCTGCCCCTCCGGGAATAAGTGTCGGCGCAGGTGCTCCATCCGTGTCAAATTCTCCTTGCAAAAAGCTCTCCAGCGGCTGAGAAAATTCTATGTCAGAACTTGTATTGAAAGGTGTTAAAGTTGGCGCGGGTGCAGATTCGGAGGATGCCAGCAAGTCTGCAAAAGAGTCCGAAAGTAAAGTTGGCGCCGGAGCTTCTGAATTACCTGCCTCGAAAAAAACCGGATCCGGGGCAGAAAAGGCCGTTTCCGCTGATCCCGGGTTTATTCCGGTTGGCTGTCCTCCCCCAGTCTGAACCGGCTCTGCCGTCGACGCGTTGGGCGGAAATACATTGATAGTTACCATATCATTCGTGTTTAATTTGTTCTAAATTGGATTTGAAAAACTAAACATATAGTGTGGTGATCTGGCTGGTGGCATCTTCGATTATACCGGTAACCACAACCCCGCTGCTCTTGGCCGCCACTAAAAGCGCTGCCATATTGGTGCTTGAATCAGCGGAATTCGGTTTCACTTTACGCCAGCCGATGGTGTCGATATAGCCCCATACATTTTTAGTATCCGCTGTCGAATATACCTGAAGTATTTTTTTTGAGAAGTTCATGTTTGTAAAAATTTAAAAGTGAGAGATTGATTAATAATAAACCTGATAGATAAATGTACTGTCAACCTGAACTGTAACGGTCTGATTGCTAATTCTTGCCTGAACCAAAGCGAGCAATATACTGGTAACTCCGTCAGTCGACGTAGGTTTGATCTTTCTCCAGCCGAGGGTCTCTATATAGGCCCAGGCATTCATTGAATCGGCTGTACTGTAAACCTGAAGAACTTTTTTGTTAGATACCAAAGCCAGTGCCGCCACACCGCCAACATTTATCCGACAGGTAATATTGTTGCCAGATCGAGCGATATTGGTGATCGAAACTTTCGAATCAGTTCCCGCATATGACTTGCTATTCGGCGTTGAGCTTACCGTGAAAGAGGTATTTGCGATCAACGGATATGCATCATTGGCATCCCCTGAATTGGCGTTTATGTTCAACTGTCGTAAACCGTCAGCCTGCTCGATATCAACCAGATAGTGATTTTCGTCCGTATTCCCCGTTCTACTTTCGTCGACATGTTCGATAAACAATCCTTCAGCTGGCAGAAAGGCATCAAAACCTTCCTTACGACGATTCGATATCAGAAAATATTCAGTGCTTGCAGCGCTGCCTATAGGCAATTTGAAGACATCCTTGAATGTTTTGTATGGACGCAAGGTCACCTCCTGCTCCGCGTTGAAAATTACAGTCGGGTTGATCCAGCCTGATTTTACTTTACACCAGGCTGTTGGATGGGCCGGGGTATCACCTTGCGGGCTTCCGTTCCAGCTACCACCCGCCATCAGGTCAAACCGACCAGTACCTCGGGAAGTATTGTCAGTATCGTAGAGATCGGGCAAACCACATAAAAGATGACCCAGTTCGTGCGCCATCACACCTACCCGACCATTTTCGGGCGCCATAAAATAGCGATCGATTTTTACGCCATCCACTGTTTTTGGTGTGATATTCCACTTGTGCGACCATATATCGTTCACATTACCAGTCTCTTCGCCTCCAACTCCGGCACAGATAATCACAAGTGCTTCCACAAAACCATCTCCGTCATTATCATATAGTGAAAAATTGACAAATGGATTTGCAAGATCAATAGCGTCTTCCGCCAGCTTTTGTGCATTCTTAGGATATGCACCGAACCCGAAGTCCCCGTTAGTATAATAACTTTTTGCACGGGGAGCTCTGAACCACCCCGAGGTTGGTCCACCCTGGCCTTCAACTGCACCAGTTACATCCAGCTGGTTATATGACGCTTCCTTGTAAAAGTCACGCATACTTCCGGTTGCCAATGTGCTGGTTGAAAATAACAGCTGATTAAAGTGAGCTTTGGATTGCGTAGCCACCTTATCCGAAAAATCAACGAGGAGAACAATCGCTTTCCGCGTACCTGTGACAGGCGCGGCTTCCCGATTTTCTCCAACAAAATCATGATCCCTCGACTTATGGGGCCGACCGACGATCTGGCTATAAGCACGGAGATCCAACACATCAACATCTGAAAAACCACTCAAATCGGCTGCTGCTAATAAGGAGGCTTTCGTTTTAAGTATTCGCTCCTCTAAATCCGGAGCTGGCGGCATTGCACATAAATGACCCGCCGAAGAAACACGACTCGACATAAGCGTGATTGTTAAGGGTGAAAAAATACCATACAAAAGCTGATTGCTTTGTATGGTATTAGTCGAGCCGAATTGATTTATGGAAACAAAAAATTTACTTTTTTTATGAGAAATGTTAAAAAATTAAATTCAGTCCTCAAATTTTTTCGAAATCAAGGCAACAAAAAATCCCCCGACAGTTTTAATTTTCTGTCGAGGGATTTAAACAAAACTACCGTTTTAGGTATTACTCAACGCAAAAGCATTAACATCTGAATCGTCGTAGCTATCCAGCCGACTTGTGCCATTGGTAGCCAGCGCTGTAACGTACAGATTTTCAGAGAATGCAGCTTGACCGGGACAAGATCCAAGTAACTGACTGACAGGAACATTTTGATAAAAGTCTCCGCTGAACAATGTAAACTGCGAGGTGCTGGAAATCACAAATCCCGAATCGCCAACCCCTGTCCCTTCTGTGCCGTTACCTTTGACTATGCCAAAAGAATACTTAGCGAAGTTCCGGGGGTGAGAAGCTTCGAAACTGATCTGAACATTTTGCGCAGGATCAGAATACTGGATAAAACCGCAAACACCGGAGAGATCGCCTGTTTCTATCAACATAGCATCGTGTATCTGTGCTTCGCATTTCTGATTGTCGATTCTCACGAACATCTTATATGAAGTGGCAGTCGCCGGTCCGGAAAGATTCAGGTAGTTATCCGGCGCATCCATGCTATTTCCGATATTGTTCAATTCCGAGATCTGGAAAGTTGATTTCGGTACCGGGACGTTCACAAACGACCCACCGACATCTTTCAATAACTCCAGTTCAAATTTATATATACCATTGTCTACATGAAGGTTTAAATTCCCCGACGGATCAAACGAAGCGGTATTCAGCGATGCGCTCAAGAAATTGAAATGCGACCATTGCGGACTTAACAGCTGGTCGGCAGCAGGAATCAACGGCTCTGAGGCAATATTTTGATGAGGAATCGGATATACGCTACCCGTACCCAACGACACGGCCCGCGTTTCATAATGAGTCGCCGAAAGTTTTACAAGATAAGGGCGGCTAACCGGGCCATCCAGATAAGCCACTTCAGGAGGAACAGGAAGCTGATTCTCATTAAACAAGCGGGTTCGTTTCCATCTGTAATGGGTGGCGCCCGAAGCAAAGATATTAGCTCCACAGAATAAATTGAAATTAAGCGTGCCGCCAAACGGGCTAATCTTCATGCCTTCATCGACTCCCAGTATATCAGTGCATCCGCCATTATTCATAGAAGCTCCCTGAACAGCAACACTTCCAATAGTTTGTTCGATATGCAGCGCAGAAGCCGAGTCGCCGATGGATGTAAACCATACCGCATCTGCAGGTCCGTCCGTATCACAATCACATGGTTGAACACGCGAATCCGTTACATTGATATTAATCTCCGTTCCGCATTTGTAATCCCAATATGTACGGCAAGGAACCGGCGGCCGGTATACAGTCACCCATTGACCATTGACCTCCACTTCAACCCAGATGTAGATGTTGCGATTGGTATTGTTGAAGGTGAAAAGCCATGCATCAAAGTCTCCGTTACAGTCCGTAGTAACCACAGTTTCCTGACGAGTCCAGTAAAACCATGGCCAAAAAATGGGCCAGATGCAGATATATGGAAATAGTAACTCGTGATAGTCGACCAATGCACGGCGCATGGTTTCCAAAGATTCGGACGTAATTTCTGCCAACACTTTTTCAGGAAGTGGCTCCAGCTTGTGATACCGAAGTTTCTTTTCCAGACTGTCTTTTGAGAATATCTCTTTTCTTTCTGGTAAGGATCGAAGTGGCAGGTTAATTTTCGTCTTTCCGGTGTTCCTTATATTCCGAATATCCTCTTTATCTGAAAGTTTGAACTTCGGAAGCGACGTTTCCAGATTTAAAAACTTCACTTTCAAATCCTCCAGAACCCAGTCAGGAAGCTTGAATTTCGGCCGCAAATATATTGGCCAGAAGAAGATCTTTTTCACATCGCATATATGCACACGCGCATGGCAAACAGGGCTTTTTATATTTTGCCCGTCAATGCTAAAAGTCTTGCTTACGTTACCTTTCACATGACAAAAATACCAGGGAAACGGTTTCAAAATTTCTGATGGTAACCGATTGATAATAATGGCATTATCCCTCTCGAAGTTGAGTGGAACCTGGTATGCGCCCATTGTATTCAGTGCATCCTCATCCTGTTGTTCTGCTTCTTTTGGTATAGCCTGCGAAACATACAGACGCAGCTTTTCACGTATTAAAATACGTCCCGGTTTCAAACGAGAATCAAATGAAGACTCCAGCCTGGCCTCCAAATTCTCAAATTTTGCTTCTTCTACAATTGTTCCGTCAGACGAAACGACATAAACCCGAAGATCATCAGCATTTTCAACGCCGGCCTCCTTTGATAGTCTTACGACTATGCTACTTTCTGAATCTTCTTTCATAACCATTTTAATTGCTATTGTCGCGCTTACTCTTAATCGGATTTTCAGCCTGCTCCGGATGAGTTGTGTTAGAAACTCTCACCGAAAACGTTAGTCGGGCTGCACGTCAAAATGGAAACAAATCGAGATTTTGTTTGATTAAACGGTTAGCCATGAAGGAAATAAGCAGAATCCAGGCGGCGGTTAAAAGGTCAGCGGGCGTAACTACAGCGTTTGAATCACCAAAATGCTTATCAGGCTGAGTTCGTCGGAACCCGGTCGACTATAATATATTATTCATAATCAGAAGTTTAGGCCATCTTCATGATATATGTTGATCAAGTCAAAGAATCTCCAAAAAAGAAGACCTAAGTAGCTTTTCGTACCATCCAGGATTTCAATAATTGACAATTCAACCTTGGTAGCTGGCACTTCGACAGGCTCAGGCTTACACAGTAATCACTTAATTATCAAACAATTGCAAATTTACCCGAAGTCTTAGCGCCCCATGGCGAAAACCATCGCGGCTATTGCGTTTCAAACTTATCCAGCACCTGGCACAAAAAAAGGGCCACCCTTTCGGATAGCCCTTTCTTTAATTGATTTCGTCAGAATTAGTCTTCTGCTGCAACCACGTTCAAAGCAACTTTGTGCTTCACTTCTTTGTGAAGGTCAATAAGTGCAGAATATGTACCTATTGATTTTACATCGTCAACAGTGATTTTCTTGCGGTCGATATCGAATCCTTTTTGTTTAAGGAAATCAGCAACCTGAGTATTAGTTACACGTCCGAAAATACGGCCGCTTTCTCCAACAACAGTTTTGATATCAATAACCAATGCTCCGATAGCAGCAGCAATATCTTCTGCGTCTTTCTTCAGCTTTTCAGCTTTGTGAGCAGCCTGACGTACGTTTTCAGTAACGATCTTTCTGTTTGAGGCATTTGCCAATAATGCAAATCCCTGTGGAATAAGGTAATTACGACCGAAACCAGCCTTCACTGATACGATATCGTTTTTATAGCCTACACCAGCAATATCTGTTAATAATATGATTTCCATTGTTCGTAGCTCTTTCTAATTATTTCAATTGATCCGCAACGAATGGCATCAAAGCCAAATGACGTGCTCTCTTAATTGCCACAGATACTTTGCGCTGATATTTCAAACTAGTACCAGTAAGGCGGCGTGGAAGTATTTTCCCTTGTTCGTTTACAAGTTTCAATAAGAAATCAGGATTCTTGTAATCGATATATTTGATACCTGCCTTTTTGAAACGGCAGTATTTTTTGCGGTTACTATTTTTTTCAACCGGTTCGTTAACTAGTGACATAGCTTATGCGTCTTTTGTTTCAGTTGATACTTCTTTTTTTCTACCTACAAGTCCTTTACGCTTCTTTTCATTGTAAGCCAATGAATGCTTGTCAAGAGCGATAGTAAGGAAACGCAAAATACGTTCGTCACGACGGAATTCTGTTTCCAGAATATCCACCAGGCCACCATTTTCTGTGTTGTATTCTAACACAGTGTAAAAGCCTGAATTTTTCTTTTGAATGGGATAGGCCAGCTTTCGCAATCCCCAGTTTTCTTCGTGCACAAGATTACCACCATTAGAAGTGATAATGGCACTGAATTTTTCAACGGCGTCCCTCGTCTGGGCCTCAGACAAGATGGGAGTTAGAATGAACACCGTTTCATAATGCTTAGACATACGGTAATTGATTAAATTGTATTTAAAATGTCCTCACTTTGTAAATAACTCAAAATGAGGGTGCAAAAATAGGGCTTGAAAAGTTAATTTCCAAGCCCTAAGGATGATATTATTACTTCGGCTTTCGGCAATCGGCATTCAACGACTAGCTAGTGGAAAAATAACCGTAACCAGAATCATCAGAATCTAGTGCTGAGGGCCTGATTGACGCCATCGAAAGCCGACTGCCGATAGCCGCCCCCTACTTTACCGTAAAATCGCCCTGACCGATCTTGAAACCTTCGCTATATAATTCGATCACGTACTTCCCGTCCTTCATTGTAACCCCTCCGCGACCGTAGAATATATCAACTTTCTGTTTGGAATTATTGAAATTCACATTCTGACGAGAGCTGTAAATGATCTCTTTACCACCGTAAATAAATGATCCTGAACCCGTTGCCATATCAGAAAGCACGGCTCCATCCGGATCCAATACGCGCAGATAAATGTCTTTTTCGTTTTGTTTGGCTACTGCGTTTTCTCCAAGGACAAAACTTACTTTCAGTTTATCAATGCGTTTCGCCTTATATTTTCCGCCTTCGCGCTCCTTCCCCTTTGCTGAAATGGCGTTCACCTCCAGATTCTCCGCTCGTAATGCAGAAGCCAATGTAACCTTCTCACTCAATTCCCGATTCTGAGCAGAATAATTCGTGACAGAGTCCGCGAGCTGCTGTTTCTCGCTTTGCAAACCCGTCACCTGTTCGTTTAGCTCCTGATTTTTGCTGGTTGCAATACCTAATTGCTCCTTTAGCTGTGCGATTTCCAGATCTTTCTGACTCAACACATCTTCATATGCCTTAATTTTCCTCTTATAGTTTTCAGACGAGAAACTGCCGGCCTTTTTCAGATCATCTTTATCACGCTCCAACTGACGTTTCAGCGCAATTAGAGAATCGACACTTCCACCCAATTGCTGGATCTCCACAATTTTCTGATCCAACTCGGCAGATATCGAATCCAGTTTTGTTTTGGTTAATAATACTTCCTCAGTTTTAGCCGTGATGATGTCGTCCTTCACCTTATTTTCTTGTTTCTCATGGTATATGAAATAAACAAGCACCAGATTGAGGATTAACAAAACCGCCAAAGCAGCCCATAAAAGAGTTTTTCGATCTTGTTTTTGTTCCTGGTTATAGTCCATAAAGAAGGTTAATTTTAGTATTGATTGGTAAAAGAACTATGTTTTTTTCAATTTTGAAATAAGTATGGATCTATTTGTACCGGATTATAATCAAAATATTGGTTTAATCCACTAATTATCAAAATTTTACAGCAACCTATGTCTGAAATCCCGCAAAACCTGACCCGAATCCTCTCGCAATTACATCCGAACACAAATCTGGTTGCGGTTACAAAAACAAAGCCGATTGAAGACTTACAGGAAGCGTATCAGTTTGGTTTCAAGCGATTTGGGGAAAATAAGGTACAGGAAATGACTAGTAAATATGAAATTCTGCCGAAAGACATTGAATGGCATATGATCGGGCATTTACAGAGCAACAAGGTGAAATATATAGCCCCGTATGTAAGCCTGATCCACGGTGTAGACAGCATGAAATTGCTGAAAGAAATTAATAAGGAAGCCGTAAAAAACAATCGAATTATCGATTGTCTTCTCCAAATTCATATAGCCAGCGAAGAAACCAAATTTGGACTTTCGGAAGATGAAGCAAAAGCGATACTGTTGTCTGAAGAAACAAAAAACATGACCCATATCCATATCAAGGGACTCATGGGAATGGCCTCTAACACTGACGACGAGCAAATTGTTGAAAATGAATTCGCCGGATTGAAAAACACGTTCGATAGTTTCAAAGCTCTCGAAACCCCGAACATTAACATGCAGGAATTATCCATGGGCATGAGTGGAGACTACATGTTAGCCATGAAACACGGCAGTACACTGGTAAGAATCGGCAGTGCCATCTTCGGGGGGCGTTGAGTTTGTTTTGTAAACGCTGAGTTTGTTTTGTAAACGCCGAGTTTGGGGAGTATAACGCTGGGTTTCGCGGAGTTTTTTGAAACATATTAAATCATCAGTGGACTTGCAATAAGCTTGTCAGCCCGAGTTTTCGTTCTTGATCTGCGGTTGAAGGCCGTCACTAACAGCTTAAATAGCTAAAAAACAGCAATTTAAATTAATAATGAGCCCTCCCGCGAACTCTTCGACAGGTTCAGAGTGGCAAACATTTTACCATTCAAAGCTATTCCCTATGCATATATAAACTTATAGAAAACTCCCCGAACTCCGCGTTAAACTCCCCAAACTCTGCGTTTCAACAACACCTCCTCCACCGTCTCCCTCACAAACTCAAATGGCAACTCCGCACACAACAGCCCGGTCTGCCTCACCAAAACTGCATTTTCAAGCCGTCCATAAGCGCCAGAATAAGGATTATAACTTTGAAAATTATTGAGCGCGCCCATTAATATGATCCCGAAAGTACCGGATGCATTGGCAAAATGGGAAGGACCGCTGTCGAGGCCGATAAAAAACTCCGCATTGCGTATAACTTCAGCCGTTTCAAGCAATGTAAGCGAGCCGCAGAGGTTGTGGTAGTTTTCAAGCCCGCATTCCAAATTGCTCCTTAACCCGATCTCAACGATATCAAAATCATATTTCACTGACAACCAATCTACTAACTGCTTCCATCGTTCTGCCGGCCAGTCTTTCGGAGCATAATTGGACTGACAATGGATAACAATATATGGTTTCGTAATATTCAGACTCTTTACCTTTTCAACATGCCTTTCCGTTGTGAAGATCCGCGGTTGATCGTCACCCGGAAATGTAGATTTCGGCGGAATCAGACCACCGCTCTGGGCAAATATTTCCAATAGGTTGCCGTATTCCAGATAGTTATGAATGTTAATATTTCGTTGTTGCGACTCTGGATTTTCGGTATATACGTCACATTTTGGGCAGTAGTTATTGTTCCGGAATTGGAGTTCGAATACCTTGTGAAATACTTTGGAAGCAAGAATAACCTTTCGTTGCGTCACACAAAATTCCGTAAAAACCTCATCAATAGCCGGATTATAATCAACCAGCTCCCGGAAAACCGGTTTGACAAACCATACGATCCTGGCATTGGGATATTGGCTTCGGACATAACGTGATATCGGCTCCGCGGCTACAATATCCCCAAAATGCTCGGTGCGTATAATGGCGATCAACTGCTTGCCTTTGGGCAGGAAAATTCTTTTGACCAGAAAACCAAGTGTTGCAGTAAAACCCAATAAATATGCTTTTGCGATATGGGAATATTTATGATAGCGGTGTGTCCAGAGCTGGATAAATCGTTGTGTGGTCATTGCCTGTAATTAGAACTGAGCTGCAAATTAACAAAGAAAAATCTTTTCATATCACTTGTATGGCCTCCTGCCCACCCCTAACTTTACCAGTTACTAACCGGCACGTATCAGCTCAAATTCATGGAAATATATCTGCTCCATGCGCGACGTCCGGTAATTCCATCAAAAATATAACAGATTGATACTATGAAATTTATGATTCAGGCAGGAGGAATTTTGGGTGCGTTGGCAGTAGCTCTTGGCGCATTCGGCGCACACGCATTAAAAGGAATGCTCGAAGCCTCAGGCCGAACCGAAACCTTTGAAACCGCTGTCAGATACCAATTCTACCACGCCATCGCGATGGTATTGGTTGGAATATTACTCCAAAGGGCGACCCCAGAAGCCGCCAAAATGCTAGGCTGGTCTGGCCACGCCTTCACTGCCGGAGTAATTATCTTCTCTGGCTCTCTTTATGCAATTTGCTTTACAGGGATCACCAAATTCGGAGCGACCGCCCCTATTGGTGGATTGGCGTTGATTGTGGGTTGGGTTTTGCTGATTTTGGCGGCTGGGAAGATGTGAGGGGGAAAAAACTTTAGTTTCCTGAACGTTGACATCTAAGTAATCAGGGTAAAAAATCAAGATAAAGTTTAGTTACAACTGTGAGTAAGCTTAAAAAATAGATAACTTAAAGAACTACATCCAGAACCATGAATACCTTAAAAGATATCTTGCAGGACTTCCCCCCAGGAGAGTATATAAATGTTCCAGATGTAATTCATTACACTGGCAAAACCAGGCTAATTTTTTGAACTTAAATACTGAATTTATCGATTTTAATAGCAAACGAAAAGCTGCTCAGTACATCATTTCATCAGCAAAAGGATCAGACCACCATGGAGAAAAGCCATGGATCGCAATGAATTTCGGAGAACAGCTTTATGTATGTCGACAAGAAATATCAATATTCATTCGTGCCACCTAAAATGCCCAACCCCATCGCCCAACCCCTCCACCACCAATTCTCCGCGAGCGTAGAAATGCTTGAAAATGCGATTGTGCTTTGTCCGGAGTGGTATTGGGATACGGAACAGAAGTTTTGGTATAATGCATACCACTGCCTTTTCTTTCTCGACTATTATCTGACCATGGAGCCTAAGGAATTCGTGCCGCCAGCGCCGTTTACTTTTTCGGAGTTTGAGGACGAAATGCCGGAAAGGGTATATACCAAGGATGAGTTGCTCCAATATCTGGATTTCTGTCGGACAAAATGCCGTCAGGTAATCGCGAGTTTGACAGTGGAAGGACTAAGCGACCGATGGATCAACGAGTCGGGAAGCATGGATTTCTCCGTTCTGGAAATACTGCTTTATAATATGCGGCATGTTCAGCATCACGCTGCGCAACTCAACTTACTGCTGCGACAAGGGATCGACCATGCCCCGGATTGGGTGTTTAGAAGTGGTGAAGATTTATAAACCAGGCACTTTTTTGCACGCAAAGTAATGTAAGCTAACGCAAAGTTGACAGAACACTAACCTTGTCGACCTTTCCTTTTTTCTCCCTCCGTTGTGTGCCAATTTCATAAGAACGGTAAATTGTTATTTACAGATATTTGTCTTAAATTTACAGACAAATGTCCAAGAACGAGTATGGCAAATTCAAACATTCAGGAGAAGCTTAATAGGGAAATAAATTTGCTACTGAAAAAGCCGCAAACTCAAAAATTCCATTTTGAGATCAGGAGCAACGTGAGCTACAATGAGTTCCTGAATGATAAAATGCTGATCATTTTTGCAATCAGAACCGGAATCCCCTATTCCCTGTTTGACCTGATTCAGGATTACGCTCCTTTCTCCGAAAACGATTGGGCAGATTTTCTGGATATCTCGACAAAGTCGTTGCACCGATATAAAACCGCCTCTGATCATTCATTCAAAGCCATTCACTCCGAAAAGATTATTGAAATGGCAGAAGTGACTCAGGTGGGATTGGATGTATTTGGCAATATGGACAAACTAAAACTGTGGCTCAACACTCCTAACTACGCGCTGGGAAGTCTTAAACCGATTGAATTACTCAAAGATTCATATGGTAAAGAGCTGGTAATTTCTGAGTTAACCAGAATAAACCACGGCATATTGGTTTAATATGGAGTTATTCAGGCTTTCTAGAGAGAAATTTGCAACACCACTTTCCGGAAAAGGCGCAGCAATCAAGGGGGCAAGATGGAACTCTATCGGCGTGGAACTGATATATACCGCCAGTAACCGTTCGCTGGCCATGGCCGAAGTAGCAGTACATTTCACCCTGGCCACCCTACCGGATGATTATATGATGATTACCATCACCGTTCCTGACGATACTCAGGTAAAGGAAGTCAACGAAATTAACCTACCACAGGCGTGGAAAGACTTTCCCCATCCTGTCGCAACCCAAAGGTTTGGAGACGATTTCGTATTTGAGAATAAATATGGTCTCCTCCGGATACCTTCCGTGGTAACGAAAGGCGACTACAACGTCCTGATCAATCCGAATCATAAAGACTTCGCCAGAATAGAAATTACGTCAATTGAGAAATTTCCATTTGATAAGCGAATATTTAAGTGAGATTAGGCTTCTTGGAAAACTTCTCAGAATAGCCAATTAACCTTAGTACCTCTGCGGCTTTGGGGGAAAATCAAACCTTACTGCAACTTTTCCAGCAGTCGCATCGATATCTCCAAAGTATAGAAGCAAATCAGTCCTAGTTTCTTGACAGCGTGAACGGTCTTTGGGAATCCATTTTCAGGAAGATAAAAAGCAGGATCGAAAATGACCATAAGGATGAACCGCCATAGCTAAAAAACGGCAATGGAATCCCGATAACAGGCATCAGTCCAATCGTCATGCCAACGTTGACAAGAACGTGAAAGAAGATGATTCCAGCCACGCAATATCCATATACCCTCGCGAATCGGCTCCGCTGTCGCTCCGCCAGCACGACGAGTCGGCATATAAGTCCGACAAATAATGATACTACGATTAAGGTGCCAAGAAACCCATGCTCTTCACCCACCGTACAGAAGATAAAGTCAGTGCTTTGTTCAGGCACAAAATCGAATTTTGTCTGTGTTCCTTCGAGGAAACCTTTACCCCTCAAACCTCCGGAACCAATGGCAATTTTAGATTGAATTACGTTCCAGCCGTCCCCCCGCGGGTCAGAATCGGGATCCAGCAGTACCATAATTCTTCCTCGCTGGTGTTTCTGCAGAACGTTATTCATAAAGAAATCCACCCCAAAAACGAAGACACTCAGTATCGCCGCGACTACAATAGTGGCCACCATTCCACCTCTTCGCCGTGTCATAGTTGGCATTAACCATATCACAATTGCCGCGATTACGACAATCGTTCCCACAATATACCACTTCACGAAAAGCAGCGTAATGATCAGCAAAGCAGCCAACACCATCCCTACGACAGGTATGATTCCAGGCATTCCTTCGCGGTATAGTACGATGGCGAAGGACGCAAAAACCAGCATTGATCCCGTTTCGTTAGAAAGGAGAATCAACACTGCCGGCAAAGCGATAATACCTAAAATCGGATAGTAACTCTCAATTTTTTTGGTCAGACTGATCGTCGGGTCACTGAGATATTTGGCAATGGCCAGGCTGACTGCAAGCTTGGAAAACTCCGCTGGCTGCAACGAAAATGACCCAAATTTGATCCAGGAGCGCGATCCATTGATATTGGATCCGGCAAATAAAACGACAACCAGCAGAAATATTACCAACGCATATATGACAAAAGCGAAGGTTTCGTAAAACTTATAATCGATTACTAAAATACATACTACCAGTAACGCCGCCGTGCCAATCCACATCAACTGCTTGCCTGCGTTGTTGGACAAATCAAACATACTTGTATGATTCTCAGGATTATATACAGCCGCGTAGATATTCACCCAGCCGATAAACAGACAGGCTATATAGATCAGGAGTACAACCCAATCGACATTTTTGGTAATTGGTTTACTTTCTGTCATGAACGCTGATATCTTGATATGTTATCGAACATATTGTTAGTCTTCTTTTTTGCTACTATCAGCACGTACCGGCTTCCTTTGTCCGGTTATCACCACTTTCTTCATAAAATCAGCCTCTAGCACTCTTTTCTCTAGCGCTTTGTTCGTCACCTTACCGGAAAGGTATTTTTCCATAACCAATGCGGCGATGGGAGCCGCCGCGGAGCCACCAAACCCCGCATTTTCTACGAAAACAGCAATCGCTATTTTTGGATTTTCAGCCGGGGCGAAAGCGATGAATATAGAATGGTCATCTCCAACCTTGTTTTGGGAAGTTCCCGTTTTCCCCGCCACAGTTATCCCCTGTATTCTTGCCGACTTACCTGTTCCAGCCTCAATCGTTCCAATCATCCCCTCTATAACAGGATCAAAATGCCTTGCAGCTATTCCAGTTTCATGTCTTTTGGTATAAGTGGTATCAAGCCTGCGCTTATCGCCTACTCCTGCTACCACATGAGGTGTATAAAAATAGCCTCTGTTGGCGATAATAGCCGCTACGTTTGCCATTTTCATCGGCGTCACCAATAGCTCTCCTTCTCCAATGCTCAATGAATAAATATTGGAAAACTTCCACCGCCCTTCTCCGATAATTTTATCGTAGTACTTTTTGTTGGGCAAATTCCCTTTGTATTCGCCCGTGATATCAACCCCCAGCCGCTGCCCGATTCCAAATTTACTCACATAGCCAGACCAGACATCTAACCCATACGCCGACGCTTTATAGGTATTTTTAATATCATTGTTGTAAATGATCCTCCGAAAAACATTGTAGAAATAGGGATTGCATGAAATAGCTACCCCGGATGCAACAGTTGGAGTAGCTGCGTGGCTATGGCAACCGATTGGGCAATTCGCATGTGTAAAACCACTGCTCGGAGTGATAACTCCCTCCTGCAAGCCCACCAACGCCTGAATCAATTTAAAAGTTGAACCCGGCCGATAGCTGGCCATAACAGTTCTGTTGAATAAAGGCTTATATGGGTTACGTACCAGCGCGGCAAAATTCTTCGAAAAATACCTGCTCGCCAGCAAGTTAGGGTCATATGAAGGTGCGCTTACTATTGTTAAAATCTGACCCGTTTTAGGTTCGATCGCAACGATGCTGCCTACTTTATTAATCATCAGACTGTCGGCATATTGCTGAACGGTGAGGTCAATGCCAGTATATAGGTTTTCACCCGCTACCGCCATGGTATCTAAAATTCCGTTTTTCCAGGGGCCTTTATAAACGCCGGCCACATTCTGCATCACGAATTTAATACCACGCTTACCTCTCAATTCATTCTCGTAGATCTTTTCTATCCCGTTCTGACCCACATAGTCGCCCTGACGGTAATATTTGTCTTCTTGCTTTTCCAGTTGACCGCCGGTAATTTCACTTACATACCCCAATGTGTTAGCGAGCGTCGGTGCGGTATAGGTCCTCAAAGAGCTTTTTGCAAATTCAAAACCGCCGTAATCCACCATGATATCCTGAATGGAAGCAAAATCTTCCTTCGACAACTGTCGGAGAAAAGTCGAAGGTTTGTGAGGACTATATGAACGAGCAGCCGCCATCAGGCTATCAAAGTCTGAACGCTCTATACCCAATGCCTGACAAAAACGCAGCGTATCCTCTACCCTTGCCTTGTTCGGCGTCACCTTTAAATCGTAAACTGGTGTGTTATAGACAATCAAATTCCCGTGTCGATCATAGATCTGACCGCGAAAAGGAATTTCGATAACACGTTTGATGGAATTACTTGAAGATTCAATGGAATAGCTGTCGTCCAAAACCTGAAGATAAAACAGGCGCGACAGGTAGATGAAACCCACAAGAATAAAAAACCCAATAATATAAAAGCGACGATTTTCGAGCATTCTACCCCCAGTATTCCTGTTCTCCCAATTTTAACGCGAAGTTCGTGATATGGAAAGACTTATCAAAGCCATACCCCACGGTTTTCATATTAGTTTTTTACAATTTTTGCTTTCTCAAAATAATAAAACTGAACCAGTAATATATTCCGTCCAGTAAGCAATATAAGTACCAATTGAATATATCCAAAGCTTATACTACAACCATAAAGGTTTCATAGACTTTTCACCGATACAATAATGAACATGCCTAACAATGCCGCATTGGTTTGCTTCCATTTATAAAAGCTGATATCTTGATATGTTATCGAACATATTCTTAGTCATCTCTTTTGCTACTATCAGCGCGTATTGGCTTCTTTTGTCCGGTTATCACCACTTTTTTCATAAAATTGGCTTCCAGCATTCTTTGTTCCTGCGCTTTATTGGTGATATTTCCGGTAAGGTATTTCTCAATAATCAGCGTTGCTATCGGTGCGGCGGCCGCCCCTCCTGCCCCGGCATTCTCAACAAAAACGGCGATTGCGATCCTGGGATTATCGGCAGGGGCAAAGGCGATAAAAATTGAATGGTCGTCTCCAACTCGGTTTTGAGAGGTTCCGGTTTTTCCAGCAATCGTAATGCCTTCAACTCTTGAGCGGCGCGCAGTTCCGGCTTCCACAGCTCCGATCATCCCCTCAACGATCGGTTCAAAATGTCGGGCAGCAATTCCGGTCTCATGTCTTTTGGTATAAGTGGTATCAAGCCTGCGTTTATCGCCGACTCCAGCTACAACATGAGGCGTATAAAAATAACCTCTGTTGGCAATAATAGCCGCCACGTTTGCCATTTTCATCGGCGTCACCAATAGCTCTCCTTCTCCAATGCTCAGTGAATAAATATTGGAAAACTTCCACCGCCCTTCTCCGATAATTTTGTCGTAATACTTTTTGTTGGGCAAATTCCCTTTGTATTCGCCGGTAACATCCACGCCCAGCCGCTGCCCGATTCCAAATTTACTTACGTACCCATACCACTTCTCAAGGCCATATGCAGAAGCCTTATATGTATTTTTGATCTCGTTGTTATAAATAACGCGTCTGAAAACGTTGTAAAAATATGGGTTACACGAGTTCGCTACGCCCAGAGCGACAGTCGGTGTAGCAGGGTGGTTGTGACAACCAATCGGACAGTTGGCATGGGTAAATCCGCTTGACGGCGTAATTACTCCTTCTTGCAAGCCAACCAATGCCTGGATCATCTTAAACGTGGAACCCGGCCGATAGCTGGCCATAACAGTCCTGTTGAACAAAGGCTTATATGGGTTACGTACCAGCGCGGCAAAATTCTTCGAAAAATACCTGCTCGCCAGCAAGTTAGGGTCATATGAAGGAGCACTTACTATTGTTAAAATCTGCCCCGTTTTAGGCTCAATCGCCACGATGCTTCCTACTTTATTAATCATCAGACTGTCGGCATATTGCTGAACGGTGAGGTCAATACCAGTGTAAAGGTTTTCACCCGCTACTGCCATGGTATCCAAAATTCCGTTTTTCCAGGGGCCTTTATAAACTCCGGCCACATTCTGCATCACGAATTTAATACCACGCTTACCTCTCAATTCATTCTCGTAGATCTTCTCTATCCCGTTCTGACCTACATAATCGCCCTGACGGTAGTATTTGTCTTCTTGCTTTTCCAGTTGACCGCCGGTAATTTCACTTACATACCCTAATGTGTTGGCAAGTGTCGGGGCAGTATAGGTTCTCAAAGAGCTTTTTGCAAATTCAAAACCACTATAATCCACCATGATATCCTGTATGGAAGCAAAGTCTTCCTTTGACAATTGCCGAAGAAATGTGGAAGGTTTGAAACGGCTATATGAGCTGGCAGCTGCCATCAGGCTGTCAAAATCTGAACGCTCGATACCCAATGCCTGACAAAAACGCAACGTATCTTCTACCCTTGCCTTATTTGGCGTTACCTTCAGATCGTAAACGGGCGTATTATACACAATCAATTTCCCGTGCCGGTCATAAATCTGACCGCGAAATGGAATTTCAATAACACGTTTGATGGAATTGCTTGAAGACTCGATGGAGTAGCTGTCGTCCAAGACCTGCAGATAAAACAGGCGCGACAGGTATATGAAACCCACAAGAATAAAAAACCCAATAATATAAAAGCGACGATTTTCGAGCATTCTACCCCCAGTATTCCTGTTCTCCCAATTTTAACGCGAAGCTCGTGATATGGAAAGACTTATCAAAGCCATACCTGCCGGTTTTTATATTAGTTTTTTACAATTTTAGTGTACTCGAAAAGAATGTAACCGTCGCGAGCTCATTCACCTTTTGGAACCACCATAATAACCTCTTCCTTATCCACAATCACCGCACCTTCGGGCATATTTTTCAGTTTACGAACATACTTTTTCGGCGTTACAATCACAGGACATAGACTGTCGTTCCTTCGTTTCGAATAATATGCCGCCACCTCCGCGGCTCTTTCAATCACAGACGACGGAAATTTCTTCCCCGCCTGGTACTTGATTACAACATGCGATCCGGAAACGTCCCGAGCGTGCAACCAAAGATCTTCTTTAAAAGCAAACTGTTTTGTAAGCAAATCGTTATTCTTTGCGTTCCGGCCGATCAGAATCGTATATCCCTGAAATTGAAGCGTTTTAAACAATTCATCCGGCAAATTCGCTTTGGTCGTTGATCCTAAAAGTGTGTACTTTTTGATGTACGTCCTTAATTCCTTTAGCGACTCGATCGCCTCGATATTAGATAAGTGCAAAAGATATTCCTTCTTTTCATTTTCTCTAAAGGTCAGACTGTCATTCAGGCGATCCAGCTCGATCTTTTCATTTTTGCTTTTTCGATAATATCCTTCGGCATTTTTTTGTGGACTGAGATCCTTTTTCAGTTTGATCCGGATATTGGTGTCTCTGTAAAAATCGTACAACTCAACTTCCGTGGCCCTGCCCGGGATCTGATTCAGATTTGCCATGATGATATGGCCGATCTCATCATTTTTAACCGCAGACTCAAGCGCAACCAATTTCTCAAATGTGTTATCAAGATAATGAGTAGTTTGATCAATCCGCTTTTTGATAATCCGGATCACCTCTCCTTTTTCTTTGACAATACCATTGAGACGAATACGAGCAAAATAAAACGCGTTGAGAGCCTCAATGGGATCGCTGAAAATGCTCGGATCCTGTGCAAAGTTTATAAGTGAAAGTATCGGGATATGGTCCTCAACGGCAACAAAATATTTTCCAGCGTCCAATTCGAACAGCAATTTCTGGATCACATTCCATTTTTCCTCCGGATCAGTTTTATTTTCTAAACGAGAAATTAATGCATTGTTAATCAGCTTATTAAAAGTAGGAAACAAGAGGCGAGGATTCTGGTCAGCCTGAATATACGCTTCAAAACTCTGATCAATTTGGCGGTCAAGCAAGTCGACTTTCAATTCATGATCGGCTAACAATTTGTTATTAAAAATACTGGTGATATTCCCTTCCGGATCGAATGCTACCAAATTAGAGCGATTGCCAAACATCTTAAAAACCAGGCAATATCCATTTTCAAAATACACCCCAAATGCACGCTCATTCTCAAAAACCCGGACATGCTTAACAACCGCTGCTTCCAACTCGGTAAACAAATTGACGCTATTCCTTCGGGCGCGGTCAAATTTTTCTGGGAAGCTTAAACAGGCGAAATCCGATTTAAGGGTTGCTTTGATATAAAAAACTTCAGAATCAGTATTGGCAAAAACCAAAATAAGCTCATCCTTCTCCTGGCTGAAAGTTTCCATCAGCGACTTCCCCCTCAATTCAATATCAAGCCGCGGAGCCAGCTTTTTTAGAAAATAATAATTGTGATGCAATGTTAAATATTCTTTTGAGCGTGGGCTTTCAACGGTCGGCAATCGACCAGACATACCGACTAAAATCTTTTTCTGGAATGATCTGACTGATGAAAGCCGCCTGCCGATGTAACTCTTACAAATTGCCTTTTTTTAATTCTTCCGCGGCAAAATTTACCGCTCTTGCTGTCAGCGCCATATATAATATCGACGGACTTTGATTTCCTGTGCTGGTCATGCATGCGCCGTCCGTTACAAATACATTCGGACAAAGATGCATTTGATTGTTCTTATTTAAAAGCGACGTTTTCGGATCATGCCCCATTCTTACTCCGCCCATCTCATGAATATCCAGTCCAGGAGCCTGGTGACTGTCATGCGTTTCAATATTTTTGACTCCGGCTTTTTCCAACATTTCCTTGCTTTGAGTCAGAAAATCTTTGATCATCTTTTCATCATTATCGTCATAGTCGACGGCGGTAACCAAAAGCGGAATTCCCCACTGATCTTTCTGATCCTTACTCAAAGTCACCTGATTGGTTTCCTTCGGAATGGTCTCGCCTTGCATATACATATAAACTGTCCAACCTCCCGGCTCAGTCAGCCTTTCTTTGAATTCTTTTCCAAATGTCGCTCCCTCTCCTTTCTTTTTCCCACGTCCCCGATGTGCGCCCATGAACGTGGTAAACCCGCCAACATAATCAGTATCGATTTTCCCAAGATTTCGATAATTGGCAAGAATTGGCTCAGTCGGGTTTCTTCCAAAATAATATTTGTCGTCGAAGCCTTCAATAGTTCCACCCAACGACGCACGGTAGTTGTGGAAGGCTATATACTTACCTAGCAGGTTATTGTCATTACCAAGCCCATTCTGGAAACGCACTGATTTGGAATTGAGCAATATCAGGTTCGTATTCAGAGCCGAAGCATTCACGAATATCACCCTTGCATAAAAGATTACCTCTTCGTGCGTATTGGTATCGATCACTTTAATACCGACCGCTTTCTTTTTTTCTTCGTCATATACAATAGAATGCACAACAGAAAAAGGCCTGATCGTCAGATTACCTGTCTTTTCAGCCCAAGGCAAAGTTGAAGAAACAGAGCTGAAATAGCCACCATATGGACACCCCCGCATACACATATTCCGCGCCTGACACTGTCCGCGCCCTTGCTTGATATGGATTTCCTGTGGATCGGTAATATGCGCCCATCGTGCTTGCACTAAATGACGATCCTTATAATTGTCCTTGATACTTTTCTGAACCGCAGATTCTACACAATTCATTTCGAAAGGACGCAGAAACTCCCCATCGGGCATGGCTTCTATACCATCCTTATGACCACAAACACCAATAAATTTTTCAACGTGTGAATACCACGGCGCTATATCCTGATATCGAATTGGCCAGTCAATACCATAACCAAACTTCGCAGGAGCCTCAAATTCGTGATTACTCCAACGCTGACAAGCACGTCCCCAGGTGAGCGACTTTCCTCCCACCTGATATCCGCGGATCCAGTCAAATGGCTTTTCCTGAACATATGGATGGTCTTTGTCTTGTATAAAAAAATGCTTGTCGGTATCGTCATAGCCAGCCGCCTTGCTGATCAGCGGATTCTCTTCTAATATTTCTTTCGAAACCCGACCGCGATATGGAAATTCCCATGGCGCCATGGTGGCTGTCGGATAGTCCTTATTGTGAACCACATTTCGGCCACGTTCCAATACCAAAGTTTTTAATCCCTTGTCACACAATTCCTTAGCTGCCCATCCTCCGCTTATACCAGAGCCAATTACGATCGCGTCAAATGTTTGGGATATTGATTCCGGCATATTTCGATGAAGTTGAATTTTATTGCTATTTTTTGTCCTTTTCAAAAGAAGCACAAAATCCTGAAAGTCTAATGATAGCGGGGGGATATCGTTTTGGGAATGGAGGGAAAGAGAGGTTATTCGAAATGCCTTTGAACATCGAGATGCTAACTTATAGTTTGCCGAGAGCAAATAAAAGAATCAATATTGGCTGCCAGAAGAAGACATTAAGCTATCATTTATGGAAATTAACCTAAGTCGCCCGGCCATCCACAGGCTCAGGCTGGCAAGTACCTGCCTAACTCAAACAATTCACTTCAGGCTAGCAATTAGTAAATATTCTCAACTCAACAAATTCTCTTCTCAATAAACAGAATCTCCTGCATCACCGACTCGTATAATCCCTTTTCCTGCAGCCAGTTGTCGTGATAATATGTTTGCTGATATCTTTCTCCTGAATCACAGATTAATGTAACAATCGAGCCTTTTTGTTTTTTCACTCTCATCTGTTCAGCCAGTTCCAGCACGCCCCAGAAGTTAGTTCCGCTTGAACCGCCGACTTTTTTATTGAGTAATGAGGAAAGTTTGAGCATCGCAGCAATCGAGCCGCAGTCCGGGACTTTGATCATTTCGTCCACTACATCGGGAATAAACGATGGTTCAACCCGCGGCCGGCCTATTCCCTCAATTCTGGATCCATGTTCGTTTGACAACTGATGATCCCGACTTTTCCAGTATTCATAAAAAACAGAATTTTCAGGATCGACGACACATATCTGGCTCGCGTGACATTCATATCTCACGAACCTTCCGATCGTTGCAGAAGTGCCGCCTGTTCCGGCACCCACTACAATCCAGGTTGGTACCGGATAGCGTTCATTTTTCATCTGCCGGAATATCGATTCGGCGATATTATTGTTTCCACGCCAGTCTGTCGCCCTTTCAGCATAGGTAAACTGATCCATAAAATGGCCGCCGGTCTCTTCAGCTATCTTTCTTGAAGCCTCATATACTTCCGAAGGATGGTCCACGAAATAGCACTTGCCTCCGTAGAATTCAATCGCCTGGATTTTATCAGTACTCGTTGAGCGCGGCATCACTGCCACGAAGGGCAGTCCCAGTAATTTAGCAAAGTAGGCTTCCGAAACAGCCGTTGATCCGCTGGATGCTTCCACAATGGTTGTCCCCTTGCTAATCCAGCCATTACAAAGTCCATAAAGAAACAACGATCTTGCCAAACGGTGCTTCAAGCTTCCCGTTGGGTGAGTGGATTCGTCTTTAAAATAAAAATCGATATCCTTATATTCAGGCAAATTTAATAATACCAAATGCGTATCCGCCGACCTTTGATAATCAGCCTCTATTTTTCGGACGGCATCGTATTCCCACAAATCTTTCATTTAACTGTTAGGTTTTAGGGGTTAGCTTTTAGTTTTCAGGTTTAAACGCGGAGTTTTCAGGTTTAAACGCTGAGTTTGATGAGTTTTCCGCTGAGTTTCGCTGAGTTTTAATATAAAACTCGCTATTCATAGACTCCGGCTTGTTGTTTAGCAAAGTTACACAGGGTTTTTTTTCTGCGTAACTCAGCGTGTACTCCCATTACTCTGCGTTTTAATGCTTACAACTCAAGTTCCAGGCCATCATATCCAAGCCTTACATTCGGAGGCAGCTCGCTTTCAACATCCGCGTGTTTGCCTAGTTTGTGACTGATATGGGTTAGATATGTTTGTGGGATTTTCAGCTTTTCGATCAGTGCTAAAGACTGGGGAAGGGTGAAATGAGAAAGATGGGGCTCTTTCTGAAGGGTATCAAGAACCAGAACTTTCGAGCCCTTGATTTTCTCCTGCTCTTCGTCTGATATAAAATTGGCGTCTGTGATATAGGTAAAATCCCCGATGCGATATCCGAAGACTTGCAGGCGATGGTGCATCACTTCAATTGGAGTAAAAGTCACTCCAGAAACATCAAATGGCTGATTAACAACTTCATGTGTTTCAAATTGCGGAACTCCGGGATATCGGAACTCAGAAAAAGCATATGCAAATTCCGTTTTGATCTGATTCAAAACTTCTTTGCGTCCATAAAGCGGAATATCTATCCTTTGGCGGTGATTAAAAGCCCGGGAATCGTCCAGGCCTGCGGTGTGGTCTTTATGCTGGTGCGTAAAAACGATCGCGTCCAGCGAGCGCACATCGGCGCGAAGCATTTGCTGCCGGAAGTCCGGACCAGCATCAATAACAATAGATTTACCTTTTGACTGAATCCAGACAGACACTCTCAGCCGGTTATCTCTTGGGTCTTCAGAACGACAAACAGCACAATCGCAGGCAATAACGGGTATTCCCTGCGATGTGCCAGTGCCTAAAAGTGTAATCTTCATCCAGACTATTCTGTCAAATGAGCCACAACTTCTACCAAACGGTCAAAGTTTAGAGGCTTCATCAGGGCATCGTCAAAACCTGCTGCTTTGAAATCTTCTTCGGAGTAATTCTTTGCGTTACCTGTAATAGCAACAATCGGAGTCTTTGCCTTGGTTGCATCCGGCAATTTGCGGATACTTCTTGCGCATTCCATTCCATCCATCACCGGCATGTTAATATCAAGAAGTATAATATCAAACTGCTCTTTTTCCAGTAGCTGCAAAACCTGCTCTCCGTTCTTTACGGATGTAATTTCATAATGCTGAAATTCCAGAATCTTCCTTGCCAGGTTTTGAATTACAGAACTGTCTTCGGCAATGAGTACTCGCTTTGTGTATGACATATGGGTCAGGTATTGGTTTTAATTATTTGGCAGGTCAATTTATATATATTTCGATCAACAACACAAACTCAGACAGTGTTATGTTTCAAATTTTATTCAAAAAGGTAAATATACGTTCTATCATTTCCCAAACCAGCATTTCAGGTGTAGATTGCACGATATTTACTGAGACTGCTGTTTAAAATGTTCAAGAATAAATTAATTCGATACAGTACAATCGCTATGGTGATAGCGATTCTGGCCTATTTCTTTGTAGAAAATTTTTCAGGTTCCGCAGGCGAAGACGCTTCTATTGAAGAAGTTAAGTCTAATCCACAGGCCTATATCGCCAAAATTGAAGCAGAAAGAAAAGCCAAAGATGAGCTTTTCAAAAGTGGTCCTGATTCACCAATCGCCGATAAGGACTCGTTTCATGGTTTGCATTATTTTAAAGTCAATCCGGAGTTTCTGGTGAAAGCCAATATAGTGCCTTACACCGGCGACGAAAAGGAGTTGACAATTACCTACACTGATGGAACCAATGAAAAATATGTAAGATATGGCTATGCCAATTTCACAATCAACGGGCAGGCAGAAAAACTGCTTTTACTTGAAAATGAAGGCACGCTATCAGTTCTTTTCAAAGACGAAACCAGTGGAAAGGAAACTTATGGCGGCGGCCGGTATATTGATTATCCTGTTTCAGGCATAAAAAACAATACGATCATTCTGGACTTCAACAAAGCCTACAATCCCTACTGCGCATATCAGGAAGACTTTGCTTGTCCGGTACCTCCGAAAGAAAACAAGCTGACCGTGTCGATTTTCGCAGGCGAGCAAACCGAAGACAGTGCGCACTAAGTTCCTGAAGATTTTGACTCCATATCATGACAGGAGGTCGCAGTTAAATCACTAATTTTGTGTTTACGTTTAAATTAAAACAACAATCCGATGGTTATATATCATGCCGGCCCGTTTTTGGCGTGATATTCAGACCATATCCTAATCGAATCCATATT
This sequence comes from Dyadobacter sp. HNCC25DJ184, assembly GCF_056895215.1. Lineage (NCBI taxonomy): Bacteria > Pseudomonadati > Bacteroidota > Cytophagia > Cytophagales > Spirosomataceae > Dyadobacter > Dyadobacter sp. HNCC25DJ184. The sequence goes on along the minus strand of NZ_JBXHAQ010000001.1, from coordinate 335,830 downwards.
GCATGAAAATTTCGTATAAGTGGCTCCAAGAGCTGATAGATATACAAGAGTCCCCGGAAGAAATTGGCAAGTTGCTCACCGCGACCGGCCTTGAAGTAGAAGGCATTGAAGAGATTGAATCCGTTCGTGGTGGCTTGAAAGGCGTTGTAATTGGTGAGGTACTTACTTGCGAGAAACATCCGGAAGCAGACCGTCTGAAGCTGACAACCGTGGATACGGGTGGTGAAACTCCCCTTTCGATCGTCTGCGGAGCGGCAAATGTGGCAGCAGGGCAAAAAGTGGTAGTGGCGACAGTTGGCGCGACCTTATATCCGACGGGAAGTGAAGAAGCTCTGGTTTTGAAGAAATCAAAAATCCGTGGAGCCGTTTCCGAAGGAATGATATGTGCTGAAGACGAACTTGGCCTTGGAACCTCTCATGATGGCATTTTAGTGTTGGATACTGATTTGCCAAACGGCACACCAGCGGCAGAATACTTCAATATATCATCCGATTTTCTGATTGAAATTGGTTTGACGCCGAACAGAGCCGACGCGGCTTCTCATTATGGTGTTGCCCGAGATTTACGCGCTGTTCTGGACCGTGATATCACTTTGCCTTCGGTCGAAGCCTTTCAGGTAGACAATCAAACTTTACCGATTTCGGTAGAAGTTTTGAACGAAGAAGCTTGTCCGAGATATGCCGGATTGACAATTAGCGGAATTACGGTGGGGGAATCTCCTGCGTGGCTGAAACAAAGATTACAAACCATCGGGATTCGCTCTATTAATAATATAGTAGATATCACCAATTACGTATGCCATGCACTAGGCCAGCCGATGCACGCATTCGACGCCGCCAAAGTTTCAGGCAACAAAGTGAAAGTGCAGACTGTGGCGGAAGGAACGCCTTTCATAACATTGGATGGACAGGAAAGAAAACTGGGCGCTACCGATTTGATGATATGCAATGACTCGGAACCGATGTGTATTGCTGGTGTTTTCGGTGGACTTACGTCCGGCGTGACGGCTGAAACGACTGCCATATTCCTGGAATCTGCTTATTTCTCACCAGTTTGGGTAAGACGCACGGCTCAAAGATTCAGTCTGAAAACAGATTCGTCGTTCCGTTTCGAAAGAGGTACTGACCCTAATATGCCTGTTTATGCTTTGAAATGGGCGGCGTTGCTGATAAAAGATATAGCGGGTGGCTCAGTATCATCGGACATTATCGATATATACCCAAATCCGATTCAAAGTTTTGAAATCCCGGTTAGTTACAAGCATATCGACCGTTTGATTGGAAAGACGTTAGAGAGAGATCTGATCCACAATATCCTTGAAAAACTGGACATCGTTCTCGAAAATGTTACGCAAGAAGGTTTTACTGCTATCGTACCGCCATATCGTGTGGATGTACAGCGCGAAGCGGATGTGATCGAAGAAATTTTGAGAATATATGGTTTTGGTCAGGTTGAATTGTCGGAAGCACTAAGCTCAGATTTCATTTCCGAATTCCCAGAAAACGATCCTGAAAAACTGAAATTGCGTGTTGCGGAGTTGTTGGCTGCCAATGGTCATATTGAAATGATCAACAACTCGTTGACCAAACCGGATCTTCAGGCAACGATCAGCGAAAGCCTTCCGGGCAATCCTGTGAAGATTCTCAACTATCTAAGTGAGGATTTGTCTGTGATGCGTCAGACACTGCTTTTCTCAGGTTTGGAAGTAGTTGCTCACAATATCAACCGCCGTCAAAAAGACCTGAAACTTTTTGAATTTGGCAAGATATACTTCGAAAACGAAGGAAAATATCAGGAAAAAGAACGATTGTCGATATTTCTGACCGGAAATATTCAGGAAGAAAGCTGGCAGGAAAAGTCACGTGAGGTTTCGTTCCACGATATTTCAGGATTTATTCGCCAGGTACTGGGCGCTATGAAAGTTAAAGCTGTTGATCAACAGCCGGCTGATGCCAATATTTTCCAGTATGGTTTGACACTGACTTTGAACAAGAAACCTTTGGTAAGTTTCGGGTTGGTTAAAACGGCAATCACTAAAAAAGCTGATATCAAGGCACCGGTTTTCTTCGCCGATTTTGATTGGGATTATCTGCTTCGTCAATACAACAGCGCGGTTCAATATAAGGAAGTAGCCAAGTTCCCTGAAGTGCGGAGAGATCTTTCGCTTGTGGTTGAAAAAAGCGTGACTTTCCAGGAATTGAAACAACTTGCATATAAAACTGAAAGGCAGTTGCTTCAATCTGTGAATGCATTTGATGTATACGAGGGTGAAAACCTGCAGGGCAAGAAGTCGTATTCAATCAGCTTTATTCTTCAGGATGCACAGCAAACGCTCAATGATAAGGTAATTGATAAAACCATGCAGCGGTTAATCGCAACTTACGAGAAAGAGTTGGGTGCTATTATCCGAAAGTGACATCTGTTAAAATATCCGCTATTCTTTGAGGCTTGGTATTCAAGGCGAAAAAAAATTGATCCAGATCCGTGTAAGTTTATTAAAGTGCCATCGTCATGACTATAAAACCAACCTCCAATCCCCGGCTGATTATCATTCAATTAGCGGAATTGGAAAAGAAGCTTGAGATTCTGACGAACATAAAAAATAACCTTAGCTGGTCGGCGTCTGAGCTTCAGCGCGAAAATGCAGAGTTGCGCGCTGAAAATATCAAGCTCAAGGAAGAAGGAAAAGAATTGAAGAAAAAATACAGTACTTTAGAGAAAGACTTTAATAAGTCTAAAACTTTCGCTAAAATTGTCATTAGTAAACTGACACCAACTTCCGGATTAGCCGAACTAAAAGACTCAGTTGAACGATATATACAAGAGATCGATAGGTGCATAGAAATGCTTGAAGATAGCGATGAAAAAAAATAGTATTCCCAATCCTGATGTTTCTGTCTTTATAAAAGTACTGGACAGAGGCTTTAAGCTGAGTGTTCCGGCAGACCAGGAAAGATATTACAGGGAAGGCTTTGATGTTTTCAAAAAGCGTGTCGAGCAGCACAGAGAAAATACAAAAGGATACGACGAGATAGAAGCTACAGGCCTTACCGCGATAGAATGTATGGTGGCCATGCAGCGGATACTCGAAGAAATGGAAAACTTAACTAATGCATTTCAGGAACGGGTGGCCCGATTGGAAGAGAAGGTTTCAGAAGCAATAGAAGGTTGAATCCATGACCAAAATACCAGAGCGTATGAGGTGCGTCTTAATATTGAATTTACTTTTTTCGATTAATTACATCGTTTAAACACTTTTCGTTTGGCATTTTTGAAGCAGCTAGTCGGTTTAACCAACTATTTGTAAACAATATATAAAATGTCAACTTCATTAATTTTTATTATCCTGCTATCCGACATTATTGCCATAGGAGTTGGGATATTTGCCGGCAAATATATCTTCCAGAAGTCGTTTGACCAGAAAGAAAAAGAGGCCCAGGAAAGAGCGGCAGAAATACTAAGCAATGCCGAAATCTCGGCCGAAAATATCAAAAAAGACCGCATCCTAGAAGCCAAAGAGAAATACCTACGCCTTAAATCGGAGTTTGAGGAGGACGCTAATAAGAAAAGAGGTATTCTTCAAAGCAACGAACAAAAGCTGAAACAACGCGAGCAGACCCTGAATCAAATGCAGGAAACTAACAAGCGCCGCGAAAACGAGCTGGATGCGATAAAGACGACGCTGAATCAGCAACTCGAAACTTCTGCGAAAAAGAAAGAAGAGGCTGAGAGAATGCTCCAACAGCAAGTTTCCCAACTAGAAAAGATAGCCAGCCTTACCGCAGAACAAGCCCGCGAACAATTGGTAGATGCCCTGAAAGCGGAAGCCGAAACAAGAGCCGGATCTTACGTAAAAAGTGCGATGGAAGAGGCTCGTCTTACCGCTACAAAAGAAGCTAAGAAAATAGTGATCGAAACGATTCAGCGTACGGCTGCGGAACATGCAATTGAAAACTGTGTTTCAGTATTCAATATTGAGAACGATGATATCAAAGGTAAAATCATCGGTCGTGAAGGCCGTAATATCAGGGCTTTGGAAGCGGCAACAGGCGTTGAAATTATTGTAGATGATACCCCGGAGGCGATCGTAATCTCAGGTTTTGATCCGGTACGTAGGGAAATCGCGAGACTTTCATTGCACCGTCTAGTTCAGGATGGAAGGATTCACCCTGCACGTATTGAAGAAGTTGTGGCCAAGACCCGTAAAAATATTGACGACGAAATCGTTGAAATTGGTGAAAGAACAGTTATCGATTTAGGTATCCACGGCTTGCATCCGGAGCTTGTTAAAATGATCGGCCGCATGCGTTTCAGGTCTTCATATGGTCAGAATTTGTTGCAGCACTCGCGTGAAGTAGCCAAGCTTTGTGCTACTATGGCGGCAGAATTGGGATTGAACACCAAGCTTGCCAAAAGAGCCGGATTACTACATGATATTGGTAAAGTTTGGCCTGAGGAATCAGACCTCCCGCACGCAGTATTGGGTATGGAACTTGCGAAAAAATATAAGGAAAACCACGAAGTGTGTAACGCGATCGGAGCTCACCACGATGAAATCGAAATGACTAGCATGTTGTCTCCGATCATCCAGGTGTGTGATGCGATATCAGGCTCACGCCCGGGAGCGAGAAGAGAGATGATGGAGTCATATATCCAAAGACTTCGCGATCTGGAGAATCTGGCACTGTCATTTGATGGCGTGGAGAAATGTTACGCAATACAGGCAGGTAGAGAGCTTCGTGTAATTATTGATGCTGAGAACGTTTCGGATGAAAAAGCAGGCATGCTGTCATTCGATATATCTCAGAAAATCGAAAAAGAAATGCAGTATCCTGGACAAATAAAAATTACTGTTATCCGTGAAATGCGCGCGGTAGCTTACGCACGTTAATCCTCAACCGGCTTCATGACCTACACAACACTGAGTGCATCTGAAAAACTAGGTATCAGTACCCTTGGAGAATTAAAAAAGGCTGGTTATCAATCCTGTTCAGTAAAAGAGGAATTGCGTAATAACCTAATTCAGAAATTACGTAATAAAGAGGTCAATTTTCCGGGGATATGGGGGTACGAAGAAACCGTAATTCCTGATGTCGAAAGAGCTATTCTTTCGATGCATAATATCAATTTCCTGGGCTTAAGAGGGCAAGCCAAAACACGGATTGCCCGAATGATGGTCAATCTGCTTGACGAGTATGTGCCTTATATAAGCGGTTCTGAATTACATGACGACCCTTTGGTGCCGTTGACTTTGAATGCAAAGAACATCATTCAGGAGCATGGCGATCTTACACCCATCAGCTGGCTGCATCGGGATGACAGATATACAGAGAAGCTGGCAACGCCAGACGTTTCAGTAGCTGATTTGATTGGTGATGTGGATCCGATTAAAGCTGCATCTTTAAAACTCCCATATTCCGACGAACGTGTAATTCACTTTGGTTTGATCCCAAGATCGCACCGGGGTATATTTGTGATCAACGAATTACCCGACTTACAGGCCCGTATCCAGGTAGCTCTCTTCAATATTTTGCAGGAAGGTGATATACAGATACGTGGGTTTAAGTTGAGATTGCCGCTTGATATCCAGTTTGTATTCACCGCTAATCCGGAAGATTATACCAATCGTGGAAGTATTGTCACGCCACTGAAAGACAGGATAGAAAGTCAAATCGTGACGCATTACCCGAAAACACTTGAGGTAGGAAAGAAAATCACAGAACAGGAAGCGGTTGTTAAGGAGGCTCAAAAATCCATTGTCACGGTTAATGAACTTACCAAAACATTGATCGAACAGATTGCGTTTGAAGCCCGTGAAAGCGAATATGTGGATAGCAAAAGTGGTGTGTCTGCCCGTTTAACGATTTCAGCATATGAGAGTTTATTAAGTACTGCTGAACGCCGTGCTTTGATTAACGACGAAACCACTACATATGCCCGTATTTCAGACTTGTACGGGGTTATATCAGCAATATGTGGTAAAGTCGAGCTGGTATATGAAGGCGAAGTTGAAGGCCCCGTTATTGTTGCTCAAAACTTGATCGGAAAAGCAATCAGAACACAGTTTCTCAATTACTTCCCGGATCCTGAGAAAAGCAAAAAAAGCAAAATCAATCCATATGCGAAAGCAATCGAATGGTTTGGCGCAGGCAATTCAATGGAAATGCCGGCGGATATGACGGACAGAGAATACTCTGCCAGATTGAAAACCATTGAAGGCCTGGACGACTTTGTCGATTTGCTCAGTACCATTTCAGATCCATCAGAAAAATTATTCATGATGGAATTTGCATTGCATGGTATGGCTGAATTCTCGCTCATCGGAAAACAGTCCCTCGATCAGGGTATGAAGTTTCAGGATCTGGTAAGCAGCATGTTTACCGGCCCCGGTGAAGATGATGAGGATTATGATTTCGACGATGACGACGAAAAACCATTTTGAAAATTATAAATTGATGTTAACGAAAAAACCTGCTGATGCAGGTTTTTTCGTTGTAGGGCCTATTCCTGATTAGTCAACTTTCCTGCCCATATTCAAACTCATCTTGAAACATAGTTGTCCCCATACGCCTCGTAACATCGCTTTGAGTGAAAGCATCATCAGAAAAATTGTAGAAACTATTTATGTATTGCTACATAATTTAACTATCATTATGGGATAACTAAGTTGTGGTATATACGTTTATGAAATATTAATATTTCATAATTTCTTCTACATAACTGTTTTGTGATAACCTACCCCTTTATTCCAATGAAAAAGCTTGACCCGACCGCGTTCCCAGTCTGACATCAGAATAACAATTCTTTCCTCCTGTCGACCCTTCATCTTAATATAGATAGGATGTTAAAAGATACAAAAATGCTGGCAGCCTCCAGGCTTCAGTACCTCCCTGCATCATGGTATTGAAACTGATCGTATAGCCTCATTCCGAGGTTCAAGAAATCAACTTATCATAGTAACGCTCAGTATTCTAGAAATTTAAGACCAATCCGTTATCATAAAGTATGCCACGGCATGCTTTTTGACCTCCATTAACAAAAACCTCACCTTTCGCAATAATCTACGTTATGATCCTCAAAAATCTTCTGATTGCAACACTACTGTGTACAATTTTCAACTCTTACGCCCAACCCTCATCCACGAAGGTCTCAATCAAGGGCGAGGATTTTTACATTAATGATCAAATCACTCTCAAAGGCAAAAGTTATAAAGGCATGAATTTGCAAGGGCTTTTACCTAACTCACGCATGGTACAGGGCACATTCGATGATAAAAATTCCGCGACCCGAAGTCGTTGGAAATATCCGGATACAGGTGTGTGGGATGCGGAACGTAATGTAAAAGAATTTGTAGAGGCTATGCCACTTTGGAGGGCTAACGGACTCCTAGCCATTACAGTTAATTTTCAGGGTGGAAGCCCTCAAGGATATTCGGGTGCTCAACCCTGGCATAATTCAGGATTCAATGCGGACGGGTCACTGGACAACGCCTACCTGAACAGACTGGAACGTATCATCAAAAAAGCGAACGAATTGGGCATGGTCGTCATGGTCGGATATTTTTATTTCGGCCAGGACGAAAGAATAGAAGATGAAAAAGCGGTGATTGCGGCGGTTAGAAATTTGACTGAATGGCTGCTTAGATCAGGAAATCAGAACGTTCTTGTTGAGATCAATAATGAGTGCGACCTTCGATATGACCATGCTATTTTACAGCCTGCGAGAGTGCATGAGTTGATGAACCTAGTGAAATCTATTCAGCTTGATGGCCGCCGACTTCCTGTATCCACAAGCTTTACAGGCGGAGAGATTCCGACGAATAATGTTCTTACCGCCTCTGATTACGTTCTGCTTCACGGGAATGGTGTGGGAAATCCGGCGGAAATTGAGAAAATGGTCAAAACAGTGCGAAGCAATGTGTTATATGCCGGTCAGCCGATTGTTTTTAATGAAGATGATCACTACAATTTTGATAAACCTGCTAACAACTTTCTCTCCGCTACCAAAATGCATGCTTCCTGGGGCTTTTTTGATTTCAGGAGGACAGACGAAGCTTTGGTGGAAGGATATCAAAATCTGCCAGTAGATTGGGGAATCAATAGCGACAGAAAGAAAGCTTTTTTTGGGTTGCTCAGCACAATGTCTGGCTGCAGTCCGATTAGCACCCTGTCATGCGAAAATCTCCAGGTAACACTTCCTTTCAGTTTGAACTTCGATGCAAGTGTTGAAGGAACTATTGTGGATAAAAATGGCGCAGGAACAGGTTTTACTATGATCGCCTCCTATTCCGGATCGCGCCTCACCCAAGATGGTACGCCGACCAATGCGAATGTTCCAGGCTATGAACCGTCCAAACTAACTGTAACCAGTGGTCGTTTGCAAGTTATAACCAACAAAGGGATTGGACATTTGACGAATAATAATCAACTCAATACGCTTGGTGTACAGGTGAACAGCCAGGAAAAATTGCAATTGGAGACTACAATAGTCAGTCCTTTTAATGGCGGGGCAAGTCAACAGGCCGGTTTGTGGTTTGGTCTGACTGACAAAACTTTCATAAAACTGAATATATCGGCCAACAGAGTCGAGTTGCGTAAAGAAACCAATGACACCTCAAGTGACGTCTCAAGCACTACCAACCCAGACCAACGGATTACGGGAACTATCTCTAATCTCAATACAAGAACCGTGCGCTTACGTCTGATCATCGATCCGGCCACCAACACGGTAGAAGGTTTTTATTCCACAGACGGATCAACGTTTGTCAATGTAGGATCGGCATACCCCGCCAAAACTTTGAATATATCTGGAATGGGGCTGACTTCAGGTACCGCGTATGCAGGGATTTTCGCCACGCATAGGAATTCAGCAACGCCGGTTACCTACAATTTTGAAGATTTCAATATAAAGTCTCTCAACTCGAGCAGTAATGCTCCTGTATTTTCTTCCAGCACGTACAACAATTCTATTCCCGATAACGTCGCTGTGGCATCAGTGGTCGGAAGTGTAAAAGCAACTGATGCCGATGGTGATGCAATTACTTACGACATCATTTCCGGCAATACTAATGGAGCGTTCTCGATCAACGCCTCGACAGGTGAAATAAGGCTTGCCAAAGTTGTTAACAGCCACAAGCAGAATAACTACGTATTGGCAGTCCGTGCATCAGACGTAAAGGGTCTTTCTGCCAATGCTAATGTAAATATTGACGTGACTATTGGGACTACGGCTCCAAATTACAATGCTTTAAGCTGGGGTACAGTCGCCGGTCAGCCATTCGGAACGCATGAAGCACATGGAGAGGTTGTTAATGGCAGGATATATGTATTTGGAGGATTTGACTCAAAAAAGCAACCGACCTTTACACCCACCAAGCGTTCTTATGTTTATAATCCCAGTAATAATTCATGGAGCGCAATCGCAGATTTACCTCACACTCCAACGGGTACAGATTTCGGCGGTATATCCCATGAGGGGATGACATCGGATGGTACCGATATTTACATGGCAGGAGGATATACGTCCAATGCAAATGGTACAGGACAAATTTTTGGCACAAAGCAGGTTTGGAAATATAACGTTGCCTCAAACACTTACTCAGCCTTGCCCGACCTGCCTCACGAACTCGCAGCAGGTCAGCTGCAATACCTAAAAGGCAGAATTCATTACCTGGGAGGAGCTGATAAAGCACGTAAAGATGTCGCGGTTCATTATGTATTGAATTTAGACAGCCTTGAGGCCGGATGGAAAGTTTTAGCGCCAATATCTGATGCACGGAATCATCCTGGGACAGCTGTTTATAATGGAAAAATCTATGTAATCGGCGGTTCCCATGGCCAGAATACTCAGGCGATAACCCAAAAAATAACTGAGGTTTACAATTCTGATAACAATACCTGGACGCGTCTCGCCGATATGCCTATCGGGTTGGATCATATCAACTCCTCAACAACCATTTTAGGCGATCGTATTATTGTTCTTGGAGGACAAACCTCACATAATGTACCATCCTCGAAAGTATATGCATATTCTCCGTCCTCCAATTCCTGGACAAGCCTTACGCCCATACCCATCGCCAGAGCTGCCGGCGTTGCTGTGGAGCTGAAAGGAGCAATTTATTACATAGGAGGCAATTTCTCCCCAGTCAGTCGAAAAGCAACGCCGATAACTAGTAGTCAGAGCTCCGCAAGATTGACATTAGCAGAAACAGAAGAAACGCGATCCGATGAGATTATTAAGGTGTACCCTAACCCGGCAAAAGGCGAGAAAATACAAGTCAATATTACTCAGCAAAATCAAAAGGAAAAGATAAAATTGAACCTGATCGATATGCTTGGACGTATTCACGAACAACAAAACCTCACTACCGATGACCAAGGAAACGCTAGCACGAGTCTCAAATCATCCGAACGGTTACCAGCAGGTTTGTACTTACTTCAAGTACAAACATCTGATGGTACGGTTACGCGAAAAATGGTTGTAGATTAATTCGCCCCCCCACGCTTATCTTGTCAAACTACAGCAGTTAGATATAAATGAAAAAACCTGCGCTATCGCAGGTTTTTTCATTTATATAAGAACTGAGCCAATAGCCTCCCTTATTCTGGAGAACCATCGTCTTTAATATTAGGCTCGCTCAGGTCGATCAGGGTTTCCGGATCGCCATTTACTTTGTCTCTCACCTTAGCTTCCAATTCGTCCAGCAACTCAGGGTTATCTTTTAATAATGCTTTTACTGCATCTCTTCCCTGACCTAATCTGTTGCCATCATAGCTAAACCATGAACCTGATTTTTTGATAATTTCAAGCTCTACCCCCAAGTCAATCACCTCTCCCACTTTGGAGATACCTTCACCATACATGATATCAAATTCTACTACTTTAAACGGAGGAGCTACTTTGTTTTTCACGACTTTCACTCTCGTACGGTTACCCAGAATCGCGTCCGCACTTTCCTTGATCTGTCCAATACGACGGATATCCAAACGAACCGACGCATAATATTTCAATGCATTACCACCTGTTGTAGTTTCCGGATTTCCGAACATTACCCCAATCTTTTCACGCAGCTGATTTATAAATATACAGCAGCATCCGGTCTTGTTGATGACCCCAGTAAGCTTTCTAAGTGCCTGAGACATCAATCTTGCCTGAAGACCCATTTTGCTCTCTCCCATCTCACCTTCCAGCTCAGCCTTCGGAACCAATGCGGCTACGGAGTCAATTACTATGATATCCACCGCTCCACTGCTGATCAAATGTTCGGCAATTTCCAACGCTTGCTCACCGCTATCTGGCTGCGAAATCAACAAATTACTGGTATCAATTCCCAACTTCTCTGCGTAAGTTCTGTCGAAAGCGTGTTCCGCATCGATAAATGCTGCTAAGCCTCCCTTACGTTGTGCCTCAGCAATACAATGCATAGACAACGTCGTTTTACCTGATGATTCAGGTCCGTAAATCTCCACAACCCGACCTTTTGGCAATCCACCCACTCCCAGTGCAAGGTCAAGTCCGAGCGATCCGGTCGAAATAACCGGGATATCTAAAACTTTGGTATCACTCAGGCGCATTACAGTGCCTTTGCCATATGCCTTGTCCAGTTTTTCAAGCGTGGTCTGCAATGCTTTCAGCTTGTTATCCTTATCCGATGTTACTTGTGCTGCCATAAAGGTCTTTTCTGTTTTTATTTTTTAAATAGCCATGATCGGCATCCTGCCAACGCCGGACTATGTTTTAATCCGGTGTAAATTTATTTCTTTTTAACAGTATAACAATGTCTTAATAACATAAAAACTCAATTTTGATTCAAAAAGTATCATTTAAATTGATATTTCAGGTATCATAAATTAATATTCCGTGCACGATCCGCTCAATACCAACAAAACCCTCCTTTTCGACTGATGATTCTCATCTTTTTTATTTTCACCCCTATTTACTTTTGTACCATATTATCGTAACTACTTATTAAACTTACTTCGTGATTATCCTTATTTTCTTCATTGCGCATTGGTACTTATCGTTACTCATGCAAACTTTTTTCCTCCACAGATACGCGGCACATAAGATTTTCACCATGAGTCCGAAGTGGGAGAAATTCTTTTACACTATGACCTGGGTATTTCAAGGTTCTTCTTTTTTGAGTCCGTATGCATATGGAGTAATGCACAGGCTGCATCATGCCTATGCAGATACTGAAAACGATCCACATTCACCGTCATTCTCCAACAGCGTGATGGACATGATGTGGAAGACGAAAAATTATTACAATAACATTGTTGACCGAACGGATACGATCGAGCCTAAATTCAAAAAGGGAGTTCCGAATTGGCCATTTATGGAAAAGCTTGGCGACAGCTGGATATCCCGAATTGGCTGGGGCACCCTGTATGTGCTGTTTTACATTCAATTCGCGACAGCGTGGTGGATGTTTCTGCTTCTTCCGATCCATTTTTTGATGGGTCCGGTCCACGGCGTTATTATTAACTGGTATGCACACCGTTACGGTTATGTTAATTTTAAAGTGGACGACACTGCCAAAAACCTGCTTCCGTTTGACTTCCTGATGATGGGCGAATCTTACCATAACAACCATCATAAGTACGGCGGAAGGGCAAATTTCGGTTTCAAATGGCATGAGTTCGATCCTACTTACCCATTTATTCTGCTCTTAAATAAAGTTAAGATCATCAAGTTGAAGCCAAATAATGATCTTAACTATATGTAAATACTAAAACTAGCGATATTTTTGTTTGTTAAAGGCCGGTTGAAACTGGCCTTTTTCTTTACACCGCTGGTTCAATGTTCAAAAAAATAATTCTTGTAATTGCAGTTTGCCTTTTGGGTTTGGGTATTTACCAGCGCGACTTGCTGAGCTATGGATATATGCAAGCAAAAGGACAGCTTTCGATTCTCCGAAATGTTCAGCAAGTTTCAGATGTACTGAAAGACCCAAACTATCCTGAAACGCTCAAACAAAAAATAAGGCTGATCGAAGAAATCAAGAAATTCGGCGTCGACTCCCTGGGGCTGCATCCTTCAGACAACTACACTACCTTTTACGATCAGCACGACAAACCTTTGATATGGGTTCTGACGGCATCTCCACGATATAAAATTGAGGCCCATAAGTGGGATTTCCCGATTATCGGCAGCTTCCCTTACAAGGGCTATTTTGATTCTACACGAGCTGTTTCTGATCAGCAAATTTTCATCGCGCAGAACATGGATACTGATATCGGCGATGTATCAGCCTGGTCGACGTTAGGGTACTTTAAAGACCCTATTCTATCGAGTATGCTAAAGCGTAGGGAGGGTAGTCTGGCCAATTTAATTCTTCATGAATTAACACATGGAACACTTTTTGTTAAAAACAATCTGGAACTTAACGAAAATCTGGCCAGTTTTATAGGGGATTATGGCGCAATCAGATTTCTTAAGTTCAAATACGGAACTGAATCGAAAGAATTAAAAGACTACGAATTTTCAAAAAAATATAACGACGCCTATTCCCAGCATATGCTGCGGGCAATCAAAGAACTGGATAGTTTATATCTGTCTTTTGGTGAAAATCAAAGCCCGGATCGTTATAAAGATTCGTTAAAGAAAAATACGATCAGCGGAATTGTGGCTAACATTGACACATTGATGGGAGGAAAGGTGAAACCGAAAAATAAAAAGTTCGATTCCGACGTTAATCTTCCCAATAACGCGGTGTTTATTAGTTACAAAACTTATAAATCGAAGCAAAATTCGTTTCGGAATGAGTTTGAAAATACTTTCAAAAGCGATTTTAAAGCATACTTTTCCTATTTACAAAAGAAGTACCCTTCGATATAGAACACTCACTAAATGAAGAGATCATTATTAGGAATTCTTATTATATCTTGTGTTTTTCTGAGCTATAAGCAATTTGAGGCCAATAGAACTGTGGTGAACAATAGCTTCGGAACCGGGGAAAGAGTAGAATACAGGGTACACTACGGGTTCATTAACGCGGCTGAAGCAAGGGTTGAAATTGCCAAAAATGTGGCTATGGTGAATAATCGACCATGCTTTAAAATCAGCGCTACTGGCCGTACGACAGGAGCTTTTGACCTTATTACAAGAGTGAGAGACACTTGGCGTACCTATCTGGACACGACTGCAATTCTGCCCCGAATGTTTCAAAGAAGTATTCAGGAAAATAAGTATCGCAAGGAAGAAACCGTGGTTTTTAACCATACATCGGATCAGGCCATATCGACCGTTAAAGACGAAACTAAAACATATAACTGCCCGAACAATGTACATGACATTATCAGCGGGTATTTCTTCTTGAGAACAGTGAACTTTGCTTCGTTTTCAGAGGGCGACATCATTGAAGTACCGACTTTTTTCGACGGTGAAATATACAAGTTGAGAGTGAAATATGGCGGTAAGGATGTCATCAAGACAAAATTCGGTAAAGTCCGTGTAATCCGGCTCAACCCTATTATTCCTGAAAACAAGTTTTTCAAAGGCGACAACCCCATGAAACTTTGGGTATCAGATGATGCAAACCGAATTCCACTGAAAGCCGAAGTTCAATTGATGATCGGATCGTTGGAAATGGATATCAAGTCGATTAAAGGTCTTAAAAAACCGATCGACTTTCAGGACTGAGAACGGGATCGATCCCGTCGCCAGCGCTGAAATTGTTTCAAAGGAGCTGGAAGATTATTCATATGAACCCGAAGATAGGAAATGGCTTTTGCTCCAAAGCTTTCATAAAATGCCGCAATAGACGGCACATCGGGACTTTCGAAGTCAAACAGCAAATCGCGTTCAGCATTGGCTTTGACAAAGTTGTTCAGCAACCAGCTGCGCGCGTTGCCCTCTCTTCCCTCCTTGTTTGCTGCGTTAAAAATATAAATAACCCGGCCATTATATTCCATTAAAACGATACCAGCGCAGTAATTTCCATTCTGCGCGGCATATATCACTTTAACATCACAAAACTTACCAGCTATCTCCAAAAGCCGTCTTAATAACTCATATGCGGTAGGACTAACTCCACCATGAATTTTATTTTCATGATTTTTACGGAACATCTCCAAGATTGGGTTCAGATTCTTGTCCTCATATACCTCCCAAGTCCAATCATTTGCCCGTTTGATATTAACTTTTCTATCCTTTGAGAAGTTACCAAAAATATGTGTGTATGATTTTGACAGATCCAATAGGTGCGAGTAATGAATATCAGTCTCCAACTTGGGAAAGCTCCCTGACCCGGATATAATCTGCTCCGTTTGATCAGGATTGAAGTGATAGGAAGAGATATAGGAAAAGGTGGAAACCAGTGCATTCTTGAAGCTATTAATCGTCTCCAGCGGCAAATCTGATTTTGAAAAAAGACCCAGATATTGGCAAAACAAAGGTTGCTGAACCACGCGAAATCCCAATTTCCTAAGAACTGGAATCGGCATAACTACTTGATAGTCTGACGATGAAGGCCAAACAAAAGCTTCCCATCCGGGGCTAACAGTATCCAGATACCAGGAGAGAGCATATACCAGAGATTGTCTGCTTTCATAAATTAGCCGGTCCCACTTCCCATCATCAATTTCGGATCTGGAAAGTAAAATCGGCTGGTTGGACATATCCATGAGTTTTACAAACCGTTGTGTTGGAAAACAAACTTATGAATATCGTTGCTAATCAGACAAATAATGAGATTTGTTACGCTAACTTCCGTTCAATCCAATGCAACGAATTATTTAAAATAGCTGCGCAGTTTCTGCAGCGTTTCTTCCACGTCAGGGGTTTCATTCATGAGCAAATTGATGCTCTGAATAGAGTGGATTACGGTAGTGTGGTCACGTCCTCCAAAATGATATCCAATGGATTTCAGAGGTAAATCAGTGTACTCCTTCGCCAGGAACATCGCCAATTGCCGTGGATATACATATTCCTTTTTACGGCTTTTGCTTTTCAGATCGGCGATTGATACCTGAAAATAATCTGCCACGATTTCCTGAATTGTATCGATATTAACTTCCTTATGCTCGTTCATGACAATATTCTTGAGCGTGTTTTTAGCAAGCTCAACATCAATTTCACGACGGGTAAGGGAGGCCTGAGCCATCAAAGATACAATAACTCCTTCCAGCTCACGAACGTTTGAATTCACACTATGAGCAATATACTCAATAACGTCATAATCGATAGCAATACCTTCGGCCTGAATTTTCCGCTGAATGATAGCGATACGAGTCTCAAAATCAGGAGTTTGCAAATCAGCAGTCAAACCCCATTTGAATCGTGACAAAAGACGATCCTGCAATCCTTGCAGTTCACGAGGCGGGCGGTCACTCGTCATAATGATTTGCTTGCCCAGCTGGTGCAGGTGGTTAAATATATGGAAGAAAGTATCCTGCGTCTTTTCCTTTCCTGAAAGAAATTGAACGTCGTCAATTGCGAGTACGTCCACTTTCATATAGAAATCAGTAAAATCCTGAATCGTATTGTTACGGATCGCGTTCAGAAACTGGTTGGTAAACTTTTCCGAAGAAACATACAAGACCATTTTGTTGTCAAAATGATTCATAATATAGTTTCCGATTGCCTGAACCAGGTGCGTCTTCCCTAGCCCTACCCCACCGTACATCATCAACGGGTTAAAGGAAGTAAGTCCGGGACGTTGCGCTACGGCAAAACCCGCCGAACGTGCCAAACGGTTACAGTCTCCCTCAATAAAATTATCAAATGAGTAATTCGGATTCAGATAGGTATCCAGCGTCATGGAGTCCTGATCTTTCTGCACACTTTTCGATCCATATCGTGGATCTGTTGCAAAATTATCAGAGCGGCCATAGTTGTTAGACTTCGGCGGAGATACGTTCATTGTCAATGGCTGGTGGCTGTCGTTCCCTTTATCAACAATGATAGAGTATTCCAGCAAGCCGTCGCGACCAATGGCATAGTCCAATGCTTTTCTAAGCAAATTAACATAATTCTCCTCCAGCCACTCGTAAAAAAACTGACTAGGAACCTGAATGGTTAACACCTTCCCCTGCAACTTTAACGGACGTATTGGCTCGAACCAAGTCCTGAAGCTATCCTCAGGAATATTCTGTTGGACAACCCGTAAACAGGCATCCCAAATCTGGTCCACTTCTCTATATGTAGCTACTCTTTCCAATGTTAATTTTCCGAAGTCAGGATGTCAAAACTCAAACGGACGGCAAAGATATAAAAATACCTCGTTGCGAAGGCGAAAAGACTTTCAATTTAGCATGAAGCCAAGGCTAAAACAAACCAAAAGATCAAAGTATGAGAAAAATACAAGCGAATGTTTTCTACCGTATAGAGATTAAAGCTAAGGTTGAGAAAATTAATTTTCATTACTTGTATTTTTACTATATTACATTCTTAAAATACAACTTACACCACGACAAAACAATGGCAACGCCACGCATTTCATTTGAGGAATTCGAACCTGGATCTATCGAAAAGTGGGCTGAATGCGCCAAAAAAGAGCTTTTTGCTCCGATGACTGCCCTTCCAGAATGGGAGTTGGGAGAAGGGGTGACTGTCCCTCCGTATCTCGCAAAAAATGAGCTTAATACGACAAAAACAGGATGGATTCAAGGGCGTCAGAAGCGATTGAACGGCTGGAAAAACCTTCCGATAATAAAAAGAAAAGATTTTGGATCAATTAAGAAATTGTTAACAAATATTCATGCCCGTGGGGCGCATGGCGCAATAGTCGATCTTTCCAAAATTGCACATTCCCAACATGAGCTAAATAATCTTTTAACGGAAATTCCGCCGCACGACTTCCTGATTTTTTTGGAACTTCCTGATTCTAAATACGATATACCTTTCGAGACTTTAGCCAGCTCAATCCAGGTGGGGCTTGTCTATGACCCGGTCGGTCGCTGGATGAAAACCGGTAAAATTGACTCGGAATATATTTCCAAAATCTCGGAATATTCCAAAACCAAAAATACTGCTCAGCAATTTTATCCATTGCAGGTTCAAAGCCACCTCTTTCATGAAGCCGGTGCGAACCCTGTGCAGGAATTAGCATTCACGATAGGCAAGCTGGTATATTATTTAGATTTGTTAACCGAAAATCAAGTATCACCGCAAGCAGCTCTTTCGTGCATATCGTTCTCGCTATCTATCGGCATAAACTACTTCTCAGAAATCGCTAAGACGCGTGCCTTTCGGGTACTGATCGACCAGGTGGCGGGAAATTATGGTATAAAAATGGATACCTATCAGCCGTTCATTAACTGTGTTACCTCCGATCTATATTTGGATTATCAGGATTCACATACCAATTTGGTCAGAAAAAGTATCTCTGCAATGAGCGCTATTGCTGGAGGATGTAATGCATTAACCGTTTCCCCAGATGATACTTTGGGAACAGATGAGATGGACATATTTGACAATTTGGGACAAACAATTCCACTTATTCTTTCCCTCGAAGGGAAACTCGACCATATCGGAGAGTCTGCGGCAGGATCATATCTTATTGAAACGATGACTGAAAAAATGGCGACCGCTGCCTGGGAGCTATTTCTTGAAGTCGAAGATCAGGGAGGAATTGGCAAATGTTTTGAAAGTGGTCGTATCCGGCAGGATGTAGATCGAAGTTATGCACGATTATTGAGTACCAGACTGCAAACAGGCCAGACTTCAAACACAACAGATACGTTTCAGAATCTTGAGTTTATTTCGAACTCAAATTCTAACTCGGTCAATTTACTGAAACGAAATCTGATCGAAGACTTACGAAAACTCGCTTCCCTAAATCCAGCAAAAGCATGAAGCCCACGTTTTCTAAACAGCTGAACAATTACAAAGTAAACTCTGAGAAATCGGACACAGATCTATCGGAGCCAGCCGGATCTCCTGGCGATAAAGGATATTACACAAATGACGATCTCATCGGGGCCGGACATCTTGAATTTGGTGCCGGTTCTGCACCGTTTCTCCGTGGGCCTTTTGCAAGCATGTATCTGAAACGCCCATGGACAATTCGACAATATGCCGGCTTTTCAACAGCCGAAGAGTCCAACCGTTTTTTCAGACAAAATCTGGCCGCCGGGCAAAACGGTCTTTCCGTCGCCTTTGATTTGGCTACACATCGCGGATATGATTCCGACCACCCAAGAGTAACTGGCGACGTTGGAAAAGCAGGCGTAGCTATTGATACTGTCGAGGATATGGCCATCCTTTTTGATCAGATTCCCCTGGACAGAATGTCTGTTTCAATGACCATGAATGGCGCTGTGATTCCAATAATGGCATTTTTTATCGTGGCTGCCGAAGAAAAAGGAATCAGTTCGGACAAGTTAACCGGCACCATCCAGAATGATATATTAAAGGAATTCCTGGTTCGGAACACCTACATATATCCTCCTGACGCATCAATGCGGATTGTTGGCGATATTTTCACTTATGCCACACGTTTCATGCCGAAATTCAATCCGATCAGCATCAGTGGGTATCATATGCATGAAGCGGGTGCGCCTGCCCATATTGAACTGGCATATACACTTGCCGACGCGTTGGAATATGTAAGAGTTGGGCTAAAAGCCGGAATGGATATCGATGAGTTTGCTCCAAGGCTTTCATTTTTTTGGGGAATCGGAATGGATCATTTTCGGGAAGTGGCGAAATTGAGGGCAGGGCGGGTTCTGTGGGCGAAACTGGTGAAGCATTTTAACCCAAAAAACGAACGCTCGATGATGTTGCGGACGCATTGTCAAACCAGCGGATATAGCCTTACGGCACAGGATCCTTTGAATAATATCGTTCGTACAACCGTGGAAGCTATGTCTGCCATCATTGGTCACACACAGTCCTTACATACCAATTCGTTTGATGAAGCCGTCGCCTTACCCACCGATTTTTCAGCTAAAATTGCCCGAAATACACAACTTGTTCTCCAAAACGAAACAGACTTGTGCCGTGCTGTTGATGCATATGGCGGTTCCTACTATGTCGAATATCTAACAAACGAGCTGATTCAGGAAGCATGGAGTTTGATTGATGAAATTGAAAAACTCGGCGGCATGACAAAAGCTTTGGAGTCTGGGTTGCCAAAATTGCGGATCGAAGAAGCGGCCGCTCGAAAGCAGGCTCATATTGATTCGGGAAGCGAGATTGTCGTTGGGGTTAATAAATATAAAACGGAAACATCCGACCATCTTGACATTCGGGAGGTGGACAGTGAAGCAACCAGGATATCTCAATTGATCCGACTAACCAACGTCAAGGCAAACCGAAACCAGGCAGATGTTGAAAAGGCTCTGGAGGCGGTGACCAATGCCTGTAAAGAAAACGGAGGCACTGATATGAACTCCAATCTGCTTTTCCTCGCTGTTGAAGCTGCCAGAAAAAGAGCTACTTTAGGTGAAATATCCGAGGCAATGGAAAAAGAATTCGGCAGACATAAATCGACGATCAGATCGGTTTCAGGTGTTTACGGGTCCGAAAGCGCAGATAATCATCAATTCCAGAAAGCGCGGGAGGTTTCCGATCAGTTCGCAAAATACGATGGGCGCAGACCTCGGATCCTTCTGGCAAAAATGGGTCAGGATGGCCATGACCGGGGTATCAAAGTTGTGGCGACGAGCTTTGCTGACCTGGGTTTTGATGTGGATATAAGTCCGTTGTTCCAAACTCCCGCGGAGGTGGCCCGTCAGGCAATCGATAACGACGTTCATATCATCGGCATTTCCAGCCTGGCCGGCGGTCACAAAACGCTAATTCCCGAATTAATCTCCCATTTGAAGGACGAAGGGCGGGAAGATATCTATATCGTCGCGGGGGGCGTCATTCCGGAACAGGATTTTGACTTTCTACATCAGGCTGGTGTAAAATCCATATTCGGGCCAGGCACCGTCATCGCTACCTCGGCCATAAAAATTCTTACCGATTTGATGCAGGAAAGCGCCTGATTTAAAATTGGATTAAAATACTGATATTAAATCAAGTCTACTTTAACAATGAAACCAAGACTGAAACCCCACTCGTCAGATCCTTAGCATCTTACATTATTCGTGGCAATCATCAAACCCTCTCTCGGACTGTGTGAAAAAATGGGTCATCCGGGCTTCACACTTCAGATTGAAACCAATCGGCAATAAAATTTAATTTCGCCTCAAAAAAGTCTCCTTCCGATACAAAAAATATCGCTTCAGACCTCTCCAACCAGTTCTGGAAGTATATCGTCATTATATCCCAAGCTTTCCACGCATTTTGCTCACCTGATAAGAAGCCTTACAACTCCGTTCTAGTACGATATTTGATTAGTTAAAACTACCTGACCTCCTGATTCATAGATCAATAAAAAATTCCGAAAATTTTTTTAACCCACTAAATCTACATACACATGCGACGGTCACACTTTTACTTATTCAGGAATTTACGAAGTGCTCTACTTTTTTCATTCGCACTATTATTTGCCGACCAATCTCTTGCTCAACCAGATATACAGCTTAAATCCGAAATAGGTACAAATTTGACCAGCCCCATGCACCTGGCCAATGCAGGCGATGGGTCGGGAAGGATTTTCGTGTCCGAACGAGGGGGCGTTGTCAAAGTTTTTAATAGCGGTTATGGGTATCTGGGGGAATATCTTAATATCACCAGCCTGGTGAATTCAGGTGGTGAGGGAGGACTATTAAGCATCGCCTTTCATCCTGATTTCGAAACAAATGGCTGCCTTTTTGTACACTATACTGACAAGTTTGGAAACGTTGCTATTGATCGTTACGATGGTTCAGATCCTGACGCCAACGTGATGGACGACACTACTCCAATATCAGTTCTCACGATCCCACATCCTCAAACCAATCATTACGGTGGTGAGATGCATTTCGGGCCGGATGGTTTTTTATATATATCCGTCGGCGACGGTGGCGGATCAAATGATATCAACAACAATGCACAGGATCCGACAATATTGCTGGGAAAAATTTTGAGAATTCAGCCAGCCACCTCTGGAGCGGATACATATACCAATCCGGCTGACAACCCTTTTCCCGAAAATCCATTGTTGCCGAGAAATGAGGTATACTGTATTGGGTTACGAAATCCCTTCCGATGGAGCTTCGACAGTGCTACCGGCGATATGTGGATAGGCGATGTGGGTCAGGGGGCGAGGGAAGAAATTGATCACTGCCCGGCGGCAATGATAAAAGGAGCAAATTTTGGATGGAGGTGCTACGAGGGTGATATCAGAACCCCCGCTTACATTTCGCCGACCTATCAGACGGAGTGTGCCGCATATGGAAATTTTGTTCCCAAATATACCTACGACCATTCCCTCGGACAGTCAGTGATCGGTGGGGTGGTTTATCACGGTTCGAAGTACCCGGCTATGAATGGATATTATATCGGAGCAGATTACTACTCAGGCATCTTTCATATTCTTGCTCCAGAATCGGAAGTTGGTCGAATGGGAGCGATTATGCTGGATAATATGGTCAATATTGCCGATTTCAGCGAGGGCGAAAATGGCGAAATATATGCTGTGTCTATGGCCGACAATAACATTTACCGTTTTGTGGATGCCAACGTCGACCCACTTCCGGTAAATCTGATCAGTTTTACCGCCAAAAGGAATATCGAAGGTGTTAAACTTTCATGGAAAACTTCAATGGAAGAGCATTTCCAGACATTCGATATTGAATACAGTTCGTCTGGCAAGGGTTTCACGAAAATCGGAACAATCGTCGGCACAAATAGTCAGGTTGGTGCCGAATACCATTTCACGCATTCCACTGCTCCCCCAAGTCTCGTATACTATCGTTTGAAAATGATAGATACCGACGGCACATATGATTATTCCGCTATTCTCCCGGTTGATACTGACAATCAAGCCAGAGATTTGGTATTACCGTCAATTATCACCTCAGGCACTCTGACGGTTAATATTCAAAAACCTTACGATTCCTTTGAGCTGATTGGTGTATCTGGTACAACTTTGCTAAAATCAAATATCTCCAACAAAACCGGAAAACTGGATATACCTGTCAACCTGATACCATCGGCACTATATATCGTCCGGTTAAGTGGAGGTGATCTTCCGGTTTATACACAGAAGGTGGTGATTGCGCCGTAGCGAGGAAGGGATGAAGGGATGAAGGGATGAAGGGATGAAGGGAGAGCGGTTTTTGAGGTTTGTAGTTCCATAAAACCAAAAAAATTCATTTTCCTGCATAATGCCTTTCGTCTCTTTTTTTAAAAACTTCACTTAACTTTGAAAAAATTGACCCTTTCGAATATTGATACCCCACACCTCCGTCTTTCCTACCATGAGATATTTCTTTACAATACTCTTTCATATATCATTTATCGCGCAAATTTTCGCGGCTTCGACCACGGAAGTCAGGTCACCGAATGGCGCTGTCAAACTCTCAATATCACTTGAAAAATCGTTGAGTTATCAAGTTGAATACAACGGACAAGCTATTACGTCAAATTCAACGATAGACTTGCAGCTACTGGATGGCAGAAAGCTAAGTTCTAATCTAGCGAAGCCAAAAATTAAAACCAGGTCAGTCCGGGAAACAATAACCTCTCCGGTTCCTGAAAAGAGAAAATATATTCCCGATCACTATAATGAAATCGATTACCGGTTCGCCAATGGTTTTGGTGTTACATTTCGGGTATATGACGATGGCGTGGCTTACCGGATATCGACTTTTTTTAAAGATTCGATTAAAGTGGAAACTGAACTTGCTGAATTCAACTTTCCGGCTAACCCAACCGCCTTCTACCCGCAGGTAGTGTTCCGAGGCAATCAGGACCGATATCATACGAGTTTTGAAGAACCTTACCAGATCAATACTATTGACAGTATTTCCCCGAAAAGTCTGATTTTCACACCAATATTGATCGCGCCAGGATCCGGGCCAAAGGTTATTGTTACAGAATCAGATATAGAAGAATATCCTGGAATGTTTCTGGTCAGCAGTGGAGGAGCGGGTTTCAAAGGCGAGTTCGCACCTTACCCGAAAAGTGAAAAAACTGCCGAAGGTCTTTATTCTCAGGTATATGTAGCTGAACGGGAAACCTATATTGCCAAAACTATTGGCACCCGACATTTTCCGTGGCGGGTGCTGATGATCGCACCGGAGGACAAAGACTTGCCCGCAAACGATCTGGTGTACAGACTTGCATCACCGTCGAGGGTTGCGGATGTATCGTGGATTTCTCCGCGGAAATCCACCGAGGAATGGATTATTTCTTCCAACCTCTTTCAGGTTCCGTTTAAAAGCGGAGTCAACACCGCCACCTATAAATACTATATCGATTTTGCAAAACAGTTCGGCTTTGAGCAGGTTTTGATGGATGCTGGATGGAGCGACAATAATGATCTTTTTAAAATCACTCCCGGGATTGACATGGACTCAATCACCACATATGCCAAAAGTAAAGGGATAAAAATCGGAATGTGGACTCTGGCTATGACTTTGGATCGGCAACTTGAGCATGCTTTGGATCAATTTAACAAATGGGGAGTCGACTTTATCATGACTGATTTCATGGATCGCGACGACCAGAAGATGGTCAGTTTTTACCATAAAATTGCCCAGGCTTGTGCCCGTCATCAAATCATGCTCATGTTTCACGGAGCGTTTAAGCCGGCAGGTTTTAACCGAACCTATCCGCATGCATTGACTAGAGAAGCGGTATTGGGATCGGAATATAATATGTGGAGCGCCAAAACGACTCCCGATCACAATTTGCTTTTACCATTCATTCGGATGACGTCCGGGCCGTTGGATTATGAACCCGGACTACTTAGCAATGGCACCAAGGAAGGATTCAGGGCCAATCCCGAAAATGTAATGTCGATGGGAACGCGGACACAGCAATTGGCCATGTTTCTGGTATATGACAGTCCTGCTCAATTCTTTTCCGGGAATCCCTCACAAGGTAAGTTGGAGCCTGATTTCATGCACTTAATGGGCAGTTTACCAACAACCTGGGACACGACAATTGTCCTTGATGCCAAAATAGGAGACTACATAGTAACTGCACGAAAAAAAGGAAAAGACTGGTATATAGGTGGAATGAACGACCTGACAGCCAGACACCTGACGTTTCCTTTGACTTTCCTCGACACAAAAAATTACGTTGCTACCATATGCGAAGATGGTGTCAATGCCGAACGCAATGCCATGGATTATCACCTGTATTCCACAACACTTTCTAATAAGAATGTAATATCTGTGAAAATGGCTCCCGGCGGTGGCTATGTGATTCGGCTGGTCGCGGAAAACTGAAAACATTTCAAAAAGGCTAATGGCTTTGATTGCAATCTCCATAGCTGGCCATTATATGAAAAAACCCGGGAGAAGCGATGCGCTTATATTTTTGAATGAGGTTTTTTAAACTCTCCCAATCACTAACGAACTACAATTTCCTCCAAACCCGAAGGAGTTGGAAAGCACGTAATCAACTATTACACCGTACTGTAGCGATTGGACCGGTTTAAAATCAAAACCTTGAATCGGAGTTTCTATATTCAGGCTGGGGTATATCTCCGAATTTTGAATACTCAAAATACTATAAACAGCCTCTACTGCGCCGGATGCGCCAAGTGTGTGGCCTGTATAGGATTTGGTTGAGCTATATGGCGGAACATTTTCAAATACCTGGCTCATGCCAAATGACTCGACCTGATCGTTGTTTGGCGTTCCCGTCCCATGCGCGTTTACATAGCTGATTTGAGCTGGAGTAATACCCGCCATCCCGATTGCTTCTTGCATAGACAAGATCGCTCCGGTTGCTTCATCTGACATCGCTGACGAGTGGTATGCGTCGTTTGCATTCCCGTATCCGCATATTTCGCCGTATACCTTTTTGTGCTGAATACTCTCCTCTCCTTCCAGTACCAGATATGCCGCTGCTTCACCGAGATTCAACCCGTCGCGGTTCTCGTCAAAAGGTTTGGAAGGGTTGGAAGAAAGGATCTTCAATGCATTGAAGCCATTGACAGTATATTTTGCCAGACTATCTACTCCCCCAACAATCACACATCTGGCTCTTCCTGACCGTATTAACCTTGCACCGAAGGCGATTGCGTTTGCAGACGAAGAACAGGCTGTGTTTATCGTGTCTGTAAAACCTCTTATACCGTATTTTCTGATGATTGAAAGAGTGTGCGCAGAACATCCGTAAGAATTCAAATATTCCGAGCCACCAGATTTCAAATTTGCATCATCATATAGCTGATCCGTGATGCACATACCGCCAACGGTGCTGGCGGAGATAAAAGCCGTGTCAAAAGAGGTTAGAGTTTGGGAAGATAAAGAGGCATCCGAAATGGCTTCATCAAATGCCTTTCTTGCTAATAGACAGGTTCTTGTCAACCCTTTTTCATCTTTAGCGCCAACGGCAGTCTTTAACGCTTCGTTGGAAAGGGCTACTTCTCCAAAGGGTAATTGAGAAGCATATGCCGATTCAAAAAAAAACGCTTTGGAAACTCCAGAAATTTCTCTGGTAAGCCCTTCGTGATTTTCCCGAAGATTATTTCCGATGGATGTAATGATCCCCAGCCCAGTCACTAGCACACGCCTCATTCGTTATGCCTCTTTTGTATTGGCCAGAATATATTCTGCCATATGATTTACGTCGACCAATATCTTTCTACCCTCTGCAGGGTTGGTTATTTTGATACCATATTCACGTTCGAGCAACACAACCAGTTCCAGAGAATCAATGGAATCCAGTCCCAGATCGCCTCCAAAAAGTGGTTCATCATCCTTTATATCCTCGGGATTAATCTCCAAAAGGTTGAGATACTGCACAATTTGTGTTTTTAATACTGTCTTCAGAGAGCTGATATTCATAATTTAATTTTGTGTTATTTTAACAGTCAGGCAAGATGAGAAGCGTTTAAAAATACTATCCCACGTCCCCTAAACAATTTTACCCTTATCCTTTCCCTATCACCATTAACCCCGTAATGTCAAATGATTTTTTCCAATCTTAATTTCAAGTAAGTAAAAAGTTGGCAAAACAAAACAAACACACCTAAAAATAGAAGTACCTGTTTAAGCTCCGACCAGCTTCCTCCTTTTAAAAATAGTATATAAAACCCTTCCAGGCACCAGTGTAACGGCGACAATTTACCAATGCCCTGCATAAAAGAAGGCATTACAAACGATGGCACCAATATCCCGCCAATGGCACCGAAAATAACAATAGATACCGCCCCAAACCCGTTAGCCTGCTCCTGTGTGCGTGCATATGCCCCTATCATTAACGCATAACTCACAGCTGCGAGACTACTCGCTAGCACCACACCAGCAAAGGCCGGGATATTGCTCGGAAACGTGAGGTCAGGCAAACCAATCAGAGGCAGTATGAGCATCCCGATTGAAAACGTAACCAAGACCTGTAATATGGCAACGATAACGTAAACAAACATTTTGCTAAACATCACCAGTTGAAAGGATGTCGGCATTGTTTTTAGTCTGAGAAAACTGCCGCTTACACGTTCCTTGACGATATTACTTCCAAGTGACACCACCATAAAAAACATCGCGAATATCGTCCAAGCCGGGACATTATGCTGGGTCGAATTGGGGACAGCCATGCTGTTATTATTGCTAGCAACGACCTGATCAATTCTCACGCGATTGTCAACCATTTTCTTTTCCAGCTTTGCCTCTTTCCCTGCTAGGTCCATGCTGGCGTACATCTTTTCTATCATCACCGACTTCTCAATCAGGCTCATATAGGATTGGATCACACCCTGAACCGAGTAAGTATAATTTTGCTGGAGTACTGGATCATGGTAAAATGTCAGATGTGGGATTTTCGTCAAGGCGTTGTTGGAACTATCCCCTTCTAAACCAAGATCTTCCATCAGGATATTGCTCACTTCTCCCGCGTTCGTTTCCAAACCAAAAGAAAAATCAGCAGGTATATACAGCGCGAGCATCTTCCCGCGCGCCAGAAGTTCAGATTTTAAGGCATTTTGAAGAAGTTTATCCTGCCTGTCTATTTCAAAAAGTCCGGATTCTGTTAGTGTGTTTAATAACTTCTCTCCAATCTTTCCCTTGTCGTGGTTCACCACTATCATCGGAATTTTATTCTCATTCACGACTTTATATGCTCCATCCTGAATAATCGTGATGATAAAAACGAGCAAAACAGGCATTGCAAACATCAATATCAGCCCGACCTTGTCGTTCAGCAAAAGTAAAAACTCCTTACGTATGGATGCAAAAATTTTGAACATATCAGTCGCGATAAGCCTCGCCGGTTAGTTTAATAAACAGCGAATGCAAATCTTTGGCGGCATATTGTGCCAAAAGAGCGGCCAAATCCCCTTCTGCAATAATGGCTCCATTATCCATCAGCGCGATCCGGTTGCATAATTCTTCTGCTTCCGACAAATGATGTGAGGTATAGATAATCGTCGTTCCGGAACCGTTCAGTTCCTGTAAATACTTGATAATGGCATTTTTACTTTGCACATCTACCCCCACGGTCGGTTCATCCAGAAACAAAAATTCCGGCTCATGAATTATCCCTATCGCAAGGTTCAAACGGCGTTTCATCCCTCCGGAAAATGTCTCTACCTTGTTGTCTGCCACCTTTTCTAAGCCTAAAACCTTTAACAAATATTCCCGCCGACTTCTCAGAGAATCAGCATTCATGTCATACATTGCGCCGAAATAGTCGAGATTTTGTCTGGGAGTCAGTTCTGCATAAAATGCGAAATCCTGGGGAACAAATCCAATAGCCCTTTTACGATCTAAGACTGAAAGTTCAATATTATTTTTAAGGTAAGAAACCTGCCCTTCCGTAGCGTTGAATATATGGCAGAGAATCGAAATCAGCGAAGTCTTTCCCGCTCCATTCGGTCCAAGCAGACCAAAAATATCGGATCGGTTTATCTGCAAAGAAACATCTCGAAGTGAATACTCCCCGGCTGTCTTGTATTTGTGAGATACGCGGCTGACTTCAATTACACAGGAATTATCAATCATTATAGGTATTTATCGCTTGCCCAGGTTCAATCTCGATAGCTTTTCAAAAGCCTCTTTCTCAACGGACCGAATATCCACGAGCATATCCGCAATCTCTTCAAAATCCTTTTGCTCGGTCAGACGGCCTTTGTAAACACCGGCCATCTTTATCGCGCTGGCTCTCCACATATCTCCTGACTTTGTGAAATCTTCGGCAATATTCGCCACGCGATCGTCTTGTAAATATGCCGCGCCCTGTTCCAAAAAAGCTCCATATAGAAAGCGGAAACCGCCGCCACCCGTACCAATTTCTTCCTGCATTCTAACGATCTGTCCGAGATAAAGACCTGCCTTTTTCACACCCAATTTGTCACGCCATTTCCGGATATGCTTCGAAGTATGCCTGATACCATCCACTCCGGCAAAACTTCCGGGGATACGGAGCATATCTCTGATATTTCTTTTAATACCACTCACAATACCTTTTCTGATGAGGTCCTCTGTCACAACTCCCACTCTTTCAGGGTAATAAATATGCCCTTTCGGCGCGAATGTTCCTTTTGCAAAACGTACGCGTGTCAAATCCTCTTCGTTCAGGGAAGTAGTCGTTTCCATCACCGGATCACTGATCAAAAACTGATCGTCTTCTTTGCCGAAAACAATAAGGTTGTGTGCGTTGAAATGGAATCGATATTCTTTTGGGAAATACGACAGATGAAAAACGCCGACCTGGCAGCCTACGGGAATTCCCGCGTCTACTTTCTTTTGTAAAAACTGTTGCGCGCTACTTTCACTGCCAAATTTTTTGTGCGTTACGTCAATATTCAGCGCGCTACAAGTCCTCTTGAATATGGCACCCGGCATGGTACGAAACGATATAGCAGGGCCATTGTTTACAGTCAAAAACGGAATCTGAATATAGAAAAGCCCTGATCCCATACCAAAAGCAAGCGGCTCGGTCATGAATGACAGACCATGATGTCGTAAAAGGGCTGTTGTCACGCCATTTTCACAATGGGCTGCCTGAACATGCTGAAAAACAGCTGGTTGCGTAACTATATCCACTTAATTTTACCCTTTAAAGTTTTTTAATTCGTCGACACTGATATCAAATGCCTTCGCATATTTTTCGAGTTTTCGTTGGCTTAATCCTGCAAAAACAGAGGGCTTCATATGACGTTTAATAAAAAACGGAAAGAAACCTGTGTAGCCGGCAAGCACTGTCATATCCATAAGCCTGAGCTCCATATAGTAGTAAACCGGACTTTTTTCGCCATCTGCCACTGCTTTACGGGCTTCCTCAATGCGCTCATTTACTTCCACCCACGCACTGTCTAGTGCATCCTTCTTCACATTCCAGCCGCGACTCAACGCCGTCTCGTATTTCCCATCCTCATTTTTCACGTAAACTACTTCACGCGTAAATTTGTCCAACGCTCCAGGATCTTGTGGTAAATCTTCCTTTTTCATTCCAATTCGGAGTTTTACAAAGATGATTTTAATTCTTAACCTTCAGAAATTAAGGGCCATCAAGACCCTTAAATCTTAATGGTTATTTGAAAATCACCTATTCTTTATACTGATCCAATTTACCCCCTTACTTATACATTTCCAATTTCCCAAATCGCTCTTAGCAAACGGTGAGCAACGCGAACATATACGAAAAGCGCGAACTCTCCGGAACAGCCAAAAGTATCTTCTCCCCTTTTTTCAAAGCGCCGCTATTGAAAACCTCTCCGAGCATCATATATATCGAAGCTGCTCCCACATTTCCGACCGTTACCAGATTGGTATACCATTTCTCTTTGGGTATCGCCAGGCCGTTTTCCGTAAAAAATTTATCAATCTTGTCTTCAAAAAAGTAGCTCGAAAGGTGAGGTAAAAAGTAGGATACATCATCCATCGATACTCCTTTTTCTGTCAGTATATCTTTAAGTTTTGAGAAGCCAAGCTGTACTATCTTCTCCCCTAACAGCTTGACATCCTGTTTAATACTAAATATCGATTTCTCCAAAATATCTTCTGGACTGATGTCCTTATAGCTCACCAGCGAACCATCAGCCTGCTTATCCGAACCCATATACATGCACGCTTCCTCCTCATTGGCAAATGAGCAACCTTCAATCCATTCAACTCTTAAACTGACACCCTCACTATTAGGCTTGTCTTCAATCAAAAACGCCCCTGCGCCGTCGGAAAGCATCCATCTCAGAAAGTCCTTTTCAAAAGCTATAAAGGGATTCTGCTCTAGTTTCACCAATTGCTGTACTTCTTCCTCAAATTGGTCAGCGCGGAGAACAGGTGAAAGACGTTCAGAAGCACAACTCACTGCTTTCTTTTTATCTCCGATTTTCACCGACATATATGCGTACTTGAAAGCATGCATTCCGGCACAGCAAACACCGGAAGGTGATACCACCTCAACCGATTTAGTCTCTGGCAAATGACCATGAACCATCACCCCATGCGAGGGCATCAGTTGATCAGGGCTGGAAGTTGCACAACTGATTAAATCTATCGAATTAATCTCGTTACTATCAGAATTAAACAAACTTTTGATCGCCAGAGATGCCATTTCGGCGTTGGTGTGTGTGGCTATACCTTCCTTTGTCAGCGCATAAAAGCGTCTCTTGATTCCATTATTTCTTAAAACAATTGCCTTTGACTTGGAAGGCTTTCCATTTATAAATCCCAAATAGGCTTCCATTTCTTCATTCGAAACAGGCTCATTTGGCAAAAAGTGGGATATTCTAGTGATATATACTTCTGACATTATTACTTGGTTTCTAAACCACAAAAATATTCTTTTTTCCTTCTAATCGATGTTCCGACGAAAGGCGCTATCAACAATTTGTAAACCGTTACCAGTATGGGAGCCACCATAAAAAGTGCCACCAAGAGATAATACTTGAAGAAAGTTACCAATGTCTTTCGCTTTTCGGGCGTCGTCCCTTTTTTCTTGATCAGCCCCGCCCAAATTCGGAATAGCTTCTTCGCCCTTTGCTCAATAAAAAGAATATCCGTTGGTATTTTGATAAGCCCTGTACCTATTATATCCTTTTGCAATGAATCAAACTGATTTCTCTCCAATGCATCCTTCACCTTGACTCCAAAATCCGTCGCGCTATTGATATCTTTTCTGCTCACGCCAGGCAACGGAAATATTCCCCATTTACTATCCTTTCGACCCGTCAGCATCCAATGAAGGATGGTCACGGCGCTGATCAGATTGGAAGTTCTGTCCATCAACGGGATATTACCGACAAGTCGGCCACCTGTCTTACTAATATACAATTTTACACTTTCCTGCGCATTAAGCCACATATTTCTGCCACCAATGAGTGTCACAATGGGCGTGTCTTTCATAAGCTTTTGAAAATCTGCATTTTGCAAAAGAGAGGTAATCGGCAAAGAGGGTGATAGAAACCACGGCTGATATGCCAAAACAATCAGGTCATACCGGTCTGATTGAAAAGAAATCGGTCTCAATTCAATCGCCTCTTCCTGCACCGACTCCGGCATTTTATCAAAAAACACATCAGTTGTCCAGGGAAAAGGGAAATCTACTGCCGGTTGAATCTGGACTTTCTCGACAAGCTGGCTGTCAAATGGTATGAGAAATTTTTCAAGAATTTCAGTGAGTTGACCGGACTGAGAGTATCCGACGGCCAGAACTTTTTTCATTTGCAATTCATTAGTGAAACATTTTCCCCACATCAGGGTTTGAGATCTTCCGGATGCAGTTTTTTTGATTTGGCCGCATAGTTCATAATTACCTCTTTCAGGTCATCGTCCATTTTGGGAAATGCTGAAATTACGGCCTTCTTATCTTCATTCATCTTTTTGTTATAATTCAGTATTCCGGGCGCGTGTTCCTGAATTGCCAGTCGAAGAAACCGATATTCTGCATTCGAAGGATTTTTATCAATCTCCCCTTCCAGCATGTGTGCACCTTTCTTGAAGGTTTTCACTTTGCTATTCACACCTTTCTCAAAACCAGCGCTTTTCATGATCAGTGCTCCCTTAAAAGCCAAGACCAAAGAGCTTTCCTTCTGACCATCAAGTACTTTCAAAATACTTTCAATCTCATTTATATCTCCTGACGAAAGTGCCTTGTAGTATTCTTTCCGCTCCACCGAGAATCGAAAAGCACCAAATAACACCCCGATAACCAGGAGAACAAATATCTTTTTAACACTTATCATTACTTATCTTGCCTTTTTGCGGCATTCTAAAATAGTGTGATAACTATCACCTATTAACGGATAGGTTTCCACCACTTCAAAGCCCGCGTCTGATACCAATTTTTTCATCACCTCAATGCGATACATCTTGCTGTTGCCATTGGCCATGATCGTAAAGTATAACGAAGTAGCCACCAGACTAAAATGTGCTGCCGGATAGTTTTGATTATCAAAAAATGGTTCCAGAATGAAAAGCGTGGTATCTGCCGAAGCCGCCTGACAGGCGTTTTCCAAAATTTTGGATATCTGTTCTTTCGAAAAGCAGTCCAAAAACTGGCTCATCCATATCACATCAGCGCCCTCCGGGATTTTCTGGGCAGTATCCAACAGGTCGATTTCATGAAAAGCGATCCTGTTTTCCAGTCCCCGTTCAATCGCATTGGCACGAGCAACCTTAATTTGAACGGGCAAATCGAGAATTTTGATTTTCACGGTTGGATCATGATCACAACACGCGAATGACCACTTGCCAGTATTTCCCCCTATATCAAAAATCAGTTTGGGATTTTTTTTGAAGACGATTTTCAACGCCTCCGGAAATGCATTATCGGAATAATAATGGTCAAACTCAAACCATGAACGATTGGCTGGTTCAGGCAAAATCGAGAGTCCCTGATAAATCGTTGGCCAGTTACCTAACGTTTTTAACCCTTCCGGCTTTCCGGTCCGGATGCTTTCAGTCATTTCCTTGGCTCCGAGGTAGCAGACGTCATTCATGAAGTTGATATTCACCCTCGTCATTTCATCTTTTAGAAGAAAGAAGCCGATTTTAGTAATCTTCACAAACTCATTTTCAATCTCTACAACGCCAAGAATTTCTGCTGCTTCCACAAGAAGCTCGACACCATATTCGGATACATCCAGATTCTCAATGATGTTTTTAATCGTTACACCTTTCCGGTTTTTGCTTATGAAGTCGAGTATCCCCAAATCTCTCATGGCAATCACCGCCTGAAAATACATTGGCCCAAAGGCAATTTTCTGAGCTTCATATTTGGCATCAATCGCCGACAATTCTTTCTTCATTCGATTATAAAATCTTGGGCAGCTTTTAGCTTTTAGCTTTTAGCTTTTAGCTTTTAGCTTTTAGCTTTTAGCTTTTAGCCATAAAACCCTGCTGTTAGCTGGTTACTGCCTTTTCAACAAATTGTTTTAACTCAATTTCTAAATCAAGGTATCGTACGATCCTTGTATCTTTTTCTGTATTTCTTCTTTTTTAAATCTTCTTCATGCCAGATGATATACTTACCAATGGTACCCTTGAAACGTTTGAAAAAACCTTCGCGATCCGACAATTTCACGAAATCCTTTTTCAATGTTTTTGCTGTGTCAATCTTCGGTTCCAGCGTATCGAGCGTTCGCAAGGTATCAAGTACGATCGGTAAAAATGCAATGGGCAATTGATATTTTCGAACAAACTTCTCCATATAGTGATTCTGATATGGATCCGTTGCCAGGGCTATCTTCTTGTACCCTTTGTCTTTGAGCAACCGGTATGAGTAATATACGTTTTCGGTGCTGTGCTCGGCCTTTTCCTCCTTAAAAATATCTTTTTCAGGGATACCAAGTGCAATTGCATATTTGGCCATCACCCTGCTTTCGATATACGGGGTGGCCACCGCGCTTCCCGAAAATATGATTTTTTTAGTATACCCTTTATCATAAAGATACTTGGCCCAGTAAACCCGCATCTGCACGACCTGCCCCCACGTCTTCCCGTCGTAAGGAAATCCTGTTACAATAATTGCATCATACGGTTGCCCCTGAATGCCCTTTTCGTATGATTTTGCCGCTTTTTTGAAGAGATGTCTGGTACAACCCGCCGAAAGCATGAGCAGAGACAACAAAGAATAACTCAGAAATTTTAGCACAAATATGGATCACAGTTTATGAAAAAGCCGTGAATCTATTCCCAAAAGGAAATAAATTCACAGCTCTGAGATGCAACTAAATTAGGAAATAATTCGGTATATCTTATGAGGCGAATTTTTTACTCCAGATTTTGTAATACTTTGAATCGATCGCCTTGTTTACCTGATATACCGCACCTGCCCAGTAGTTTCTGAAACCGAAACCTCCCGCTTTACCTTCAATTCTCTCAGTGTAAAGCACTTTTTTTGTAGAAAGATCGATAAAAGTAACCCAGACTGCCATCTTCTCGGCGGTTTTACTCATGCTTTCAACCACATATACCACACCGATTCCGTCTTTCTCGCTTAATTTGTATTTAGAAACGGATTTTTTCACCTGATCTTCTGTAATGGTGTAAGCATCTTCCGTGATGTTTTTTTCAACATCAATATCTTTATTATTTGCGATCATGTCGTCCACACTGGTAGTGTACATATCGCTTTTTTTAATTTTCAAAGGATCTTGCAGAGAGAACTTTTTAGGTTCAGCGCTGAGTAGCAGGTTCCAGCTCACTGAGTGTTGATTTTTGATAGCGGCCGGATCCGTGAAGCCAACCTTGCCAATATATTTTGTCTGGGTTAGGTCAAGTCCCAGAAAGGTCACCTTTGCTTTGCCAGCAAACAAGTCTGCCATCGTATATTCAGCTTGGGCATTGAAAAAAACAAAAGGCGTGAACAGCAACAAGAACAGTAGTTTTTTCATAATCATTTGGTTTACAATGGGCATATAAAGTGGTCTGCTTTAATGGAAATCAAAGATAAATTAATTTCTCAGGTTTGCGTTTCTCCTGCTTGTATATCCTGAAGGAAAGTTCTTGAGTGGTAATAAATTGCACTTCCGGGCTCACACGCAGCCTGGATTTGAATAACGAATGAAGCATTTCCCGAAACTTTTCCGACTGCAATTGCATGGACAGGAGAATGGTAATATTGTCGTTTCCAAACTCGTTTTTCGATACCACAACCTGATATAGATCAATCTCTTTGACCATATCCAATACGTCAAAAATAGCTGGAGGGAATATCGTCGTTCCTTTGAATTTAATCATTTGCTGCTTTCGCCCTACCACAGGCCCGAGCCTGGTAGTATTTCGGCCGCAGGCGCAGGGTTGATGATATACATTGCATAGATCACCGGTCTTATATCGGATCAAAGGCATACCCTCAACCCCTAACGTTGTCACAACAACCTCTCCCAGCTCGCCATCCTTCACAGGCTCACCACTATCATCGACTACTTCCAATATCAGCAGATCGGGATTTAAATGGCCGCCTTTTCCTTCAGAGCACTCCGTAAAAGCAGCTCCCATTTCAGTGGAAGCATAGGTAGAATACAATTTGATATCCCACTGACTCGTGATACGTTTTCCCAATTCATTCAAAGTAAAATCAGGATTGCGGATAGGCTCGCCAATGCAAATAACCGACCTGACGGAAGAAGCCTGAAAATCTATATCATTTTGCTCCGCATATTCGATTAGTTTTGGAATGAAGGACGGAATAGCAATCAAAGTCGTGGGCTTAAAACGATCAATGGATTCCCACTGTAAAAATGGCGCTCCAGGACCCACTCGAATCATACCGACCCCCAGTTTTCTGGCTCCCATCCAATAGGCCAATCCTGCCATAAACCGACGGTCGATAGTGGTCATGAGTTGATATATATCTTCGCTCGAACCGTCCGCGCAGGTGAACGACTCGGCTTCGTTTACAGCCAATCTTTCAACGTCAGCGTCTGTCAGATAAAATGCAACCGGATCGCTTAATGTCCCGGAAGT
Source organism: Dyadobacter sp. HNCC25DJ184 (assembly GCF_056895215.1). Lineage (NCBI taxonomy): Bacteria > Pseudomonadati > Bacteroidota > Cytophagia > Cytophagales > Spirosomataceae > Dyadobacter > Dyadobacter sp. HNCC25DJ184. Next base: position 298,924 of record NZ_JBXHAQ010000001.1, on the reverse strand, counting down.
TGTAACAAAATCTGCAATATGAGATTTTGGCACACATAAAAAATCGTCATTATGCAGAGCAAGATCGTCTTTAGTTGTAAAGGGTAGAATCCCCAAATCCGCGACGGTCTGTATCGAAGATATATTTATTCCATTCTCATCAAATACCCTTTTATAGTAAGAAGATTTGTTGGACACGTGAGCCAAAACATCCCTTAGTTTCTCATTTTGCCTTTGCTGAACCTCGGCATTCATATAAATTTTTTTATAGTTTGAAGAATAGGTTTTGTTTTCATGCAAAACCCTTAACTAGCCTAAACTCCTTAATGGTTTAACATATTTTCCCTTAACCTTTAAGACGTTTAGAAACATTAAGGTACAACTTCATCTTGACGCCAAAATTGATCATTACACCTTCAATGGCCATAGATGACAACTCCTGTCAACACCTGACAAAATCCGCCACTACTCCTTACCCTCAATCTCCCGGATTTTGTTCAGTATGGCCTCTCGCTCCTGTACAGACGAAACCTCTTTTTCCAGCGACTTTTTGTAATAACTAATCGCGCGATCTGCCTCCTTTTTCTTGTGGTAATAATCTCCCAGGGCAAGGTATGTCAGGAAACTTTCAGGATTGTTCATTATGAAGCTGCTCTCTTCCTGCTGACTGATTGTCAGATCTTTACCCAACATGATATATTTACCAATCCGTTGTTTCGTCTTTTTGAAGGACTCGTATTGGCTATATTCCTTGGTATGAATAAAGTTGTCCGTCGGAATATCTAGTGAATCAAGCCCGGTAATTTTACCGCCGCTACCAAAAACCACATCCAGATTATAAGCCACGAATTCGCCCAGCTGATACGGAGCCGATGATATCCAAAGTGTTTTTTTCGCAGGTTTGAAGACAATTCCATGGTGCGCAATAAGCTGATTGATAGACTTCGAATTGCCATATCCAATGAATTTCTCGCCCATTCCATTTTTATTTCTTAAAATACCGATCGCCGCAGGAACGTCAATTGGAAACTTTTCCGTCATCAACTCTGATATCCTGTCAAACCGGTATTTGGAATCTGTCGTGTTGATATTAATAATATTTGTAGAATCCCGAATAAATTTTGCACCCTGATAATGATTTGCGCAAACCAGATAATCGATACCAGAATCATATACATCCATCCGTTGCGGTGATTTTTCAATAATAACCGACTTATTGTCCTCTGCCGAGCCAATCAGCAATGACTCAGAAACAAACGTTTCTCTTTGCTGAGCGATGGCAACCGCTTCTTTTATATTTTTTGAATATTGCAAAATTTCACGGGCCAATAGGGAAATCGGATCTTTGGCCCCATATGGAATATCTGATTTTGAAGCATTTAGTGTTACCGTCACACCCTTTTCATTCATGCCCGACACAACACCCGTCAGACCTGCCCAAGCGTAAGAAGCGAATTTGTATCCTTTATCGGGTTTGATAAAAACAATAAGTTTGTCTTCGGCGAAGGCATCACCCATGTAAAAGTCAAAATTACGGGCAATCAGTAGGGTTGAATCCGCAGAGAATTTTTTATTAACCGAGAACGACGTACAGCCGACCATATTCAAATCCGTAAGTGCATGACCGATATCATGTGCTGCATGGTAATTTAGAATGCGGTAATACTTAGGCCCTATGTAGTCATATTTATCTGAAAATGATTTACTTACACCATATATTTCTTCCAGATTTTCTTCGGGTATGTATTTATAAATATCCTTGTTGAACCAACCGACAAACCCTTTGATCACCTGCAGAAAGAACTTGTTCGGAATCATTTCGTTGATTTGGGCTACAAAATGCACTTCCTGCTTTTCCATTAGCTCACGTGCCAAAATACCGTATTTCAACCCACGCTCATAAGGATTTCCTTCCAGGTACATTTCCCAAATCCCTTGTTTATTCTTTTTCAGCCAGCTATCTTCTACTACAAAATGATCGGGAGCTAATTGGATTCGTTTGTAGCTTTCAATTGTTTTACTACTTTTAATTTCTGGCGACGGAATGCGTATCCTCCAGATAAAGAGGCCAAACAACACGGCTGACAAAACCAGAATTACACTGAGGGTTTTTAAAAATCTTCTTAAAAATTTATTTTGAGGCCACATACTTCAATTTAAAATCGGAATGCGTTTTTATTGTTCAACGCAGAGTTTTGGAAGTTTTCACTGAGTAAGGAAAGTTTTTACACCGTTACTCCGCGCACTACCTAGTGAACAGTGCGTTTTAAAATCAGAACACAAACATTCAGGTAAAAGTAAGAATAAATGGGTATTGCGTTTAGAAAACTTATTGGTAGTTCGGGTATCCTGGCCGTCTGGGAGGTAACTGAATCGACCGCACAGTTGGAGCTTTCGCTGATACCGGAGGAATTGGAAGAGTTCATAGCTAAACCCCATTTATCAGAAAAGAGGAAGAGAGAATGGCTTGCTACCCGCTGTCTTCTGAAGACGCTGGTAACTCATCCCGAAAAGATTTGCTACCATGAAAATGGCGCTCCATATCTTGCCAGCGCGTCAAACACCATTTCAATTTCGCACTCCGAAGACTTTGTTGCGGTATATCTGCATCCCAAAGAGCAAATTGGCGTAGATATCCAGAAGGCTAGATCTGTCGTCATAAAAGGCGCTGATTTTTTTCTGAATGATTTTGAAAAAGGCTGGATCAACTCGAAAAACATATCGCAGCATAATCTGATTTGGTCGGCGAAGGAATCTATTTACAAATATCTGAGACAGTCTGATCTTGATTTCAAAAACGATCTTCAGATTTGCCCCGTGAAGATGGAACAATTTGGAAACATCGAAGCTTATATTCATAATAAGAACGACATCAAAAGCATATGCCTTCAATTTGAATGGATTGGGGAATATGTGTTAACCTGGACGGTTTGAGGTGGCTGGTTTTATGGTTTTAGCACTCGACCCTGAAACAAATTAAAGGATTTTGAAATGATAGTACATACCTAATTATATACAACTCGTCATAACCACCTATGCGAAAACTATTTATTGCCTTATTTCTAAGCCTGTTTTTAGTAAGATCTTTTGCACAAACATCCTCCGGCGAAATCTTTCAGAATCTGAAAAAACTCAATGTATTGAGCTCAGTGCTGTATATCGCAGCTCACCCAGACGATGAGAATACCTTGATGCTGTCCTATTTGTCAAAAGACAAACTGGTCAGAACCGGCTATTTGTCTTTGACGCGAGGTGACGGCGGACAAAACCTGATCGGCCCTGAACAAGGATATAATATTGGCGTGATCCGGACGCAGGAACTGTTGGGAGCAAGAAGAATAGACGGGGCTGAGCAATTCTTTTCCCGCGCATATGATTTTGGGTTTTCAAAGACACGAGAAGAAACGCTCCGATTCTGGGACGAAACCAAAGTGCTGGGTGACGTAGTCTGGATGATCCGAAAATTCAGACCGGACGTGATCATCACCCGTTTCCCACCCGATCCAAGAGCCGGACATGGCCACCATCAGACATCGGCCTATCTGGCGGAAAAAGCTTTCTCGCTGGCCGCAGACCCGAAATCTTATCCCGACCAACTGAAATATGTAAAACTTTGGCAACCGAAACGATTGGTTTGGAACACCTATACACCGGGTTTTACCAACAATAGTCCAACAGAAGAAAAGAGACCTTACACAAGTGTTGAAATTGGTGGATACAATGCGGTTTTAGGAAAATCTTATACGGAAATTGCCGCGCAAAGCCGGAGTCAGCATAAAAGTCAGGCCTTCGGGACCTCGCCCGTGAGAGGTCAAAGAACTGACTATTTTGTTTTAAAAGAAGGTGATCCTGCAGAAAGCTCTCTGTTTGATGGCATTGATATGTCGTGGAAGCGGGTTAAGGGAAGTGAGAAAGTGCAGACTCTTGTCAAATCAGTGATTCAAAATTTTTCTCAGGAAAACCCGACCAGATCAATACCTATATTACTGAATATCAACACTGAACTAAATAAACTGGATTCTACAGATCAGTATGTGAAACTGAAAAAGAACGAAGTTCAGAATATTCTTTTTGAATGTCTCGGTCTGTGGTATGAAACCAATCCCCAAAGCTTCTCTGGTGTTGCAGGAGAAATTATGCCGATTAAAATTTCGGCCATTAATCGTTCTGATTATCCATTGGCATTAAAATCCATCAGTTGGACTGGAAGTTCGAGAGACAGCATATTGAATCTGAAATTGCAGGATAACGTGTTTTTCCAGACTACCGTAAAAACGCCGCTTTCAGAAAAACTAAAAATCAGCCAGCCTTACTGGCTAGAAAAACCTTTGGATAAAGGCATGTTTGATATTCAGAATCAAACAGATATTGGATATCCTGAAAATCGTCCAGAGACGATGACCACTTTTACTTTTGATATCGGAGGCCAACTGTTCTCTGTTTCAAAACCTTGGATTTATAAACATAATGATGCTGCGGAAGGCGAAATTTATCAGCCATTTGAGATAAGACCAGCTGTGACTGTCACAATTTCGGAGCCCGTATATGTGTTTGCAGACCCGCTGCCAAAAATGATCAACATGACAGTTCAGGCTCAAAAACAAGACGTGAAAGGAACAGCCGGACTGCAATTACCGAACGGTTGGAAGTCTGAACCTGCCACGTTTGAATTTGACTTGAAAAACAAATATGAGCAAAAATATCTGAGCTTTTTGGTTACGCCACCGTCAGGTAATCAGGAAGTTACGATCAAAGGTTTTGCCAAATCAGATCGTGTGGTTTATGAAAAAGGAATTAAGACGATTTCTTACAGGCATATACCATCTCAAACCATATTCCCTGCCAGTGAAACAAAACTCGCTCGCGTCGATGTAAAAACGACCGTGAAAAATATTGGATATATCGCCGGAGCTGGAGACGATGTGCCCACGGCTTTACGTCAAATGGGCTGTATTGTCACGATGTTGAACGAAGCTGAATTGGCAAAAGATCTGACTCAATATGAGGCAATTGTAGTGGGTGTACGTGCATACAATACCGAAAGCAGATTGATAAACTATCAGCCAAAACTGATGGACTATGTAAAAAACGGAGGAACAATGGTTGTTCAGTATACTATACCCAATGGACAAATAATCAAAGAAATAGGCCCTTATCCTCTGACTACCGGACGCGAAAGGATTACCGAAGAAGATGCAGAACTGACCATATTGCAACCTGATAACCAGATATTTAATTACCCAAACAAGATCACTTCCCAAGACTTCAAAGGTTGGATCCAGGAACGCGGTCTTTATTTTGGCGAAACCTGGGATAAGGAAAAGTATACGCCGCTTCTGGTAGGTCATGATATGGACCAAACACCTAAAGAAGGTGCACTTTTGTATGCGCAATACGGCAAGGGGAATTATATATATACAGGTCTGTCCTTCTTCAGGGAGCTACCTGCGGGCGTAACAGGCGCATATCGTCTGTTCGCCAATATGATTTCGGTGGGTAAAAAATAAAAGGTATATCGTCGGGAAAATATTATTTGACGTTTTTCCGACGATGTCTTTGAAAGTCTTCCAGCACAAAACCGCCCAATCCTTGCAGGTTGCTGTAATATGCCCTGCCATTGTTGACCTGCGTGAAATTTTGAACAAATTGTTTTAAATAAGGATCGGTTGCAATCATAAAAGTTGTAACCGGAATATCAAGTTTACGACATTGGGCAGCTAACGTCAGCGTCTTATTGATGATCTTCCGATCAAGTCCAAAACTGTTTTTGTAGTATCTGATTCCCTCTTTCAAACAGGTCGGTTTCCCGTCTGTGATCATGAAAATCTGTTTGTTTTTTGTTTTCTTTCGTCTCAATAAATCCATCGCCAGTTCAAGGCCTGCAACGGTATTGGTATGATATGGCCCTACTTCTAGATATGGCAAATCTTTAATCTGAATTTGCCAGGCATCATTTCCAAAAACGATAATATCGAGTGAGTCTTTTGGGTATTTTGTGCGGATCAATTCTGCGAGCGCCAAAGCCACCTTCTTTGCTGGGGTAATCCTATCCTCACCATATAAAATCATGGAATGGCTGATATCGATCATCACCACGGTAGAAGTTGTCGTCCGCTGCTCCCTTTCCACCACTTCCAGATCATTTTCCATCAAAGTAAAGTCGCCGATACCGTGATTTACCTGGGCGTTTTTGATAGATTCCGTCATAGAAATCTGATCAAGGGTATCTCCAAATTGAAACTGGCGGATATCACTGCTCAACTCGTCACCCACGCCCGTATTTGGAGTGTGGTGATTACCACCAGATTTTGAGCGCTTCAACTTTCCGAAAATTTCATCCAATGCGCTTTTCCGGATGCTTTTTTCAGACTTGGGCGTCATGATGAGCTTGTTTTCTCCTTCGGTCCGCTCCTCCGTGATATATCCTTTTTTCTTCAGATCCTCAAAAAAATCGCCGATTCCATAGGTATCATTCGTCAGATTATATTGTCTGTCGAGTTGGCTCATCCATGACATCGTTTCTGCTACATCGCCCGACGTCATGAGAAGCAATTGCTGGAAAATATTCAGCAGTTGATCAAACTTGTTGTTACCAGTCTGTTCTACCGGAATAAACTTTGAAAATAGGTGTCCACGCATGATAGTATTGTTTGCAATCGGCTTTCTGTAGTCGGCGAGCAGACTACACTATTTCAAACTTTGGACTTGCTGTAATATTGCCTGGCGACCAGTTTTCTGCGGTCAGCTATCGATTCAGGCACCATAGGAACTTTAGAATGACCTATGGTATTTGGCTTTCGGCAGCCGCTAGCCGACTGCCGAAAACCGAAGTTATTTTTACGCTTCTTCTGCGCAATACTCTTCAAAAGCCATTTGCAAATGCTGAGCGATCATTTCAGCAGAACGACCTTCGATATGATGACGTTCAACGAAATGGATCAGTTCGCCGTCCTTAAACAACGCCACAGCTGGCGAAGACGGAGGGTATGGCAAGCAATATTCACGCATTTTTGCAACAGCTTCCAAATCAGCACCTGCAAATACAGTCGCCAAATGATCTGGTTTGATTTCGCTGCGCGTTAAAGCCGCACGAACACCCGGACGCGCTGCACCCGCTGCACAGCCACATACTGAATTGATCACTACAAGAGCAGTTCCTTTTGTATTCTGCATGAAAGTGTCAACTTGTTCTGCTGTTGACAAATCCTGAAAGCCTGCATTTACGAGCTCAGCTTTCATAGGCGCCACTAATTGTGGAGGATACATATATTTTTCGATTTAAAAGTGATACAAATGGACTGTTAGCTGTTAGCTGTTAGCTGTTAGCTGTTAGCTGTTAGCTGTTAGCTGTTAGCTGTTGGGAGAAAACTCACTCCTTAAAACTAACTACTTATTCTATTATTAATAATTTCAAACTTTAACGTATTCATTTCGAGCAAACTAAACGCTAATAGCTAACCCCTGAAAGCTAAAAGAGCTACATAAACCCTAACTCCAACTTCGCTTCTTCCGACATCATTTCTGTGGTGTATGGAGGGTCGAAAGTTAGTTCGAGACTTACGTCGTTTACTCCTTCTACTTCCCTTATTTTCTGTTCTACTTCGCCTGGCAAACTTCCCGCCGAGGGGCATGAAGGGGAAGTCAGCGTCATGGAAACAAAAACGTTATTTATTGGAAAAATTTTCAGATCATATATCAATCCAAGCTCATATACATCCACCGGAATTTCGGGATCGTATACCTGTTTGATTGCCTTAATCACCTCTTCCCGTAGTTCTGATTCTGAGTCGGACATTTTTATATGTTCAATTTATTAGTACTGTTACAAACAAATTTTAGGATAATCAGTTCACCGCCTGATATGCAAATCCGTAGGCTCTCATTTGTTTTACCATAGAGACAAGCCCGTTAGATCTTGTTTGAGCAAGATGGCGATGCAAACCAATCCGTTCCATAAAATAAAGGTCAGCGTTCGCTATCTCCTCTGGTGTATGTCCTGATAAAACTTTAACAAGCATACTTACCAAACCGCGTACTATGATTGCGTCGCTGTCAGCGTCGAATTTCAAAACTCCACCTTCGGTGTATGCATGCAGCCAAACCAACGACTGGCAGCCCTTTATGATATTCTCCTCAGTTTTATATTCTTCATCCAACTTAGGCAACTGTTTGCCCATGTCAATGATATACTCGTATTTACTTTCCCAGTCGTCAAACAGTTCAAAATCTTCGATAAGACTGTCCTGTGCTTCGTTGATCGTCATTTCTAACAATTTCTATGTTTAAATATGAATAACAGACCTAGCTCAACATTTTCTTCACCTTGATCAATCCTTGCACCAATCTGTCAATTTCTCCCTTCGTATTGTAAACAGCAAAAGAAGCTCTTGAGGTTCCGGTGATGCCAAGTCGTTGCATCAAAGGTTGGGTACAGTGGTGCCCGGTTCTGACAGCGATTCCCTGCTGATCGAGCAGCACGCCGATATCCTGATGATGAATTCCATCAATTATAAATGACACAACGCTTACCTTTTCTTTCGCCTCACCTATAATTTTCAAACCTGGAATTTCTTTCATCGCATGTGTAGCATATACCAATAGTTCGTGTTCATATGCTGCGATGTTATCTTTACCCAATCTATTGACGAAGTCAATTGCAGCCTTTGCAGCAATGACATCCGCTATATTCGGCGTACCCGCTTCAAATTTGTATGGTAATTCGTTGTAGGTAGTTTTGGCGAAAGTTACTTCCTTAATCATCTCACCGCCACCACGGTACGGAGGCATATCATTCAGAATATCTCTTTTTCCGTATAAGATACCCATTCCTGTAGGGCCATAAATCTTATGGAGAGATAATACATAAAATTCGCAGTCAAGAGCCTGAACATCAATCTCCAAATGAGACGACGCCTGCGCTCCATCAAGTAAAACCGCAGCTCCTACTTCGTGCGCCTTTTCAATAATCTGTTTCACCGGATTAACCGTTCCCAACGCATTGGAAGCATGAACAACTGATACGAATTTGGTTCTTTCGTTGATCAGCTTTTCATATTCTTCAAAGATAATTTCCCCCTCATCGGTAATCGGAATTACTTTCAATATGCAACCTTTTTCCTCGCACAGCATTTGCCATGGAACGATATTGGAGTGATGTTCCATCGTTGTAATAATGATCTCATCACCTTCCCCAAGGTATTTTCTTCCGTAAGTTTGAGCTACCAGATTGATCCCATCGGTGGTACCGTAGGTAAAGATGACCTCATCCGAAGATGGCGCATTGATAAACGCCTGAATTGTCTTGCGGGTCTCTTCAAAAGCAGCGGTTGCCTTTTCTGCCAGATGGTGAATTCCTCGGTGGATATTGGCGTTGGTATGCTCATAATATCCTGAAATTGCATCAATTACCTCCCGCGGTTTCTGCGTCGTTGCAGCGTTGTCAAAATATACAAGCTCTTTTCCGTTGATCTTTTCATTCAGAATAGGAAAATCCTGGCGTATGGCACTAATATCAAGTAACTGACTCATAGCAAATCCTTAATTTATTAAAATACCCAACCCAATGTCATATAGGTTGGGTAATATATTTTTCCCAAAAAACAGGCAAAGTTGTATATCTTCAGTATAATAAAATGAACCGAAAGGTTTATCTGTCCGAAAGCTTTTCTGCAATCACGCCTTCCAGATATTCCCGTATTGATTCGATTTTGATCTGAGAAACCACATCAGCACAGAACGCATACATCAATAAAGACATCGCTTCGGGCTTAGATATACCTCTTGAACGCATATAGAACAATGCTTCCTCGTCGATCTGGCCAGTAGTCGTTCCATGCGAACACTTCACGTCATCTGCATATATCTCCAGCTGCGGCTTGGTATTCATCGTCGCTTCGTTAGAAAGAACAATGTTTTTGCATGACTGAAACGCGTTGGTTTTCTGAGCGTCAGGCCTTACAAATATTTTACCGTTGAAAACACCTTTCGACTTATCGCGCAAAATTCCTTTGTAAAGTTCATTACTTTCAGAATTAGGCTTCATGTGGTCTGCAACGGTATGGTTATCAACATGTTGATTTCCATCCGGGAAATACAGGCCATACATATGCGCTTCACAACGCTCTCCGTCGATCAGGATATTCAGGTTATTTCTCGTGAATTTTCCATTCAAAGTCACAGTACCTGCGTAGAAATGGGAACGATCCTGCATATGCACCTGAGTAGTACCAATGTGGTATGCATTTTCACTTTCGTTCTGAACTTTATAATACTCCACGTTTGCTTCCTGAGCTACATATACCTCAGTAACAACATTGGTAAATGAACGGAACTCGCCAATTGTTCGGAACGCCTCGGCCATTTTCACCTGCGCATTTTTTCCGATCGCAACGATATTTCTCGGCTGACTTCCAACATTTTCAGTTCTCGAGTCAGAGATGAAACGCAATATCACCGGATGCTCTACCACCTGATTATCAGGAACATGGATAAACACGCCGTCCAATGCAAAAGCTGTGTTCAGTGCTGTGAATGCATTGTCGGTATCGTTAAATCCATCGAAGTATTGGTTAACCAGTTCCGGATTTTCTTTATATGCAGCTTGCAGCGAGTCTATCGTAATCGTTTTCGAAGACGATATGATCTGCGAAAGCTCCGGGTGGTAATGACCATTTACAAAATAAAGGATATTCGCATTCTGGTCGGGGATATTGAGTTTGGCCAGGTCGTCACTTGTTAGCGTGCTTTTTGCCCCAAACTCATAGCTTCCGTTGATCAGCTCCTTTACATTGCTGTATCTCCACTCCTCATTTTTTATCGTAGGAAAACCAAGCGTGTCGAATCTGGCAATGGCTGCGCGTTTCTTTTGATGAAATGCAGAGCTTGCCTCTCCATTCATAATGGATTCGCGCGCCTGAAAATCAACAACTAACTTTGTTTTTAAATCTATTGTCTCGGTACTCATGGGATTCTAAATTGGTATTAATGTATCAAGGTTTTTAGCTTCAACCGCCTCAGACTTATTGTCCTATAGCTTCCACTTCTGCCTTAATCCAGTCGTAACCCTTATCTTCCAATTCCAGCGCCAATTCTTTCGGACCAGACTTAACAATTCTTCCTTTATATAATACGTGTACAAAATCAGGTACGATGTAGTCCAAAAGGCGCTGATAGTGCGTTACCACAATCGCCGATCTTTCAGGAGAACGGAGTGAGTTAACTCCCTCAGCCACAATTCTCAACGCATCGATATCCAAACCAGAGTCGGTTTCATCCAATATAGCCAGTTTCGGTTCAAGAACTGCCATCTGGAATATCTCATTACGTTTTTTCTCCCCACCCGAAAAGCCTTCGTTCAAAGCTCTTTTCAATAGTGAATCATTCATACTCACCAACTTGGCCTTCTCTCTTACCATTTTCAGGAACTGAGCGGCATCAAGCGGGCTTTCCCCTCTATATTTTCTGATTTCGTTAACCGCTGTTTTCAGGAAATTGATGGTTGTCACACCTGGAATTTCTACGGGATATTGAAACGCTAAAAAGATTCCTTCTGCTGCTCGTTCCTCTGCTGCCAGGTCAAGTAACTCTTTATTTTCGAAAAGAATACTTCCTTCGGTTACCTCGTAGTCTTCTCTTCCGGCAAGAACAGAAGCCAACGTGCTTTTACCAGACCCGTTTGGTCCCATAATAGCATGAACCTCACCAGGTTTCACTTCCAGGTTGATTCCTTTTAATATTTCTTTCCCCTCGATAGAGGCACGCAATCCTTTAATTGACAGCATAACTAAATTTATACTTAATATGTAGTTCTTGGTAATTTACCGCAAAAGTAGCAACCTTTGCCCGTATATTAAAATGTAGACCAACAAGTTAAAGGTCTGCACCTACAATGTTAACCTTTTTTACTGGCTGGACGTTCCCGACGACCGTTGTTATTAAGAAGTCCGGTTTCGTCTGGAAATGGTTTTGAAAAGCAGAGTGAAGAGCGTTTTACGTAGAGAACATCGGACAGGAACTCTGCGAAAAGCAGCTATGTACGCCGGGCATGCCCTCAGTTAACTCTTCGTTTAACAATTTAAATTTATGAACTTATGAAATCAGGGAAACCTTATACTTCGAAAATTAACGTAACTACTGAAATTAACCCGCTGCGAAGACTGCTTATCCACAGCCCCGACAGAGGCTTGGGAAAGGTAATACCCTCCAAAGCACAAGACTGGTTATTCGAAGATATTGTGCATCTGGACACCATGAGACGGGATGAGTATGATTATTATGTCAAAATATTACTTTATTTCCTAGATCCTGCGAAGATCAAAGGAAAACTTAAAGAGATCGACGCCGACCCGACGAGGTCGTTCTTCATACCTGGCTCAGATAATTACTTCAATTCAGACAAAGTTGTTGATATCCAGAAACTACTGAGTGAAATACTTGAAATACAATCAGTTAGAGTAAAACTGACGGCTGCTATAAGCGGGATTGAAAAATGTACTTTCCAAACGCAGGAAGAATTTGAGGAATATGACGCTGATGAACTGGCTACAATATTTATCTCAGGCTCGCTGCCCAACAAAAGAATGTTGTTCGCGCCGTTGCCGAACCTTATTTTTATGAGAGATATTGGAATTGTGATTAACGACCATATTCTTTTAAACAAACCTGCCAAATCTGCCAGGACAAGGGAATCCATTCTCGCTCAGGCTGTATTTTTCTACCACCCCATATTTGCCGCATACAAAGACAAGATCATCGAAATTCCTGACAATGAGCGCCATTTTCTCTTGCCCGACGAAGAAAAAGCCAGTGACTATCATCGCTGTACTTTGGAAGGCGGCGATGTGATGATGGTTTCGCCCCGCCATCTTTTGATCGGATGCAGTGAAAGAACTTCTCTTTTCGCGGCTCAACAGGTGATGAAAATTCTTTTCGAAAGAAGTGCGGTAGACACAATTACCATTATCAAAATCCCAAAAAAACGGGATTATATGCATATTGACACCCTTTTTACCCAAGTGAGCAAGAACATTTGGGTGCTGCTGGCTGCGTTGGCCAGAACCGGCGACGACGCCAAGAAACGCGACGTACTTCACTTTTTCGCTACGCCCGAACCTTCAAAGGAATTTCGTATTCTTCAGTTCATCAAAGGACTGGAACACAAGCCAATAGATATTGAAAACCTGGAAGATCTATTGAAAGATATCAGCCAAAACGATTTGAATTGCAAAGAAGAAGTCAGTTTTATCTATTCAGGAAACAATGAGTTTCCCTTTGGCGAAAGAGAACAGTGGACAGATTCGTGCAATTTGCTGGCACTTCGCGAGGGCGTTGTAATCGGATATGACCGCAACGATAATACGATAGAAGCATTCAGACAGAAAGGGTTTAATATCATCGGCGCAGCCGAACTGGTCGAGAAGTTCGAAAATGACGAGCTTTTTCCCGAAACCCTTTCGCATACGTTTATTACCCTTCCATCGGCCGAGCTTTCCCGCGCCCGGGGAGGATCACATTGTATGAGTATGCCTCTTCTTAGAGATTGATGGAAAGCAATGCAATTTTAAAAATAGAGTAACAATACTAAACAGTTGATCCTCAATATACTTCTGAACCTCGCGTCTTAGCGGCAATCAAAATTCGGCACGAATCGCGTGGGACTTTGCTTGTAACAGAGCGCATATATATGTAAATTTGGTATTACCCAATGTCGCCATTTACAGCGTACATTTATAGTTATTTCAAATAATTAATCTGAACTCAGCCATGCGTGTTATCACATCCACTGCCCAGATACAACCACAGTCTGCCGCACAGATTATGATGATCAAACCGGCAAATTTTTCCTTCAACACCCAAACTGCTGAAAGCAATAAATTTCAGCAAGAAGGCCTTGTTTCAAACGGCATAGCTATTGCCGCAGAAGAAGAATTTGAACTGATGGTTTCGCAATTAGAAAAGGCGGGAATTGAAGTTTTTGTATTTGACGATAACCAGGAGTTCGACAGACCCGACGCCATCTTTCCTAACAACTGGGTGTCCTTTCATCAAAGCGGAAAAGTGGTACTCTATCCGATGATGGCCGAAAATCGCCGTACAGAACGCAGGGCAGATATTATCCAAAGTCTTCGGAAAAATTTCAAAGTAGAAGAGATTATTGATCTATCTCATTTTGAAAATGAAGGAAAGTATCTGGAAGGAACCGGCAGTATGGTTTTGGACAGAAGATATAAAATTGCTTACGCTTGCCTTTCTCCAAGAACCCACCCGGAAGTCTTACAAAGTTTTGCCGACCATCTGGGTTATGAAATTATCGCATTCTCGGCATTTGACGATAAGGGCAATCCAATATATCACACAAATGTGATGATGTGTATAGGAGATATTTTCGCCGTCGTATGTCTGCAAAGCATTACGAATCCGGATGAAAGACAACTCGTCAGGTCCGTTTTGGAGGAAACGAACAAATATATCATTGAACTAACTCTTGATCAGGTCGCACATTTCGCCGGTAATATGCTGATGGTCAGAAATAATAAGGATGAAAAATTTCTTATCATGTCGACGCAGGCATATGAATGTCTAAGTACTCAGCAAAAAAATGTTTTGAACGATTATGCAAGGATTCTGCACACGGATCTCTCCATCATTGAAGGAAATGGTGGAGGTTCGGCCCGGTGCATGATAACCGAAATCCATCTGCCAAGAAATTAATACTCACCTCTCTTGCTTAGACAGTCAAAAGGGGACCAATTGGTCCCCTTTTGAATATCTAACCTTCCTAATCCTACTTTAGTCTTTTATATCTTCTTTGATCTGCTCAAGCTTAGCTTTGGTATCTGCTTTAAAGGCGTCCCATTTGTCAGCCGTCTCATCACTGGTCCTGCGAATCGAAGCTTGCAAATCCTCTTTTTCAGCTTTCAATTTTTTCTTGCGCTCCTCCCATTTTTCTTTTTCTTGTCCTGATACCTTTTTTATCTTTTCGTCAGCTTCCTCTAACTTTCTGTCAAGTTTGGCCTCAGCTTGTTCCAAATCTGCTTTTAACGACTCTTTTTCATCTTTCAACTTGTCTTTCACGTCGTCAGTGGCATCGTCTATATCACTTTTCGCATCTTCAATGTTATCAGCCGCGTCATCCTTCGCCTCTTCCATTGTATCTTTGGCCGAATCTTTTGTTTTATCTGAACAACTTGTCAATGTTAAAGCTCCACACAACATGAGTGTTGAAGCAAGCAATGTTAATTTTTTCATTTTCTGTTAATTAGTTTTGTAAAAATCTGGCTGCGATGTTGGTTGTTACTTTACTAAAACTTTACCAGCAGCTTATTGAAGGTTTTTGATAATGAATTGTAGAAATCTTTGCCCAACGAAAAACAAAATGTCCGAACAATAGGGTTTGCATCTAATTTCAGATGTCTTTCACATCAGAAACTGAAGGCTATTGACTTTAATGGAAGAATTAATGTAAAGCTGATTACTTCATAGATAAATTTGGATAATCATCCCACCATATTCATTACAAAAAATCTTAAACGACTGCTAGATGATATGCAGTTTTCATTAATATTATTATAACCCCTTTTATAAATATTCCTATAACCCCTTAATTATGACCCAATTTTCCCTTTTTGGTACTTTATTTATCTGCCTACTGGCTTCATTGACAACAAACGCTCAAAGTGACACACTGGCGAAACAATTAGATGAAGTCAAAATAAGTGCTTTTGAATCTAACTCGAACAGACTATCAACAACCGCTTCAGTTGGTTTATTGACTCCGCAATTGTTAAACAAATACCCCCAAACAACCTGGGCCGCCGCATTAAGCACAATACCAGGTGTAAAAATGGAAGAAAGATCGCCAGGAAGCTACCGTTTTGCCGTTCGGGGAAGTATGATCCGCTCTCCATTTGGTGTTCGAAATGTGAAATTTTACTGGAACGGAATCCCTTTCACTGATGCTGCTGGGAATACTCCTTTAAATTCTGTCGACTTTGGAGCAATAACCGGAATGCAGGTGATCAAGGGCCCCGGAAGTAGTCTTTATGGCGCTGGCACAGGTGGAGTCGTGATGCTTTCCAGTCAAAATGCAAACCCGGAAGAAAACAGGGTTGAACAAGCAGCGGGTTTTGGCAAATATGGTTTTCAGTATCGGAACAGTCTGATTCAATTGGGAGAAACAACCGTTCAATATGGTCATACTGAGACAGATGGATATAGGCATAATAGTGCCATGGTGAGAGATGCTGTAAGATTCACTACCAGAATCAAAACGGGAGACAAAGGGTTTCTGTCGTTGCTGGGAATGTATTCCGATATTTACTACCAAACTCCGGGAGGGATCAACCTGGCGCAATACCAAACCGACCCAACACTTGCTCGTCAATCGACACCAACCGTTCCGGGAAGTGAGGCACAAAAAGCAGCAATATATACCAGACTGGCATTTTTAGGTGGAAATTATAATCTTCAGGTTTCGAAAAACTGGACACAAAACCTCGCATTATATCTGACCACCACTGACTTTGCCAATCCCTTTATCGCCAATTATGAAAGACGGGATGAGCAAGGACTGGGGGCAAGAAATACCTGGCAAAATCGTTCAACATTTCGCAATGTGTCGTTGAACTGGACAAGTGGATTTGAATGGCAATACGGTAAGTCGGCCCAACGCAACTATGACAACAAAAGTGGCGTGCCAGGAGCGCAGCAAACTGTTGAGGATATCAGATCTCAGAATTTAACCTTGTTCAGTCAACTGGAAGCTGTTTTATTTGAAGATCTTACTGCGGTTGTTGGATTGAGCTACAACACTTTGCAATATAAATACGAGCGCTTTTTCCCGCTTCCGAATAGCAAGGATCAGCGGAAATTTGACGGGGTGTTTTCACCGAGAATCGCTTTAAATAAACTGCTCGGCGAAACATGGTCGGCAACTGCATCATTTAGTAGAGGATTTTCTCCTCCTACTCTTCAGGAAGTTCGCCCTTCAGCAGGCGGATTTAGGAAAGATTTGAACCCGGAGCAGGGCAATAATACAGAAATCGGAATTCGTAAAATTACGAATCGTTTTACCGGGGAAGTAAGCCTATATCACTTTGCGCTGGATGAAACAATCGTGAGAAGATCTGATGAAAACGGGGCAGAATATTATGTCAATGCAGGTAAAACCAAACAAAATGGATTGGAATGGAATATTTCGTACCATCTGATATCCAACCCAAGCTCTCCTCTTAATCTTAAGATATGGAACACGGGTACCTGGACAAAATACACGTTTGAAGACTATACCCAAGGCGAAGCCAATCTTAGCGGGAAACTAATCCCCGGTATACCTCGTTTAACCCAAACTGCCGGCCTTGATGTGCTGCTGAAATATGGCATTTCGTTTTTTGCAACTTACCAATATGGTGGATCTTTTTATTTGAATGACGCCAATACTGTCAAAAATACGGCTTACAATCAATGGATTGGCCGGGTTTCATGGAAGAAAAAATGGGGTGGTCATTTTTACAGCGAACTGTCTGCCTCAGCCGAAAAAGTAAATGCCGGAATATATAGCCTCGGCTATGACCTTAATGCTTTCGGAAACCGATATTATAACGGCGCGCCAAAAGATAATTTATGGGCAGGCGTAAAAGTTGGATGGGAATGGAAGTGAAAGGTTAGCGGTTAGCGGTTAGCGGTTAGCGGTTAGCGGTTAGCGGTTAGCGGTTAGCGGTTAGCGGTTAGCGGTTAGGAGCAGGACCTAATCTATCTACTTGTTCGCGCACGAGAATATTTAAGCAATGTATTGATTTTCAAATAATTAAAAAAACTAAAAGCTAATAGCTAATAACAAAAAGCTGAAAACAGCTAATTGCTAACAGCCCCCCCGATGCATCTTTACATACATATCCCCTTCTGCAAACAAGCTTGCCATTATTGCGATTTTCACTTTAGTACGAATACTACTTCGAAAAGAGCAATGGCGGAGGCTATTGCGAAAGAGATTGTATTGCGAAAAGAATATTTACCAGCCGCCAAATTGGAAACGGTTTATTTTGGTGGGGGCACACCGTCTATATTGGATCAATCTGAGTTGGAACTGATATTGAACACGGTAAAAAGTCATTTTGCTATTACCGACGATGCGGAAATTACTTTGGAAGCTAATCCTGACGACTTGAATTCTGAAAAGATCAGACAAATTGCGGGTGCCGGAATAAACAGACTCAGTATCGGAATTCAATCTTTTCACGAACCTCACCTCAAATTCCTGAATCGAGCGCATTCGTCATCGGAAGCAGAAAGATGCGTTCTAGAAGCGCAAAACGCAGGTATCAGCAATATTTCAGTAGATTTAATTTATGCTATTCCGGCTGAAAGTCATGACATTCTTCGAAGCGATATTGCCAAGGTCACAGCCATGGGAATCCCGCACGTGTCAGCTTATTGCCTGACTATAGAGCCACAAACCGCATTCGGCAAATGGCTAAAAACAAAAAAAATACAACCTATTGATGAAGAATTTGCAGCAACTCAATTCGAAATATTGATTGACAGCTTGGCTCAGAACAACTTTGAACAATATGAGATATCCAATTTTGCAGCAAACGAAATGTACAGTCGCCATAACAGTTCCTATTGGAAATCAAGACCTTATCTTGGCGTTGGCCCCAGTGCACATTCATTTAATGGAATCAGCAGGGAATATAATGTCTCCAACAATGCGCTTTATTTGAAAGCAATCGCAAAAGATGAAATTCCTGCCACCGTGGAGATTCTGACGCTGGCCGACAAGACCAATGAATATCTTCTTACAGGTTTACGAACGAAATGGGGCGTGGATCTTCGCACTTTGGAACAACTTTCCGAAGGACGATTTTTACAAGAGCGTAATGAGGATATCACGAAAATGAAAGACATTAACTGGCTTAATATCAACGATTCCACCATTACACTCACTCAAAAAGGCAAACTCTTCGCCGACAAAATATCAGCTGATCTATTCATTGACTAGCCGCGCTTCAAGAATTTGAAAGGTGAAGGTTGACAATAAAGCGTCCAACTCACTGACAATCAATCGCCACTCCCTGACAATCCGTAGCGCCAAAAACCCCAAAATTATTTCCATTTCCCCCCATTACTACTGACATAGGGCTGTCATTGGCGTGTATTTACTTTGTTTCATCAAGAAAACAAACCACCTGTATTTATGAAACTAATCCCTTTATTTTTAGAAGAGCTCGCCAGAGAAGCCGGAATCACGCGTAAAATGCTATCGAAGGTGCCTACTGAAAAATTTGACTGGCAGCCACATCCAAAAAGCATGACGGTGAAAAGCTTGGCAACGCATATTGCCGAAATCCCAACTTGGGTTAAAATGGTTTTCGAAACAGAAGAGATTGATTTTGCGACAACCCCGTATAATCCTGTTGAAATAAATAATGAGGCAGACTTGCTGGCATATTTCGAAAAAGTGCTTGCCGAAGGTCGTGAAGCCCTTGAAAATGCAACAGAAGAAGAGCTGGAAGAAATGTGGACGATGAGAGAGGGTGCTCAGATATACTTCACCGAGCCAAAGCGTGATGTCATTCGCATGTGCTATTGTCAGATCGTTCACCACAGAGCGCAATTGGGTGTGTTCCTTCGCCTATTGAACATTCCTATTCCAGGAAGTTATGGCCCAAGCGCCGATGAGATGGAGCAAATGCAGTCTGCATCCAATTAGCCATAAAAAACCACAAAGCCGCGGCAGGAATTCGTCCAGTCGCGGCTTCGTAATTTTAATCAAGCTGAAATAATTCTAAACCAGTTCAGCATTCATCGTTATCTCTGCCTTTAAAAGCTGCGAGATAGGGCACTCTTTTTCAGCCTTTTCCGCCACCTCGGCGAATTTCTCAGGAGTAATTTCCGGAACCTTTGCAGTCAGATCAATATGACTTTTCACCACTTGCCCTTTTGCAGGGTCCAGTGAAATGGTAACCGTTGCGTTTAATTCATCAGCCGTAAAACCAGCTGCATTTAGCTCAAAGCTCAATTTCATTGCAAAACATCCAGCATGTGCTGCGGCAACCAACTCTTCCGGATTTGTACCTTTTCCGTCTGCAAATCGCGTATTGAATGAATATTGAGTATTCTCAAGTACTGTACTTTGCGTGCTAATTACCCCACTTCCATCTTTTCCACTACCTTTCCAAACTGCGGTTGCCTTACGATTGATCATAATGATATAGATTTTAAGTTTACAATTTTGTAGTTAATACGAGGCAAAGTAATGCCAGAAGTTTATCTACGCAAATTATTAAATTATTAGGGACGCCGGTAAAAAAACGCCTTACTTTTGTGTCTATCCTTGGATCGTGGGCATTGGCTGTTTCAATATGTTCCTGTTAACAAGCGTTAATAGGCATTGCTCTTGTTAAACTTCCGGCCAAATTCATAATCCAAGGGTAAAATCAGCAAGTACAAACACATAAATTTTAAAACGTCATGAACAAAAAACTCTTGCCCCTAATCCTGTTATTATCTTTCGTTTTGTTTCAAAGTTGTACTGGTC
This sequence comes from Dyadobacter sp. HNCC25DJ184, assembly GCF_056895215.1. Classification (NCBI taxonomy): domain Bacteria; kingdom Pseudomonadati; phylum Bacteroidota; class Cytophagia; order Cytophagales; family Spirosomataceae; genus Dyadobacter; species Dyadobacter sp. HNCC25DJ184. Next base: position 278,409 of record NZ_JBXHAQ010000001.1, on the reverse strand, counting down.
CGGAAGGACCGCAAGGCCCTCCGGGAGACTCAGGAAACGCCACGATCGGACAGACATTTGATCTTACAAAAGTAAATTTCACAAGTGCTAACAACTTCCAATTCGGATTGACCTTCGCAGATGCCGATTTATCTCAGGAAGTTCTTGAGTCAGATGCGGTGTTGGTTTATATCCATTGGGGCACTCAGCAAGTTGGGAATGAAACCCTTGATACCTGGCGGTTGCTTCCTCAAACTGCTTTTGTTGATAACAACGGCAATTTTGTCGTTTACAATTTTGACAGAACCAAAAAGGACTTCTCCGTTTTTATGGATGGCACAACTGATCTAACCAAACTTGCCAGCGATTGGACGCAAAATCAAACATTCAGAGTGGTTATTCTCCCTTCTGATTTTGCTGCAAGAAAAAGCGGTTCAATCGATTATAAAGATTATAACGCGGTGAAAGAGTTGCTCCATTTGGATGAATCAAAAATTCGAAAAATAGAGCTTAACTAGAAATTTTAGGAGCAAGATTGGGTCAGGGATACCCAGTCAGCTGGTCACTCAATTGTCGAACAAGCAATGGCCTTCTTCATAAGCTTGTGCAAACAGAATTTTTGAATTCCCTTCATCCAATCAGAAATCCGGCTTTCCTATGCCGGATTTTTGATTGGATGATCACACAAATTACTTCCAATTATGAAATTGTTTTTTACCTCACTTTTGCTTTTTATTGCTCATATCTCATTCGGTCAGGATTTTGTCAAAGAAACCGAGCAATTCAGAGATGAATACAGGAAGGATTTTTTATCCTCGCCCAATTCACCATTAAAGAAAAAGGATTTGAAATACCTACGATTTTATGACGCGGACCCGAGTTTCAAAGTGAAGGCTACTTTTGAAAGAACCTCTGATGCCGAGCCATTTGATATGCCTACAAGTAGTGGAAAGGTGAAAAGCTATGTTGCATATGGGAAGCTCACATTCGAGATAAAGGGAAAGCAAGAATCTCTGCTGGTCTATCGTAGCTTACAATTGCAGACCAACCCAAAATACAAAGACTATCTTTTTATTCCTTTTAAAGACCTGACCAACGGAAAGCAAACTTATGGTGGTGGTCGATATATCGATTTAAAGACGACAGACTTTGTTGATAATCAATTTGTTATCGATTTCAACCGTGCTTATAATCCATATTGCGCTTTCAGCGAAGGATATAGCTGCCCCATTCCCCCAAAAACAAATCACCTAAAATCTGCTATCGAGGCAGGTGAGCAAAACTTCGCCAAAACTCATTGATTGCTCATTTCCATCCTCGCAACAGTTTCCTGAACACCAAATTCAAAAAGGGTATACAGACCCTCCGCCGATATACCGTCTGCTTTCGCGACCCAACCTAGTTTGGAATAGAATTCAATGGCTTTCTTATTGTTATGCAAACATTTTAGCTGTAAGGGTTGTCGGACACTGACCCTCACCGCATTTAAAAGTGCCGAACCAATGCCTTGGCGCTGAAACTGGGTCGCGATATAAAGGTGATGTACGAAGCTATCAGCCTGCCAGACGCTGATAAACCCAACTATTTTTTGTCCGTATTCCGCGACCAGTATCCGCTCCCCTTCGGTATCTGCGTCGAAAGTATCTTTTATAAAATTGTCTTTCCGAAGCCACTCGAAACTCTCGTAACGCACCCGCATATATAGATCTTTCAACTGGTCGCGATCCTTTTCCTTAAATTCTCTAATCGTCAATAGCATGTCTATCAATGAATAAGTCAACCATTCGTTATCAAATAGCTCCCTTAAAAGGGCGGATTAGACAGTGAAGTCATAAAAAAAGCCAGGTGGGACACCAGGCTTTTACAACGTACTTAGATGTCTGTTATGACTTCAAAATTTCTTTCTGTTTCAAAATTCGTTCAAACATTTTAATCTCATGTTCCGAGTTAAAAATATTAAACGGAAGGTGAATGAACTGACCTTTTGAAATAATCAGCACATATGAATCTTTGTCCTTATAGCCGTCCAGTATCTGATCCCACTTCATCAGACTACCTTCTTTCTGGTTCAGCTTCATCAAGATCTGACGATTGTCGATCTCGTATTGAAACTTCTCAAACATAGGCTTATATTGAGCCAGCTGAGTAATGCCTGCAAATTGAACGACCCAAAAAAGTACATATAGTATTGTTCCAACAAACACAGTAATATAAATCCATAGATTAGGATATACTCCTGTCAGGTTCAAAACTGCGTTAATCAGAATCAGTGCCAGTGGAACCATTCCCCACTTAATCTGAGTCTTGAAAAAATAACGCATTGCGATATTGATATACTTCTTGGTTGGCAACGCATATTTCTTGGTTCGAACCGCTGCCGGGTTCGTGGGCATTTGATAAACTGGCTGGTGTTTATTTACCGATACTTTGGCCATACATGTATTTTATAAAATAATTCTTTTTTCCGGTCCTCTTCCAATCCTCCTGCAATGAACTCATATCAAGGTAACCAACAACGATTCCTAAATCGTTTCACAGTGCAAAGTTAGAAAAAAGCAATAGACTTATCAGAAAGGCGTTGAAATAAAAAACTGTTACCGGAATTTAGCGTAATTTGCAAAAAGCAAGGGCCGTTGATATATCCTGAAACGGTAGCCTGCCTACATTGAAAGTGTGTTGTCTTAAAATCCTGAATCCGAATTACGATCACATCAATGAGTTTTCTTTTTCCGTCATTTCTCTGGGGATTGCTTGCCGTTTCGGTACCTATTGCCATTCATATTTTCAATTTCAGACGTACCAAACGGATATATTTCACAAACGTTGCGTTTTTGAGAGCCGTTGATACCCAAACCCGTTCAGTCAGGCAAATAAAGCATTGGCTTGTCTTGCTTGCAAGAATTCTGGCGGTAGCTTGTCTGGTTTTCGCTTTCGCGCAACCCTTTCTTTCCAAAGACGAGACTTCTCCGGTTAATCAGGGAGGGATCACCAGCATATATCTGGACAATTCGTTCAGCATGCAGAACGAGCTTAATTCAAAAAGATATCTTGACGTGGCCACGAGCCGCCTGGGCGAATTGCTTGGACTAATGCGCAATGCCACCTCTCTCCAACTCGTCACAAACGACTTTTCTGCGCAGGAACAGGGCTTGTTTACTTCTGAAAAAATCCGTGATATCCTTACGACAGTAGGCCTTTCACTAACTCCACGAACATTACCAGAGGTATATACTCGTCAGAAAAATCTGATCGCAAGACAGCAAAGTCGTGCGGCTAGCCAGCTTTTCTGGTTTTCCGATTTTCAAAAAAGTACCTCAGGAAAATTATCTGAGCTAAGAACCGATAGTTCTGATCGCCTGTTTTTGGTGCCGGTCCAAGCGCAAACAGAGAAAAATGTGTATGTCGATTCGGCATGGCTCAATACTCCTTTTATAAGAGAGTTGCAGAATAATATTCTTTTAGTAAAAGTGAGCAACTCCGGCAATGAGCCGGCCCAAAATGTAGTTTTGAAACTCACGCTGGACAATACCCAAAGTTCTACTGCTTCTGTCAATATCCCGGCGAACGGCAGTGCCACCGCCAGATTCAACTTTAACCTTACTGGAAAAGGATATAAAAAAGGGAAGATCACTTTTGACGATTTCCCGGTGACTTTCGATAATGAATATTTCTTTGTGCTCAATGCATCGCCAGTTATCAAAGTCCTTCATATCTATGACAATGCCTCGAACGACAAGTATATTGAAAATGTATATGCCAACGATAGTTTGTTCAGCCTTCAAAATCAGGATATTAACAATATTGACCCCGGCCTACTGAAAAATGCAGACTTGGTGATATTGAATGGTGTAAACAAGCTGGGATCTTCATTTATAACGGATTTGAACGATTTTGTTCAAAAAGGTGGTAGTCTTACGATCATCCCGTCGGCTATGGCTGACTTTGAAAATTTCAAACAGTTGTCCAGCGGTGTCGGAATTTCAGGGCTTGCCAGCGTTTCCGCCGACAACTCCGAAGCTACTTCTGTTGTTGCGCCAGATCGAAACAATCCATTTTTTTCGGACGTATTTGAGGAGTCAGTTAGAAATGACAACAACCTGAACCTTCCAGCCGCATCACCCATTTGGACATGGAGCAAGTCTGGAAATCAATTACTTACACTCAGAAATGGGCAACCTTTTCTGGCACAAACTAATAGTGCACAAGGAAAAACTTACATTTTCTCATCTCCTTTGGTGGGCAAGTACAGCACTATGGCACAGCATGCGTTGTTTGTGCCGGTTATGTATAAAATAGCGGCTGCAAGTGTGAGACAACAACGGACTTCTTATACCTTTGACGAAAACCCTATCAGTCTTCCAATCTTCAATGCTAGCTCCAGAAATGTATATAAACTAAGAACCGGCAAAAATGAAATCATCCCGATCCAGCGCATAGCCGGAGGGCAGTTATTATTAGAATTGCCGGAAGCTGGTGAAAATCAGGGACTTCATGCAGGTTACTACGAATTGTTAAATGGCGACTCTCCAGAGCAGGTGATTGCTCTAAATCACAATCATAACGAGTCGAAACTGGATTATTATAGTCCTGATGAATTGGGAAGGATATTTGCAGGTCAAAAAAATGTCAAAATATTTGATCGGATCGACGACTCCGACTTCGCAGAACAGTTTAGAAAACAAAGCCTGGGCATAAGCCTCTGGAAGTACTTTCTATATGGCGCGCTACTATTTTTGCTCCTCGAAATAGGTTTGATACGGTTCATGAAATAGACCTGTTTCCTGAGTTCCATCACAAATAAAATCAGATTGTTGCCTAATCTCTCGGCAAATACTTTCAGTTTAGCACTTTTTAGGCCAATTTTGTATTTTAAAAATAAGACTTAATATAAATGCTTTCATCGCGGATAGGAATTCTTGGAGGCGGACAGCTCGGTCTGATGTTGTTGCAGGCAGCCATAGACTGGAACCTCGACATTTCCGTACTTGACCCTGATGCATCGGCCCCTTGCCGTAACATCGCACCGAGTTTCCAACAAGGATCTTTACAGGATTACGACACGGTTTATAATTTTGGAAAGAATCTCGATATCATCACCATTGAGATCGAAAAAGTAAATGTTGAAGCACTCGAGGCATTGGAAAAAGAAGGAAAAAAAGTTTTTCCTCAGCCTTCTGTAATCAGGAAAATTCAGGATAAGCGAATTCAAAAGCAGTTTTATAGCGAAAATGCACTTCCGACTGCACCTTTCATATTAACTGAAAATAGAGAGGACGCTGCAAAACATACGGATTTCCTTCCCGCATTTCATAAGTTGGGCAAAGACGGATATGATGGGCGCGGTGTTCAAAGGTTAGCTACAGCAACTGACTTCCCTAAGGCTTTTGATCAACCGGGACTTTTGGAAAAAGCGGTTGATTTTGAAAAAGAACTTGCGGTGATCGTTGCTAGGAATGAATCAGGTGAGATAAGCTGTTTCCCAACCGTGGAGATGGTTTTTCATCCCGAACTGAATCTGGTTGAGTATCTTTTTGCGCCAGCCGAGATACCTGAGGAGCTTGATATTCAGGCAAAAACAATAGCTACACAAACTGCAGAAAAATTTGGGATAGTAGGACTGCTCGCTGTCGAACTTTTTCTTACAAAATCAGGAGAAATTCTAATTAACGAAGTGGCCCCGAGACCTCATAATAGCGGACATCATACGATTCGCGCCAATGCAACGTCTCAATATGAGCAACACTGGAGAGCAATTTTAGGCTTACCACTGGGCAGTACAGAGGCATACGGTCCGTCTGCAATGGTGAATTTGTTGGGCGAAGATGGCCACGAAGGACCGGCAGTATATGAGGGAATGGAGAAGCTTCTGGCGACTGAACAGGTTTTTCCATTTTTATATTGGAAGGCCATTACGAAGCCGTTCCGGAAAATGGGGCATATCACCATCATGGATCACAGTCTTTCGGCTTTAAGAGAAAAAGTAGATTTTGTAAAAAAGAATATCCGGGTGATTACCAAGGGTTAATATAAGGAAAGTCAATTTCAGACGTTGTTCAAGGAAGTAAAATACAATAATTAAATGGTTGGGATTATAATGGGAAGCCTTTCGGACAGAAAGGTGATGGCAGAAGCAGCAGAGGCATTGAAAGAGCTGGGGATACAGTTCGAAATGGAAATTGTGTCGGCCCATCGTACGCCTGAAAGAATGATTGAATATGCTTCCGCAGCTCGTACCAGAGGTATCAAAGTAATTATTGCCGGGGCAGGAGGTGCCGCTCATTTACCAGGTATGGTTGCTGCGGTAACCAGTTTGCCTGTGATAGGTGTGCCTGTATTATCGAGCAACTCTATCGACGGTTGGGATTCTATTCTTTCTATTTTACAGATGCCTTCCGGAGTACCGGTCGCAACAGTTGCTTTGAATGGCGCAAGAAATGCAGGGATATTAGCAGCTCAGATCATTGGGGTGTCTGATCAGGAGGTTGGACATAGATTAGATCAATTTAAAATCGAATTGAAAAAGAAAGTCGCCGTAATGAATGAGGAACTGAGAAATCAGCCTGATTAACAGCAACACATTATTATTTTCCACTAATAACACTACAAAAAACAACGATCAAGTAAAGCTATGGAAGACGAGTTCCCAAAAAAGAGAAATGTACGTCCCGTCGAAAAGTCCAATTTGCCTATCATAACACTGAGCGTTTTGGTGTTGCTTGTTTTGGCGATATTGTATGTTGGATACGAGTATATCACCGACAGTTCCAGCAATACGGAGGAGTTGACATCTGTTGTGGTTGATACTACGACTGTCCCGATAGACCAGGAAGACGCCAGTACTCCTGCTGAAGAAGAAAGAACGGCTGATGAGCCTGTTACGGTTCCCACAGAGGCCAAGCCAACAAAAAAGGAAACCCCTTCGATATCAGCTTCATCTCTTGGGGGACAATCATATAAACACACGGTTCAAAGTGGTGAAACCTGGACCAGTATTGCATCTAAATATAACTTGAATACTGAAACTCTTCAGGGACTGAATTCGGATGTGACAGATATCAAAGCAGGTACAACTAAGCTTTCTGTTCAAGTTCAAGCGATTCATACTGTTGGTCCAGGCGATGTTTTACGTGTGGTTGCCAGTAAATACAATGTAAGTAAAGAAGCAATTATGAAGGCCAACGGCAAAACGAAGGATTTCGCTGAAAGAGGCGAGAAACTGGTAATTCCGTTCGCCAATAGGAAATAAAAATAAGAGCATTTCGCCATTTTTTGGGCACACAAAAAAATCGCTTTCCAATGGTTAGCGATTTTTTTGTGGACGTTGTTTTGGAATTAAAACCCGCCCGGTCCTCTCTCTCCACCCACTGGCATACCGCCGCCTCTTTGATAACCTCCACCAGGCCCTTCGAAATCACCTCTTCTTTCATTACTGCGAGTTGGCATTTTTCCGAAGTTGCGAAGCGTATATGTAAAAGTAAGCATTGCATACTGTGTTAATACTCGGCTCGTTACATCCTGAATATAGGTTTCTGTAACGGTTCTTGTAATACTGTTGTTTTGTTTAAGAATATCGAAAACAGTTAGTTTCAGCTCCCCAGCATTGTTTTTTAGGAATTTCTTACCAAAGCTCGCGTTCCATAAAGTAAAGTTTTGGTTATATCCCTGACCCAATCCGCGATATGCTTGATTGCTGATATCGGTTGAAAGCACAAATCCCTTTCCAAATATCCAGTTAACCCGACCAGTCAAACCCTGCGTGTAATAGTTGCTGTTTAAAGTAGGCTGAATCGAGTTTCGAACTATATTATAATTACCTGAATATGAGACAGTAAAATCTAACTTCTCACTGATATTACTACTCAAAACAAGGCCTTGTGAAATAGCATAGCTGTTTGAAAAATTAGGCACATAATTGATCATCCCCGGCGCTCTGGTGTAATTGACTCCCGTTGTCAGGTTTACGTTCAGTTTAATTTTTGAAATCGGCTTACCGTAAGTTAAAAATGTTCTGGCGTTCCAGCTTCCATCCAGATTGACTGGTGCCGTCAGTTTTGCTCCTTGTTCCAATGTTATTCCATTTTGCAACTGGGTCTGTTCCTGCGCTATATACGTGGAGTTTACAATGGCGTTGTTGGTTTGAGAAACAAATACAAAAGCGTTAAAATTATAAGGTCTGTTAGCGCCAGATAAGCCATATCTAATATTCAAAGTATTTCTGTATTCCTGTTTCAAATCCGGATTTCCGGCAGTTAGCGAAAGCGGGTTACTATTATCTATCACATTTTGCAATTGTGAAATTGAAGGCTGATTGGTTGAACTTCTGAAAAACGCCCGGAACTGAGTACCACTTTTCGAGCGATACATCAACATCAGATTAGGAAGCACATTTGTAAATGATTGATCTACTTTCGCCTCATTTGGAGCTAGTTGTTGACTATATAGTCCGGTATTTTGAAAATCAAGTCCGGCATTGGCTGTCCAAAGACCTTTGCGAAAGCGATAAGCCATACCAGCACGGTTCGTAACATAACGGTTATCAAAATTATTGGTCAGCAGAGTATCCAGGTCAGTATAGCCACTTTGGTCGGGTCCCATATTATATGTTTCCTTTTTTGAATTGCTATTACTCAACGTCAATCCATAGTTAAACTGTAACTGTCCCGTTGTGCTGATCGGCTCAGTATATATCAGATTACCACCTAATGATGTACCATTTGAAGAAGTATAACTCTGTTGATCAATCGTGTCGCCGGGAACTTCTTTATTCGTAAAATATTGGTTTTTCGAATAAAGACTTCCAATCCCGTTCTTATCATTAAGTTGGGTATTCAGGTTGAAAGATATACTTCGGCCCTTTTTATCAAACGAGTGGCGGTAAAGGATGTCGTTGTTAAAGTTATACCCCTTGATGCCGTTTGTCTTGCTGTTCTCAGAGGCATTTAGCATCTCTCCAGTTTTGAGAGACGTTTCTCCGGCTGTAAGGCTGCGGGAATTATTATCCTGAAAGCTCAATCTTGGAGTAAAAATCAGAGAATTCTTTTTGTCGATATTATATTCAATACGGAAGTTGACGCGGTGGTTAGAATTAACAGAGCCGGTATTGCTCGTTTCATTATAAAGCTGATTGCTGTTTACATCGCTAAAAAAATACTCCTGTTGTTTCGCTTGAGCATTTGAATTATTGGTTCTGTTGAAAAAATAGCTCCCCGTCACGTCCACCTTGTTTCCAAATTTGTTGGAATAATTAAGGCCAAACGAATTAGTACCAGTGATACCACTCTGATTCCCCACCAGAAAATTACTCGACGCTCCTCCTGCCCCACCGCGACCACCGCCGCCGCCACTGGATCCGGAGACTCCTAATAAATCCTGACTGGAAAAGTTCTGCAGATTGATATTATTACTCAATCCGATAATCGAAATGCGCTGGTTATTCTTAAAATAGCTCACATTCCCTCCCGCCTGATAACGATTATCGGTACCATATCCCGCAAACACTTTTCCAAACTGCCCCACTTTACGGTCTGCTTTGGTGACGATATTAATTGTTTTTTGGGAATTCCCGTCGTCGAAACCTGTCAAGGCTGCCTGATCGCTAAGTTTATCGAAGACTTCAATTTTATCTACGATTTCAGCGGGAAGTGATTTGAGGGTAAGTGCAGCATCATCACCGAAGAATGGTTTTCCATCCACCAAAACCTTGTTCACCGTTTCTCCGTGGGCAGTAACAGTTCCGTTGGTTACCGTTATCCCCGGCATTTTCTGAATCAAATCTTCGGTCGTTGCGTCCGGATTCGTTTTAAATGCGGCTGCATTAAATTGTGTAGTATCCCCCTTTTGCTCCATTGGCGTAACCTGCCCCACCACTTTCACTTCTTTCAGATTTGATGCTACCTCCTTCAGCATCACATTTCCCAAATCAATATTCTGATTTTGAACAAATACGGCTTTTGAAAAATCACCATAACTTAGGTAGGTCACCTTGATCAAATAACTCGTTTGGGGAGAAAGGCCGGAAAAGACAAACTTTCCATTCACATCCGTCGTGACATATTCTGGTTTGGCATCGGGCGTATTTTTACCCACCGCAATATATGCTCCGACCACCGAAGATTTATTTGCACTGTCTAACACAGTGCCTGAAATCTGAAGGCTCTGCGCGTTAACCATTGTCGGCAGTGTGATTAGAAGAAAAAGGAAAAGTTGAGTCCAGGGCGCTTTCATGGTATAATTCGTAAAAGAGTTTGCTTTTAGAGTACGCCTCTCAGGAATAGTTTAACTACCCTACCGAAAATTGCCAGTTAATCGACCAACTGCCCGTTTTTATCTACTAATTCACTCCATTTCTGAATTTTTATGACGCTATTTTAACCAATCCTTCAAGGTATCCTCATATACATTCAAAAATCTTGTATATGCTTTGTCCAATTCCGGTAGTGCAACGGACAACGTTGAAGTGTCATCTGATTTTAGCCGCCACTCTGCATCCTTGGCAATCTCTGCAACCTGAGACACCCCCACCGTACCAGCACTGCCTTTCAATGTGTGCAAATTACTTTTAACCGTTGGAATATCACCCGATGCATATGCTTCCAACGCCTCCTTTATCATGTCAGTAGATTCATTTACAAAATCTTCGAAAACAGATAACACGAGGTCGGCTCCGCCAATCCCTTTTAGCTGATCAATTATTTCCTTATCTAAAATAGGCAAGGCAGGAATAGTTTCTTCCTTCGCCACAGGTTTTTCAGCCACAACCCCTTTGCTCTTATTCAACAGTTCCTTCACTTTATGCACCAAAAGATGCGCTCTGATCGGTTTAGGAACATAATCGTCCATTCCCTGGGACAAAAAACGGTCTCTGTCTTCCTTCATGGAATAGGCAGTCATAGCAACAACCGGAGGTAGGCTTTTAATCTTTTTTCTCAATTCCTGAGTTGTTTGTACTCCATCCATATCCGGCATTTGGATATCCATAAAGATGATATCATACATTCGCTCAGAAGGCGCATTTCGCTTTAAAACTTTATCTATTGCTTCAAATCCGCTTTCGGCCAAGTCTACCCTGCAACCCGATTTTTTCAGAATTTCGTTCGCCACCTTCCGGTTTACTGCGTTATCGTCTACCAACAATATCTCCGGATGAAGGTCGACAAATACGTTTTCAATCGGTTGATCTTCCGCAAGAGTCGTTGTTTCCACTTCGGCCATCGTGGTTTCTTCTGTTTCAAACGAGAACCAGAAAGTGCTGCCTTTGCCAAGAGTAGATTCCACTCCAATACCGCCGTGCATCATTTCGGAAAGCTGCTTACTAATCGCCAGTCCGAGGCCCGTTCCGCCAAATGACTTTTTCGAGGAGTTGTCAAGCTGTGTAAATGAGGTAAACAGAATCTGTTTGTCCGTCGCGCTAATTCCGATTCCCGAATCCTGTACATCCACTCTGATTTTAATCTTGTCGCCACGTCTCTCAATCAATTTCAAGAAGATCCGAACGGCACCCTTTTCAGTGAATTTCAGCGCGTTCGAAGTTAGATTCGAGAGTATTTGTAGCAGACGGGTTTGATCCGCGATGATATATTTTGGAATCTCCGGATCAACCGTGCATGTCAAGGTATTACCCTTATTCTTCGCCGCCTGGCCAAACAGGGAAACGAGTTTCAGCATCAACTCCTCAACAGCCAGCGGCGCTTCGTGCAGCACCATTTTACCCGCTTCAATTTTCGACAAATCCAGAATATCATTCAGGATATTAAGCAATGTTTCCGACGACCGCTTGATCGTCATTACATAGTCTCTTTGCTCGTCATTCAATTTCGATTCGCCCAAAAGGTCGATCATCCCTATCACACCGTTCATCGGCGTCCTGATCTCGTGGCTCATATTGGCCAGGAAACCCTCTTTTACTTTCAACGAATGCTCCGCATGTTCCTTTGCTTTCAGTAATTCAAGCTCATTTCGTTTCAACTCAGTAATATCCCTTGCGAGAACAGCTACCTCATTTGGCTTACCCTTATCGTTGGTAAACATGAGCATATTGATCATAAACTGACGCTCAGAGCCATCTTTACGGCGCATCGTAATTTCGAAATTCCGTAAACTTTTCGTCTTTCTCAGGCGAATCAACGCAGAATGTATCCTTTCACGGTCATTGAAGAACTCCGTGATTTGTCGGCCGATAACCTCGGCAGGAATATATCCCATGCGCTTCAACACAGACTGACTGATCATTGTAATCCGCCCATCCCGATCTATTCTGCAATAAATATCCTGGAGGTTTTCAAATATACTCCGGAACAGTTCTTCGCTATTGCGTAGTGAAAGCTCCGCCTCCTTCCTTCTCGTAATATCACGAGCAATACCGGAGACCTCTTCGATCACACCACCTTCATATCGGATTGGATTAAGGTAAAACTCAAGCCACATTTCTGAGCCATCTTTAATATCGACTTTAAACTCAAAATATTGAGGCTCACCTTTCAGTGCCAGTCGGTATTTACTTTCCAAAGTTCGTCTGTTGGTATTCCCTACCATTTTCCAGCCAAACTTCTCCGGCGTCAGTTGCAAAGATGGTCTCGCACCTACCTGGCTCTGAATCAGATTCGAATAATTCTTATTGAAAGAAGTAAGCTGGAAACTTTTGTTGACAGACCACATGATATGCGAGCTGCTGTCAAAAATAGCGTTCAGTCTCGCTACGTATTTGCTCAGCTCCTGTTCACTTTGCTTACGAGCAATTGCCAACGCCACCTGTCCGGAAATGAACTCGAGCAGTTCCAGATCCCTGGCGTCAAACATATTCGGATTGTCATAAGACTTGACACCAATAATACCCGTTACCCGATCTCCAATCCGAAGCGGCACGCACAGCAGAAGTTTCGGAGTTACTCCATATAGATATAAGCTGTTCCGTTTTGCCAATTCTTCAATGTCCTTATCCGACAAAAAAAGCGGTCTGTTGGACGCAATGGCATATTCTGTTACCCCGTTTCCTAATCTTCTTCTGGTAAATCTTACATTACCTTTAAAGTATTCGTCTACGTAATATGGGAAATACAAATAGCTTTCGCTAGGATCGTAAAGAGCTATAAAAAAATTTTTAACATCGATAATCTTGCCAAGTTCTTCGTGAATTGAATGGTAAAAATCTTCAAGATTGGGGGTATTCAGCGTCCAGTTGGCAATGCTGTAATATAAACTTTGAGCTTTCTCTGCCCGTATAGTCTCAGTATAATCGTTTAATATACAGCGAAATGCAGTTGGTTTACCATTGTCAAAACGGCAATTAACGCTACCTTTTACGAATACCTTTTTACCATCGCGATTCTGAAAAACTGCTTCGAAATTAGGATTGGAATGCCCATTTTTGATCTCCTCAAGTTGAGCTGAAACTTCATCTATATGCTGCGGGTGGACGATATCCTGCAACCGCATGGAGGCGATCTCGTCCAGGTTATATCCCAAAACCTCACGCCATGCCTTGTTGACAAATATGAATTTCCCGTCAATGGCAACCAGCTGGATCAGGTCACTGGTATTATCGACAAGATCCTGCAACTGCGAATTGGACTTCGCGATCGACGACTCCATCCGCCGACGGCGGGTTATATCAGGCCCAATTACCGTAACATATTCTACCTCACCCTCTTCCTGGTGAATGAGAACCGAGTTGATCGAAAAGGTACGAACTGTTCCTTTTTGGGCTAAAAAAGGTACTTCCCGTTGCTCCAATCTACGCTTACCCTGAAAACCCTCCTCCAACATTTGCCGGATTTCGGACTCGTCTTCTTTTGGTACCAAAACGTCAAACATACTTTTTCCAATGAGATCCTCCTCAGTCCAGCCGGTTTTCACCAGCACATGCGCGCTGATATTCTTGATAATAAAGTCAGGCGTAAAGGTTATTCCAATCAGGTTCAAATGCCGAAGGGTAGCATTGATCGTTTGCCAATCCGTTTGTGATGAAATCATTTCCATAGTTCAACGCGTATCTATTCGCATTAATGAGATTACTTCCTATTATTTATTCAATAAATCTACGAATTAAGCCTTAATTTTGGCTCGTGAAAGTAAATTATAAAAATACAGGAAATGGCAAGGTGCGCGCCAAAAAGCATTTAGGACAACATTTCCTCAAGGATCTGAATATTTGTCAGAAAATCGCGGACGGCCTTACGCTGCATGGTGGTTACACTAAGGTTTTGGAAATCGGCCCGGGTATGGGTGTTCTCACACAATTTCTACTCAAGAAAAGTGAATACACCACTTTTGTGGTTGAAATCGATACAGAATCAGTAGTATATCTGAAGACTCATTTTCCGGATCTGACACCAAGAATCATTGAAGGGGATTTTTTAAAATACAATCTAAGCGAATTGCTTACCGAGTCATATGGCATCATCGGCAATTTCCCTTACAATATCTCGTCGCAGATTTTTTTCAGAGCTTTGGAATTCAGGGATCGGATACCGGAAATCGTATGTATGCTTCAAAAAGAAGTAGCAGTAAGGATTGCCTCGCCTCCCGGAAACAAAGATTATGGTATTCTGAGCGTGCTTCTTCAGGCGTTTTACGATATCGATTATCTGGTAACTGTGCCTCCCGGTGCCTTTGATCCACCTCCTAAAGTCCAATCAGGCGTAATTCGTTTGAGACGTAATGCAACGACGAAACTTGATTGTGATGAAAAAATGTTCTTCACAGTAGTAAAAACAGCCTTTAACCAACGGCGTAAAACCTTGAGAAATGCACTACGACCATTAGGTGACTTTGCCGAGAATCCATTACTAACAAAAAGAGCAGAGCAGTTGGGTGTGAAGGAATTTGTTGAACTCACCAATATGGTTCAGCGAGGCAAGGATCAGTGATTTAAGTTTTTGAGCAAAAGGTTGGAGCAAGATAGATTTAGCTGCAAAAAACAGTAGAGGCATGACTTTCGAATTAACTAAGGAGTACGTAGAACTCATCCGCAAATTCATTGAAAATGAAGATATAGCGTCGATCCACGCGGAGATGGAGGGACAGTTCCCTGCCGATATAACCAACCTGTTATATGAGCTGGATTCAAACGAATCCAAATTTCTGTTTGAACAACTTGACGTCAAGGTCGGTTCGGAAATCATGGCGAGTCTCGAACCCGAAGAACGCAAGGAGTTTCTGAAGTCATTTTCATCCCATGAGATATCGCGGTACGTCAATCTTTTCGATTCGGATGACGCCGTGGATTTGCTCAACGAACAGCCCATTCGTGTACGCGAGGAGGTAATAGCATTGCTGGAAGACCGCGAACAAGCCCGGTTCATCCTGGATTTGCTGCACTATGAAGAAGATGTGGCGGGTGGTCTGATGCAGAAAGAGCTTGTTAAAGCAAACGTTAACTGGACTGTAAATCAATGTATTGAAGAACTAAGAAAGCAGGCAGAAGATGTTGGAAAGGTATATTCAGTTTACGTTGTGGACGACAATGATATTCTCCTCGGACTGCTCTCTCTGAAACGAATTGTGCTTGCTCATAAAAATACGAAAATTGAAAGTCTATATGATAAAGATGTAATTTTCACCGAAACTTACCGGCCGGTCGAAGAAGTTTCAGAGCTCATGCAGCGATATGACCTTGACGCCTTGCCTGTTGTGAACGTGCAAGGTAAGCTACTCGGGAGAATTACAATTGATGACGTCATCGACGTGATTACCGAACAAGCGAGTTCGGATACATTGGCCATGGCGGGTATTACTGGTGATGTTGAAGAAGATGATACGATACTGCGACAAACCCGCGCCAGGCTTCCATGGCTTTTGGTGGGAATGATGGGTGGTATTCTTGCCGCCAAGTTTATCAGTTTTTTTGAGGGAGATCTCCGCGTGATCCCAGCGATGGCTGCCTTTATTCCCATTATCGGTTCGACAGGTGGAAACGTCGGTATACAGACCTCTTCAATTATCCTCCAAAGTCTGGCGGACAAAGTGGGTTTGGATGATACTTTATGGCAAAGAATGGCCAGAATGCTTTCGATTGCATTTATCAACGGCCTCATTATCAGCCTGATTGTATTTGGATTCAATTTACTGATCGGAAATGAAGTACGACTGGCACTGGTTGTTTCCGCAGCATTGATATCCGTTGTATTTCTTGCTTCGTTTACCGGCACAGTGACGCCGATTGTTTTAGATAAAATCGGTATAAATCCGGCTGTTGCTTCAGGTCCGTTTATTACAACGGCCAATGACCTGATCGGATATGGTGTATATTTTGGCCTTGCTCATTTGTTACTCAACCTTTAATTTCAGCATTCGCTTAAGCTTAAAGGGATATTCACTGCCAGTCCGCCCTCCGAGGTTTCTTTGTATCGGTTATTCATATCCAGAGCCGTTTCCCACATAGTTTTGACTACATTATCTAACGATACTTTAGCATTCCCAGGGTCACTTTGTAATGCAAGCTGCGCAGCAGTTATAGCTTTAATCGCTCCCATCGTATTACGTTCGATGCAGGGAATCTGGACCAAACCTCCTACTGGATCACAGGTGAGACCTAAATGGTGTTCCATAGCAATTTCAGCAGCCATGATGCATTGTTCAACCGTGCCTCCAAGCACTTCTGTCAATCCTGCAGCGGCCATTGCCGATGATACACCAATTTCAGCCTGACAGCCCCCCATTGCAGCCGAGATCGTAGCACCTTTCTTGAAAATACTGCCAATCTCGCCAGCCGTAAGAAGAAACCTTAGCACAGTGTCGTCGCTACTCTCGCAAAATACCTCATGATATAGCAGTACTGCGGGAATGACGCCGGCAGCTCCGTTGGTTGGTGCAGTTACGACCCGGCTGAAGGATGCGTTTTCTTCATTGACAGCGAGCGCAAAGCAGCTGACCCAGTCGAGGGTATATTTAAACCCATTTCCAGAAGCTTTTATTTTTTGCAGCCATTCAGTTTGAGTTGCATATGCTTCATCTCCCAATAATTTCTTGTTCAAATTGAAAGCCCTCCGCCTCACGTTTAAGCCCCCGGGTAATGTCCCTTCCTCGTGACAACCCTTATAGATACTCTCCTGCATCACCCGCCAGATATTAAGAAGATCCGCCTTTATCGCGCCATCACTTTTCCATGCTCGTTCATTTTCCAAAACGAGCTCCCATATCGTCTTTCCCGTCAACTTGTTCCAACTCAGAAGTTCGGAAGCATTATCAACAGGAAAAGGAATAAGGACTGGTTTTGCTCCCGATCGTTCTTCGTTTTCCTGCACAACAAACCCGCCTCCGATGGAATAATAGGTTTCCTGCGAAACCTGACCGTCGTTAAAAGTCGCCAGGAATGTCAGGGCATTGGGATGATACGGTAACGACTCGGAAATCTTAAACACGATATTCTTTCGCGGAGAAAATGCGATGGTATGTCGTCCAGCCAAATTGAGTTTTTCGCTTGACTTGATTTCGGCGATGATGTCAGAAATAAGTTCTGTCTTTATTTCGATCGGATCATACCCGGCTAAGCCCAATTGTACCGCCAGATCCGTGCCGTGCCCCACTCCGGTTTTGGCCAATGAGCCATACAGGTATATATCGATGCTACTAACTGATTCAATTTCCCTCGAAATCGATATCCGTTTCAAAAACCGCTCCGCCGCCCTCCATGGACCCAATGTATGAGAACTGGACGGGCCAACTCCAATCTTGAAAATATCAAAAACCGATATTCTTTCTTCACTCATGATAAATTGTCTATAACCTGATTTTTAATCTATTTTACTGGACACTCTCATAATAGTTAATTACAATTTTCAAGATCGAAAAAATTACCTGTTAACTTGCAGCTGCTGCTCGCATAAATATAGCACCTCAAACAGGTTTCTAAGTTAATTAATTCTATGATGTATGATTAGCTGTTAAAATTGAACCAATATTTCCCCTTCTATGATTGCAGTAATACAACGCGTCTCCCAAGCATCCGTAACAATCGAAAATCAAATTCACGGTAAAATAGATACCGGATTTATGGTTCTGTTAGGAATAACCCATAAAGATACCCGTGAGGATATTGAATGGCTGGGCAAAAAAATCGTTGGTTTGAGAGTATTTGGTGACGATGAAGGTAAGATGAATCTCGATCTCAAAACTGTAAATGGCAATATCCTCTTGATCAGTCAGTTTACTCTACATGCCAGCACAAAAAAAGGAAACAGACCTTCATTTATAGATGCGGCAAGACCTGAGTTCGCTATTCCGCTTTACGAAGAAATGATCAAGTTTCTATCTTCAGAAATAGGCAGAGAGATCGCTTGCGGACAATTTGGCGCTGATATGAAGGTATCGTTATTAAATGACGGTCCTGTTACCATTATTATTGATTCAAAAAACCGTATTTAGAATATGACAATCGAAGAAGCTCAAAAGCAGGTCGATGAATGGATAAAATCCTATGGTGTCAGATATTTCTCCGAACTGACCAATATGACCATCCTTACTGAGGAAGTGGGAGAACTGGCCCGAATTATGGCGAGAACCTACGGTGACCAATCTTTCAAAAAATCGGATCTGGAAAAAGATCTGGGCGACGAAATGGCTGATATACTATGGGTTTTAATTTGTCTGGCCAATCAGACTGGCATTAACCTCACCGCCGCTTTTGAAAAGAATATGCTCAAAAAGACCGCTCGAGACAAAGACCGCCACAAGAACAACGATAAGTTGAAGTAGCTGAATACAAAGCTGGGCATTTGTACCCAGTCAAAAAACTAACAGCTAATGGCTAAAAGCTAAGAAAGCAAAAGAGGCTGCCCTTCCAGACAGCCTCTTGCTTTATATTACATATCGAGTAATAATCTCATTGGATCCTCGAGTAGTTGTTTAACCCTAACAAGGAAGCTCACTGAATCCTTACCGTCGATCGTACGGTGGTCATAAGAAAGTGCCACATACATAATCGGGCGAATCACGATTTGACCGTCAACTACAACCGCTCTTTCTACGATATTGTGCATTCCCAGAATAGCAGACTGTGGAGCGTTGATGATCGGAGTTGATAACATCGAACCAAATGTTCCTCCGTTTGTGATCGTAAACGTACCTCCAGACATTTCATCCAGGCCTAATTTACCATCACGAGCACGAATTGCAAGACGTACGATTTCTTTCTCAATTGCGGCAAACGACAATGTTTCAGCATTTCTGATAACCGGTACAACCAATCCGCGAGGCGTAGAAACCGCCACTGAAATGTCTGCATAATCGTTGTACACCAGCTCTTCTCCGTCGATCCCACCGTTGATAACAGGGAAATCTTTCAGAGCAACCGTAACCGCTTTTACGAAGAATGACATAAAGCCCAAACCTACTTCATGCTTTTCCTTGAATTTATCTTTAAACTTCGAACGAAGATCCATTACAGGCTTCATGTCCACCTCGTTGAACGTAGTCAACATGGCAGTTTCGTTTTTCACTGCCACCAGACGACGGGCGATTGTTTTACGAAGTGAAGACATTTTCTCCCTACGTTGTCCGCGCGCTCCTGGAACGGATGCAACAGGCTCAGCTTTTGCAGGAGCAGCAGCGGGAGCTTGTTTTGCAGGTTCAGCAGGTTTTGCACCCGCTTTCAGTGCATCTTCTTTCATGACACGACCACCTGCCCCAGAACCATTCACATCCTTTGGATCGATTCCTTTGTCAGCCAGAATTTTAGCTGCAAGAGGCGAAGTATGTTTGTCCGTAAATCCTTTGTCGGAAGTCGAAGCAGCAGCTTCAACAGCTGGCGCAGCTTGTGCAGCAGATTTTGCAGCTCCTGAACCACCTTCAATAATACAAATCACAGCACCGATCGAAAGTGTTTCACCTTCTTTTCCAACTATCTTAAGAGTTCCTGCAGCTTCGGCAGGAAGTTCGAAAGTAGCCTTATCGGACTCCAATTCACAAAGTATATCATCGACATTTACAAAGTCTCCGTCTTTTTTACTCCAGCTAGCAATGGTTACTTCTGTGATAGACTCACCAACCGCAGGAACTTTCATTTCGTAAGCTTTGCCTGATTCGGCTACAACCGCCGGGGCCGGAGCAGCCTCAGGCTGGGCCTCTGCTTTTTCAACAACAGGGGCAGCAGCAACAGCCTTTTCCTCTTTTGGCTTAGCAGGTTGAGCAGATCCATTGGCCGCGGAATCGATCGTAGCGATCAAATCCCCTATATTCAATGTATCGCCTTCCTGAGCTTTAATATGTAAAACACCTTCTGCTTCCGCAGTCAGTTCAAATGTCGCTTTGTCGGAATCAAGACCGCAAATCACTTCATCCATTTTCACAAAATCACCATCGTTCTTGAACCAATTTCCAATTGTTACTTCAGTGATCGACTCGCCAACCGGCGGTACCTTTATTTCAATTTCAGCCATTTTATCAGCAATCTTGTTTTCGGATTAAGTCTCTTAATATTGGTATTTATTCAAATGCCCTTCTAATAATCTCAGCTTGCTCTTTTGCATGTATTTTAGAGAAGCCAGTAGATGGCGATGCACTTGATACTCTTGCAATAACTTCCAGAGGCTTGGCGCCTTTATACATTCTCAGCATAAATGTCCAGCCTCCCATGTTGAATGGCTCTTCTTGTACCCAATATACCTTCGCATTTTTATATTTGCTCAGATGCTCATCAATTTGATTTTGCGGGAATGGATGCATTTGTTCAAGACGAATAATTGCGACATCGTCCCTCTTATCAGTTTGCTGTTTTTCGAAAAGCTCATAAAAAAGCTTACCAGTACACAACAAAACCTTCTTTACTTTCGCCGGATCTGCATATGTATCTCCGATCGTTTCCTGGAAATTACCATTAACAAGGCTATCCAAAGGAGAAACACAAAGTGGATGTCTCAGCATAGATTTTGGAGACATCACGATCAACGGTTTTCTGAACGGAAACTTCAGCTGACGGCGCAGCAAATGGAAGAAGTTAGCCGGCGTTGTTACATTCGCAACGATGATATTATAATTCGCTGCCAATTGCAAATATCTTTCGGGTCTTGCATTTGAGTGCTCAGGTCCTTGTCCTTCATACCCGTGAGGCAATAACATTACCAATCCCGTCCAGCGGTCCCATTTGGTTTCGGCAGAAGTTACAAACTGATCAATGATCACCTGGGTTCCGTTGGCAAAATCACCAAACTGGGCTTCCCAAATAACCAATGCATTAGGATTCGCCATCGAATAACCGAATTCAAAACCCAATACCCCATACTCAGACAAAAGCGAGTTATAAATCATGAACTCTCCCTGCTTCTCCTGAATATGCGCCAAACTGTTGTATGACTGGTTAGTGTCGACATCTTTCAAAACAGCATGTCTATGCGAGAAAGTACCACGCTGAACATCCTGTCCGCTTAAACGCACGATATTACCATCGGTAAGAATCGAACCATATGCTAAAAGTTCAGCAGTAGCCCAGTTAACCTCCTTTTTCTCGAAGATCATCTGTTCTCTGTCTTTCAACAATTTATCAATTTGTTTCAAACGGTTGAAACCATCCGGCGTGCTCGTTAAAGCTCTTCCAATTGTCTCAAGCATTTCCAACGGAACACCCGTTTCAGGTGATTTTTCAAAATCAGCCGGTTTGAATTTTCTTAGAGAATGCCATTCCTGTTCAAGTTTCGGCATCGAATATGGCAAAGCTTTTTGTTTTACCATGTCCAAACGTTCCTGAAGAAGTTGCTTAAATTCTTTGTCCATATTGACAGCCAATTCAGCATCTACGTCGCCACGTTCCACCAAAGTTTTTTGATATAACTCCCTTGGATTAGGGTGATTTTCAATTGCCTTATATAATACCGGTTGAGTAAATTTCGGCTCGTCGGCCTCGTTGTGTCCGTGTTTACGGTAACAAACCATATCAATAAAGATATCCTTGTTGAACTTCTGACGATATTCAACAGCCAATCGCATACAGAATACCACGGCCTCCGGATCGTCACCATTTACGTGCAAGACAGGAGCATCAACTATTTTCGCAACATCCGTACAATAGATACTCGATCTTGCATCAACGAAATCCGTTGTAAAACCAACCTGGTTATTGATTACGAAATGGATGGTTCCACCAGTATAATATCCATTCAGCCCTGACATCTGAGTTACTTCATACACAATGCCCTGACCAGCAACAGCGGCATCACCGTGAATCAAAACAGGTAGTACTCTATCGTAGTCACTGTCATACATCCCATCAGCACGTGCCCTGATATAGCCTTCAACCACAGGGTTCACGGCCTCAAGGTGTGATGGATTCGGAGCCAGCTTCATATGAACTTTGTTCCCTTCTTTGGTCGTGATCTGGCTGTCAAAGCCCATGTGATATTTCACATCCCCATCACCCCAAACCTGATCAGGAAGATTTCCTTCAAACTCATTGAAGATCTGTCCGTACGTTTTTTGCATGATGTTCGCAAGAACGTTCAAACGGCCTCTGTGCGCCATACCGATCATTACTTCTACCACGCCCATTTCAGCTGCCTTGTTGATCATGGCATCCAAAGCTGGAATGGTAGTTTCTCCACCTTCCAATGAGAATCTTTTTTGACCCAGATATTTGGTGTGAAGGAAGTTTTCGAATACAACCGCTTCATTAAGCTTTGAAAGAATATGCTTTTTCTCATCAGTTGAGAAGCTCATATTAAGAGCTTCCTTCTCAATTTTCTTTCTCAGCCAGTTTTTCTGCTCTTTATCGCGGATATACAGATATTCAAATCCGATATTCTTGGTATAAATCGTTTTCAGCGACTCCACAATCTCGTTCAGAGTAGCTGGTCTGCCGAAAACTTCAACTCCAGCTTCAAAAACAGTTGAAAGATCCTCGGGTCCCAGATTAAAATCTGTGATATCCAACTGTGGATTTCTGTCTTTTCTTTTTTGGATAGGGTTAGTCGTCGCCAAAAGGTGCCCGCGAGAACGGAATCCTCTGATTAGGTGAACCACTTCCATTTCCTTGCGAATCTGAGAAGAGTCAACCTTGACGCTCTGTGCCACAGCTTTTCCGTTGGAGGAGCCGTTTGCGTGACCATTTACAGGGTACTTTTGATAAAAATCATAACCCTCAAAAAATTTCTGCCAGCCTTCATCTACTGAGGCCGGATCTTGCTTATAGGAATTATACAATTCTTCTATGTAAGCACCGTCTGAATTCGCTATATATGTGTATTTATCCATCACAAATGTGAATAATTCTTTTGCGCGACAAAGTTACGAGACTTATGTTTACAACGCGCAAAAAAGTTCCTTTTTAGTATGATATTAGTGGTGAGGGCTAAATGGAGTAATCCAATTAAATCTCAAAATTATTATTTAAATTAATATAAGCACATTATCTCTCTATAAATCAACCTCTTACAAAATTCATGTTTCCGTCTGAAAAATCAGTATTTCTGAAAACCGTTAGGTGATGGTATAAATTTCAACATCAATTCATGCACGCCCTTCGGTCCGGATTGCTGGTAATATATCGCCTCCGCTTGTTTCGTACTATAAAAATAACCCAGACGAATGTTTCTTCCAATCTGAGTCTCAGCCGAAAACTGGAAATAACTTACGGCAATATCAGAAACTTTTAGCCCGCCACCCATTCTGTATGAGGTCCCAATTCCTACTTTTTCATTAAACCAGAATCGAGCTCCAACGTCCGCCCGTAAGTTGCGGTCTTTTTCCTGGACAATTAGCAAATGAGGAAGTAGTAAAACATCTTCGGCCAAATCATAGCTCCCGCCTGTCATTATATAAAGTGGTCTTCGATACAATGCATTTGCACTGTTGGTCCCAAAGCTCTGTTTGAGAAGCTCTGGCTTGGAAACACCGATATAAAAGTGATCCGAATACAGCCACGCTCCTACTCCCAGGCTTCCAAGTGCGTCGTTGTTGGTACTCACACCAGACCCGTTTGCAATGGGAAGTATATTAACACCGCCTTGCGCGCCCAATGAAAGTTTGAAAGCTTCGGAAACGGGCAGATGATATGCAACCGACCCATAAAATCCGGTAGTTGTAAAATAACTGGTCTGATCGTTCAATGCCTGAAAACCAATACCCAGCTTGCCATTCGCGACTGTGCCATCAGCTGCGAACGTCTGGCTTGAGGGTGAATTTTGAATCGTAAACCACTTCCTCCGGAAGAGTGCGGTCATATTGAATGTTTCCCTGACCCCAGTAAATGCCGGGTTGATGGCCATAGGATTTTGAACATATTGCTCGAACATTACTTCTCTCTGGCCAAAACTCACTCCCAGACCCAGGAACAGCCAGCAAACCAAACTTAATCTGAATTTTGTCATTATAGTTACTAACAATACGCCAGGAGGCGGTATAAAACAGTGGCAGAGGAACATTCCCCTGCCACAACATTCAAATTTCTTTTATCAAAACTCTCACTTAAATCAAAAATCGTGACCCAATGTAACATATGGTATTGGCTTTTGAGTATATCCGTTGTCTACGCCCCAGGCATAGTCAAACTTCACATAGAAGCCGAATACTGTTGTTCTTATTCCTGCGCCATATCCATAAAGATAAGGATTCTTGAAATCTGTAACCGTGGCTCTGAACGGATCGCCGTCTGCACCAATAATTTGGGTATTCAAGCTATTGTTTTCGCTAAATGGACCTTTTCCTGTCCAGGCTGTACCGATGTCTCCAAATGCTACAATCTGGAAGTTTCGCAAGAAACTGGAAGTGATAGCTCCTCTGTAAAGGTATTTAATTAAAGGGATCCTCAATTCAGCGTTCAGCAACATATAGCTCGTACCAGACATGCGATTGATATTAAAACCACGCAGGTTGGTGGCAAAGTCGGTAAAGAATATATCCCGGTTATCAATTGTTTCCCCGAATTGCAGCGGATCATTGGCCGATCTTCTGTCCTGACGATTAGATATCCAGTTTTCCATACCACCCAAAACATTTTGCTTAGGTGCTTTTCCTCCCGATCTGCTCGCCGCCATCCTGACTGCCAGTACCAGATCACGGTGAATCTTTTGGTAGTGACGGAAATCCAGACTCAGTCGGTTAAAGCTTTCATTACCATTAGACATCCCCAGGAAAGCGTCGTAGCGAAGTTTAAAACGTGTGCCCTCCATCATATTCATACCTGTCACGCGGGTATTGTCGAAAACATACTCCGTTCTCAAACCACCGTAGTTGGATACAAGGTCAGGATTCGCCAGGTAATTCCAATTGATATCGACTCTCTTTGTTTGAGAAAACATGGGGGAAACCGATAATCGGCTGGTCGTAGTAAACGGATACGCCATGGTAAACATTACCTGATTGAACTTGTATTTCTGTTGAGATCCTTCTAACTCAACAAACAGGTTTTGACGATCAAAACGAACTCCAAAATCAACGCGATGGGTGTTGTTCCAGTACTCGGCAAATAAATTACTGCTCCGGAAATTTGAGTTTATGAATATTCCTGCTTTGATCACGTGATTTTCAAGCAGATCATTTAGCGCAACGTTCTGAGCGAAACCGAATCCACGAATCGGGTCAATTCTCCAGTCTGAGCTTGCATCGCTATGGATAAACAAGCCTTTGTAGGGATACGGCCCTTTGATCGCAATATTTTCTCTCACACTTTTCGACCGAGTGAGTGCACCAGGAGAACTTGAAAAGGTACCACGTCTCTGCTTGGATTCATATGCTTTCAAAACATCCTCATCGAATTCATAGTTATCGGTATCAACCTCACCTTCCTTCAGCACCAATTTTGCCTTTCCAGCAATTTTCCCAAGAGAATCGTTTTTAACCTGCGAAGGGTTTGCACTTACATCAGCAGCTGTTGCACCCGGTTTTTTTTCTGTTGCAAGAGTTGGCAGATCATGCGAAATATTGGCATCAAAAGAATTTTGATATGCCGCTGTGTAATAGCCGTCATTTAGATAAGTATATGCCAACCCGCCTCCTGAGTTCAAAGTAACATCAGCACTTCTTATGCTAAAAATATAATTTGTTACCTGGGTAGTCGCCCCAGAAGCTCTGTCCAGCTTAAATATATTGCTCGCTCCTTTGGCATTAGATATGAAAAGCACTTCTCCATCAGTTGCATATATAGGCGCTACTTTTGCTTTTCCACTGCCCTCCATTATTTTGGGTATCACTGCAGCTCTCGGAGTGCCGGGGTGCTCATAAAGTGATAAATATGGAGTGACCGATTTATAGTCCTCTTTGGCGTTGGTTCCTAATGTGTCAGCTGGCCTGTTGGAAGCAAATACTACCTTTCTTGACGATCCTTTTATAAATCTTGGAGATAGATCGTCATATAGATCACTCGTAAGCGGAAGCGGTGAAGCGCGTGCTACACTAATAAGGTATAGGTCATTCTGCCCTCCTCTGTCTGCACTTACAGCTAGCATACTACCGTCACTCGATACGTCCATATCAACGATTTGATCCAAACCTCGTATGTTCCTTTTTCCTCTCAACTTAGGCTTTTTCGAATCGACCTTTTCGTAGATATACAAATTGTGTCTGCTGTTTTCGGACGCGAGGATCATAAGGGAGTTATTTTTCCCCCATCCCAGCAACGGTGCATGATTTTTACCTTTCTCGTTTATGATCTCCATCTTACCCTGGCGGATGATCTTTTTACTTCCAGTCTCACTATTCAGTATGTAGACGCGATACCTACCCTTTTTAATTTCACTCAATGCAGCGAGTTTCTTATCCGGCGAAATCTTGACAAAGGCATTCAGTTCTGAATCGGTAAATTCATTTAATTTCTCCTTCCAGGTCGGCGTAGGAGTGGTGTAAAATTTCTCGGCGTCTTTGTTCAGGTCCACATAATAGCTTTTCCAGTCTCGCAGAAAACGGTTGTATGAAGAAATTCCCAGAGTACTGGTAATACTGGTTTGTTCTGTTCTGATAATTCTTGTGAGATTAAGTATGTCGGAAATCTTATCCTTTCCATATCGTTCCGCTATATAGTTCCAAATGGAGTGGCCTACTAGGGTAGCATCTTTACCAGTCAATAAAGTAGGCTTTTTCACATTCCTGTTTTTGAAGAAATCGCGCATATAGTCACTCAATTCAGGCGACCATCCCTCGGAAATATATGCTGCAGTTCCCGTCATAAACCACTCAGGTACAGTCAGAAGTAACGAACTCTGTAGTGCTTCTTTCATATTCCCGCCATAGAGCATGTCGTATACAAAAAGGAGACTGATATCATTCACCAATTTCTTTTTAAAACCGACCTGGTCACCTGTATAAGCAACTTCCACCCTCGATTGAGCCAAATCCAGTTTACGATCCTCGAGATTGTCCTGTGTAGACAATCCCATGTTGCTTTGCTCAAGCTCTGCAGGCGAATTGTAAAGAAAAATCTTGACGCGACTATATGGAGTCCAACCCAAAACATCCGTGATTCTATCGAACTCACTTTCAGCATATTGCGCGGTAAGTTTGGCCAAGGCAGTTCCACCTTGATAGTGATATATCTCGAAGTTTGTAGTCCGGAAAATCTTCCAGCTAAAGGTTTTGTACTGCACACGATTCTTCCCAAAGGTCTCCTGAGAAGGATATCGCTGGGCCAACACATTGGAACAACACCCTAATAATGTCAGAATCGCTGCTGAAAATATATATTTCTTGATAGATTTATTGGTCATAATTATATGGCTCACGTCAACGGAAATATAACGAAAAATACCTTTTAATATTCACTAACGGATTCAATTCTTTATCATCCTCAAGGTGTTCCACAAGGTGATTGGCAAAATATGGCCCCAAAGTAACTCCTTTTGTGCCAAGCCCATTAAAGATCACCAGGTTGGGATGGATAGGATGAATCCCCAACAAAGGCCGTCTGTCCTTAACTGAGGGCCTCAATCCGGCCAGCTGATGATTTATCTTAAAAGGTATATTCAAAAGCGAACCTAGTTTGCCCTGAAGCTCCTCCGTTGCCGCTTCTGTCACATTCCAATCCAGAGGATCCCAGGAGTATGTTGCGCCAACTCTGCCCCTGTTTTCTGAAATAGGTAAAATAAAAATCCCCTGATTAACGATATAAGGCCTCAAAATATTTTTCACCTCGACTTCCATTATCTGCCCTTTCACCGGAGAAAATGGCAACCAGTTAAAAAGTGAATTGCTCAAAGCTTCTGCCCCCTGGCAAAGCACTACCTTATCAAAAATGAAATCTTTCCATTTTACAGAATCTGCTGAAAAAATAAGGTCGTCTGTTGAAAATGAATCCTCCACATATACGCCAAGATTCTTGAAAGAGATTCTACTTTTTTCTAAAAGAACGGGGAGATCAATCCACCCGGATTGAATTACCTTCAATCCTCCATGGGGATTTTCGACATACTCAAGAGGCAACGCAGGATCAGGAGTTTCAGAAACGTATTTTGCAATGGAAGGATCCGCTGTCTGGGCTAGGTAATTATTTTGCTCTTCAATGGAGCGGTAAGGTCTATAAAGCGGCACCTGATGTACAAATTTTGCACACAATTTTTCCTCAAGCTTACTGTAGAATTCGGCGGCGTAAGGGAAAAGGTTGTCGGCCATCCAGGTCTTTACCAGCTTTTTGCCAGTCAAAGGGTTGAATATTCCTGCCGCAACTTTCGAAGAACATGGCATATTTTGGCTCCCTACAATCAGTATCTTCTTTTTCCTATCAAGAAGGCTCCAAGCCAGAGACGTACCGGCTATCCCTTGTCCTACAATAAGATAATCAAATTTTTTCGAATTTGTATTTTCCGTCATATCACCTCACACCTTCCAATTTCTTCCGAAAAGATTTGCTTATCTGTTCGTCCGCGAGCCTTACTACAAGTTCAACCTGCTCATCCAGAGTCATCATTGAGTTGTCTAAATATATCGCGTCTTCTGCCTGGCGAAGCGGGCTTTCAGCTCGGTGCGTGTCAACGTAATCCCTGCTTTTCAGGTTTTCCAAGATTTCCTCCAACCCGACCAGCTCTCCTTTCGCAACCAATTCAAGCTGTCTTCTGTGTGCCCGAATCAGGGGGTCGGCTGTCATAAAAATTTTTAGTTCCGCATCAGGGAAAACTACGGTGCCGATATCCCGCCCGTCCATTACTATAGCCTTCGATTTACCCATGCGCTGCTGCTGGGCCACAAGAAAATGACGAACAGCAGGAACCGCACTCACTTCACTCACCTTTTCAGAAACATACATTTTCCTGATCTCGCTCTCTACATTCAATCCGTTGAGGTAGGTATCATTACCACCTCCCACAGAGTCCCTTCTAAAAGTGATGTGGATTTTATCGAGCGCGCTTTCAACTTCCCTCGGGTTGGTTGGAGCAATATGATTTTGAAGAAAATACAGAGTAACTGCCCGATACATAGCACCAGTATCGATATATGGATAATTCAGTTGCCTGGCAACGAGCTTCGCGGTCGTACTTTTTCCACAGCTGGAATAACCGTCGATGGCAATAATAATTTTTGGCATGATTGATGATATCTGCTAGTGTTGACTATTTTGGCCACAAAGTCGCATTGGATCCTGCATTGAATAGAGAAATAACTTTTTCCAGTTCAATTATTACTTCGTGGTGGCCATTTTCGTTTCACATAACACTAATACGTGCCTCTTAATAGATAAGGCATTCATATAACTAACGAACCATGCAAATTTAGAAGAAAGAATAAGGAGACGTAACTTTTGAAGATATTTGTCCCTATTTATTTGTGAGCGTATCCGATATCTAACAAAGGGTGAAGATATTGCACAATGAAGCTAGATCAAATAAACGGGTATTTGCTTGTACCGTCACTACAAATCGTCCACCAAAAACACTACAAGGCTTCGGGAGCCATGAGCACCAATTACCAACGATTGTTCTATATCAGCAGTTTTCGACGGGCCTGCTATAAAGCATCCCCAACCTGTTGTATCGGTCAAACGCTTATATGCATCGTGCATATTTTTGACTAATGAGTGCGCAGGAATCACAAATGCCAGGTTTTGGGTGATGAACGGCAGTACCCGGTGTTCCAGATATCGATCAGAAATCCAGACAGCGCCATTTTCTGCTACACCAAATTCGGCTCTTAAAACCGCCATTTCCACCGTTTCAAGATCGTGAGGGTCATTAACCGATAGACTAAAATCAGCAAACGGCAGCAATTCGGGAATTGTGGTAGCTCTATTCGTCATATCCGAATACATGGCTGTCACCATTGTCAGCAACTCAGGCATGTCTTTAACCGAAATTACTTTTGTATATACTGATGCAAGCATATCAGTAAACATTTGCCTGACATCCGAAAAGTCACTTTCGAAGGTCAAAATCTCAGGCAGCGATGTTGCAGCTGGCTTGTTACTTTTTATCTGCGCTAATATCTTTTCTCTGGAATTCATTTCTTGTTGAATTGAGCTGCTTAAATTCTCCTACTGGCTGATGTATATTAGAACCATTAAGTTTAGAAGATTTGGTTCCCCAATAATCCCTATTTTCCCAATAGCGAAAAAGTCACATCAACTATCTTTTCTGTTTCTAACATACCAGTCACGGAAACTCTCCTTTGGTGGTTCTGGCATTTCCCGTTGTTTGAACCATGGATTCAGGCTATTGTTCACCATGAACGGTGCAGCGCGCATAACAACCCTGCCCAGCCTGCCCGACCACTGGTAAAACCGTGGCGAACCCAGCACGACAGACATTACTTTGATACCGGCCTCCTTTCCTTTTGGTACATATCCCCCCTGAGCAAGTACCTGACGCCATTTATATAGCTGATCATGAATATCAATTTTAACCGGGCAAACATTCGAACAACTTCCGCAAAGAGTACTTGCAAAAGGAAGATCCGCGTTTTTGGTCATATCCAAATTTGGCGCAAGAATAGAACCGATTGGTCCTGCCACCGCATTATGATAGCTATGCCCACCACTTCTACGATATACCGGACAAGTATTCATACACGCACCACAACGAATACATTTAAGAGAATTCCGAAAATCAGCCCGACCGAGCTGTGTGCTCCGTCCATTATCAACAATCACAATATGCATCTCCTGCCCTTCTCTTGGGGTTTTGAAATGACTACTATATGTTGTGATCGGTTGTCCAGTCGCACTTCTGGCCAGCAATCTTAAAAACACACCCAGATGCTCCTGCTTTGGAATAATTTTTTCAAAACCCATGCAAGCAATATGTACATCCGCGAGATGCGCACCCATATCAGCATTCCCCTCGTTGGTCGACACCACGAATGAACCGGTTTCGGCGATTGCAAAGTTTACTCCTGTAAGCGCGGCACGGCGGGTCAAAAACTTATCTCGCAAATGTTGTCTGGCTGCTTCAGTCAGATATTGTGGATCTGTCGCTCCGGCCTCTGTTCCTAAATGTTCATGGAACAAGTCGCCGATGTCTTTCTTTTTAAGGTGAATTGCTGGCAATACGATATGGCTCGGCGGCTCTTGTCTTAGCTGCACAATGCGCTCACCCAAATCGGTATCAATCACTTCAATACCGTTGTGAGAAAGAAATTCATTCATATGGCACTCTTCGGTAAGCATGGATTTGCTTTTCACTATCTGCTTCACCTGGTGCTCTTTCAAAATACCGAGGACGATCTCATTATGCTCGGCTGCGTCGGCCGCCCAGTGCACATGCACCCCATTTTCTTTCGCCTTGGTCTCAAACGATACCAAAAGCTCATCCATGTGAGACAAAACGTAGTGCTTTATCTGCGACGCCGCCTCCCGAAGGTTCTCCCATTCCGGTAATGTGCGCGAAGATTTATCACGCTTCTGCCGCACAAACCATAAGGTTTCATCGTGCCAGTTCACATATCCCTCGTCCTTATTAAAGACTTCCGAGGCGGATGCGTGGTCAATTACTGATTTGGACATATCTTCTTAATAATTTCTTAATTGTATTTTTTAAAGAACTTAAATTGCACTATTCACATTCGTTGCACTATTCAAAGTTCGCAAAAGACTTATTAAACAATTTTAAAAAATGCATATTTCCGCCTATTTTATTGTATTGCAATACTTTATATCTTTGACATACAAAGTGTTTCGATCGGGACATCGGAGTCTGATCAAAGTTCGATTTTAACTTTTTTTAGACACAAACAAATTATAACTCCTATGAAAATCAAAAACAATTTCGCAACTGTCGCCCTTGCTGGCGTACTTTTATCTGGTTTGGCGTTCACAAGTAATGCACAAACCTCAACCGTTTCTTCAGAAAACACTGCAACAGCTTCTTCTAAGCTTAGCGTTCTGGAAATCAAGCCAATGCAATTCCGCGTTTCATATATTCTTCCTGAGTCAAAAACACTTTTGGTTCGTATTTTGGATACTGACAAGAATGTTCTTTTCACTGAAAATAAACGCGCTGAATCAACCTATTTGAAATATTTTGACTTATCAACGCTGACGGACGGTACTTATACCTTCGAAATCACAGACGGTAAAGAGAAGGTTTCACAATCGTTTGATATTCTGACTAAGACGAGCCGCGTCGTTTCTTCTATCAACTAAACGACTGAGGCTTCTCAGATTCTGAGCCAACGCGGCCAATGTGGCCCGCTTCCATAAACTTTGTAAGATACCGGTACTCATGCAATGGGTGCCGGTATTTGTTTTACAGCACTATTCAAAATCTCAGCAATATGCTTCACCGCAACATTCGAATTTCTGCGTTTTAATATCCCTTCTAAATGCATCAGACAGCTCATATCCGAGCCCGTTATAAATTCAGCGTCATGCTTGATATGATCTGCAACGCGATCCTTACCCATTTTTACCGACACAGCTTCCTCGCTCACGCAGAATGTTCCACCAAAGCCACAGCATTCGTCTTTCCGGTCTAAATCAATTAGCTGTAATCCGTTGACTTTATTCAGTAGTCTTTCCGGTTTTGAAAAAGGCGCGGCGTTCAATTCAGACATTTGCGATAAATGCAGTCCACGCTGACCGTGACACCCCTGATGAAGCCCCACTTTATGCGGAAACTCGGCAGCAATCGAATCTATTTCCAATATATCTGTGATGAACTCCACCAGCTCATATACCTTCTTCCTAATTACTTTTGACTCGTCCGGTTTGCCGTCCACTTTCAGGTGATCCTTCAAATGAAGAACGCAACTTCCTGATGGAGAGACGATATAGTCACAATCAGAAAAGCAATCATAAAAAAGCTGATTGCATGAGGATGTCATATTTTCAAAGCCCGAATTGGCCATCGGCTGGCCACAGCACGTCTGGTTCAACGGGAAAACGACCGTGCAACCCAGTTTTTCCAATAACTCCAACGTCGCTATTCCTACCTGCGGATAAAACTGATCCACATAGCAAGGAATAAAAAGTCCGATTTTTAAATTAGATATGTTCATGTTTTTACCAGAATTCAACGGTTGCAATAATGGGATAGTGATCCGAAACCTCAGGGTGATTTCTAATTACCTTATAATTTTTAACACGAACCTTATTGTTAAGCAAAACGAATATATAATCAAGTCTGTCGCCGGGAAGGCCCTCCGCCCAGGTTGGTAATTGCGAGCCCTGCGCCGCGTCCCGCCATTTTTTTCGAAATGAAAAATAAGGCTGTTCATTTGGCCGTGCTCCCATATCCATCCCCAGCAAAACCGGCTGGATACTCTCCTCCAGCATCCTATTGATATATGCCGACTGAAGTGCCCGATCCATAACTGATGCATATTCCAGCCGAGAGCTGCAAAACCTGAAAGTCAGATTTCTGGATTGTTTGATCAGTCCACACAACAATATTTTGGGATCTGATCCCGGTGTCGAAGGCAAATTAATCGTCTGCGATTTTTCAAAAGGCCAAACCGATAACAGGCCAACTCCCTGCGAACCACTCTCCGACTGCTCTGCAACACCGTAGCTGTAATCCATACCCGTCTGCGTGGCCAATTGCCTGAGCTGAAATTGAACCTTCGACTGATTTATAAGGCTATCCACTGCCTGCAAAGCGACAATATCCGGCTTCTGCTCCTGAATGATTTTCAATATACCCAGCAAATTCGACTCCTCATCCATCCCAATTCCATGCCTGATATTAAAACTCATGATCTTAACTTCTACGGCTTTTCTGGGTTGGGAGGAACTCAAAAAAGCGGCAAAACAAACTATCAAAAGATATGATATCAGTCTCTTCAATAGAATTTATTTACTTCATCCCAAAGACACTCAGCTTACAATCCGGTTTACACCAGAGCGAAGATCTGATCGAGCAGCACCCATTTTTCGCCTGGTTTGGCGGTTGGCATTGCCTGTTGATACTTCCACATCAGGTTTTCCCAAACCTGCACCTTCTCATTCTCTGCATCCATCTTCGCTTTCACTTCAAAACTGAAATCATCGACGGTTTCCATAATCATGAATAACCTGTTTCCCGACCTGAAAATTTCCATTTGCGTTACACCGGCATCCAGAATACTTTTCTCTATTTCCGGTTTGATCTTCTTATGATATGCTTCATACTCAGCAATCATCACAGGGTCGTCAACCAGGTCTACAGCCAAACAATATCTTTTCATTGAATCGATGAATCTTTAATCTTTGAACCAACTGCCGCAAAATATACTACATATGCAAAGCAAACTACCGGTACGATCAGCGCGTAGGTTGGTCCGAATTTGAATAACGCACCTGCTATCATCGGCATGATGGCACCGCCTACTATTGACATGATTAACAACGAAGACGCCAGTTTAGACTCGATCCCTAAACCCTTAGTCGCCAATGCAAAAATTGTCGGAAACATAATTGACTGGCAAAAATAGGTGAGACTTAGACAGATCACTGCGGTCAGCCCACCGGTCATCATCGCTAATATCAAGAAGAATGTCGCACCGGAAGCGTACCAAAGCAGAACACGGGAAGCAGCAAAACGACTCATTAATGTTGTTCCAATGAACCGTCCTAAAAGGAACAATACCAATGCGAATGAAGCGTGATATCCCGCTATCTGGGTGGTTGTCAGTACCGTCTTTACACCTGTAATCGAGTTAATTATGTTCATATAACCTTCCGCGAGTGTCCAATGAGCTTCTCTCGCAAAGTCTAATTTAAAATCAACAAAATAGCCCCATAACACGGTTTGGGCACCCACATTTAAAAACTGGGCGATAATCCCCGCGGTAAGATGTTTATGGCGAAAAAGTGATAGGATAGATATTTTCTGGGTACTTTCGGACTCCGCCGCTCCCACTTCCGGCATTTTTGTGAAAGCAAAAAGTAAAGTCACAAATAATACAAGCGAACCTATTGCCAGATAAGGTGGCTGAACAGACAAAGCCTCCGCAATCCTTACTTGCTCGGCCTCCGCCACAGGCATCGCTGCCAGCGCTTCCCTGGAATATTCGATGGGAGAGAATATAAACAAAGCACCGATAATTGGTCCAAGAACCAGGCTTATGCCATTAAAAGACTGGGCAAAATTAATTCTCCATTCAGATTTCTCCGGGTCGCCCAAAACAGTAACGTACAGATTTGCAGCAGTTTCCAAAAACGCTAACCCACTCGCGATCGTAAAAAGTGCAAACAAAAAGAAGCTATATTCACGTAAAGACGCTGCGGGGTAGAACAAAAATGCTCCGGTTGCGTAAAGAAGAAGCCCTAAAATTATTCCCTTTTTGTAGCCATATTTTTTCATAAAATAGCCCGCAGGCAATGCCATGAAAAAATATCCCATATAAAACGCAAAATCAATCACACCTGCCTGAAATCTATTGAGGTCGAGCGCTATTTGAAATTGCTTGATTAAAGATCCGTTGAGAGAGTTGGCTAATCCCCACAAGAAAAATAGACTTGTCACTAAAATCAAAGGAATCATATAGTTCCTCTTTCCTCCACTTTCATTTTTAATGGTAACTTTTTCCTGCGATTGTATTGATGCCATTCTAGGTTAAGATTTAGGTTATAGGTTTGGGAAAAGGTTGTTAGCTGTTATTGAGAGTCCAGACCCAACATAACCAATTCAATATCAATTATATAGTTTAAAAAAATATTTGTCATGTCTAGAATGCTGATCGGAAAAACGAGCGTTGGCTATCCAGACAATTAAGCGCTAAAAGCTAATAGCCAGCAGCTAGAGCCCAGCTTCCAGCCCATAAAACTGCATAGCGTTTTCTCCCATTATTTTTACCTTTTCGGATTCGGACAGCGTGCTGATATTACTTTCCAGGATTCCTTTCATCTCCTTATAGTCTGCCCCTAGAAGACACACTGGCCAGTCGGAACCGAACAGGGTGCGATCCGTACCAAAGGTTTCCAGAACAGTTTCCAGATATGGCGTAAAATCGCTGGATTTCCAGCTTTTCCAGTCTGCCTCTGTTACCATACCGGATAGTTTACAACTGATATTCGGGAGCTCAGCAAGCTTTTTAATGTCTGTTGCCCAAGGTTCAATTTCCGCCTTTTTGATGTACGGTTTTGCAATATGGTCCAGCACAAACCGAACGTTCGGAAGCTCTTTCGCAAATGCATATGCTTCTTTCAATTGATGCGGATATACCAGAATATCATATGTAAAATCAAAAGCAGAAAGTGCTCTCACACCGCTTATAAACTCAGGCTGAAGCATGAATCCATCTTTTTCTCCCTGAACGATATGCCGAAAACCCTTCAGTTTTTCGTACAATGCATATCTTTCCAATTTGTCATAAAGATCTTTGCTTTTCAAGTCAATCCAGCCGACCAAGCCCAATACAAAATCATTCGCTTCGGCTAAATGTAGGAGGAATTCCGTCTCCGCATCTGACTGATCTGCCTGAACTGCAACACACCCATCTATTCCGTTTTCCTCCAAAACTGGCTTTAGGTCTGCCGGAACAAAATCCCTTCTGATCACCTCCATTTCAGGAGAAATCCATGAATCCCTAACCGGATCGAATATCCAAAAATGCTGATGCGAATCTACTACCATTCCTGACTGAACTGATATATGGAAGAAGTTCGGAAAATGTCGGAGTACCGCAATTTCCCGAACTTCATTTCTAAATTATTTACCTGGTGCCCAAGCAATGGCTTCCTGCTTTTGGGTTCCAAGACCTTCGATCCCAAGCTCGACGATGTCGCCCGGTTTCAGATAGACCTGCGGTTTCATACCCAAACCAACCCCAGCCGGAGTACCTGTCGTGATCACGTCGCCCGGAAGCAAGCTCATGAACTGGCTCAGATAACTTACTAAAAAAGGAATATGGAAAATCATATCCGAAGTATTGCTGTCCTGAATTTTTTTACCATTCAGCGAAAGCCACAAATCCAGATTATTAGCGTTTTCTATTTCAGACGAAGGAACAAAATATGGCCCCAATGGCGCAAAAGTATCATTACTCTTGCCTTTCACCCACTGACCGCCACGCTCCATCTGGAATGCGCGTTCTGAGTAATCATTGTGAACCGCATATCCTGCTACATACTCCAACGCATTAGCTTCGTCAACATAACTTGCTCTTTTACCGATAATTACAGCTAATTCAACTTCCCAATCTGTCTTCTCAGAACCTCTTGGAATAACTACCTGATCATTCGGTCCACAAAGCGCTGATGTTGACTTAAAGAAAACGATTGGTTCTTTGGGAAGCTCCGTCGCACCAGACTCATATGCATGCTTGGCATAGTTCATACCGATACATACGATCTTGGACGGACGAGCTATACAAGATCCATATCGAAATCCACTCTGAAGCTTAGGAGCGGAGGCTGCGTTGGTTTCCAGCCATGCCGAAAGACGGGTCAGGCCATCCGTAGCAAAAAATTTCTCGTTATAATCTTCCCCAAATGCGGATACGTCCAATTGTGTTCCATCAGGAAGTTCTACTCCTGGTTTCTCCTGTTCAAATGCTCCAAAGCGAAAAAGTTTCATATTTTAGCTGTTAGCTGTTAGCCGTTAGGCGTTAGCTATTTAGTGATCAAAATTTTTGAATATTTATAAGCCCTTCAATGCTTATGCCCGACTGCTGAAAGCCGAATTCCCTTAATTGTTTAGCTTCTCAAAACCGCCATCGATGAGATAGTCGCATCCTGTTATAAAGCCTGCTTCATCCGAACAGAGATATAATGCCAAGGCACCGATCTCCTCTGGCTTTGCCATACGCCCGATTGGTTGCGTTTTTGATAGTTTTTCAAACATTTCTGCTTCTCTGCCAGGATAGGTTTTAGATATAAAGCCGTCTACAAAGGGCGTATGCACTCTTGCTGGCGAGATGCTGTTGCAGCGGATATTGTCGCCGAGATAGTCTCTTGCAACAGAAAGTGTCATGGAATATACCGCGCCTTTGGCTGTTGAATATGCAAAACGGTCAGGAATACCAACGGTCGCCGCGATGGATGCCATATTCAGAATCACACCGCCGCCGTTTGCTTTCAAATGGGGAATCGTTGCGAAAAGGCAATTGTATACACCTTTGATATTCACATTATATATGCGGTCAAAATCAGCCTCCGAAGTTGTGTCGGCTTTCCCGATATGGGCAATCCCCGCGTTGTTGACAAGAATATTAATTTTCTGCTTTTCAGCGATAGCGTTAATTACACCTATGACGTCCGACTGTTTCGAAACATCGACGGTGTGTGCCTCGGCTTGCCCCCCTTCTGAGGTTATTTCAGATGCCACCTGCTGCGCGAGGTCGCCGTTTAACTCAAGAATATGTACATAGGCCCCTTGTTTCGCAAATGTTCGGCTGATCGCCAGACCGATTCCACTCGCTCCTCCCGTTACAAGGACAACTTTACCATTTAATTCAAACATGAAACTATGATTTAAGAACAAGGCGCCAGCCACATATTCAAGCGCCTTAATTCATATTAGTTATATAGAAAAGGATTCTATTGTCTGTTCTTTACTCAAAACCTTCCAGGCAGTTCCCAGACAGCAGATTCCAAATTACCTTTTAGAGAGAAACCCCTCTTTTCCAAGGTATGAAATCATCCTGCCCTAGCTGCTGTGCCTTGGTAAGTTCACCGCTCGCCACTTTGATTACATATTCCAAAAGGTTTTCCGCGTTTTGCTCGATAGACTGGATCCCGTCGACGACAGGTCCGCAGTCGAAATCTATTACGTCGGGCATTCTTTTGGCAAGATTTGAATTCGTCGCAACTTTGGCAACCGGACAAATCGGATTGCCGGTTGGTGTTCCCAATCCGGTTGTAAATAAAATAATATTGGCACCCGCAGCACTTTGCCCGGTTGTCGCTTCTACATCGTTGCCGGGAGTACATACCAAGTGCAGACCAGATTCCGTCGCTCTTTCGGTATAATTCAATACATCTGATATGTATGCGTTTCCACCTTTTTTGGCGGCTCCGGCCGATTTGATCGCATCTGTAATCAACCCATCCTTGATATTGCCAGGTGAAGGATTGAAAGCGAACGCAGAACCGACAGCTTCCGCTTTACCTGCGTAATCACGCATAAGCTTTTCAAACTTCGCTGCTTTTTCTTCTGTTACACAGCGGTTCAATAATTCTTGTTCTACACCATTCAATTCAGGGAACTCGGCCAATAAAGTTTGTCCTCCCAGACCAACCACAATATCAGACAAATGTCCCAATACCGGATTTGCAGATATACCTGAGAAACCATCGGATCCGCCGCACTTTAACCCAACTGAAAGTTTGGAAAGAGGCGCATCGGAACGTTCATATTGGTTGATCTTGGTTAGACCCATGAAGGTTTCCTTGATCGCACCTGACATTAAAGAGTATTCAGTGCCCTTTTGATGTTCAAACGCGTAGAATGGTTTGTTGAAATGCGGATCACGTTTTTTGATCTCGTCTTCAAGCGTCGTCAACTCAGAGTTCTGACAGCCCAAACTCAATACGGTTATACCTGCAACGTTAGGGTGAACGGCATATGATGCGAAAAGAGAACACAACGTGTTGGCATCAAACCGAGTACCTCCACAACCGCCTTCGTGGGTCAAAAATTTAACTCCATCCACATTTTGGAACGGACGGTTAACCTGTTTTTTGATCTGTGGAACGTCAGAAAATACTTCCAGTTCTTTCAGTTTTCTCGTGTCCCCGGCCTGATACAGATGCAAAAATTCACGAACCTGTTCGCGATACATATCCGTTTGTGCATATCCCAGCTCCCTTTCGAAAGCATCCTTCATGATCAGGACATTGCGATTTTCGCAAAAAACGAGCGGTACGACCAGCCAGTAATTGTACGTTCCAACACGCCCGTCTTCACGGTGATACCCTTTGAAAGTACGCCCCTGCCATTTGCTGACGTCCGGCTGAACATATGTGTAAGGTTGACGATTGGCCGTGCTATAATCCTGAGAATCGTGTTTTAGATTAAAAGTCGTAATCGGCTCGCCTTTTTTTATAGGCTGCTTGGCCCTTCCTACCAAAACGCCATACATGATGATCGCCCCGCCGGTGTCAATATCCTCGGTCACGAATTTATGCTTGGCCGAGACGCCGTATGGCAATGCATATTGCTGCCCTTCCCAAGTCACTACCTCGCCTTCAGGCAGGTCTCTCAGCGCTACAATTACGTTGTCTGAGGCATTAATTTTCAAGATATTTGACGCCATAGTTAAAATAAAAAGTACATCGGAAAAATCATATTTCACTTACTTCTTGCAGCACTTACCCACTTAACAGAGCATAAGAGTCGAAAGTGTATATGAATTACTTAACCTTGTGTACTTTTTTGTGTTTTTGAATTATAAAGCAAAGCAATAGAATTATTTCAACCTATTATTTTGTAATAATAGCAAATACTTAAACTATATTAGCATAGTTAACTATCCTAGGCTCTCATTTTTGTAATTTAAAGCGTGAAACCACTATTATTAAGAGTACCAAAAGGTGTCCAACAGTCATTTACTGTCAGGCGTGATGTCGTATTATACTTTTATAACCGATGGCATTATCACCCTGAACTGGAGCTCGTTCATATCGAACAAGGGTCTGGTACTCAGTTTGTTGGAGATAGTATTGAAAATTTTCAAAGTGGAGATCTTCTTCTGATCGGACCAAATCTTCCCCATTATTGGCGATGCGACGAGAAGTATTTTAAAGGCGATAGCAACCTTAGCGCCCAAGCCACAGTCGTTCACGTATTGCCGGAACTTTTTGGAGATACTTTCCTGAACATGCCCGAGAACAAGGCGATCGTGGATCTTTTGAAGCGAGCACGAAGCGGAATGAAACTCTACGGCGAAACAGCGGAAAAAGTCAAACTGCTGATGCAGGGGTTGTTGGACAATTCCCGATCAAATCCTATTATATCAGTACTGGAAATCCTGGAAACCCTGGCCGTCTGCCCGGAAGTAAAGGTACTTTCCAAAACCTATTATCCACACGAGCCTGACCCTCATGACACCGACCGGATCAACGAAATTTATAAGTATTCCGTCAGCAATTTTCAGAAGAAAATCACAATCGAAGAAATAGCGGAAGTAGCCAACATCAGCCCGAATTCTTTCTGTCGGTACTTTAAGAGCCGCAGCCGAAAAACATACTCCCAGTTTTTGCTGGAATTACGGGTCGGTCATGCCTGCAAACTCTTACAGGAAGAAAAGCTCAGTGTTGCGCAAGTTTGTTTTGAAAGCGGGTTTAACAACTTTGCCAATTTCAACAAGTATTTCAAAATGATCGCGGGAAAAAGTCCGCTACAATACCAAAAAAGTTTTCGACAGGATATTTAAAAAATTTCCATTGCTGACTAACACCTTTATATAGGGAAGGCAAAGCTTTTGAATTATATTTAAAGTTCTCAGTACCCCAGGTCAGAGGTTATTGAAGAAAACCGTTGTGGGTAAATTCTTAGAGCGCCTCATCGACAACATTCCATTCTTTTAATCCATCTAAATATGATTGCCAACCTCGTCAACCTGTTTGCAAAAACGATACATCTTGCCGAAATCTCTATCAACGGAGCCATCATAGAACAAATTAGTATACTTGGTCCCGAATCTGCCAATTTCCCATATGTTCTTCCCGGCTTCGTGGATGCGCATGTACATATAGAAAGCTCGATGCTGACTCCTTCGCAATTTGCGAGGCTGGCTGTAGTTCATGGCACTGTCGCCACGGTATCAGATCCGCATGAGATCGCTAATGTACTTGGAATGCGCGGCGTAGAATATATGATCGCTGATGGCAAAAGAACGCCATTCAAATTTTGCTTTGGTGCACCTTCCTGCGTTCCGGCAACTGTTTTTGAAACAGCAGGTGATATATTGGATCCTGAGGATATCAAAACTCTTTTGGAAAAAGATGAAATCGGGTACCTGGCGGAAGTGATGAATTTTCCCGGAGTTCTGAACAACGATCCGGATATGATCGCTAAAATCAACTGGGCCAAGCATTATAAGAAACCGATTGATGGTCACGCGCCGGGTTTGCGGGGAAAAGCGGCCAAACAATATGCGCAGCATGGGATTTCTACCGATCATGAGTGCTATACTTATGAAGAAGCGCGTGAGAAAATAAAATACGGCGTCAAGATCCTGATCCGAGAAGGAAGTGCTGCCAGAAATTTTGACGCGTTGATTGCGTTGCTGGCAGAGTTTCCCGATGAGGTTATGTTTTGCTCGGATGACAAGCACCCTGACAATTTGGTGGAAGGGCATATTAATGTGTTAGTCAAAAGGTCGTTGGCATTAGGTCACGATATATGGAACATTTTGCGTGCTGCCTCAGTAAACCCAGTAATTCACTACAATTTACCAGTCGGGCTTTTGAGGGAAAAAGACACTGCTGATTTTATAGTGGTCGATAACCTTACCGACTTCAATATTTCTCAAACCTGGCTAAATGGTGAAATTGTAGCCAAGGACAACACGACTCTCCTCCCCGATTTGCGGAGCGAGCATGTCAACAAATTTAACTGCGATCCAAAGGCACCTGAAGATTTCTTATGTCCTGCTGAAAAAGAGGAAATGCTTGTCAGGGTTATTGAAGCTCTGGAAGGTCAATTGATCACCAATCAGGTTCTGGTCAAGTTGCCAGTTGAGAATGGCTTCTGGACACCGGATCTTAAAAATGATATTCTTAAAATCACCGTAGTCAACAGGTACTCGAATGAAAAGCCAGCGGTTGCGTTTATTAAGAATTTTGGTTTAAAAGTCGGAGCCATTGCTTCGTCAGTAGCCCATGACTCTCATAATATAGTAGCTGTAGGGTGCGATGACGAAAGTATTTGTAAGGCTGTGAATATAGTAATCGAAAACAAAGGCGGCATTTCGGCTGTGGCCCAACGGGCAAAAAGATCTTTAGCGTTACCGATTGCCGGTTTGATGACAGACACTGATGGATATAAGGCGGCGGCGGATTACACGGCAATAGACGAGTTCGTAAAATCAGAATTAAAGTCAAGCCTTATGTCCC
The DNA here is from genome assembly GCF_056895215.1 of Dyadobacter sp. HNCC25DJ184. Lineage (NCBI taxonomy): Bacteria > Pseudomonadati > Bacteroidota > Cytophagia > Cytophagales > Spirosomataceae > Dyadobacter > Dyadobacter sp. HNCC25DJ184. Next base: position 235,115 of record NZ_JBXHAQ010000001.1, on the reverse strand, counting down.
CGTATATGACTTTATCGTTCATGGCATTGTTAGTTATCCCTTCTTTAAAACTCAGTGACAAAGGGTTATTTGATGGCGAAAACTTCCAATTTGTGTCAATTTCACATAAAATGATTTAGCAAGATTTTGGAAAGTGTGACGGAAACTTTTTGAAATGTAATTTTATCCGGAAAATATTTTTTTTATCTGTTTTTTTATAAATATATTTACAAGTGTAATAATGACCTTTATTCTTACATAGTTCCTAACCCCACATCCTAATTCCTAACCTTAAAATGGCTCACTTACGCTACAAACAAGAAGAAGAACTCAATTTTTGGGATCAGTTTAGAAAAGGCGACGAAAATGCATACGCTTGCCTGTATCGCTCTTACGTAAACATTCTTTATCAGTATTGTTCGCAGTTCACCATTGACAAACCTTTAATTAAAGATTGCATTCATGATTTATTTGTAGAGCTCTGGAAAAACAGATCCACCCTTGGCGATACAACATCCGTTCGCTTTTATTTGATGGCTTCTATCAAAAGAAAGTTGGTACGTCATTTGAATGCACAACAAAAACACACAAGCAACGAAGACATTCCAGTTGAGTATTGGCACATCAATACGCCGTCGCACGAAAATCATCTGATTTCGGAAGAAGAGTTTGATTCAACCAATCAGCATCTTAATGTTGCAATCAACAGCCTGCCCCGTCGCCAGCGCGAAGCTATTTTCCTTAAGTTTTACATGAACCTGAACAACCACGAAATCGCTGACTTGATGAAAATCAATATTCAGTCGGTGTATAACCTCGTTTTTGGAGCATTGGGGAATTTAAAGAAACAAATGACTTTGGAAAGGTTGACATTCTAGCCCGACAAACGATATTTATTGAAAGCACGGCCAGAACTATGCCGTGCTTTTTTTGTTCATAAGGTAATGAACAATATAAAACTGGTTCAAATTAATGACGATATTAAGTACCCCGCTGGCCGAGCGCCTGAGACCGAGAACATTGGATGACTATGTGGGACAAGATAAGATACTAGGTCCGAATGGAGCACTCAGGAAAGCTATTTTACAGAATACAATTCCGTCTTTGATATTATGGGGTCCTCCCGGGGTTGGGAAAACAACCTTGGCACTCCTGATCGCAGAAATTACCAAAAGACAATTTTACAACCTAAGTGCTATCAGTTCTGGTGTGAAAGATCTAAGGGAAATCCTTGCCCGTCCATCTGGCCTGTTTCCCGCCATTCTTTTCATTGATGAGATTCATAGATATAATAAAAGCCAGCAGGATTCGCTGTTGGGTGCGGTAGAGAAAGGTCAGGTAACGTTAATCGGCGCCACGACCGAAAACCCGTCATTTGAAATCAATTCGGCTTTGCTTTCCAGATGCCAGGTTTATATTCTGGAGGCGTTTGGTGAAGAAGAATTAAAAAAGTTAATTGATCGCGCCATTCAAAAAGACGCGTGGCTAAAAGAAAAAAATATCCAATTTGAATCTTACGACGCGCTTTTCAGACTTTCGGGCGGAGATGGACGGAAACTGTTGAACCTGCTTGAGCTGGTTGTGTTAGGCCTCGGCGATGTTAATGAGGTGATTATCAACGATGAGCTGGTTACAGATATAGCACAGCAAAATATTGCCCGCTATGATAAGTCAGGTGAACAACATTACGATATCATTTCAGCATTCATTAAGTCTTTGCGCGGCAGCGATCCAAATGGTGCAGTATATTGGATGGCGCGGATGATTGTTGCCGGTGAGGACCCTTCTTTTATTGCGCGCCGCATGTTGATTATGGCCTCAGAAGACATCGGCAATGCAAATCCAACGGCAATGATCATGGCGAACGCCTGCATGGATGCTGTGAATGTGATTGGATACCCCGAATGTCGGATAATCCTATCACAAGTGGCTATATATCTGGCTACTTCGCCAAAAAGCAACGCGAGTTATCTCGCGATTGATATGGCTATGGAAGCCGCAAAAAATACAGCGCATCTGCCTGTTCCCCTTCATTTACGAAATGCACCTACTAAGTTGATGAAGCAAATCGGTTACGGAAAAGATTACAAATACTCTCATGACTTTCCTGGAAATTTTGCACAACAAGCGTTCCTGCCTGACGAACTTGCAGGAAGTAAATTCTATGAACCCGGAAAAAATGTCAGAGAGGAAGAACTTCGTAAAAAACTAAAGCAGTGGTGGGACACCTGGTATCAATACTAGATCGTGTTGGCCAATATTTTTAAGACTCTACACTTCTATGAACTTCAAACATCATCCTTTTTTTCCTGATCAATCCGCTTAAAAGCCTCCCTTAGAGACCGGAGCTTGTCTGCGGACATTCCCAATGGCCCCTCGACTAATGCCTCAAGTTTCTTTACGTTAGATGGAGTTGTCATGCTTTTCATGAGCATTGACAACTCGGCTTCGACGGCTGGATCTCCGCGCTCTGGAGAGCTGAATAACTGGTACTTTGACAAAATTTCAGTCTTAGTTTTCATGATGTCGTTCATAACAGTATAAAATTTGACGATGATACGTAATTATAAAACAAATATAATTTCATCACCTCATTCACAGAATATTGAGACCAAATTTACAAGATATTAACAACCTAACCATTAAAAAAGATATATCAAAGAAAATAAAGCTTCATTAAGTTGGTCTATTGCTAGGTTGTTTCTTTTTGCACACCTCACCTTTACACGCTACCTAATCAAAATGTTACACTGTGCTAACTTACGTATAAAGGTATTGATAATCTTTACGCTGTTTGCTATATCAATTAGATAAGCATCCACTTTTTCGGCAATCTGACCGCAACGCGGTATTGTAAATCTATAACTTGTAGGTTTAAGACCTGAATGTCAGGAAATTGTCACATTTTTGTCGCTTTTTCCAAAACTATAAATTGAATAAATCTGAGAAATTATTATATTAAAAACATGTAAAATTTTTGAGTCGAAGCGTGTGGTTGGGAAATTATGATGATGGCAAACCCCTTGGAGTGTAGATTTGAACAAAATCAGCAAACAACTAAGTCAAACGCACCCTCTTTACCATATAAAAATAAATACTGCTCCCAATTTCAGAGTTACATTGATCGGTGAATTAAATCAACGAATTCTACCAAAAGGTTAATTGATTAATATAAGTTAAGTTTGAGTTCACCAAAACACAACTATTTTTACAAAAAAAATGTTTTTGACCAACTAGTTTTACTATCAGAGGATATAATAACCCCCAGTTTTGTGTGGATAATTTCGTTTAATCTCGCTAAAAATATAATGAATTTTTAATTGCTACGTATTACTTTTCTATGGTATTTAAATAAAATTTCTATACCTTTGTACTTGAAAACCATTAATTGGTTCTCATAACGTTGAGTAAAATCGAACAACCTGAGGTATTACCCCAGGTTGTTTTTTTATTATTGTCTCAGCACAAATCTTGGCTTGACCTCAACTTTGTTTGATACCAGTTTCACCGTTCGGCTGTAATCCTCTTATTGCATCTCTTATTTCTGTCAATAGTATTTCTTCCTTTGACGGTACCGGACTGGAAGCTTCCTTGATTTCCTTGTCTTTATGCTGAAGAACCATCACTAGCCGGACGATAAGATAAACGGAAAACGAGATAACTATAAAATTGACCACGCTTTGGAGAAACTTGCCATAAGCAATAACCGCCCCACTTTTTCTGGCTTCCTCCACGGAGTGGATACCACGCTGATGATCCAAAGGAATGTATAGATTGGAAAAATCCACATTACCCATAAATTTACCAATAGGCGGCATGATCATATCATTTACCAACGACTGAGTGATACTACCAAATGCCGCGCCTATAATAATCCCTACTGCCAGATCCAGGACATTACCCCGGACAGCAAAATTCTTGAAGTCCTTGAAAAAACCCATATTATTTCGTTTAATAAAATATTCCTGGCGCTACGAATGTGAGCCATAGCGAAACCTCTTCAATTGTTTTGAAGTAAGCCGAAACCGATTTTGGAAAGTGTGGTATGGCCCGCTGATTTGGGATTTAGACTGGATGCTGTATAAAAGCCAGCATGCCGCCAGGAGTGCCGAAGCGCAGGCCCCTACAAAAGCGTATGGCAACTGCTCGAATAATTGTTCTATTAAATATACCATAACCTTACCTTTTGTTTATAAGGCAGGTTTAAAAAACTATTCCGGCGAAAAAAAGCCATGTATCACCCAAAAACGACGTAATCTGCTACATCACATGTCGTAATTGTGGATCAGATTCAACAATTGGTAATTTAAAACGTAGATTATATAGAGGCCTTAATCACCCTAATATCGCACCCCACAACGGCGCGATTAACATACCCTACACTCATCTCAGGTAGTTTTGTAGATCCGTGAGGTGGAATATCAGATTTGACGGAAATGATTTTAGCAGTAAGCACTGCCTGAGTGTCTGACAGATACTTGAATTCCAGCTCGACACCACTTAAAGCTTCATTACTTTTGTTTTCGATGGTAATATTATGGATTGCCAACCCTCCTACGGTATGCCATTCATTGTTGACCAAACTGATCTGTTTCAAAACCTCTGGTTTCACACCCTTCCCTCCCAAACGTCCTGCTTCTTCAGCGAGCACAATAGTTTTGATCTGTTTTTCATTTTTTTCTTTCAGAAAGTCCAGTTGACCATAGTAATACAATATATATATAAAGATGACAATCGGAGCAATCGCACTAAACCATTTAAGGGCATTAATGAGTACCTTTTTTACTTTACTTTTTTTTCGAGGCATTTTATTAAAAACGTTGAGAATATTTTGACTAATTAATGAGCTTGTAAATTTAAAACATTAAAGGACTCTCAATTCAAATTTAACCAAATATTCCTTAATCAAATTTTCAACTACACGTCAATACCACAAAGATGTGGTTCCTATCAAACATCTTAAGCCTTTATCTACACGCGGCGGCCCTTATACTACACAATCCATTTGTTGAAAAAAATTTCTTTACCCCAGATTTTAAACGGTTCGCCACATTTCAGAAAAAAACTTAAATTAACAATCAAGCCTGTTGAACACGTATCCAATGTATCCATCTTAATCACAAGTAGTTACGAAAGCGTGAAGCTTCAAAAGTACAATTAAGCTTAATGTATTGATATTCAATAGCTTAAAGCTAAACTTACTATAATTACGTATATTAATTTAACGTAAAAAAGAGCCAATTAGGCTGGAATTTCAAGTTTGAAAATCAACGATGTCTTACCCCTCGCATTCACCCCAAATATTTGAATCTTATTTCTTAAACAATTTGATTTGTCCCCATAGAAATAGCAAGTACAATAACTAAAAAGTCGGCCGTTGGCAAACTGAATCATGGTTGGAAAGCATCCCCACTTTTGAATTTCAGTACCCGGTCAAGAGTAAACAAATTTCAAAAGCAATGGTGTTCAGGCACCATTGGCATTAACGTTATGAAACATCAATCCCCCTCCTCATATGAAAGTTGCTATACTGGACAAACATGTTCTATTCGCCGAATCCCTTCAACAATTACTTATCAGAAAGTCAGATATAGTTGACGCCTATATCTATCAATCCGTCGAAAGCCTGATTGAGCATGCCTATGATAAAGTCTTCGACATGATGATTGTTGACAAATCATTCCTCGGCGCGGACGAAAATGCATTGATCAATTACCTGCGCAGTCGTTACCCGGCAGAAATGGCCATCGTTATCCTTGTGGAGAGCGCTGATTCCTACGGGTCCGACCAAGTTAATCTGGCCAAGGTGAATGCTGTTATTAAGAAAAATACTCCAGTAGATGAGTTTATCGACCGGATTATTGAAATCAAAGACGGCAGCGCATTTGTGATGGTCAAGAGTGATTGGTAAACCACTCATCCTCCACAGTTGTTAAGTTATTAGAGGGTGCCCCTGTCAAGGACACCCTCTTTTGTGTGAATAGTGTACTAATATTTAGTTTTTAATGAGGCGCTGAACGCTAACTTCTCCATCCGTTCTCTCCATCCGAATTACATAAAGACCAGGGTCTAGTAACTTCGCCGAAGTTAACGCAGCTGATATATTTCGGGATTCGATAACTTTCCTGCCAGCAAGATCAATAACCTGAATATTGGAAATACCCAGGTAATCTCCATTATTTATTTCAAGATTTTGAGTCTTCCCAAGTGGATTTGGATACGCAAACGTTTTCTCCAAAGCCCCGAAGTCCAGGGATACCTTCTTACTATATGCAAACGATCCGTCCAAATCAATCATTTTAAGACGATAGAAGTTGGAACCCCTCGACGGTTTCATATCGACAAACGAATAAGAGCGGCTACTTTCGCCAAATTGTAATGCCAGTTTTTCACCAAGAGCTATCCAATTCTTACCTTCGTCACTATGCTGAATTTCAAACTTTTCGAAATTGACCTCTTCAGTAGTTGCCCAGGTTAGCACTGTACTCATCCTTTCTTTTTGGGCCTTGAATTCTGAAAGTGTTACCGGCAGCGGTTCGTCAATGAAGCTTATGGTGAAATCACTGGAAATTTCCTGTACGCCGTCACTCACATATATAGGGAAAGTGTAATCCCCAACCGCTACTCCGCCAGGATCCCCGGAAATGACCCCGGCAGTTGATAAATTAAGCCCTGTAGGAACCGCCATTATCGCCGAAAGGCGGCCGGAAGGCATGGTTGGTGTAAGACTATATACATAGAAGCCAGGACCTTTCCCTCCGGAAGCCGGCAGTGTTACGGCTATCGAGATATCTTGCGAGTAACTTGCGCTGTTCACATTAACTGGATCGAACGGGCCTCCTGTAAATACCATTTCATCATAAACCGTAACTGTTTTCGTCAAAGTTAATCCGGTATTCACGGCACCTTCAAAGATACTAACGGTCACAGTAAAACTGCCTGTTTGGGTAGGTGTTCCGGTGATTGCCCCTGTTGCAGGATCAAGTGCTAAGCCAGTAGGAAGCCCAGTAGATGTATAGTTGAACGTGTGCCCTGAACTGGATGCTTTGATAGATCCTCCTGCGGCAATAGCAGTGCCGTTAACGCCAAATGGAATTGTTGTCGAAGCATCCGCCAGTACAACCACCCGCAATTTTGTGCTGTCAGAACCAAAGACGGTACACCCTGGCATATACGCAACAGCCACAAACTCTCCATTGGATGACACTGTCGTTGGGAAGGCAGCCGGACTCGCCGATGCTGCCGCGAGATCAGTAACGGCTGGTAACGGTCCTCTCCAAACTACAGAGTTTCCGGTACTGGTTGCACTCACAGAAGGTGTTGCTCCTGCAAACTGATAAACGAGTTTAGAGGTAAGGGTGGGTTTAGGCGGAACTGCTGCAACATCCCTTATATATATACCTCCCCCCAAAACAGTGAGATCTACCGTATTGCTCAATGTTATTTTCACCCTGTCGAAAGCTGCCGAAGGGGTCAAGTAGACCGGAACTACCGTGTTGGCCGGCAAACCCGAAGGATAGCCTAATAAGGTCAAATTAAGTAGTGAGGAGAATGGACTGGCAGTTGCAATCGGCGCCTCCCCATCGAATGCCTGGACACTCAAGCCTCCCAATAAACTAACGTCCGCTATTGCTGCACCTGTAGAGAAATATATAACTACCTGATTAGAAGCAGATTGCTCGTTCTTAAAAAAAATGGTTTGAGACAATTCAGAAAAGGCACCCACGTTGACCAATCCTGCTCCAATCTGTGCTGTCGTTGCCAGATTGCCGTCAATTGCACCGTCCGGATTAACGAATGGACTTGTTATCACTTCAACAGTGAGCCCGCTGCCTTCCCCTAAGGATATATATTGTGGCAATCCGCAGTCGCCATCTCCGCCGTCCGGATAATAAAACGCATTATAAACATTCATTGTAATACTGGATGCAAGATCCAGATTCGGGGATTCGACTAGTAGCCTTACGGCGTTAAATTGGGTAGTATTAGCGGCTCCTGGGGAGATAGCCAGAAAGTAATTGGTACCGGTAGCGTCTGTCACAACCCTTGTTGTTGCAGCAATAGAAGTGCCGTCGGTTGATGTACTCGCGCCTTCCCGCAGAGTGGCTGTAATATTCGTCCCTGCGAGCCCGACAATACCTAACACGCCTGTCACCAAGCCAGTTACGACCGGCGCGTCTATCTTAACGTATACCGTCTTCTGGGCATCTACATTCGCTGGGAATCTCAACGTTAGAAAAGCAGAACCACCGGATGCGCCTAAAATAGCCTTTTCCGAAAACATAGTGGCCTTGGTAGTGTTATCACTTGTGGCAGCATTCTCAGGAGATGAAACTCCGGTATCTAAACAACCCAGTGCGCAATTTGTTGCACCACTCCTCGGAGAGGCGCCAGTTGCATATGTCTGAGCATAAACGCCGTTAGAAACGCTCGTAAACAAGGCAATAACTAAGGCAAGGCCAGATATCAAGGCCTTCGTGGCAGAAAGTAAATTTCGTTTCATCACATGTTAATTTAATTAAAAACTGATACTGCTTTTGATTTTTCGCCAAAACAACTATAGAACTTATTTTATTAAATAAGAGCTATAATTCTATATCATATGTAATTTTAACTACATATAAGCATAGGACGACCAGCCGGTCAAAATTGACCGTTAAAGTTTTTCAGAACTCAATTGTCTTAATTATGTGAAGAGTGAGGATCTAATTCGTAATAAAAAACTACTTATTCTTGAAATATTATCTTAATATATCGTCTTTATACTCCGACTCCCTGATAGTTGTCAAGTCAACAACAGTACTAATCTCAAAAACAAAAGCCTATTTTGCAAATTATTTCTACATTATTTCTTTCGAAGAATATAAAATTCAAAAATAATGAAGCACCGAAACCAGCCAAAATATATGCATATGACGCTTAATCAAATTATTTTATCTTTGTTAATACTACTTTACTCTTAGTATTATCCTATAAAAAAAGAATCGCTATATCGGCGATTCTTTCCTTCTTTAGAAATATTTCTATAGAAAACTACTTATAAAAATGAGGTGTAGGATTCAAGTCTTTATTCTTCATTTGATGCCAGTACGGATATGTAGGCTCTTTCTCAGTTACAATATCCAAACGCTTAATTTGATCGACAGAAAGACTCCATCCTACCGCTCCCAGGTTCTCTTTCAGCTGTTCCTCATTACGAGCTCCGATGACAACATTCGCAACGCTTGGCCTTTGTAGAACCCAGTTTAAGGCTATTTGTGCCACACTCTTTTCCGTTTCAAGCGCAATCGCGTCGAGGGTATCTATTATTTTATAAAAAGTTTCAGGAGGCGTTTCAGGCCCCTCGCCCCCTCCCTGTGCCACACGGCTATTCTGAGGGGCAGGATTCTCTCTCCGGTATTTACCCCCAAGCCGTCCCGCCGACAGCGGGCTCCACACAATCGTACCAACATTCTGATCTAAAGCCAAGGGCATTAATTCCCATTCAAATTCCCGACTTAAAAGCGAATAATGCGCCTGATGTGCTATGTATTTCGACCAGCCATACCGTTCAGAAACGGACAGCGATTTCATCAAATGCCATCCCGAAAAATTGGAACATGCTATATATCTGATCTTCCCACTTTGAACCAAATCATTTAAGGCACTCAATGTTTCCTCCACTGGCGTAATGCCATCAAAACCGTGCATATGGTAAATGTCAATATAGTCGGTATTTAACCGTTTCAAACTAGCTTCACATTCTTTAATGATATGGTAACGGGAAGAACCAAAGTCATTGGGGCCTGTTCCCATTTTAAAAGTTGCTTTGGACGACAACAGAACTTTATCTCTCAAACCCGTGATAGCCTTTCCCAGTATCTCTTCACTCAGCCCCAGGGAATATACATTGGCAGTATCAAATAAGTTAAGACCTGCATCGAGACACAGATTTACTAATCTTGTCGCTTCATCAACCTGCGTATTTCCCCATGTTTTGAAGAAATCACCTGTCCCTCCAAAAGTACCCGTACCGAAACTTAAAACAGGAACCCGAAGCCCTGAGCCTCCCAATTGTCTGTACTCCATATTTTAATGATTGAATTTGTGAATGATTTACCAGGAGACTGAGCAGCGCCCTGGTCTCCCTCCTTATATCATTAAAAATAGGGGTTTGAAAAGTTAGTAACAAGGACAGTGACTGTTTTCACTTAACCACCGGATGAAAACAGATTACTTCCGTTCATTGCCTAGGCCCGAAAGATGCGGCGGCAACGGGATATCCCGACTTGTATTATCAGCAATCGGGACGCCCCTTTTAGGTGCGATCGGTATCAATCCGGACCATATAGGGAGGTTCAGATCTTCAGGCTCATCCATGGGCATACCGGTTCTTATTTTCGCCGAAGCTTCGTCAATACAAAATGTCAACGCCATTGTTTTCTTCACTTCGCTTTGTGTCATCGGACGAAGGTATTCCCAACTGCCAGGTACTATCTTTTCTGTCAGCTTCTGGAAATTCTCCGACTTCTCCTCCATGCTTTCAATCTTCACCGCATTCGAAAAAATTATGACTGAGCGGTAGTTAACAGAGTGCGAAAATGCAGATTTGGCAACCACCAGATCATCAACCAAAGTTACTGATATACATACAGGTATACCGCTTTCAATTCCCCGCAAAAAATGGCTGCCCACCGAACCGTGGATTATTATTTGATTTCCTTCCCTTACGAAGGCCGTAGGAATTGAAAAGGGCATATTATCAATAGAATAGCTGATGGTACAAAATAAAGCTTCATCCAGAATAGAATAAATAACAGATGGATCCAAAGTTGCTTTTTTTGCCGAGCGGCTTGGAAGGAGATGAGATTTTGTCATAAGAAGTACTATTTTTTTAACAAAATTTCACCTAAATTGGAATAGTTAAATAGTCCAATATCATAAGTTTTAATAGTCCAATGGAATCGTCAGTTTGGTATAAACAACTAGGGGTTGACAAAACATCAAAAACTTCGGTATATGTCCAGATTGCAGATCAACTGGGACACATGATCAAAGCCGGCAGGTTAAAACCGGGAGAGAAACTACCAAGCAGCCGTGTTTTGGCGACTTTTCTGAAATTGAATCGGCAAACGATCGTCGTGGCGTACGATGAACTATTGGCCCAGGGGCTTGTGGAAAGCAATGTTGGCCATGGCACTTTTATCGCTCAAAATCTGCCTGATATTCAACCTCAAAAGTTGACAAAAGATGCGCTCCCGAACACGAAAATAGCAGCGAGGGCTGGTTACAAATTCAATAATAACCCGTCAGTAGACCTCCCGTTTTTAAAAAATAATGCCAGGTATCATCTTGACGACGGTTTCCCCGACCCCGGAATTGCACCATTACAAGAACTGACGCGGGCAATTCGCAGCCAGATATTGATCCGAAATCCATATAGCCAATTGGGATATGGCGATCCGGCAGGACTGTTGAAACTTCGTGAACAACTATCCAAATATCTCAATACCTCACGCGGCCTCGGCATCAGTGCCGACAATATCCTGATCACGCGCGGAACAATGATGGGTTTTTACCTTTCTTGTCAAGGTCTGCTTGAAAAAGGTGATATAGTCGCCATTGGCGAATCGACCTGGAGTGGGGCGATCCGGAATTTTGACAAGGCAGAAGTCAAATCGATCAGAATTCCGGTTGATGCGCATGGAATTGATGTTGATTATCTGGAGGGAATATGTGCAAAGCAGCCTGTCAAAATGCTGTATATAACTCCTCATCATCATTACCCGACTACGGTAACACTCCGCGCTGACCGCAGACTTAAACTCCTTCAACTTTCAGAAAGATATGGCTTTATCATTTTTGAGGATGATTATGACTATGATTTCCATTACCAAAGCAGACCTTTGATGCCATTAGCAAGTGAAGACCCGACGGGCATGGTGTTGTATTGTGGTTCTTTTACCAAAACGATATCTCCGGCATTCCGAGTCGGCTACTTGATCGGGCCGGTGGATGTGATTGCATATCTCTCCAAACTTCGACGATTTGTGGACAGGCAGGGAGACGTGGTTTTGGAAGGCGCGATGGCGGATATGCTCGAAGAAGGACTCATTCAAAGGCATTTGCGAAAATCGCTGCGCATATACCGGGAGCGCCGGGATGCCTTCTGTTCATTACTAAAAGACAAACTCAGCAATTACGTTTCGTTTAATATACCCGAAGGTGGCATGGCAGTTTGGGCAAATTTTGAAAAAGGAATTAACCTGGCTTCAATTTCGGAAAAAGCCCTTCAAAACGATCTATACTTTTCGGACGGAGCGATTTTAAATATGCCAGAACATATGCGCGGTGGAACGAGATTAGGTTTCGCATCCAGCACACCTGAGGAATTAGAAATTTGTGTATCTATTCTGGAGAAGGTGGTAAAAGGCTAAGCAACTCAGGAATCTTTATTTTAAAATTTCTTACATTTGGCACATAAAAGGAAATGGTGTCTTCCTTCTGAAACCGCCCCCCGGGGATGATGGCGCCTATTTAGGTTCATATTTTTGTTGCCTTAAATAGGTGTTTTATGTTCGTCCCAAAATCAAACCAAGTGTTTCGCAAACTCCCAATTGCCGGATATCTCATGAAATGGCTGGCTCTCTCGGCAGTTATTGGTGTACTCGTTGGTTCCGCATCCGCATTCTTTCTGGTCTCCTTGGACTGGGTAACTAATTGGCGGGAAAATCATAAATGGATTATCGCACTTCTTCCGGTCGGAGGATTTGCAGTGGGCTTACTGTATCATTATTGGGGAAAAGAAGTCGAAGCCGGAAATAACCTCCTTCTCGAGAATATACATAAACCGGGCGGGATTATTCCGTTGAAAATGGCCCCTTTGGTATTAATTGGTACCATAGCTACTCATTTTTTTGGTGGATCAGCTGGGCGTGAAGGAACAGCCCTGCAAATGGGCGGGTCCATATCAGATCAGCTGACCAGAATATTAAAACTACACCCCCGCGACCGGCAATTAATATTGATTTCAGGAATTGCAGCTGGGTTTGGGTCTGTTTTTGGTACGCCACTGGCCGGTGCGGTTTTTGGCCTCGAAGTATTTTTGATCGGCCGAATGAGTTACAACTCACTTTTCCCGGCGTTTGCTTCGTCCATATTTGCCGATATCACAACACGCGCATGGAACGTCGGCCATACACATTATCATATTACCTCTATACCTGATTATTCGGGCGGCACCATTCTTTGGTCGGTTTTGGCTGGAATCGTGTTTGGAATATGCGCACTCGTTTTCAGCGAATCCACCCACAAAATTGGTACATTCTTCAAAAGTAAGATCAGCTACCCTCCTCTTCGGCCTCTTTTGGGTGGTGTAGTGGTAGCAATTTGTGTGTGGCTTTTAGGAACGACGAAATATATCGGATTGGGCATACCAGTCATTGTCGAGTCCTTCTCTACGCAACTCCCACCGTACGACTTTGCCATAAAAATTATGCTCACAGCTATCACTTTGGGGGCTTCGTTCAAAGGCGGAGAAGTTACACCTTTGTTTTTCATTGGAGCCACTTTGGGGAATGCTTTATCGGTCTTCATTCCTTTTCCCGTGTCGCTGCTGGCCGGTATGGGCTTTGTGGCAGTATTTGCCGGCGCCGCCAATACGCCTTTGGCTTGTACTGTTATGGCGGTAGAGCTTTTCGGCGCAGAATGCGGGGTTTTTGTGGCAGTTGCGTGCGTCGTATCCTATCTCGTTTCCGGACATCGGGGGATATATCAATCTCAGGTTATAGGCCAGGCCAAATTACCCGGAAAGATAAGACAGACGGGGAAGCGCCTGAGGGATCTGATTTAACCTATCCATTTTTATTTGGCAAAATGTGAGGAAAACCTGTATACTTTTGCCAAGCAAATAGTTGAATATCCAAGCCATGCAGCGAAAAATACTAGTCATTGATGATGAAGAAAAACTGAGAAAACTGCTGGCCAGAATTATTCATCTGGAAGGGTTTGAGGTTTGTGAGGCAGGGAGTATCAAAGCCGGTCTCGAAATGCTGGAGCTACGCAATATTGACGTAGTGATATGCGATGTCAAACTTCCTGACGGAAACGGAGTTGATACGATTGAAGTTTTAAAAAAGAAATCTCCTAAATCGGAAATAATACTTTTTACGGCATTCGGCAATATATCCGACGGGGTGCAGGCGATCAAAAACGGAGCTTTCGACTATATCACAAAGGGTGATGATAATAATAAAATTATCCCACTCATTTATAAGGCAATAGAAAAAGTAGATCTCAACCAGAGAGTTTCCCTTCTCGAAAATCAGCTGGAAAATAAGTTTGCCTTTGAGAATATTATCGGAAAGTCGACAATATTTCGTGAAACGCTGACGCTCGCGGAAAAAGTGGCTCCAACGGACACTAACGTGCTACTTTTAGGCGAAACCGGAACAGGGAAAGAGGTTTTTGCTCAGGCCATTCACTTGGCCAGCAAGCGAAGTAAAAAGTCTTTTCTAGCCATTAATTGCTCAGCCTTCTCAAAAGAATTGCTTGAAAGCGAGCTCTTTGGACATAAGAGCGGCGCTTTCACAGGCGCAATCAAAGACAAAAAAGGTTTGTTCGAAGAGGCTCATAACGGGACTTTATTTCTAGATGAAATTGGGGAAATGGCTTTTGATTTACAGGCAAAATTGCTGCGTGTGCTGGAATCCGGCGAATTCATCAAAATTGGCGAAAGCAAGATTACCAAAGTGAGCGTTCGAATCATAGCCGCCACCAACCGCAGTCTGGAAGACGAGATTCGCGCCGGGGCTTTCCGAAGCGATTTGTTTTACAGACTTTCAACTTTTACCATTCACCTTCCGCCATTGCGCGAAAGAAGGGAAGATATACCATTGCTAATCAACGACTTCATTCCAAGACTTGCTCTTAAGATTGGTAAAAAAGTAAAAACAGCTTCGAAGGCGTATCTCGATATTCTGGAAAAATACGATTGGTCAGGGAATATCCGTGAACTCAAAAACGTGCTCGAAAGAAGTATCATTTTAGCAGATGGCGATAGTCTCAACATTGATACATTACCTTATGAAATAGCCCATTCAGCTGACCATAAGCCCACAACAGTTTCGGCGTTTGCGCTTAACAGTATTGAAAAATTGCATATTCAAAAAGTACTAAATTACACCTCAGGAAACAAAGCCGAAGCCGCCCGGCTTTTAGAAATTGGTATTGCAACACTTTACCGCAAACTGGACGAATACAAGATCAATCCTTAGCCTGGGAGCTCAGCCCAATTTCAATTATTATCAAAACGATAAGGAGCCTATCATTATGATAGGCTTTTTGGTTTCCAGCCGCCTTATAAATACATCTAACTATCTGATTATCTAACATATAACATATACCCTCCATTCATGGCACGGGCTTTACTTTGGTTAGTTCCATTAACCATCAAAAACACCATCAAACAATGACAACGATCATATTGGTACTCTCCGGAGCCCTCTGTTTTCTTCTCTTTTTTAAATCGATTCCATACTTCGAAAAAATCTGACCGCCATGTTAGCTCTATTCCTCGTTTCCGTTTTTGTCTTTTTTTATACCGTCTACGTCCTTCTGAAGCCGGAAAAGTTTTAAATCTCACTTGTTATGAATACTGAATTATTAGGTATAATCTTCGTCTTTCTGGCAACCATCGCGTTGTCTATCCCCCTCGCCAAATATATTGCGAAAGTCTACCAGGGTGAAAAAACCATACTGGACCCATTCATGTCGCATATCGAAAATCTGATCTACAAAATATGTGGTATCAAATACAAAACAGGGATGAACTGGAAGCAGCATATGGCTGCACTCGTTACCATCAATTTTGTATGGTTTTTGCTCGCGATGGTGGTCCTGATGAACCAAAACTGGCTACCACTAAACCCGGACGGCAACCCTAATATGACTCCCGATCTGGCCTTTAACACTGCCATATCGTTTGTCGTGAACTGTAATTTGCAGCACTATTCCGGCGAAACGGGATTGAGTTACCTAGGACAATTGTTCCTGATGTTTCTGCAATTTGTGAGTGCTGGTACAGGTATGGCTGCTGCGGCAGTAATCCTTCGGGCGATGAAAGAGGGAACGCATCAGGAACTTGGAAACTTTTACGAATACTTTCTGAAATCCTGCACGAGGATATTGTTGCCGATCTCGATTGCCGTTGCAGTGTTCCTGCTATTCAATGGAACTCCAATGACCTTCGAAGGAAAACAGCTAATGATTAGTATGCAAGGCGACACGGTCCAGGTCTCCACCGGACCAGTGGCTGCGTTTGTGGCCATCAAACATGTCGGCACCAATGGTGGGGGCTTCTACGGAACAAACTCTGCGCACCCACTTGAAAATCCAAACTACTTAACCAATCTCATTGAACTAATGGCGCAACTGATCATATCTTTTGCGATGGTGTTGGCGCTGGGTTATTATTTAAACAGAAAAAAACTGGCGGGGATGATTTTCGGCGTCATGACAGTCGGGTTTCTGCTACTTGTTATTCCGACAGTTATCGAGGAAACAAAAGGGAATCCCGCCCTTGCCAAATTGGGTATCGATATGGCTTCGGGAGCGATGGAAGGCAAGGAAGTTCGGTTTGGTGCCACTTCGTCTGCTTTCTGGAGTATCGCTACCACCGTGATTTCGACAGGCTCTGTCAATTCGATGCATGACAGTTTCATGCCGCTTTCGGGTTTGACACAAATGTTGTCGATGATGGTCAACGCCTTTTACGGAGGTGTCGGCGCGGGGATATTAAACTTTTATATTTATATCATTCTTGCCGTTTTTATCAGTGGATTGATGGTGGGAAGAACCCCCGAATTTCTGGGCAAAAAAATCGAGGCCCGGGAAATGAAAATCGCAATGATCGTTGCCCTTCTTCATCCGTTCTTAATTCTTGCATCGACTGCGCTCGGCATAATGCTTCCCGAATACACGGCCAACAGCCTCAATAATCCGGGTTTTCATGGATTCAGCGAGATGCTTTATGAATACACTTCTTCATCTGCCAACAACGGAAGCGGGTTTGAAGGGCTCGCGGACAATACGCCCTGGTGGAATATCAGCTGTGGTTTTGTACTGCTCCTTTCGAGGTTTTTACCAATCATTGGCCCTGTGGCTATTGCTGGCATACTGGCTTCCAAAAAACAGGTTCCGGCAAGTGCAGGCACACTTGCCACCGATTCTGGGACTTTCGGGATCATGGTTTTTGCGGTCATTATCATCATCACTGCGCTTTCATTTTTTCCGGCGCTCGCGCTTGGCCCTATCGCAGAGTATTTCAATCTGAATATCACGACCGGTCATTAACTGCATTTTTTAAGCCACAAAGTCACTCAGAAACTTAGAATAAAATATTGAACAACCCACTTCGTGCCCTTTGCGTCTTCGTGGTTACTTCATTTTACTTGATACAAAACAATGAAAACTCAAAATAACTCTTTAATACAAAGCGACTTGATACGGGAGGCCCTCGTTCAATCCTTTGTCAAACTCAATCCAACTCTTGCCTTTCGCAATCCTGTGATGTTTACCGTTTGGATAGGTACTGTCGTGATGTTGATCGTTAATATCTGGATCATCGCCGGAGAAAGATCGCAGGGTAGTCTGGTTTACAACGTCATCATTTTTGTCATTCTTTTGCTTACGTTATTGTTTGCAAACTTCGCAGAAGCAATCGCGGAAGCACGTGGAAAGGCGCAGGCAAACAGTCTTCGTAAAACACGTGGAGAAACGCCAGCCAAGATGATCAAGGTGATGGGCGATCTATATGTCAATGAAATTGAGATTGTCCCTTCTTCCGTGTTGCGGAAAGGCAATATGTTCCTTTGTGAAGCCGGGGATATCATACCCACCGATGGAGAGATCATAGAAGGGCTAGCCACAATCGACGAAAGCGCAATTACGGGTGAATCCGCTCCCGTCATCCGGGAAGCGGGAGGCGATAAAAGTAGTGTCACGGGTGGTACGAAAGTATTATCCGACAAGATCAAAGTAAAGGTAACGACCGAACCTGGCGAGAGCTTTCTGGACAAAATGATAGCACTCGTAGAAGGTGCAAGCAGACAAAAAACACCCAACGAAATAGCTTTGACGATTCTTCTTGCTGGTTTCACGCTGGTTTTTATCATTGTCTGTGTTACACTAAAACCCTTCGCTGATTTTGCGAATACCACGCTGACTATATCCGCTCTGATTTCACTGTTTGTTTGTCTGATCCCGACTACCATCGGCGGCCTGCTTTCGGCAATCGGTATCGCCGGTATGGATCGCGCGCTTCGTGCAAATGTGATCACGAAAAGTGGAAAAGCAGTCGAGACGGCTGGAGACATTGACGTGCTTTTACTGGACAAAACGGGTACAATTACTATTGGGAACAGAAAAGCAACGCACTTCTGGCCAACAGGCGGCATCAGCGGATATGAGTTTAAGAAAGCTGCGGCTTTAAGTTCACTGGCCGACGAAACGCCGGAAGGAAAATCGATATTGGAACTGGCCTCACTTCAGCCAGATGACCTTCACGTTTTCAACCCAACTTTTATTCAGTTTACCGCCGAAACGCGATCATCCGGAATTGACTTCGAAAAAACGCGGATCCGTAAAGGCGCAACGGATTCGATCAAAAGTCTGGTGATCAAAGCAGGAAATCCTTTTCCACTGGATATTGATCAAAAAGTGAAAGAAATCTCTGGTAATGGTGGTACTCCACTCGTGGTGTCCGAAAACGAGAAAGTGATCGGGGTGATTGAGTTACAGGATATTATCAAACCGGGAATTCATGAACGTTTTGAAAGACTGAGAAAGATGGGTGTTAAAACAGTGATGGTAACTGGTGATAATCCATTGACTGCCAAGTTTATAGCAGAAAAAGCAGGTGTAGACGATTTCATTGCCGAAGCACGTCCGGAAGACAAGATGAATTATATCAAAGCCGAGCAACAAAGCGGGAAACTTGTAGCAATGATGGGTGATGGTACCAACGACGCGCCAGCCCTCGCTCAGGCCGATGTGGGCGTGGCTATGAATAGTGGAACTCAGGCTGCCAAAGAAGCCGGAAATATGGTCGACCTGGATAACGACCCGACCAAACTTATCGAAATCGTCGAAATCGGGAAACAATTACTGATGACCAGAGGAACGCTCACCACTTTCAGTATCGCCAACGACGTGGCCAAATATTTCGCGATTGTTCCAGCTCTTTTCATATCCTCATTGCCAGCACTGAAAGCACTCAATATCATGAATCTCCATTCACCGGAAAGTGCAATTCTATCAGCTGTGATATTCAACGCATTTATCATTTTGATATTGATCCCATTGGCGCTGAAAGGAGTGGCTTACAAACCAATCGGAGCGAGTGCGTTGCTTCGCAGAAACCTGTTCATATATGGACTGGGAGGCATTGTCGTACCATTTATCGGTATCAAAGGTATTGATATGCTGGTCAGCATATGGTTTTAAATTTTAAGTACTATAACTCAAATATGTTTTGCCACGAAGACATCAAGCGACAAAGAATCTATATCAAACCTTCTTTTCAAGCCTTTGTGCTCTAGTGACCAGACAATTACCCCAATTTCAAATTAAATAAAAAATGAAAGAGCATATCACCAAGGCCATCAAACTGACGCTCGTTCTCGTCATTGGCTTTTCAGGACTTTATACAATTACCATATGGGTTATTGCGCAGCTTGTTCCGGGAGGCGGAAAAGGCGATTTGATTCAGGCAAAAGCTAAAAACGCTTCAAAATATTATGCAAATGTTGGGCAGAGTTTCACCAGCGATGCCTATTTCAACTCACGACCATCTGCCGTCAACTACAATGCCGGTGGAAGTGGCGGAAGCAACAAAGGGCCTTCCAATGAGGAATATCTAAAAGTCGTTCAAGACCGGATCGGTGATTTCAGGGCCAAAAACCCAACAGTCAAAACATCGGATATACCTGTTGAATTAGTCACAGCAAGTGGCAGCGGATTGGATCCTGATATCTCGCCAAAGGGTGCGCTGGTGCAAATCGACCGGATCGCAAGCAAAAGGGGATTGAAGCCTGAAGTACTTCTTAAGCTGGTTGAAAGCCATACAAAGTCGCCCCTTTTTGGAATATTCGGACCTGAATCTGTCAATGTCTTAAAGCTCAATATTGCACTTGATCAACTATCCGGTTCCTCCGTTGCCGCAGAATAGACGAACTAATATTCCAATAACTACTTGTAAAAGAGCCGTATATCTTTAAATAAAATGAAAAATTACCCATTAATCGCACTGACGCTTTTGTCTGGCGTATCATTTGCACAGGAAGACTCCGCTAAGTCCAGCCCACTAAAACTGACTGGATATATTGAAACCTACTTTACAAATGATTTCTCAAAACCTGCAAGCAATATCCGCCCGGATTTTATATACAACTATAATCGAAACAAAGAAGTCAATGTCAATCTTGGCTTTCTGAAAGCTGCTTATAATACTGAAAAAATGAGGGCAAACATCGCCCTAGCAACGGGAACCTATATGAACGCCAACTATTCTTCTGAACCTGGGGTTTTGAAAAATATATATGAAGCGAATATCGGATTCAGATTGTCATCACGCCAAAATCTGTGGATTGATGCCGGGATTTTGCCAAGCCATATCGGTTTTGAGAGTGCCATTGGAAAAGACAACTGGACGTTAACCCGCAGCATTTTGGCCGAAAACTCTCCGTACTTCGAGGCTGGTGTTCGGATGAGTTATACTACGAAAAATGAAAAGTGGTACCTCGCCGGTATGTATTTAAATGGTTGGCAGCGAATTCAACGGCTGGATGGCAACACGACCCCTGCTTTTGGAATCCAGACTACGTTCAAACCTACCAGCCGTTTAACTCTGAATTATAGCAATTTCATCGGAAGTGACAGACCAGATAGCCTTCGACAATGGCGTTTTTTCCATAACTTCTATGCCATTTACGATGTTACCGACAAATTGGGCATCACCGCAGGATTTGATATCGGTAATGAGCAAAAATCGAAAGGCTCATCGAACTATAACACGTGGTACAGTCCGGTTGTGATTGTCAAAACCAGGCTCACGGAACGATGGAGTGCAACCGGTCGCATCGAGTATTATAGCGATAAAAACCAGGTGATCGTCAAAGCCAATTCTGCGAACGGATTTCAGTGTTTTGGCTGGTCGGCGAATGTTGATTACAAAATAACGAACGCAATATTATGGCGAACCGAATTCCGTAATCTGCAAAGCAAGGACGCGATATTCAGTCAATCGGAAAACCCCAAAAAGATTAATACTGCGCTCACCACCTCCCTTTCAGCTTCGTTCTAATTCACTCACTCCCAATATATTCAGTCAGCCCCAACCAGAACTTCCATGGATGACCAAAGCCCAAAACACTTTCTGAACCTGATCCGGAAATCGCGGAAAGGCAAGTTTAAAATTTACATAGGCATGAGTGCCGGTGTAGGCAAAACTTACCGGATGCTCCAGGAAGCACATACGCTGATCAGAAATGGAATTGACGTGAAAATTGGTTTTATAGAAACTCACCATCGGGAGGAAACACACGAGCTGCTGGAAGGACTCCCCATCATCCCCCGCAAGGTGGTATTTTACAAAGGAAAACATGTGGAAGAGCTTGATATTCAGGCCATCATAAACCTGCGCCCGGAGGTTGTAATTATTGACGAGCTTGCTCACACCAATATAGAAGGCAGCAAAAACAATAAACGCTGGCAGGATGTGATGGATGTGCTGGAGGCTGGGATCAACGTCATTTCGGCTGTTAATATTCAGCATATCGAGAGTATGAATAAGGATATCCGGGAGATAACGGGAATTGAAGTAGCAGAAAGAATTCCGGACAAAGTACTGAGCCTCGCCGACGAAGTGGTCAATATCGACCTGACCGCCGACGAGCTCATTACCCGATTGAAAGAGGGTAAGATATATAAGGCAGACAAAATTGATACAGCGCTTCAAAATTTTTTCAAAGCAGATAATATACTTCAATTGAGGGAGTTAGCTTTAAAAGAAGTAGCTTCACAGGTCGAGCGAAAGGTAATCAACGAAGTTCAGGGTACTTTGTCGTTGAAGCACGAACGGTTTCTGGCATGTATCAGCAGCAATGAAAAAACGGCCAAAACGGTGATCAGGAAAGTAGCCCGGCTAGCCAATTACTATCACAGCGTGTGGTTCTTGCTTTATGTTCAAACCCCAAAAGAATCGGGTGACAGAATCGGACTTGCAAACCAGCGGCATCTGATTAACAATTTCAAACTGGCCACCGAACTTGGCGGAAATGTTATTAAAGTAGAAAGCAGTAGCGTAGCAAAGGCCATCATCGAAGTAGCTGAACAGCATAAAATCACAACCATTTGTGTTGGAAAACCGCATCTTAATCTTTTTGAGATAATTTTGGCAACTAATGTTTTTAACGATCTTTTAAAAAAATTATCATCATCTGATATCGACCTGGTCATCCTGTCTTAACTATGCAGATTAAACATAAACTCAGGCTCGGAACCGGGTTGCTCTTCGCCATCGTCACCACGCTCGCAGTGATCGCTGCGAGGCAAGTCAATATATTGGCGGCAGACTCCCGAAACGTCCTGATCAACAACTATAATTCCGTTGAATTTACGCAGGCCATGCTGGAAGATCTGGACCGTATGCCTGCTGATTCTTCGGCAGCCAAAGACTTTTTGGTGAACCTCAAACACCAGCTAAACAATATGACCGAGTTCGGGGAAAAGCAGCTAACGTACCAACTCCGTGACACTTTTATCCGTTTTCAGAAGGGAGACCGACGTCCCGAAACGATTCAGAATATCAGAAACAGATTGTACGACCTGGAGAACCTGAATATGAGCGCGATTCGCGCCAAGGGATTGAAAGCTGAGGCGACAGCAGAAAGTACCGTAAAATGGATTGTGCTGACAGGTACGATATGCTTTTTGATCGCGTTTACATTGTTCGTCAATCTGCCCGGTCATATTGCAAATCCCATTTCCAGATTGACCGAAAGTATCCAAGAAATCGCATCCGGCAACTATACGGAACGACTTCATTTGGACAGAAAAGACGAATTCGGGCAGCTCGCCACCTCTTTTAATACCATGGCCGAAAAACTGCAGGAATACAACAGCAGTAGTCTTTCCAAATTGATGACCGAAAAGAAGCGTATTGATACCCTTATTAACAATATGCAGGATCCGGTTATCGGGCTGGACGAACATAAAAAAGTCATTTTCGCAAATGAGCAATTCCTGAAAATAACAGCGCTCTCTCCCAATCAACTTATTGGCAAAAATGCATATGAAGTGGCTTTGCGAAGCGACTTGTTGCGGTTGCTATTTATGGAAAATGTTTTGGATGAAAAGGCGGCCGACAAAACACCCATTCAGATATATTCGGACGGGAAAGAAAGTTACTTCGAGAAAAACAATCTAAACATTTCAATCGTCCCGCCGGGAGAAACGACAAGCAGATCCATTGGAGATGTTATTGTTTTACGCAATATCACGCCATATAAAGAACTGGATTTTGCCAAAACCAATTTCATTGCATCCGTATCCCATGAGCTGAAGACACCCGTAGCTTCCATCAAAATGAGTTTGGATTTATTGAAAAATGACAAGATAGGCAGCCTCAACAGCGATCAGTCCGGATTGCTGGAAAGTATAAAGGATGATGCAAACCGGATTCTGAAAATTACTGGCGCCCTTTTGAATATTACCCAGGTTGAAAGCGGTCATATCCAATTAAATATCGACAATTCCCCTTTATCAGAAATTATTTCCTATGCTGTAAAAGCAAACGAGATCGCTGCCGAAGCAAAGAAAATAACCTTTAAACTGGACACACTTCCGGATACCCTGCGAGTGATGGCCGATCCTGACAAAAGTACATGGGCAATTACCAATCTGATATCCAACGCGATCCGGTATTCTTATGACCACTCGCATATATATGTTCACGTGCAAGAAGATACTGATGTTGTGAAAGTATCAATTAAAGATACTGGTTCCGGGATTTCACCGGAATATCAGCAAAAAGTATTTGACCGGTATTTCCGAATCCCGGGCACTTCCCGTGAAGGAACGGGTTTGGGTCTTGCCATCAGTAAGGAATTCATAGAAGCACAGGGCGGAACGTTAACACTCCAAAGCGAACTGGGGGCGGGAAGTACTTTTACGGCAACTTTCGTCAAATCGAAGGTTCAGTCATAAAGATTTCGACAACCTTCAATTGGTTTTTCCCCATGTTTGGACGGACTGCCAGTAAATAGAAAAGCCCGGACATATCCGGGCCTTTCTATTTTATCAATCCTGAGGTTAATTATTTCACCTCTTCATAATCTACATATTCGCCACCTCTGAAACGTGATTGATTTACATCGGGCGGAACGACGTCTACTTTTACTCCTTCAGATCGCGATTTGCTTTCCGCTGCTCTATATTGTCTTTTTTGCTCTTTTACCAACTGACGACCCACTAGCAAGTGGAAAACAAAACGTCTGAAAACGGGAACAAAGGTAATGAGTAGGAAAAATATGAGAAGAATATTAAATACAAGCTTCATGTTTCACGAGTTTATTATCGTTATCAATAACGTAAATTTAGTACTTCTAGCATAATTACCGAAACAAAACCTTAAGGACGAATGATAATCCTTTGAAACGGCTTCAATCAATGACAAAAGGCATTCTCCACGTTTTCTGATTTGACAAGGAACAACAACATGACCTTTCCCTGACAATACCTGACCCACTCAACTAACGGCTTCCTGACTAAACCAGTGCCTTGGAGTTTTCCAGAACTTTTTCGTAGAAAGCTTCATACATTGGCAATATTTTCACCACGTCAAACTCCTTGGCACGGGCCAATGCATTGATTTTGAATTGAGGTAAATTATTATCATCCAGCAATATAGCTGCGTTCTTAACCATATCATCCACATCACCAACGTTGCTCATAAAACCGCAATATCCGTGAACATTTAATTCGGGGAGACCGCCTACGTTGGTGGTAATAATTGGCACTTCGCATGCCAGGGCTTCCAAAGCTGCCAGTCCAAAACTTTCTGATTCAGAAGGCATCAGGAACAAATCTGCCACTGACAATACCTCTTCAATCGCATCCAGTTTCCCCAGGAAGCGCACATCTGCGTTCAGATCAAGATCGCGGCATAGTCTTTCGATTCTTGCACGTTCCGGGCCATCGCCTACCAGCAGCAATTTACTAGGTAACAGCTTACGGAGCTTTTCAAAAATCATGATGACATCATCAATCCTTTTCACCTTCCTGAAATTGGAAGTATGAACAATCAGTTTCTCATCGTTCGGACAAATAGCCAACTTGAAGTGGTCCTTTTTCTGACGATTGAATCTGCTCAGGTCGATAAAATTGGGGATCACTTCGATATCCTTAGTAACCTTGAAGTGCTCATATGTATCTTTTTTCAAAGATTCAGAAACGGTCGTGACGCCATCTGACTGATTGATACTGAATGTTACAACAGGCTCATATGAAGAGTCTTTTCCAACCAATGTAATGTCGGTCCCGTGAAGCGTGGTAATAACCGGGATATGGATTCCGTTCGCGGCGAGAATTTGTTTCGCCAAATATGCCGACGAAGCATGAGGAATTGCATAATGCACATGCAACAAATCAAGACCGGCATTGCTTACTACATGAACCATTTCGCTGGATAGCGCGGACTCATATGGCGGATGTTGAAAGAGCGGATATACCGGAATATTTACTTCGTGGTAGTATAGGTTTTCGTTAAAAAAATCAAGCCGTTGAGGTTGAGAATAAGTAATAAAATGAACCTGGTGACCGGCCATTGCCAACGCCTTACCAAGTTCGGTAGCTACCACGCCGCTTCCTCCGAAGGTTGGATAGCATACAATTCCTATTTTCATAAACTAAGTTGTGGTTGACTGATATTTAATTAGGGTTTTGGCTCATGGCCAAACGCTGTCGAAGGATAACACAAATCCGTGTTTTTAAATCCCAAAAGCGAGAGAAACTTAACAAAATTCGATTTATAAGTGAAAGTTAAATAACTTTAATGTTCAAACCTGAGACTATTAGCCCCACAACCTGAATGAATGTGTCTGCGCGATCAAAATTAACTATATGGGATTTTGTAGCCGGAAGCGTACGCCTCGTACGGATAACGAACCTCGTTATTGTGGCGATCACTCAATATCTTACGCGAATTTTACTGATTGGCCCACGCCACGAGTGGAAGAAGATCATTGCCGATCCGGATATGTTTTTTCTTTCACTTTCCACCGTCTTTATTGCCGCCGCAGGGTATATCATTAACGACTATTTTGATATTAAAATCGATATTGTCAACAAGCCGGAGAAGGTGGTGGTTGGCCGATATCTGAAACGCCGGTGGGCAATGGGTGCGCATCAGGTTTTTAATGTGGTTGGAGCATTGCTGGGTTTATTGATCAGCCCCTATATATTCCTTATTAATGTTTTTTCGATTACGCTGCTATGGTTTTATTCCGAACGATTTAAAAGACTACCATTTATTGGCAATTTCATTGTGTCGGTTCTGACCGCGTTATCGCTGTTTATTCTCTCGGTACATTACCCTGCCAATCGGCATTTGGTAATTATATATGCCATCTTCTCATTCTTTATTTCGCTAATACGCGAAATTGTGAAAGATATGGAAGACATCCGCGGCGACGAAGCCCATGGCTGCCGCACCCTGCCTATTATCTGGGGAGTTCGACGCACCAAAAACTTTCTTTATTTCGTCATTTGCACGTTTATCGCAGTATTGTTTATCCTTGCAAGTGCGTTGGACAACCGCCTGTTGCTGATTCTTTTTGTGCTTCTGCTCATTCCAATCCTTTGGCTTAGTTACAGATTATCACTTGCAGACACCAAAAGGGAATTCAAGAATGTCAGCAGTATCAGTAAAATCATCATGCTGCTAGGGCTCCTTACTATGCTCGCTGCCTGATATAAATTTTGCTGTCGGCGGTCGGGTATCAGCAATAGGCAGCTACCCGACTAGTATTTGGTTTGATAGCCGACCGACGTAAGCCTGCAAACCATTTACTAAGTTGACTAGCAGATTCGCTTATTCCCACCCGTAAAGAATTATATTTAAACTTTCCATTCACTTTAATAGCTCACGACTATGTTAAAGAATTTACTAAGCACATTTATCATTGTTCTTTTTGCTGCCGCCATATCATTTGGGCAGGATTGCGCCGGCCTGACGCTTAAGGCCGGAAGCGGATTTGAAATGAACAGTTTCGACGGGAAAGGGAAGTTAACCGGTTCTATGACATACAAAATAACTGATGTTAAGTCAGAATCCGAAAGTACTGTTTTCACCATTGCGTTTGAGATGTTCAATACCAAAGGTAAATCTGAGGCCAAAAATTCATATGCCATGAAGTGTACCGGCAATACCCTCATCATGGACGCCCGTTCACTGATCAGCGAGGAACAACTGAAGTCGTTCAAGGATTCCCAGATGAAATTCACGTCGAAGGATATTGAGCTACCGAACAATATGACTGTAGGTGAGCAATTAAAAGACGCTGCATTGGAGGGCGTAGGAGTTTCCGGACCGATGACGATTACTTTCACGATGAATATTGTAAATCGAAAAGTGGAAAAGAAGGAAAACATTACAGTTCCAGCCGGAACATTTGATGCCTTCAAAATCAATTCGGACATCAATATGGAGACCAAGATGGGTTTTGGAATGAAAATGGAAATGCAAAGCGTATCCTATCGCGCCCCGGGCGTGATCTGGGATATCAAAACCGAAACCTACCGCAAAGGCAAACTCATGGGCACCACCCAACTAACCAAAATATTCTAAGAGATTTGCATTTATCGCTCAAAAACTCAACATCGGGGTAACGTACTGATATTCAGAGCCAGTAACTAACGACTAAGAGCTAATAGCTAACATCTAAAAGCTAATAGCTAATAGCTCACAGCCCCCCTCCCATCGAATGACGATTTCTTTGTATATTTTTGCGATGCCTATTGAATGATTAAAAGTAGAAAATCAAAAACTGAATAAGCGAATTCAAGAAATAGCATAGGCAATATTCACCAATCTATCATTCGCTAAGTCACTCATTAATTTTACATGAAACGTATTGCCATTTTCGCCTCAGGATCGGGGTCCAACGCAGAAAAGATTTGTGAATATTTCAAAGACAGAAAGGATATCGAAATTTCTTTGATTCTGACCAATAATCCGGAAGCGGGCGTAATTAGGCGTGCCAGAAAATTTGCAATTCCGGTCGTAGTCTTTGATAGGAAGAGCTTTTACGAAACCAAAAAAATAGCAGAATTACTTCAAAATCAGCACATTGATTTTATCGTTCTTGCCGGTTTCATGATGCTAATTCCTGAATTTTTGGTCACTGATTTCAATAACCGAATGGTAAATATCCACCCTGCCCTTCTTCCGAAACACGGAGGGAAAGGCATGTATGGGCATTTTGTCCATGAGGCGGTTTTTTCTGATGGCGATTCTAAATCCGGTATCACTATCCATTTTGTGAATGAACATTATGACGAGGGAAACGTGATATTCCAGGCTACTTGTGACATAGAAGTCAGCGACACGCCGGAAGACATCGCCCATAAAGTGCAAATTCTTGAACATCAGCACTATCCCGAAGTTATTGACAAAGTTGTATCCGAACTTCCAATCGCGCAACGATGATCTACTTCCTGCTGGCTGTATTGTTTACTGTCGCGTTATATCTCATCATACCCTCTTTTCCGAAATACGGCGTCAACTCTTTTCACGGCATTGTATTTAATTATTATGCATGCGTCGCCACAGGTGTGGCTTTATATCCTGATTTACAACCATTTATAAAATTAGATTGGACATCCTCCGGATCCATTCTCACGCTGTCGTTAGGAATAATATTCGTTGTCGCCTTCCTGCTGATCGGCTTGACGGCTCAAAAAGTAAGTGTTTCGGCGTCCTCGCTCGCCGCAAATATGTCGCTTGTCATCCCGGTCGTTTTTGGGCTTTTCATTTTTCAGAATAACAATAAAGATTTTACAGTTCTTAATTACCTGGGGCTTTTCCTCGCGCTGGCAGCCCTGGCTTTGGGTTCCATTCAGAAAAAAGACAAAAAAATCGAAGCCGGAGTGGGCAAGATATCTGGTGCTTTGTGGATTTTTCCAGTTTTGACATTCCTGGCCAGCGGTTCAAATAACACCCTGATCAACTACCTTACATCCAAGTATTACACTCCGGATCAAAGTACGGTCTTCATGATTGTGGCCTGTATCGGAGCGATTCTGAGCGGTACCACAATTCTGATTTTCCGCAGGATAACTAAAAATGAAAAGGTGGAAATGAGAAGCGTCATCGGGGGACTCATACTTGGAGTACCAAATTTCCTATCTCTTTATTTTTTACTCAAGGCCTTGGCATCCTTTGGAAACAGCGCAGCCTATGTCTTTCCGATTTTCAATATACTGACGATGCTGGCCTCCTCACTTGCCGCATATCTGATTTTTAACGAAAAAATTAGTACCATCAACCGCTTCGGGCTATTCTTGGCGATTGTAGCTGTGATACTTATTTCTTATCAGGAGCTTGGATTTTAAGCATATTTTTTAAGCCATCAAGTAATATAGACTAGTTAAGTCCCAGCTTTTCTTAACTTCCGAATAGTTTAAACACTGGCATGACGACGTGAAAATGAATGTTATTTTCTAAAAGCGTACCTTTGCGGTCAGCTTAATATGAATATAATGACTTTTGAAGATTTAAACCTCTCCCGGCCGCTACTCAATGCGCTTGAAGATCTTGGCCTTTCAGTACCTACAACCATTCAGGAACGAGTATTTTCTCTGGTCATGTCGGGGAAGGATGTATGTGGTATTGCGCAAACGGGAACAGGAAAAACTTTTGCCTATTTACTGCCGTCATTGCGTCAAATGCAATTTTCAAAAGATCGGTTGCCACAAATGCTCATCGTTTTGCCAACAAGGGAATTGGTGGTGCAGATCATGGAGGAAGTTAAAAAACTGACGACCTACATGACGTTACAGGTTGTTGGAGTTTACGGCGGAGGTAATATTAAAGTACAAATGGCGGAGCTTAAAGGCGGTGCAGATATCATCGTCGCCACGCCTGGTCGGTTGGTCGATCTGATCATGAACGGCTCTTTGAAAGTGAAGGCCGTGAAAAAACTGATCATTGATGAAGTCGACGAAATGCTAAATCTAGGTTTTCGTGCCCAGCTTACTAATATCCTCGATCTCATTCCTCAAAGACGGCAGAATTTGCTTTTTTCCGCCACTATTACGCAGGACGTTGAAAACCTGATGAAAAACTACTTCAACGATCCGGTAAGGGTAGAAGCGGCTCCTGTGGGAACTCCGCTCGATAATATTGAGCAACGTGGATACAATGTCCCAAATTTCTATACAAAGATCAATTTGCTCGATCTGCTATTTGATGAGAATCCGGATATGACCAAGGTATTGGTCTTTGTGTCTACCAAAAAAATGGCCGATCAATTATACGATCAACTTGAACTGGGATATCTGAATCAGATTGGCATAATCCACTCCAATAAAGAACAAAACAATCGTTTCGCAGCCGTACGCCAGTTTCAGGATGGCACTTTCAAACTATTGATCGCGACGGATATTATTGCCCGTGGACTGGATATTGCTGGCGTATCTCACGTGATCAATTTTGATATACCGGAAACGCCTGAAAACTATATCCACCGTATTGGTCGTACTGGTCGGGCAGATCAAAAAGGGATTGCTATTTCGTTTATTACGGAAAAGGAAAAAGAATTTCAGGACAGCATCGAAGAGTTGATGCAATATCAAATCCCGATCTTCGATCTCCCTGAAAACCTCAAGATATCTGAAATCCTGACCCCTGATGAAGAGCCTAAGATTTTCATGAAAGTTATTGAGCCAAAGCGACCTAAACCGGAAGACGTCGGTCCTGCGTTTCATGAAAAGAAGGCTAAAAATCAGAAGGTTAATGTCCGGAGAAATTACACCGAAGAGAAAATGCATAAGTATGGCAGACCGATTAAGCGGTCGGGGAAGAAATAAAAGGAAAAAGAGAGGAAAGGGATGAAGGGCTAAAGGTTAACGGCGAAAGAAAACCAGCACCTAAACTTTGTTTCTTTGAGATATTCTGGGCATTGGCCTTACATTGAAAGCATACACCATATTGAAAGTGAGTCAATTATGAGCATATGGGAAATATTTCAGCGTTTGCTTCCTTACGTGAGGCCATATTACAAACAGATCCTTTTTGCTCTTTTACTTACACTCCTTGGAGCCGTAACGGCGCAGGTTAATCCGTGGGTACTTCGTTATACGGTTGATACTGTTCAGGAAATGCTGGACAAAAAGTGGGATATTGTTCAGGGAGAGAAATTACTGCTTCGCATTTCCCTCATCCTTTTTGCAAAAGAAATTGTCAACTCATTTATCGTTTTTGGTCAACGTTATTTCGGCGAAAAAATACGAATCAAAGTTTCCAGTGATCTCGCTCAGGAAGCCATTAGCCTTATTCTTTCATATAATCTGACGTTTTTCAACGACAATGAAAATCAAAAAGGAAAACTTCAATCCCGAATTGACCGAGGGGTAGAAAGTTTGACCAAACTGATCCAGAACTTTTTTATTGATATCCTTCCGCTTTTTGCTAACGCCATATTCGCGCTTGCCATTATGTTTTCGGCGAATGTGTATGTGGGTTCGATAGCGCTGGCAATCCTTCCAATCTATTTCTGGGTGAGCTTTCGTCAGGCAGGCAAGTTGCAGGGTGTAAGAAGAATGCTGAAAAGGCAACGTGAAAACAAAAGTAATGGCCTGATCAACCTCATCGAGTCGATCATTGTTATCAAATCCTTTGTCAGGGAAAAATTCGAAGGCCGGAAACAATATCAACTCCAGATGGAACTGATGGAATCGCAGCTCACCACGCGACGAACCAATTTCAGATATGACGGTATCAAGAGTTTTATTGAACAGATTGGTGTCGTTTTCATTATAATCCTGACTGCATATCTGGTTTTGGATAAGCAAATGTCAATTGGTGCGATTATGTTTCACATCCTTCTTTTCAATAACGTTTCTGCTCCTATCCGGCAATTACATCGGATATATGACGAAATGAATGATGCGCTAACCTATTCGGAAGGTTTTTTCGATATCCTGGATGCGGACGATGCAGTTGAAAAAGGTGGTACATATGCCCCCGTTGCTATTCGCGGAAACTTCCGGCTGACCAATGTTTCATTTACATATCCTAACGGCACAAAGGCTCTTCAGCATATCAATATGGATATCAAGGCAGGCACTACCACTGCGCTGGTCGGATTGTCGGGAGCCGGAAAAAGTACATTGATCAATATCCTGGTAGGACTATATCCGCCCGGATCCGGTGAGCTTCTTTTGGATGGCCGGCCGGTATCAGAATATGATTTGCATGCTCTGCGCGCTCAAATCGGGATGGTACTTCAAAAAAATCACATTTTCAAGGGATCTATTTCTGAAAATATCAGATATGGTCAAATGGACGCAGACGATTCGCAGATTATTGAAGCCGCTAGAAAGGCATATCTCCACGACCAGATCATGGAGATGCCACAGGGATATGATGCAGACGCTCAACTACTTTCCGGAGGGCAACAGCAACGCATTGCGATTGCCCGTTTATTCCTGAAAAATCCGCCCATTATTTTTCTGGACGAACCGACCGCCAGTCTTGATGCAATTGCTACTGAACAAATCAAAAACAGCCTGGACGCCATTAAAGAGAATCGCACGGTTGTGATCATATCCCACAGCCTATCTCAGATATTGGATTCGGATGAAATATATGTTCTGACAAAAGGAATGGTAGCAGAGCACGGTACCCATATGCAGCTTTACCAAAAACAAGGGGTTTATTATGAGATTTTCAATGCATCCGCACGCAGCCTAAACCTTGATAAAATGATTGGTTATTGGGAGGGGTAGATTAGTCAAACACTTCCCTTTCTCCAATAAGTTTAAGGTGTAACTCAAAGCTACTTTGTAGATAACTTAAAGTATTTCGAAATACTCTCAAAATATTTCGAAAAAAAT
The DNA here is from genome assembly GCF_056895215.1 of Dyadobacter sp. HNCC25DJ184. Classification (NCBI taxonomy): domain Bacteria; kingdom Pseudomonadati; phylum Bacteroidota; class Cytophagia; order Cytophagales; family Spirosomataceae; genus Dyadobacter; species Dyadobacter sp. HNCC25DJ184. The sequence continues at coordinate 201,983 of NZ_JBXHAQ010000001.1, read as the reverse complement.
TTGAATTTTAACTCACTGAATGATAACGAGTTAGATTTGACTCAGCATATATTTTCACAATTTCACGAAAAAAAATAAAAAAAATATGACTTTGTGTAATCTAAAAAATTATATTCAACGTATATATGTCGAGAATGAATAATTCCAGAGTCGAATAAAATTGACCATGAAAATATTTAATGTAGTATTGTAGTTACTACAGGTATAGTGAAGATCCAAAAAGCTTTATAGACTATTAGCAATATGGTGGGGATAAGAACTAAGAAAAATTTGGCTTTTTGAAATCCGGGAATCGAATCCTGAGCAAAATGCCATGAAGTTATATAAGAATTTGTGGAGGGTAAGGTAATTCATAGAGCGACGAGAATGGATCTTGTCGCTCTTTTCGTCGTATTATTCCATAAAGAAGCCCGGTAGAAATTCAATCCTGCCGGGCCATATACGCCATAGTAAATATTAATGATTTTCCGGCTGTTTCTCCAGATTAAAAAGGTCGTTTAATACGTCGATCAAAGTCTCTGCCTCTCCTCGTTTACAAGCGGCTTTAAGCTGCAGTACCGGGAGTTTAAGTATTTTTTGCATCATGCTGGCCGTAATACGGTCAACCTTCTCCAATTCTGTTTCTGAAAGACTTTTAGTAAATCTCCCCAGCTCTTCCCTACGGATTTGCTCCAAAGCCCCTTTCAATTTCTGAATGGTTGGCGAAACGATCATTTCCTTAGACCAATCGTTAAACTCATTGACCGACTCCTCGATGATCTCCTTCACATGAGGGATGGAATCCATTCTCTTATTCAGTGCTTCATCTGCTCGGGAACGAATTGAGTCGATGGTATATAGCATTACACCCGGAATTTCTTCCACTTCGGGAGAAACGCTGCGAGGAACTGATAAATCAATAAAATATTTGAAGGACATGCCACGAAGACGAACCATCATTTCTTTTGTAAAAAATGGGATCTCCCTAGCAACGGAGGATATGATGATATCTGCCTTTGAAATTTCTTCTTCCAAACTCTCAATATCTGCCACTCTGAACCCAAGTTCGTCAGAAAGTTTTTCCGAGCGACTTCTGGTCCTGTTGATAAGTGTTACATCTGCATTTTCCCTTTCGGAAAGATTCCGGCACACATCTGTTCCGATCTCGCCTAAGCCAACCACCAAAATTTTGGGATTCGGCATCAAGCTTTCCAATAACTCTACTGCGGCATAAGAAACTGACGCTGCACCGTCTCTGAAGAACGTCTCCTGAGCTACTCTTTTATTGGCGAAGAAAATTGTATGGAGCAATCTGTGGAGAAACGGACCAGCCATATTCAAGTCCGCCGACCATTGGTAGGCATGTTTGATCTGATTTGGAATCTGCATATCACCCACAACTTGCGAGTGCAGCCCGGTAGCCACTTCAAAAAGGTGCTTCACAGCTTCATTCCCTGTATCAAACATTTCAAAATATTCTTTGAAACCTTTGATATCAGATATGCCTTTTTCGACCAGTAAAAGTTTTAGTATTTCCTCGTTAAGATCCTCACTCGCAGAATAGTAAATCTCTGTTCTGTTGCACGTAGAGACAGCGAGAACATCCGTGATCTCGAAAAAGTCCTTTAATTTGAGCATCAGGTTCTTCGCACCACCCTCACTCAATGCCAACTGCTCCCTCACATACAAAGGGGCTTTCTTGTGCGATAAACTTATTGATTTAAAATGATTATACATCACTATTTTCTATTCGATGGACAAAAATACGGCACAATATTCAGATAAAGAATGCCATTTAAGTGGTTCCTGCTTATTTAGAAGCCATATAAATAAAATGCTCCAGGTTTTGTATTAGGTCATTTCAAAACATGACAATATTCATACTTTTAACCCATTTTATTCATAGTAATTTCATGGGAAGGGAATATGAAAAGGTCCTTTTTTCAGCTTAAGGCTCATGAAAATAAATCGCCTTATAAACGCCGAGTCCACTAACCCTAAATAATTTGCGTTATTTGTATAGTAGAACCAAATAACGAGAGCACTCACCCGGATGTTTAACGAAACACAAAAAAAGAAACCCAACTTTCGCCTGCATCCAACGGCAATCCTGAACAGCCAGAAGTTAAGGCGATCCTTTATGGATACCTATGAACAAAAAAATCTGTTTAAGTATTTCATCGCCGTCATCTTGCTGGTTTTAAGTATTGGATCACTTTTTTACACTAACTATCTGGTCGACAGACTGGAAGAGAGAGAGGTACGGGAAGTTAAACTTTTTGCGGAGGGGCTCAGATATGCAATTAACAGCCCTACTGACGAAAACTTTAATGTAGTAATGGAGGTAATTCAGGATGCTGTCCAGATTCCTGCGATATATGTTAATCAAAATGGATTTCCTCAGGTGATACGTAATATCCCATTTGAAAAAAACGTCTCGCGAAAAGAACAGGAAGATATTGTAAATCGCTACCTCGCAGAAATGAAGGAGGAACATAAGGGTATACCGGTTGAAATTGCAGGACTTGGTACAGGATACATTTATTATAGCAATTCATTTCTGCTTACGCAGCTACGTCTGTACCCTTTTATATCACTGGTGGTTATGCTCTTTATTGGATATCTCGCTTATCTGGCGTTCAGTTCAGCCAGAAAAGCAGAGCAAAACCGGGTTTGGGTAGGTTTAGCCAAAGAAACTGCGCACCAATTGGGAACACCATTGTCATCTCTGATGGCCTGGGTGGAATATTTCAGAACAGAACCTTCTATTGATCCATCCATAGCAGTCGAAATTGAAAAGGATGTGATACGGCTGGAGATGATTACAACCCGTTTTTCCAACATCGGATCTGTTCCGAGTATGAAAGAGGAAGTGCTGGCCGATATCGTTACTAACTTCATATCCTATCTCGAGAAACGAGTATCTTCAAAAGTTAAATTCCACGTTTACAATGAGTTAAAAGAAGGGCAAACCGTAAAACTGAACAAAAACCTGTTTGAATGGGTGATCGAAAACATCTGCAAAAACGCTGTCGATGCGATGGCAGGTGTAGGTGAGATCAATGTTATATTGCAATCACCACCTTTTTCAAAAGAAATCCGAATCGATATCAGCGATAATGGCAAAGGGATGACGAAAGCCACGTCTAGCAAAATATTTAATCCTGGATATAGTACCAAAAAACGAGGCTGGGGGCTGGGTCTGACACTGGCTAAAAGAATTATCGACACTTACCACGCCGGAAAACTATTTGTCAAAAGCTCAGAAGTAGGCAAAGGAACCACCTTCCGTATCATATTGAATGCCACAGAGCAGGAGGTCGATTTAGCGAAGGGCTAAGCGTGAAAGCGTTGATATCAGCCATGACACCCTTAAGCAGATTCACCTTTTTCACCCAACTTTAAACACTAAAAGCTAAAAGCTGACAGCTAACAAAAATGAAAATAATAACTAGAGAACTTCACGAAGACGATTATCCGGATCTGAAAGCAGCCATGATTGAAGCCTATCAGGGAATCGGCGGGGAATATTGGAGAAAAAATAAAATTGATACACTACTTAATATCTTTCCAGAAGGACAGCTTTGCGTAGAAATAGACGGTAAAGTGGCCGCGGTTGCTTTGTCCATTATCATTTTATATGAGAAATTTGGTGATGAGCATACATATGCCGAAGTAACTGGACAATATTCCTTTAAAACACATAACCCAAAAGGCGACGTACTTTATGGGATTGAAGTTTTTGTCGATCCGGCGTTCAGAGATATGCGGTTGGGAAGACGGCTTTATGATGCCAGAAAAGAACTTTGTGAACGACTCAATCTAAGGAGTATCGTCGCAGGCGGCCGAATTCCGAATTATAACCTGCATGCCAACGAGCTTTCACCAAAACAGTATATTGAAAAAGTCAGAAAAAGGGAGCTGTTTGACCCGACACTCTCCTTCCAACTCGCCAATGATTTTCACGTTAGAAAGGTCTTAAAGAATTATCTTCCCGGAGATACAGAATCCAAAGATTACGCAACGCTTCTGGAGTGGAATAATATTTATTTTCAGTCGGGGAAAAAGCGCACTAATCCTTCCGATTCCATTATTCGGATCGGCGTGGTGCAATGGCAAATGAGGCTGTTTACCGACCTGCAGGACTTTTTTGATCAGGTAGAATTCTTTGTAGACTCGGTGAGCTCATACAAATCGGACTTCATCCTTTTCCCCGAATTCTTCAATATGCCGTTATTGGCGGAATTCAACCATTTGCCAGAGCCTCAGGCCATTCGTGAGCTGGCTGCATATACCGATCAGGTAAGACAGAAATTGCAGGAATTCGCTATCTCTTACAATGTAAATATTATCGGTGGAAGTATGCCGTTAGTGGAAGACGAAAGGCTTTACAACGCCGCCTATCTATATCGCCGAGATGGATCAAGTGAAGAATATCGGAAAATACACATTACACCAAATGAGGTGCGCCATTACGGGATGGTAGGCGGAGATGAAATCCGTGTGTTTGACACCGATTGTGGTAAAATAGGTTTGGTGATATGTTACGATGTCGAATTTCCTGAATTAAGCCGGATATTAGGCAAACAAGGCATGGATATCCTTTTTGTGCCGTTCCTTACAGATACTCAGAACGGATACATGCGCGTAAGAAACTGCGCAATGGCCCGTGCCATTGAAAATGAGTGTTATGTTGCCATATCCGGATGTGTTGGCAATCTGCCTCGTGTTGAAAACATGGATATACACTACGCCCAATCAGCAGTTTTTACGCCGTCTGATTTTCAGTTTCCGACGAATACAGTAAAGTCAGAAGCAACGCCAAATACGGAAATGCTGCTCATAGTTGATGTCGATTTGTTTCAACTAAAAGAATTGCACGAACACGGTTCGGTTCAAGTCATGAAAGACCGTCGCACGGACTTATATGATGTGAGCACAAAGAAAAAGGCAAACCGGAGGGTTTCGGTGGAAGTAGAAGTTGAGAAATCTGAACGATCTGCCTAATCAGCGTATATCAAAAAAAGGCCTTGTCCAAACTGCACCAAACAGTTAGACAAGGCCTTTTCACCATCAATATTAACTATTGATAACTTGGAACCGATATCGTATCCGTTTCGATCATATTGCTAACTCTTAACGCACGGTCTCTGATACGCACCTTGAATTTCACAGTGACAGGCACGGAAGAATTACCATATAAAAAGCTCGTGTTTAAATCAAGTTTTCCATTGATCGGCCCCGGATTTCCATCTGGCTTGAGAACAGGTATCCACTTGTATTTATCCTCTGCCAAAATTGATTCAGACCAACTCCCATCTTTATTCTTTCTGGCCGTCGTTAGTTCGTAACTCCCCCACTCTCCATATTTCAGCGTATCTCTCTGATCAATTTCCTCTCCCAAATCCCCATCCCCGTCCCTGAAATTGACTGTAATGATCACATTTTCACGGATCTTCTTACCAGTTGTTTCATCAACTTCGGTATTTTGATCAATTCCGTTATAATCAATTTCAGGTGTATCACTGTAATCCGGAATGTCTACACAGTTGGTCAACGCAACTGCGCTCAATAGAAACAAAGCGATATTTAATTTTTTAAACATAAAATTTATGTAGTTATTTTTCCTGACTAGTTTCCTGTATTTAATTTTTGGAATCGACTTGCCGCATTTACTAATCCTTCTTTCATATTAGCGATTGTCTCGCATTTTTCACCAACCCGACATACCTTTGCCAAAGTCATACGAAAGTAACGGTATTGGAACAATCTAGCAACAAAAACACTTCTAAAACAAGACTTGCGCTCAAACAGCGGATACTTGATCTTCAACCGCAGAACTTCAATACCCTTGCGCTGGACATTTTCAGGTTTCAGGCTGCGGAAAATCCTGTTTATAAAGAATATATATCCAACCTCAGGATTGACACCAGCAAGGTTAACGAATTGAAAGATATACCGTTTCTTCCAATTCAATTTTTTAAAAGTCAACGCATCACTACCGGGCAACCACCGGAGCCAACGGCTGTATTTGAAAGTAGCGGCACCACCGGAGTCAATACAAGTCGTCATTTGCTGCATGATCATCTCCTCTACGAAGCTGTATCTAAACGAATTTTTGAGGAGCACTATGGGCCTCTCAAAAACTTCCATGTGCTGGCGCTGCTACCTTCGTATCTTGAACGAAATAACTCCTCGCTCGTATATATGATGAAACATTTTATTCAGTTGAGTGACTCCGAATATTCCGGCTTCTACCTCCACAATGTTTCTGATCTACTGCAAAGACTATCTTACCTCAAGAAAAACCCGGATGGAAAGCAAATTTTACTTCTCGGGGTAACTTTCGCATTGCTGGACCTGGCCGAGGATCAGGACTTGAATCTGTTCAAAGATATGCCGCAATTGACGGTTATGGATACAGGAGGAATGAAAGGACGAAGACGGGAAATGCTCCGAGAAGAAGTTCATGATGTACTTACCAAGAGCTTTTTCGTTTCCAAAATCCATTCAGAATATGGCATGACCGAGCTCCTCTCCCAGGGATATTCATCTGGTGACGGAATATTCTCTCCGGGATTTACCATGCGCATATTGCTTCGGGATATCTACGATCCCTTTGCTGTCTCAGAGCAAAGTATTTATCAAAAGAAAACCGGCGGGATTAATGTGATTGACCTTGCCAATCTCGACACCTGTTCTTTTATCGAAACCCAGGATTTGGGCCGGTTTGGGGAAGAAGAAAATACGTTTTCGGTAATGGGGCGCTTTGATAATTCCGATATACGCGGGTGCAATCTAATGGTCATCTGAAAAAATTGTAAGTAACCTCTGGTATTCTTATCAAACATTAATGTGATTTTAATTAATATACCTCACTGATAATCAAGATAGTTACTACCGAAAAACTTATATAGAATCATTCTAAGAATTCACCAAACGGATTATTTTTTAAATTAGCCTGATTAATCAAAAATTGCACTTATCACATTAATTATTACATTATTGATTGTTAAACTGTTTTAATAATATACAATGAAAAGACGCGATGCACTGGGCCGGGTGGCGCTAATCATGGGAGGGGCACTTTCCGCACCGACAATGATAGCTTTTTTGGAAGGATGTAAATCTGCAAGTGAATCATCATCAACAATGACTTTCCCGTTCACGCCGGAAAGAAAGAGTTTAGTTTCAGAAGTAGCAGAAATAATTATTCCTAAAACTACCACACCGGGCGCAAAAGATGCCAAGGTTGGGGACTTTGTCGAATTGATGCTGAAAGACTGTTATGCAGCTAAGGATCAAGAGAGTTTTAATGCAGGCTTGGTTGAGCTAGAGAAGAAGGATTTCTTAAAAGCAAAACCTGAGGAGCAAACTAAAATTTTGAAAGAATTGGAAGCCTCCGCCAAAGCAGAAATGGAAAAGGCTGGAGCAGAGAAAAAGAAATACACGGAAGCTGGAAAAGAATATACCGACGCAGGTGTGCCATTCTTCCGACTGATGAAAGAACTTACCCTGTTGGGATACTTTACGTCTGAGGCAGGTGCTACACAAGCACTTGATTATGTAGCCGTTCCGGGAAGATACGATGGATGTATCGACCTGAAACCAGGACAGAAGGCCTGGGCGATGTAATCCCGACGAATCATGCCCCGGCTTGGTTTCTCATTGGTATTTCTATTTATCAAGACACTGAAAATTATTCACAATGAACCTGAATTTAAAAGCAACAAAACAAGCTACTTACGATGCGATCGTGGTAGGATCAGGAATAAGCGGAGGCTGGGCTGCCAAAGAACTCACTGAAAAAGGCCTTAAGGTAGCGATGCTGGAACGTGGTCGCGATATCAAGCATATAGTTGACTACAAAACCGCAACGCTGGCTCCGTGGGAATTCGAGCACCGTGGCCGTGTGACTACTGTTGCGAAGGAAGAGTACTGGGCGGGGATGCGGACAGGATATACTCCTAACGAAGAGTACCGCTACCTTTTTGAAAATGACAGCGAAAATCCATATGACGAAACCCGGAAATTCGACTGGATTCGTGCATATCACGTGGGTGGTCGTTCGTTGTTGTGGGGACGCCAGAGCTATCGTTTAAACCCAAGAGATTTTGAGGCTAATGCCGAAGATGGTATTGCGGTCGATTGGCCGGTAAGATATAACGACATTGCGCCGTGGTATGACTACGTTGAAAAATTTGCAGGTATCAGTGGAGCTCGTGACGGTTTAGACGTTCTTCCAGACGGTCATTTTTTGCCGCCGATGCAAATGAACTGTGTTGAAAAACAGGTTAAAAGTGAAATTGAGAAGAAATTTGCCGGCCGTCACGTTATAATGGGACGGGCAGCGCACCTTACTCAGCCAACAGCACAGCAAACCGAATTGGGACGTGCAGCATGTCAATTCAGAAACATGTGTATGAGAGGCTGCCCATATGGTGGTTATTTCAGCACTCAAGCTGCGACGCTTCCTGCTGCTCAAAAAACAGGAAATCTTACTTTAATTCCGGATACTATCGTTTCTGAGGTCATTTACGACGACAAATTAGGTAAAGTAACGGGCGTAAGAACGATCAATCAGAATACACTTGAAACAAAAGAGTATTACGCGAAGGTCATATTCATGAATGCTTCGGCGATTGCTTCTGCGTCCATTATGATGAACTCGAAATCAAAACGTTTTCCGAACGGCCTAGGTAATGACAGCGATCAGCTGGGACGTAACATTATGGATCACCATTTGGCAGTTGGAGCGAGAGGTGAGATGCCAGGATATGAAGACAAATATTACTTCGGACGTCGTGCTAACGGAGTTTATGTTCCTCGTTACCGTAACTGGGGTACAGATAAAAGAGACTATATCCGTGGTTTCGGATATCAGGGTGGCGCAAGTCGCGATTCATGGGGCCGCGGCGTAGGAATGGATGGTTTTGGAGCAGATTTCAAAGACAAACTTTCTGAACCGGGTGGTTGGTCAATGAACCTGGGTGGATTTGGTGAGATGATCGCTGATGAGAAAAACCGCTTTACGCTTCACCCAACCAAGAAAGACAAGTGGGGATTGCCTCTAGTTGTGTTCGACGCGGCATATGGTGAGAACGAGAGAAAAATGCGTAAGGATATGATGAACGACGCAGCGGAAATGCTGGAAGCTGCGGGTCTGAAAAACGTTACACCATATAACGACGAGACAAAACACCCGGGAATTGGTATTCACGAGATGGGGACTGCGCGTATGGGCAATGATCCTAAAACGTCCGTTTTGAATAAAAACAATCAGGTCTGGGGTGCACCAAACGTATATATGACGGATGGCGCATTTATGACCTCCGCCTCTTGCGTTAACCCATCGTTGACTTATATGGCCTTTACAGCTCGGGCTGCGGACCACGCGGTGAAAGAGTTGAAAAAGATGAATCTTTGATTTTCGTAAAATATTAGTGCAACAATTAAAGCCCTGACGGTATATCCGTCGGGGTTTTTACTTTTCCAGCAAATAGTATTTTTTAACGATTACGAAGTATTAGATCATAACCCATTGTTCATAGACTCAATTCTGTACGCTTGAAAGATTTTACCACCCCTCCGAAACGTGTTGCGTCGATCGACGCCTACCGAGGCTTTGTTATGTTTTTGATGATGGCCGAAGTATTACGCTACGGTAAAGTGGCGGAAGCTATTCCTGACAGTTCGTTTTGGGCTTTCATGGATTGGCACCAAAGTCACGTTTCGTGGGTAGGATGCTCTCTGCACGATCTTATTCAGCCTTCATTTTCATTTTTGGTTGGTGTCGCACTGCCCTATTCTATCGCCAGCCGCGCGCATAAATTGCAGGATACAAAAACGATGTGGTTTCATACGATCCGGAGATCACTGATTCTGATTTTGCTTGGCATTTTTCTGAGATCGATGCATGCAGACCAAACCAACTTCACATTTGAAGATACATTGACCCAGATCGGACTTGGATATCCGTTTCTTTTTGCGTTGGGATTGAGCAAGAAAAATGTTCAATGGACTGGACTGGTTGTGATACTTGTGGGATACTGGATATTTTTCGCGACATATCCACTTCCCGGTCGTTACTTTGACTGGACCGAAACCGGCGTTACGCCCGATTTGCCAGATAACTTGACAGGTTTTGCTGCTCACTGGAATAAAAACACGAATGCTGCCTGGGCATTCGATAGATGGTTCATGAACCTGTTTCCTCGGGAAAGTACCTTCCGTTTTAATGGGGGCGGGTACAGTACCCTTAGCTTTATCCCGACACTTGGCACGATGATATTGGGTCTTTTTGCGGGACAATGGTTAAAATCATCGACGAAATCCGGTACGTTTATCACGACCTGCCTGATCACTTCTGTCTCTCTTTTTGTGATCGCCCTGATCCTGGCCTGGACAGGTATTAATCCAATCGTTAAACGAATCTGGACGCCGGCGTGGACTTTATTCAGCGGTGGCTGGTGCTTTTTCCTGTTGGCACTTTTTTACTACCTGGCCGATGTCAGAAATTTGCAAAAGCTATTCTATCCGTTAATTGTCATTGGATCGAATTCAATTGCTGCCTATATCTTCGCGCATACGATCGACAGTTTTATCGATCAATCCATCCGGATTCATATCAGCCAGGGATATGATCTGATTCTTGGCCCTGCATACCAAACTATTGTCAGCGGCACGGCGATATTGCTTTTCGAATGGCTGATCCTGCAGTGGATGTATAAGAAGAAGCTGTTTATAAGGATTTAGTTAGCTGTTAGGGTGAACCTTTCGGCTAAAAGAATCTACTGTTGAAATGGAATTATGTATTGCGCCATTCTTCAAATAGTTGTAAATGGAATATGAATGTACATTTGCATTCTTACCAATAATATTTTTTCAATGAGTTTTTTAAAAGCTGTCCACCATATTGCCATAATTTGTTCAGATTACGAAAAATCTAAGGCTTTCTATTCAGACATTCTGGGCTTCACTATCGACAGGGAAGTGTTGCGGGAAGAACGACAGTCCTACAAATTAGATCTATCGTTAAATGGCCATTATTGTATTGAGCTGTTCTCATTTCCAAATCCACCGGCTCGGGTTTCCCGTCCTGAGGCTTGCGGACTTCGCCACCTAGCTTTTGAAGTTGAAAATATTGAGGAAGCAATCGCCGAATTAGCTAAAAATCAAATTGTTACAGAACCCATCAGAATTGACGAATTCACTGGAAAGCGTTTCACTTTCTTCTCAGATCCTGATGATTTGCCGATTGAGTTCTACGAGCAGTAATATAGTTGGTATGCCACGGTGAGACCACAGAGATATTTAACTATATATCAACTGCTTGCCCCCGTTAGCGACCGATTTCTCTTGTTTCGAAAGAACTTCATAAAACTCGTTTAGGCGATCAAGATGTTCTTTAACCATGCGTTTGCTTTCGTAGTCGCGATCAATAAAGTTGTAGAGAGCCTTATAATTGGTGATAATCGCTTCTTCCTTTCTTTTCAGGAATTTTACAATTTGCTGTTGGTCAACCAACCGTTCCAGATCTGCGAGATCCTGATTGTTATCAGTTTCTGGCGTATTTGAAGATAACTCGTTGTCAGTCAAAAAGCATTTGAAGTAATCGTATATCGCATGGATTTCTTTTTGAAACAATATGGCACTGAAATGAGCTTGAGATAAGACTTTTCTCAATGATCCCATACCATCTTTTCGCAATGCTACCAGATAGATAAGCTCTCTACCCCGTTGCTGTCTCCATATTTGGCTAATCCTGGAAATCACATATCGTCCTTCCTCGTCTTCCATAGCTTTCCTTTTTTGTGTTGAGATCATTTAAAATTAAATATAAATATTGTGCCCAACATCATTGAAAGTGTAAACTATTACTACATCTTTAATTCTTTATAAAAAAACAAAATCTACTTATATTATAGATATAATTTCGAAATCACAGTGAGTGATAATATTTGTAATATCCTCGTCATCAATGTGTAGCAAAAACCTTTTTCACCCATAGTGAATAAAATGGCACCACTTTCACGTTATATTTTTTTAACTTATGTGAAAGACCCTAACTTTGATGCGACTTTCACTTGTACAAAAGCCGAGTGATTTTTTTATTTTAATTATGCATAAATACCGTCATTACTTTTTTTTCTCCCTCATACTGATTTTCTCTTCTTGTAAAAAACCGGTTACTACACAGCCAGTTGCGGTTGAAACAGCAAACATTGTGGAGATAGGCGGACAAAAATATTCGCCTGCCGAATTCAAAGCGTACTACGATAAGAACAAATATGTTACTGATTCCAGCAAGGCCCTCACACCTGAGGAATATTTGCCACTATTCACCGACGCCAAGCTCAAGGTTTTGAGTGCAAAGGCACTCGGAAAAGATACCACTACTGATTACAAAGAAGAGATTGCTTCGTATCGCGAACAGCTCGCGAAGGACTTTGTGAAGGATAAGGATTTGATCGAAAAGATGTCGCGCGAGGCATATGACCGGATGAAACAAGAAGTGAAAGCTTCCCATATTCTGATTCCTGTTGCTGAATATGCATCACCCGCTGACACGTTGGAAGCATACAGGGCGGCGATTGCGATGAGGGGAAGAATAGAAGAAGGCTCTGACTTCGGAGATCTGGCGACTCGTTTTTCCAAAGATCCTTCTGCCAAAAATAACAAAGGAAATTTGGGATACTTCACCGCCTTCCAGACGTTATACCCGTTTGAGAAAGCTGCATATACTACACCTGTCGGCAAAGTATCGCAACCTGTCAGAACTAAAAGTGGTTACCATATCATTAAAGTGACCGACAAGCGGACAAATAGAGGTACAGTTCAAATTGCACATATCATGATCAAGGCCGATACGAATTCTACGCAGGCTCAGAAAGATGCTGCTAAAAATCGTATCACGAACGCTTATGAGCAGTTGCAAAACGGAGAGATCTGGGAGAGCGTGGTATCGGAATATTCGGATGATCAGCAGTCGAAGCGGAATGGCGGTAAACTACCTGTTTTTGGAATTGGCCAAATGGTCACCGAAATTGAGGACGCGTCTTTTGCCCTAAACACACCCGGTGCATATTCCAAACCAGTTAAGACCATATATGGGTGGCATATTGTGAGGCTCATTGAAAAGAAACCGATTGAGAGTTACGATAATTTGGCTCCGTCATTACGTCAAAGGGTGGTTACCGATTCAAGGGGTAAGGTCATTGAGCAGCTTCATGCCAAACAGCTCAGGGAAAAGCTCAAACCAGTGGAGTATCCCGAAGCATGGGCAAAATTACAACCATTGGTGGACACCTCGCTGGTAGGAGGTAAATGGGATTATATGAAACCAGTGGGCGATAATTGGGCTGAAGTTAATTTATTCTCCATCGAAAGTCACCCATATAACGCGCTGTCGTTTTTGAACTACGCGAAAGCTAACCAGCAAACATATCCGAAAGGATCTTCACCCGCTGTCATCTTCAGAAAATATTATACTGATTATCTAGATCAAAGTTTGTATGCATATGAAGTCGATCACCTGGAAGAAAGCAACCCGGCTTTTAAGGACGTGATGAACGACATTAAAGAAGGGGTCTTGATTTCTCAGGAAATGGAACGGAATGTTTGGGAGCGCTCGCTAATCGATTCTGCGGGTCAACTCGCACTATATCAGCAACATATGGATCGCTATAAATTTCCGGAACGCGCTTTTGCCACTGTTATCACCGCCCCGGATACACAGACCATAAACAGCATCAACCGTGCACTCTCGGTAAATCCTTATCTGCTGGCCAGGAAATCTGAGGAAATTTTATTCGATGAGAATAAGGCGGAGATCACGAATGCATATGAAAAACAGCTCACAGACCTCTTTATCATTCTGACCAAAAATCCGGATTACCTCGTGGAAGTTGCCGGATACCAGGCTAATGGCGAAACACCGAATACTTCTTCAGCCCGTATCAGAAGCGTCGTAAAATTCCTGATTTCCAAAAATATACCGCTAACGCGTATTATCGAAAAGGACTATGGTTCGTTCAGACCGAGTGCAGAAACGGAGAGAAACCGAAGAGCGAGCTTCCAGTATTTAAGTCAGTCGAAAAAGGATGTTGAAAAGGTTTACAATGAATTCAAACCAGGATCCGTTACTATTCTGGAAGGCTATTTTGCTCAGGATGCTGCTGCACTAAAAGGTGCAAAATGGCAAGTTGGAACATCGGTTTTGAGTGGAGAAAACGGCACAAGCCGGCAGGTTAATATCCAGAGAATTGAACCTCCCCGCGGCAAGAAATTCAACGAAGCACGAGGCAGCGTGATCAATGATTATCAAAAAGAATTGGAAAAAGAGTGGACAAACTCGCTCAAAACCAAATTTCCTATAAAAGTGAGTCCTGCAGAATTAGAAAAAATAAAGCCATAAGCGTAATTTAGCGCACAGAATTCTATTCTTGCAACATCCGGCTGGAATATGGAGTAAGAATAAATACCGTGGAACAATCAAAAAAAATGAAAATAAATAAAGCAATTCTTTCCAACTGGCTAGTTGCCCTCATGCTAGGTTTCAGTTTTGTCAGCTATAGCCAGGGACAGCAGGGAGTGAGTCTGGACAAGATTATCGCCAGGGTCGACAACCATTATATTCTCAGCTCTGAGCTGGAAGAAATGTATCAGTCTTACGCTACGCAGGGTCAGCGCGCTCCTGAAAAATGCCAGCTCCTGGAATCTCTGATTATCAACAAGTTGCTTTTAGCAAAAGCCGAAATTGACTCCGTAACAGTTGAAGATAAAGACGTTGACAATGAACTCGATTCCAAAATGAGTTTTATGATTCAACGCTTTGGCTCCGAAAAAAACATCGTGGAAGCTTACGGAAAAAGTGTTGATGCCTTGAAAGCAGAACTTCGTCAGCAGGTTCGTGAGCAGAAGATTGTGATGAAAATGCAGAGTACCATATCAGGCAATGTAAAAATCACGCCAAGTGAAGTAAGAAAATTCTTCAACAGCATCCCCAAAGACAGTTTACCATATATCCCTTCCGAAGTTGAGATTGGCCATATCGTAAGAGTTGGAACCGTAACCAAAGAGCAAAAGGATAAATTAAAGCAGCAGCTTTATGAATTGAGAGCTCGTGCTGAAAAGGGAGAAGATTTCTCTTTGTTAGCTCAGATATATTCGGAAGACTTGGGTTCTGCTAAAAATGGTGGGGACTTAGGTTTTGCTAAACGTGGTGCGATGGTACCTGAATTTGAAGGTGCCGCTTTGGCGCTTAAACCAGGCGAAGTATCCGATATCATAGAATCCCAATACGGATTTCACTTGATCAAAATGGTGGAAACCAGAGGTGCTGAATACCATGCACGTCACATATTATTACGTCCTGATTATAACAAAGGAACCGATATGACTTCGGCAATCCGGATATTGGATAGCCTGCGTACAGAGATCAAGACCGACAGTCTGAAATTTGCGAAAGCTGCGCTCGATAACTCGGAAGATAAAGAAACTGCTGAAACAGGCGGCCTAATTCAGGACCGTAATACGGGCCTAGCGAAATTGACACTTGATGCGTCTATGGACCCCGCTTTGTATTTTGCTATCGATACCATGAAAGTGGGGGATATCAGCAAGCCAATATCTTATCGTACAGAAGACGGAAGAAGTGGTATGAGGATCCTTTGGTATAAGAGTAAATCCGAGCCGCATACAGCCAACTTGAAAGATGACTATGAAAAAATGGCTCAAATCGTATTGAGCAACAAACGCAACAGCGCGCTTGAGGAGTGGTTCAAGAAGGCACAGGGCGATGTATTTATTAGTATCGAACCTGAATTCAAGGATTGTAAAGTGCTCGGACTCGTCCACGAAGGGCAAATGTGACGTGGCCTGCTCAATAATGTTTGGCTATACCACGTTTGATGTATGACTTTTTATCCTTATTATAGCTTTCCTGAATAACTAGACAGCAGGCACCCTTAAACGATAACCATACCATATTGTGAATTACTCATCGGACGTTGAAGCAGCAGAGGCCATGAAAGTGGCTTATGATAAAATCCGCAGTGAAATAGGACAAGTGATTATCGGGCAGGATGAAGTGGTAAAAAAGCTGCTCACTGCAATTTTCTGTCAGGGACATTGTTTGTTGGTGGGGGTTCCGGGCTTGGCGAAAACATTATTGATCCAGACGATCGCTTCATCGCTGGATCTTAAATTCAACAGAATTCAGTTCACTCCCGATTTGATGCCTTCTGATATTTTAGGATCGGAAACATTGGATCAGAACCGGAATTTCAAATTTATTAAAGGGCCGATTTTTGCCAATATCATTTTGGCCGATGAGATCAACCGGACGCCGCCGAAAACGCAGTCTGCACTCCTGGAAGCTATGCAGGAATATTCGGTGACTATCGCCGGGGCGAAGCATACGCTCGACCGCCCGTTTTTCGTGCTTGCTACGCAAAACCCAATTGAACAGGAAGGAACTTATCCCTTACCAGAGGCGCAGTTGGATCGTTTTATGTTTATGATTCAGCTTGATTATCCTTCATATTCCGAAGAAGTGAGCATTGTCAGAAACACGACGAGCGACAACAAGTATTCGGTAAAAGAGGTAATCACTGCCAGCGAAATAACCGCCTTTCAGCACTTGGTAAGACGCGTACCTGTCACGGATCATGTGATCGAGTATGCGGTCAAATTAGTTCATAAGACCCGCCCTTCGTCGGAGCTGGCTATAAAAGATACCAGCGAGTATCTGGAATGGGGAGCTGGACCAAGAGCTTCTCAGGCCCTCATATTAGCAGCCAAATGCAACGCACTTCTCTCAGGGAAGTATTCCCCCGATATTGAAGACGTTCAGGCGGTATCTCTTGCCGTTTTGCGCCACCGTATCATCCGGAACTTTAAAGCGGAGGCAGAAGGAATTTCAGTAGATCAGATAATTCAGAAGCTTCTCTAGTGTTTAAACGCATAGTTTGGGGGAGCTTATCGCAGATTTGCGCTTAGTTTTACTATGCTACAATGCTGAACGCGTTTAACACAGCAAAAATTTATACTGACGGGATAAAACAATTTGCCCGAGAATCTAAACATCGAGTTTCAGGATTGTTTGCGCGCCCCACGGCTTATACTGCGTAACTCCGCGTTCTACTCCCCTAACTCCGTTTGTTACAAAAAGAAATCCCATATGTCTATAATCGAAGGCAAAAACTTCATTGGATATAGCTTATCCGCGAAGAACGCGCATACTTTTCAATCTTACATTCCCGTTCGCGACGAATATTTGCAGGAACCATTTCATGTCGCAACCTCTGACGAAGTGAACCAGACGATGGAGTTGGCGCAAAAGGCGTTTGCTGTCTACAGCAAGATCTCTGCTCCTGAACGGGCAGATTTTCTGATTGCTATTACCGAAGAGATATTGGCCTTGGGCGATGAACTTTTGGATCGGGCAAATCTGGAAACCGGATTGCCTTTGGCGCGTCTTCGAAATGAGCGTGGGCGAACTGTGACTCAAATTTTGCAATTTGCTGATCTGTTAAAAGAAGGTTCGTGGGTGGAAGCAAGCATCGACACTGCTGATCCTGACCGTGCTCCAGCACCAAAGCCTGACCTGCGTAAAATGCATATCCCAATAGGACCGGTAGTTGTATTTGGATCAAGCAATTTTCCTTTTGCATATTCAGTGGCGGGAGTTGATACTGGCCCCGCACTGGCTGCAGGCAACCCCGTGATAGTAAAAGCGCACGCAGCTCACCCGGGCGTGAGCGACCTGACGGCAAGTGCTATCGTAAGGGCTGCCAAACGAACCAATATGCCTGACGGTGTTTTTTCAATGCTATATGACGACGGGTTTGAAGTCGGCACAGCTTTGGTAAAACATCCATATACCAAAGCTGTGGGCTTCACTGGCTCCGTTAAAGGCGGGATGGCTTTGTATAAACTTGCCCAGGAAAGACCGGAACCTATACCAGTATATGCAGAAATGGGCAGTGTCAACCCCATCATAGTCCTGCCGGAATACCTGAAAGCGAATGCGGAGAAATTAGGAAAAACGATCGCAGGATCAGTAACATTGGGAGCGGGGCAGTTTTGTACGAATCCAGGACTAGTGTTTACCACTAACTCTGACGGATCCGAAGAGTTTACAAAGACATATGCTGACGAAGTAAAAAACACTGCTCCCGCGACAATGTTGACTGCGGGTATATGTAACAACTTTTACAAGCTTCGTGAAGAAATGACAAGCCAAAACGGAGTTGCTATTTTGGCTTCTTCCGGAAAAAAGTCAGATGACGAAAATCAATCAAATGCTTTTATTGCGACAGTTTCCGGCAAAGCTTTTATGGAAAATCCAAAGTTGCATGAAGAAGTGTTTGGCCCCTATTCGCTTCTCGTTGTTTGTGAAGATATGATTGAATTACAAAATGCAGTTTCCCATCTGTCTGGCCAACTTACTTCTTCCCTAATGGGTGAGGCATCGGAGATTGGAAGGTATCCTGAATTGCTACAAAAATTAAGTCAGCTTTCGGGGCGGATTATCGTCAGAGGCGTTCCGACTGGTGTTGAAGTTTGTCCATCGATGCATCATGGAGGCCCATTCCCAGCGGCCAGCGACTCCAAATTCACATCTGTTGGCCGTCACAGTATATTACGTTTTGTAAGGCCGCAAGCATATCAGGACTGGGATGATTCACTTTTGCCAAAAGAGCTACAAAACCAAAATCCGCTCAATATTATGAGATTGGTCAATAATGAGTATAGTAGAGAAGCGGTAAATTCCTAAATTCGGAATAATGCTGTGTTTCGTAGCCAAGAAAATCTGCGAACACAGCGTACTCCTCCCCAAACTCCGCGTTTAACCAGGAAATCAAAACTCAAAAATACCAGGATCATATCCGACTTCCACCAGAAAAAGCCCCTCGGCAGGTGCCTGGGGACCAGCCGCTTTCCGATCTCGAGCGTCCAGAACTTCCTGAAAAGAGGCAACACTCCTCCTGCCCCGCCCTATTTCGAGCATCGTTCCTACAATGGCCCGAACCATACCTCTTAAAAACCGATTGGCTTGAATAGTAAAAATCAACATATCACCGTCATGCTTCCATTCGGCCCGGCTAACCGTGCATCTGAAATTATTGACATTGGTATGAAGTTTACTGAAACTTTCAAAATCATGAAGCCCGAGTATCAGTTTAGCAGCTTCATTCATATGCTCAACATCCAATTCTGACTTCAGAAGACAGGCTCTTCCAGTCAGGAAAGGATTCTTTTTCAATATAATCCGGTATTCGTAGCGGCGGTGCGTGGCCACAAACCTTGAATTAAGATCATCTGCAACCGGTATAATGCGCTGGACTGCAATATCGCGAGGCAACATTCCATTGAGTTTATACACAATCATATCGCAATTGTCAATCGGCGGCTCAATATCAAAGTGTGCAAATTGTTGTTCGGCATGAACACCGGTATCTGTTCGGCTGCTTCCCGTAATTTCTATCTCCTGCCTCAAAACCTTACTCAGGGCATTTTCAAGCAGTTCCTGAACCCCCAATGAATTGTTTTGTTTTTGCCAGCCATTGTAGGCAGTTCCCAGATAACTGAGCTCAATAAAATATCGCATGGCGCAAAATTAGCAGAATCAAACCTGAATTTCGATTTCGCCCGAAAGCATATAGCAAAAATTTCTGCGAAGAAGCTTAACTTTGAGGTTTAAATATATTTGAGGTTAAGTATGCTTACGGACGAGAAAAAAGAAGAAAAGAGCCTGAATTTTATTGAAGAGATCGTTGAAACAGATTTGAATTCGGGTAAGTATGCCAGTATTGTGACCAGATTTCCTCCGGAACCGAATGGATATCTTCATATTGGTCATGCTTCCAGCATCTGCCTCAATTTTGGACTGACTGAAAAGTACCCGGGTTATACTAACCTGCGTTTCGACGATACGAATCCGGTTACAGAGGATACCGAGTACGTAGAAAGTATTAAAGACGATATCCGCTGGCTGGGGTTCTCGTGGGAAAATGAACTGTATGCTTCTGACTATTTCGATACGCTTTACCAGTATGCTGTTACACTCATCAAAAAGGAGCTGGCATATGTGGACGATCTGACTTCCGAGGAAATAGCTACTTTAAAAGGAACTCCTACCGAACCTGGAAAAGATAGCCCATACAGAAGTCGCTCGGTGGAAGAAAACCTGGAGTTATTTGAAAAAATGAAGCTTGGTGAATTTCCGGACGGGAACAAGACTTTGAGAGCGAAGATTGATATGGCGCATCTCAATATGTTGATGCGTGACCCGATCTTATATCGTATCAAGCATGCGCACCATCACCGTACAGGCGACAAATGGTGTATATATCCGATGTACGATTTTGCACACGGACAAAGTGATTCGATTGAACATGTTACGCATTCGATCTGTACGTTGGAATTTGTACCTCACCGTGAGTTATACAACTGGCTGATAGAAAAGCTTGAAATATATCCGTCGCATCAATATGAATTCGCCCGCCGTAACCTCAACTATACCGTAACGAGCAAGAGAAAATTGCTTCAGTTAGTACAGGAAGGGCATGTTACAGGTTGGGACGACCCGCGGATGCCGACCATAAGCGGTTTGCGAAGGCGAGGATACACCGCCGCAAGTATTCGCGATTTTTGTGACCGAATCGGTGTGGCAAAACGGGAAAACCTGATCGATGTAGGTTTGCTTGAATTTTGTGTGCGGGAAGATCTGAATAAGAAATCTCTCAGAAGGATGGTCGTTTTAGATCCGCTGAAAGTGGTTATCACGAATTTCCCGGACGAACTGGTAGAGATTTGCCACAGCGAGAACAATCCTGAAGATATGGCTTTGGGCGTGAGAGAAATACCATTGACGAAAGAGATATACATTGAGAAGGAGGACTTTATGGAAGTTCCTTCCAAGAAATACTTCCGGTTGGCTCCGGGTAAAATGGTGCGACTAAAAGGTGCATATATCATTCAGTGTGACGATTTCGTAAAAGACGAAGCTGGCGAAATTACGGAAGTAAGATGCAGCCTGATCGAAAACAGTAAAAGCGGGCAGGATACGACGGGTATTAACGTGAAAGGAACATTGCATTGGGTATCGGCTACGCAAGCCCTCCCGGTCGAAATCAGATTATATGATCGTCTGTTTTCCGTGGAAGATACTTCAAGTCAGGAAGGAGATTTCAAAGAATATTTGAATTCTGCTTCTTTGGAAGTAATAACAGCATATGCGGAACCGGCTCTGAATGAAGCGACCGAGCAGGACGCGTTTCAGTTTTTGAGAAAAGGATATTTCGTAAAAGATAGGGAAAGTACACCTGAAAAACTTGTTTTTAACCGCACAGTGACGCTCCGTGACAACTGGGCAAAAACGGCGGCTAAGTAAATACAGTTTTGAAAACATAAAAAGACAACCAGTGGAAGCCATTTCATTGGTTATCTTTTTTTTAAATATAATTAGAATGTTTTTAAATAAACTTGACAAGAATAAAACGACGGTGTATCTTTGCACCGTTAAAAAAGTCCACATTTAAAATTCCGGGTGCAGTGAATTCAATGAGTGAGTTGTTCAGTACTTCAAAAGGCATTAGTTTTCAGTGTGATATTACTTCCAAGATAGTGGTTAAGTTCGGTGAAATGGAAGCTCACTTCAGGATTCAGGATTTTCTGAACTTTCGCCGGCTGATCAATAACATTGATATCTGCAGCAAAATTTTTGACCTTTCTGATGAGTCGGACTTTGAATTCATTGAGGCTCCCCGCGTAAATTTTGCTTCGCATCTCACACTCTGTGAGGTCATTCAGCTAAGAGAACTAATCAACGGTACGCACTTCGCGATTGAATTAAACTCGCTACTTCACAAGATTTTATATACTGAATCAGAACTAGTCTAAATTATCCTCAGAACCAGTCTAAATTACTCATTGTCTTTATATTAGACTAGTTTTAAATTCACATTTCACCCTTGCTTTCATGAACTTTCATGTAATATTTGCACTTATAAATACATAGCAAATAGATACGAACATGAAAGATCTACTTAGACAACGGACTTCCCTAAAAGAGGAAATAGAAATATTATTGAACAACCAGGTTAAAATGGAAGCAGAAGCTTCTTCAAAATATCTGGCGATGGCTTCATGGTGCGACCGCAATGGTTTCAAAAATAGCGCTGGCTATTTCATGAAACAATCCAACGAAGAAAGAACGCACATGTTGAAAATTTTCAACTATATCATGACAGTTGGTGGCACTGCAGTTTCTCCCGAAGTTCCGGCTGTAAAACAGGAATTTGCTTCGTTCAGAGGCGTCTTCGAAGCAGCTTTGGCAAGTGAGATAGCGGTAACTCAATCTATCAGCCGCTTGGTTAGTGCCAGCAGAAGGGAAGAGGACTACGCTACTGAAAACATGCTACAATGGTTTGTTAATGAGCAAATTGAAGAAGAAGACAACGCTCGTCGCGCATTGGAATTGTTTGACGTAATCGGCGAAGCAGGAACAGGTCTTTATCATATAGACAAAGCAATTGCAAAAATCGGTTCAGACGAATAGTCTGACTTCAGACATACAAATAGGAAGCGGCTATGCAAATTTGCATGGCCGCTTTTTTGTTCTATGGTTATTAATATATTATTCTGACTGGACCTCTCTTCCGTAAGTATATACATTATATGGCAGTAGAAAACGAGCAATTTCCCGAGCAATGAAAGTAACCAGAAACAGAGGTACTATTAACACATAATTTCCGGCAATTGCGCACACCAGAAAGATAGCAGTGAATGGGGCATGAATGCATCCACTCAAAACAGCAGCCATACCGATGAGAATAAAATTGACAGGCACCAGCCCCAGCTTGAAATAAAAGTTGAGTATAAGCGCCACCATTAGTCCTAAAAATCCGCCAGCGAATAAACTCGGAGCAAAAACACCTCCATCCCCGCCAGCACCCAAAGTAGCCGATGTTGCCAAAGGTTTCAATACCAGTGCGATCAGTAGCGGTAAAAGTGGTGCCAGTCCGCTGATGTTTTTCATGGAAGCGATATGGTTAATTCCGTCATATCCTTCCCCGTACAAAAACGGGCAGAAAAACAATAAAACCGAAATTACGGTGGCGCCAACGCCGATTTTAATCATCGGACTGGGTAGCTTCCCCATCGTGCTTTTGAACCACAATACGCTTTTAGACAAATAAACGGCAACGACGCCAGCCAAAACCGCAGTAACAGCAAAATAAGGAATGGCCTTATACTGCCACGATAATATGCTAAAATGGAAGGCAGGTTTGTAAAAGAAATATCTCGTTATGGCATATGAAGTGATCACAGCCGCCATGAGCAGCGTGAGATATAGCTTGCTCCTTTTCTTTAAAAATACCTCCAATGCAAAGCACAGCCCGGCCAATGGCGCATTGAATAGCGCAGTCACACCGGCAGCCAGTCCTGCGCAAATCAAATCAGATTTATGCTTCCTTAGATAGGACATTTTTCTCCCGGGAATCGCCCCCAGAGCCGCTGTGGCTACGACCGTCGAGACCTCCACGCCAGTCGAACCACCGAAAATGACTGTTAAAAAACCATTGAAATAGTGAGATGGAATCTTATATGCTGGTAAAGTATGCTCTTTATCAACAGCATCCATCACTTCGCGGATACCCTTATTTGGCTTGTTTCTGAAAATATAAGTCTTTAAAAGATGTATGATGGTTAAGCCAATGACTGGAAAGAGGAAGATCAAGTATTGGAATTGCTCCGTCTTTTTAAACAAAATATGCTCATAATGTTCCGTAATCACTTTCAGACTATCTGCGATAAATGCCGATAAAGCTCCGATGACTATCGCCGCTCCTACAAGCGATCCAACACGCTGCGCTCTTTTATAAAAATAACCTCTTTTACTTTTACGTTTCACTCCTTTTCCGTCCTTCATATCAATCATTCATTCTGTAAGGGAAATTCATGCCGATCGCTTAGTTTCCGTCCGGCGGTTTCTTTTCTAATTTTTTATTGTGCCTCCTTAAAGGTAACCCGAAAAATATCCATTATTATTGGAAGATTTGCATCGATACTAAAGTCAACGCAAGGAAAAACGAGAAAGTGCCTTAAAATGGTCGGGGAATAAAAAATTGCACTTTTATCATACCTTTTGCTGTTGATCGTTATAATATTTGTACTATTGTAATAGGTACACGCATAGCCTAAGTATGAATTACCTCGACGACTTTAAAAAATTCATTTCCGGTCAACATCTCAGTACCGGTGTACGATTAAGCTTGGGCGCGGTTCTGCCCAGTCTCATTTTCCAACATTATGGTTTGCTCAGCGACCTCATTGCTTTTCCGCTTGGAACATTACTAATCGGCAGTACTGACAGCCCCGGCCCATATAATAGAAGAAGAAATGCCCTCCTGGTAACTATCGTAACTTGTTTTGTAGTGGCTTGCATCACCGGACTGCTACGTCATATTCATTTCATGGTTTTCCTGGAAATCGTCGTTTTCGGCATGTTTTTCTCTCTTATTGGAGTTTATGGAAACCGTGTGACCAGCATTGGGCTCATCGCGTTGTTAGTATTTGTTTTCAATATCGACGATCATTTGAGCGGCGAGATGGTCATACGAACCGCGTCCATTTTTGCGCTGGGCGGTATATGGTATTTTGTACTTTTTTCAATTCTGCAAAAACTGCGTCCTTATAAGCTCATTCAGCAATTGTTAGGAGAAAATTTTATTGAGTTAGGCAAGATGCTCGCCATCCGTTCCAGATATTACTTTGCAAATCCGGACTATGATGCGCTTTTTAGCCAAAGTATTCATGAACAGGTGAGCTTGAGAGAAAATCATGAAAGCTTGCGTGAGATATTGTTCAAAACACGGGAATTCGTTACTGAATCCACGAACACTAGCAGGACTTTGATGCTCATGTTTCTGGACAGTATCGATCTCTTTGAGCGTATTATCAACTCCCAACACAATTACGAAAACCTTCACCGAGCTTTTGGCAACTCGCAGATATTGAGACTTTTCGGAACCTATATCGCCTGGCTTGCTGAAGATATCCAGCAAATCGGAATCGCAGTGCAGATTGGAACGGTTTCGCGTCCACGACACGACCTTGACCTGGCATATAGCAAATGCCAGAATGCTTTCGAAAGACTAAGAGCCGACAAAATGACACATGAAAATATCGAGGATTTCATGATGTTGCGCCAGATTTTGAACGGGATGCAGGATATGACCGAACGGATTAAAAAGCTGCATCGGGCCACTACCTATGACGCTGCGTTAAGTGCCAATCAAAATCTCGATATTCAGGTGGAGAGCTTTATTCCAAAACAGGATTTCAATCCTCGTCTGTTTGTTGATAACCTTTCTTTTAAATCCAGCCATTTTCGCCATGCGGTGCGTTTGACGATTGCTTTACTCTTGGGATATCTGACTTCCATGTTTTTGGACGTTGGGCGCGGCTACTGGATTTTGCTAACGATCGTGACGATCATGAAACCAGCCTTCAGCATCACCAAGCAAAGAAATATATACCGGATCGGCGGCACCATGGTGGGCGTTGTAGCAGGATTTATCGTTTTGTATCTCATCAAAGACGGATCTATACTTTTCGTAATCATGATGATTGCCATGATATCGGCATACACTTTTTTGAAACAAAATTATTTTGTCGCTTCAACGAGCATCACTCTTTATGTGATTCTTTCGATCCATTTTCTATCGCCGCATCAGATTACGAACGTATTACAAGATCGGGCGATAGACACAATGATTGGATCTGCGATTGCTTACTTAATATCCTCCTATGTGCTTCCTGTTTGGGAACACACTCAGATTAAACAATATATCCACACAGCGCTTGAAGCCAACAAAGCTTACTTTGACTATGTAGCGTCGCGTTTTGCGGGAAACCAGCTCGACTTGAACCAGATCAAATTTTACCGGAAAAATGCGTTCATTGCGTTGGCTAATCTTTCCGATAACTTTCAAAAAATGCTATCTGAGCCAAAAAGCCAGCAACCCAATATGACTGAATACCACCAGTTTGTAGCGACCAGTCATATGCTAACTTCCTATATCGCTTCTTTGTCGACCTATGCGCAGACGTTAAATTATCAGGAGTTTTCAGTGGAATTTCAGTTGATGATCAGACAAATAGATCGCCAGTTTCAAAGTGCGCTTGCGGTTCAGGATGGAAAAATTACTGAAAACTTATCTATCGTAAGAGAAGCACTTCCACAAAACACAAAGCTGCTGGAACTTCTTGCAACCCGTAAAAAAGAGATTAAAGAAATTGGCGTGGAAAAATCAGCCCAGTCGCCTGCACGCAAAATGTTGTCTGACCTAAAGACCATCAACGGCCTTTTTGAGTTAATCAGCACGATTACGATTGACGAAATCAAAATTTTGCATAAAATTGAAAAAGAGCAGATGGCAGCTTAAATCGTTGAATCAATTAAAATAACTTATTAAAATTAAAAAAGTGTTGTCAGGAACAGAAAGAAAGAATATTCGTGCAGGTATATCAGTCTCCATTATCTTGAAAAAAGACCAGCGAAGCGGAAAACTGACAGAAGGGATAGTGAAAGACATTCTCACATCATCGCCAACGCATACGCGAGGAATTAAGGTAAGGCTTGAAGACGGACAAGTTGGGCGTGTGGCTGAAATTCATGATTAGCAGTTCTGCTTGTAATTTCGCCGCGACAATACACTTCATTAAGATAAGAATATCACCTCCCGCCGGCTCTTCGTGAACTTTGAGGCCTCGTGGCAACACACATTGAGGAATTAATTCGTTTGCAAGATTTGTTACCTGATCAGTACTTTTCAAAACCAAGTCAAACACATGTCACTTCTATTTTCTCCGTATAAACTTAAAGACCTCGAATTAAAAAATCGCATCGTCGTTTCTCCCATGTGCCAATATTCATCCGTGGATGGATTTGCAAATGACTGGCATCTTGTTCATTTGGGTAGTCGCGCGGTTGGTGGCGCAGGATTAATCATCACCGAAGCTGCTGCTGTTTCACCTGAAGCCCGGATATCACCGCAGGATTTAGGTATATGGAAAGATGAGCATATCGAAAAATTGAGCCAGATCAATGCATTTCTGCACGCCCAGGGAGCCGTTTCAGGGATCCAACTTGCGCACGCAGGCAGAAAAGCCAGTACATTTCCGGCGTGGAAAGGCAGAGGCCAAGTTCCATTGGATCAGGGTGGCTGGAAAACTCTGAGCGCATCTGAAATTCCGTTTCATGCGAATGAGGACGCACCTGAGGCACTGGATATCGTTGGTATACAAAAAGTTATTTCCGATTTTGGAGCCGCCGCTGAACGCGCTGTTTCTGCCGGGTTTCAGGTTATCGAAATTCATGGGGCGCATGGGTACCTGATTCATCAATTTCTATCTCCCCTGTCCAATAAACGTACGGATGAATATGGTGGAGCTTTCGAAAACCGTATTCGTTTGCTCTTAGAAATAGTTGCCGAAGTACAGACAAAAACACCAGCCTCCACTCCTCTGTTCGTGCGCTTGTCGGCTACCGACTGGGCACAGGATGGTTGGGATATCGAGCAATCAGTAAAATTATCAGCCATATTAAAAAATGCGGGAGTAGACCTGATTGACGTTTCGAGTGGAGGTTTGGCGTCCCATCAAAAAATCCAGATCGGACCGGGATACCAGGTTCCATTTGCCGCGCAAATCAGAAAGGAAGCAGGAATCCCAACAGGAACCGTTGGATTAATTACATCTGCTCCTCAGTCTGAAAAAATTCTTGAAAGCGGTGAAGCCGACCTGATTTTCATGGCTCGTGAGCTTTTGAGAAACCCTTATTTCCCATTAGAAGCTGCGCCGGAATTGGAATCTCAAATAGCCTGGCCGGTTCAATATGAACGCGCCAAGCCTTGATCGAGATTGTTACTCCCCTGATTGAGAGCCAGATATACAGTCAATGAATGCAATTCAATTTCTATCTTCAAGCTAAGGGATTTTAAAAAACAGAATCCCTTAGCTTTATGGGAAAATTCATATCATGCGTGAAGCACGAGTCGCACTGGTCGTTGGCCTGTTAAGTATCAGTATATATCCTGTTTTGGTCAAATGGGCTCCGGTTTCGGGGCTTACCTCGGCATTCTACAGAATGGCTATTGCGGTGCTGCTGCTGGCACCATATATGTTGTTTCAAAAAGAACTCGTGATCCCCCCGGTACGACTATGGCTCCCAATCATGCTTTGTGGTTTAATCTTCGCCAGCGATATCGCCATATGGAATCTTTCGATTCAGTATTCTAACGCCACACAAGCTACTTTGCTCACAAATCTTTCCCCGGTGTGGGTGGGAATTGCGAGCCATTTTCTGAATATAAAAAGACCGGGCTCCCGT
This sequence comes from Dyadobacter sp. HNCC25DJ184, assembly GCF_056895215.1. Taxonomy (NCBI): domain Bacteria; kingdom Pseudomonadati; phylum Bacteroidota; class Cytophagia; order Cytophagales; family Spirosomataceae; genus Dyadobacter; species Dyadobacter sp. HNCC25DJ184. Next base: position 173,599 of record NZ_JBXHAQ010000001.1, on the reverse strand, counting down.
TTTTGGATAGGCACGATCATTGCGCTTTCCGGGCTATTGATCTTGATCGGATTGGATACGATTTCCGAAATGAAATTTAACAAAGGATTCTATTATGCCATTATTTCGGGATTACTCTATGCCTCATATATGCTTGTGAGTCAGAAGGTTCTATCACAATTGAAAGTAGTTCCTTTCATGTTTTATTCGATGGCTGTCTCCTCAGTTTACCTCTGGTTTATTTGCTATTTCAGCGACCAGCAGTTATGGAATTTCAGCCCTGATATATGGATTGTTTTTGTTGTGCAGGGAATTATCTGCCAACTTCTTGGCTGGTTTTCGCTAAGTTTCGCGATCAAAAAAATGGATGCCGGTTCGGTTTCGCTTTTTCTGCTGCTTCAGTCAGTTGTTACGGGTTTGATAGCATGGCTTTTCATTGGAGAGAAGATAGAACTTCAAACGCTGATTGGCGGCGTTATCATCCTTTTTGGTATTGCCTTTACATTTGTTGGAACACGAAAAAAATCAGGCGCTAATTCATTGGAAGGTAAACCGTGAACACGGACCCTGTTCCGAGTACGCCAACTGCCTCTATCACCCCATGATGGTTTTCAACAATCTTTTTACAAATCGCCAGACCTATTCCAGTGCCTTCATACTCCGATCGGTTGTGCAGCCTTTGGAAAACCTGAAAAATACGCTCTGAATATTCGCTCTCAAAGCCGATACCGTTGTCCGCGATTGATATATAACAATATTTTTTATCAGGATCGAGCTGAGCTTTACTCGCTCCCGAAATGTCACCACTCGTAACAGTGATTACCGGACTGACACCGGGTTTCGTAAATTTTAAAGCGTTGGCAATGAGATTGCTGAATAACTGTTCGAACTGATATACGATGACATTTAAAACCGGTAATTCTTCACAATGAATCATTGCTCCTTTTTGTGCAATAACGTCGTTGAGCTGCTCTTTTACACTGCTGAAAATGACATTTAAATCAGCACGTTCATAATGCTTTTCCACCGAATTGGCTCTTGAAAATGCTAGTAAATCGGTGATCAGCTGTTGCATTCTGGTGGAAGAAGCCTGCATTCTTTGAAAATATTCCTTTCCTCGCGGAGACAGGTTCTGGGCCTCCGTTTCTTCGATCCGGCTGGCAAATGTCTGAATTTTGCGAAGCGGTTCCTGTAAATCATGACTGGCCACATATGCAAATTGGGCCAATTCCATATTAGTCCTAATCAACTCGTCGTTGGACACCGTCAATTGTCTGGTTCGCTGAGCCACCTTCAATTCGAGCGCATCAATGAAAAGTTTGCTGTCGTGAATGTCCGTACTAGTTCCTACCCACATCCGAATCTGACCACTATCGTCGCGTTGCGGAATTGCCCGGCTCATTTGCCAACGATACTCGCCATCACTTCGCCTGAACCTGTGCTCGAACATGAAGTCATCGCCATGCTTTATGGCTTGTGTCCAACGAACCATGTTTTCGTGGCGGTCTTCGGGATGGACGATATTCAGCCACCCTCCGTTCAAAAGGTCTTCTGATGTTAAACCACTGTAACTATATACGGAAGCACTAAAATAGTTGAGATTACCCTGCTCATCGCCAGTCCAGACAAACTGGGGCATAGAATCGGCCAGGGTTCTGAACTTGTCCTCACTAGTTCTCAATGCCAACTCTGCCTCCTTTTGCTCGGTAATATCCATCATCGTTCCCAACATCCGGACAGGTTGTTCTTCCTCATTATAAAACACCTTACCCTGTGTGCGGACCCAGCGTAAAACGCCCGATTTTTGAATAATTCTTGCTTCATAGAAATAGATTCCAGTCGCTAGTGCCTTGTTGAACGCCACTTCAACAATATGTTCACGGTCAAAAGGGTGAACATGGTCACGAAGTTCGGAATGGCCTAACGCGTCAGTATCTCGATATCCAAAAATCTGCGCAAGGCGTGCCGAATGTATAATCTGCCTGGTCACCAAATCCAGATCCCAGGTCGCGAGACGGGTACCCTCGGTTGCAAGCGAAAGTCTTTCAACTACATCGCTTATTTCCTGGCGGGCATCAACTTTTTCTGTCACGTCGTTAACAGACACCAATATTCCTGAGACTTTGCCATCCAGCTCATACATCGGCGCATATTGTAGATCAAGGTAGTGGCGTTTTCGACCGCCGGGCCCATCCACATAGGCAACCGCCTCATTTTCACGGTAAGTTTCCCCTGTTCGATATACCTGTCGCAGAATTTCCGGGAACTTCTGGTCAACCAATTCTGGAAATACATCCAGCAATTTTTTGCCCTGGACTTCTTCCAGACTTCGCCTCCATATTTTCAGTAAAGCCTCGTTGGCAATACTAATCGTCAGATCATCCCCTTTAAAAATCGCCTTAGAAAACTGGGACTGCGTCACCATATTTCTAAATTGTAGTTCACTATTTTGTAACGCAATTCTCGAACGAACCTGTGCTGTAACCTCGGTAACTACGACAACAATTCCCGTGATATCTTTATCATTTTCATAGAGAGGTTGGTAAACAAAGTTAAAGTAGCCTTGCTCCTTCATCCCGGAACGGACGATGGGTACTTCAAATTCATTTCCATGGTATACCTCCCCAGTCTTCAGAACATTAGTCAAAATAGGCCCAACTGTCTCCCTAACTTCTGGAAGAGAATCATATAAAGAATAACCCACCATCTGATCTTCGGTGCGGTCAACAACTTCAAGATATACCTGATTGACCATCTCCACCATCATTTCCTCACCCCTTAAAATGGCTATCCCAACTGGAGCCTGCATCATCACATTTCTGAATCGTGCTTCGGCAGCCTCCGTTTGCTTTCTTGACAACAAGGATATTTCGGTCTGCCTTCCAACGCGTGCATCCAGATCGTACAATACCCGATTCAGTTCAAGAATTTCTTCCCGGTTGTCGGGTTTTCCGTTCTCGTTCATATTAAGATTTTGTGGCAAAACCTCTTTTTCCAGCTTATCCAGAGTCAATAGCAAATTTGCGGATAGGCTCTCAACCGTGGCAAGCAATTCTCTTACCTCACGGATTTGACCGTCTTTATGCAGGGTAATTATATCAGCAGCCAGTCTATTTATTTCAAGGTGCAGACGTTTTATCTCTTGAATCTCGGTTTGGCCTGAATAGACAATTACGGCATGTTCATACAGCCACCTGCCGAAAGACGAATCTTGCGGCGAAAGGATCAAATCGCTGGCGTTTTCTGCGCCAAATAATATGGATCTCAACTTAGTTTTGAAAAGCAAATGGCTTAGCCGCGCTCGTTCAAAATCCAGATCAATAAAATTCATGAAAAATAGGAAGCGGTTATATTAGGTCCCAAGTTAGCGTAAAACGCCACCATCAAAAAGTGTACCCACAATAAGATTGTTTGAAAACTTCGAAGCAAAAGTTTTATCAGGGCAAGATTTATTCGAAATCAGAAATGATATTGGAAATTTTCAAAAGTTGGAGAGATGCAATGTTTGGACCAGTCCTTCTCCAGAATATAACGGATCGCCTGTTTAAGTTTGGCAAAGGATCCCGGTTTTGTAATGAAGAAATTTGCGCCGGTGGCAAATGTTTTTCGTAACGTTTCTTCCTGGCCGTTTGTAGAAAATATGACAACCGGAATATCTTTCCATGCAACATGACTTTTAATATACTGAAGACACTCCATGCCATTTTTGCGTGGCATATTCAAATCGAGGAATATGACATCCGGTTTTGTTAAAACAGTATCTTCCATCAACTTAATGAGCTCTACTCCATCACTTGCAGTCGTAAGTTCGGTAGTTTCACACACCTCACGAAGTGCGTCTTCGAAAAGCATACAATCGTCTGCATCGTCATCAGCCAGGAATATCGATTTTTTGTTTGTCATAACTACGCATTAGGTTAACCCTTGACTCTCACTGAAAGACTGACGACCGCTTAAGCATACAGAGTGGGGCACTCAATATCGTTGATAATCAAACTTGCTACAATATAGTCATTTATCAAATAAATTATGACATTACCAAAAAATATTAAAACAGAAAAGTAAAATTAATACTATACGTAACGGTAGAATTTCAGTTCAATATTCTCCTTCCATTCCCTCTTTCGGTTTCTTCTTTGCCTGGTGGAGACGATAATTTAATGTAAGATTGACCTGACGCAATCTGCCTTGCGAATTGCCATATGTATAAAAATTATCGCCAGTGGTGATCGACCGGTAACGACGGGAATTGAACACGTCGATAATACTGAAAGTTAACGTTCCGTTACCTTTTAATATATCCCGACTGGCAGCAATATCAAGTGTAGCCAATGCCTTTCGGCTTCCCTGAGGGGTTTTTTGAGGAGCTTCATAATTACCGCGGAACTGAACATCCGTGGATTTCCACAAGGTAAATCTTGACATTGCCCTGACAAACCAGCTATATGTATCGCTCTTATAACTTTCATCCACATTCGTGCCGTCGATCTGCGACCTGAAAAAGTTAAAACTTCCATCCAGTTTCCACCAGTTGTACAAAGTAAACGAGCTTGTAAATTCTGCCCCATATGCATCTTCAGTTCCAAGGTTTTCTGGTCTCGTATAAGAGGTTCCATCTCCCTCTACCCTTTTGATACTGATAATTTTACCGTTGGTATGCCGATAGTAAACAGAAGATGTGATTGATCCTTTTCCCAAATATTTGATATGCCCTACTTCGAAGGCGTTAGTAAACTCGGGGTTCAAGTCAGGGTTGCCACTCCAATAGTTGCGGTTATCGCTATAGGTCATAAACGGGCTTAGGTCATTGTATTGTGGACGACGTACCCGACGGCTAAAACTTAGTTGAATTGCGTTCTGCTTGGGCAGGTCATAAGTGACGTGCACACTCGGAAAGAGATTCGCATAACTCCGTTCGTTCACTTCATTTGTCTGGCGCAAAGTTGTAGTCACTCCGGTCCATTCCGCGCGCAACCCAGCCTGATATGAAAGTTTCCCTGTCTTGTTACCTATAATGCCATATGCCGCATTAATATTTTCCTCGTATAAAAAATCGTTCGTGAGCCCCGGAACGGGCAACCACATGCCATCCTCACCCTGCTCGGTTGTGGAATATTTATTTGTCATATCCCTTGTACTGCTCCTGACTCCGGCTTCTAATTTTCCTTCCTTTGCAAAAGGGTGAATATAGTCTGCCTGAAACAGCAGCTGCTTTTCGGTTTCGTAGTTCAACGACCGCTGTAACAAATGAGGAATGCCCGACGGACTGCCATCTGGCTTATAAACATCCTGGTTGTAGAACTGATCCGAATCCTCCCAGTTGTCCAGATATCTGACATCAGCGGTAAATTCTCTTCCTTTTCTGTCGAATGTTTTTTTGTAGGTTAATGCATATTCCGAATTCGGTTCGGTTTCTGTTTCGTCCTGAGTCCGGTAGGTATGGCTTGTCGGATTACTTAAAGAACCGATATAGTCATAATAATTGAGGGTCGAAAACCGCTTTCCTTTACTTATACGGTGGGTATATGCGGCTGTCAGTACATTTTTATCATTGAAATAATAATCGAGTCCGCCACGGGCACTGTTGTTCATCCCCTTCAACTTACTGGTCATATCACGTTGCGTAATGAACGTGCTGTCGTTACGGTACAACTCCTGGTATAAGGAGTTGCGACCCGGCGTATTCCGGAAAGACACAGTATAATTGATAAAAAAATTGAGATTCTTGCGACGATAATTCACATTTGCCGCAGCGCCGTAATTTACAGGTTGACCGGTTATTATATCAAATGAACCATTGAAACCCTGTTTTCTCTCCTTTTTCAAAACAATATTGATGATTCCTCCCATCCCTTCCGCCTCATATCTCGCCGACGGATTTGTTATAATTTCAACCCTTTCGATCGCGCTGCCCTGAAGTTGCTGCAAACCTGCCCCACCTTTGATACTCACCAAACCGGAAGGCTTACCGTCGATCAGAATACGAACATTTCCACTTCCCCGCAGACTTACATTTCCTTCCACGTCCACGGCCACCGAAGGCACGTTTGTCAGAATATCCACTGCGGTACCGCCGGCATTAGCCAAATCTTTCCCAACGTTAAATATCTTTTTATCCAGAGAAAGCTCCATAGTACTTTTCTCGCCTTGAATCGTCACTTCCTCCAGCGACTGTGCAGAAGTTGCCAATTTGATTTTTCCAAGTTTTAACGGAGTACCTTTTTGAACGACGATATTAGAAGTCGTCAAGGTTTTGTAACCAATGAATTCATATAGAGCATAATATTGACCGGCGGGAACATCCACCTGGAAAACACCTTTCTCATCAGTAATTGCCCCGTCAGCAAATGCGCTATCCGCCGATTTGAATAGCCTGAAACTGGCATATGGCAGCACTGCATTATTTTGCGCGTCAACAATTTCTCCGGATACCTTTGTTTTAGAGGAATTTTGAGCCTTCAGGCCCGTTGTCAGAACACATGTAAGAATGAAAAGGACGTAAACCTTTTCAACTGTTAATTTCGATAAAATTTTCACTACGACTGCAAGGTGAGTTTAGGATATGCCTGTTTGTTCCACATCATTAATATATGGGAATACAAAACTGAATATATAAAGCTCGTATGCGAAGTTATTTTACTCCATAGAATTTAAAATTGACCGAAACTGAGCCTAAAAAGATCAGCAGATTACCACCGATTCCTAAAACTTTTCTTCCTCTTCACACGCTACCAAGTGAAGATCGCTATCTTTGCACCCATTTTAATTTTATCGAACCCATCAGAATAGTTTAAGTAAACAATTGGATCAGAGCATTTTGGCTTGGAATACCAGCCAGAACTTTCGAGACTTTATCTGAAAAGATTGATAATGAACACCTCAGCCATGAAAGAAGAAGCATCAAAAACCATCAGGCTTGCCCTGCCCATCATCATCGGAGAATTGGCTCAAATGGCCCTTCACCTGATCGATTCAGCGATGGTAGGTGCAATTAGTTACAAACAACTTGCAGCCGCAGCCCTCGTATTGAATACCATGAATATCCCATTCGTTGTGGGAATTGGAATGACCATTTCAGTTTCACAAATGGTTTCGATGGCCCATGGCCGGCACGACAGCAAATTGGTTTCCCACTACCTTTTCAACGGCTTTTGTCTCTGTGCGTTCACTGCCATTTTCATATCGTTGGTGCTCGTATTCGGGCTGGACATTCTTCACCATATGGGGCAAGATCCTGAAGTGGTTGAACTGGCTATCCCCTTTATGCGGCTGATGGGTATTTCTATTGTACCGATGTTGTTATTCATGACATTGAAGCAGTTTGCCGACGGACTTGAATATACCAAAACCGCCATGATACTCTCCATTTCAGGCATGCCGCTTAACATTTTTCTTAACTGGCTACTGATTTACGGAAACCTTGGTTTTCCTAGGATGGAGCTACTAGGCGCTGGATGGGCGACGTTGATCACCCGAACGGTGATTTTTGTTGCGCTGGCGGCAGTGGTGCTTCGTCACAAAACTTTCAGCCGGTATATTGCTGTAAGTACAAACCAATGGAAACTTAATGTCAAAACGTTGCGTGAATTACTTTATATAGGTGTTCCCAGCAGTCTTCAGATTGGTATGGAAGCTGGCGCATTTGCGGTTTCAGGTATCATCATCGGTACACTCGGAGCCGTCGCTCAGGCTGCACACCAAATCGCTTTAAGTTGTGCGTCATTCACCTTTATGGTATCGATGGGTCTGGCACAGGCCGGCTCAATAAGGGTTAGCAATGCATTTGGCAGGTCCAACTGGCCGAAAATCCATATTATCGGGAAAAGTACCATATATACTGCTCTAATATATGGTATTGTGTGTGCGATCGTTTTCGGCGTTTTCCGAAACGTGTTGCCAAAGGCATTTAACGACAATGCACAGGTACTTGAACTCGCCTCTTTGCTTCTGATCTTTGCGGCGGTATTTCAAATCTCAGATAGCACTCAGGCCATCAGTGCCGGACTTTTAAGAGGCATAAAAGATGTAAAAGCACCCACATTTTTTATAGGGGTGGCTTACTGGATTTTAGGTATTCCAATCGGCTATACGCTGGCTTTCCATTTTGATATGGGAGCACCCGGCATGTGGCTCGGACTCATTATCGGTCTTACTTTCGCCTCCATATTCCTGATCAGTCGTTTTTCCAAAATGAGTCGACGACATAATCAAATACAGACTGAGCCAGTCGAAGAGAAAAAATAATCTATTTTGAGAGCCGGGTGTCGCCCGGCTTTTTTAGTCTTACAAGAAAAGTTTTTCATTAGTCTGTAATCACGACAAGAGATGATAACTTATTCTTGCGTCCCAAATACCCTCTTTCCCTATATCCAGTTACATAAAAATCAGAAAAACGGATTTAAAATAAAAAATAATTGTCAATTTTACAATTAAAGATAATTTCCAATCATAACTAATTTTTGATGAGCTTCGAATCTACCTTAACCGGGATCTTTTATGAAGAAAAAGATATCCCGGCAGAATTTTGTCTTCCAGACCTTGTCCATCAGCGGGAATACCTGAGTGACGGCGAAATGAAACAATGGAATGGCACTGTACATGAGGTGCTATCCCCTATTTGTGTGCAAACTGAAGCCGGATTGAAACGGAAGCTAATCGGGAGCTATCCGATATGTACAGAAGCTGAGGCTTCGGAATCGTTGGAGGCCGCCGTATCGGCATATAATAATGGTCGCGGGGAATGGCCGACGATGAGCGTAGAGCAACGGATTCACCGCGTGGAGCAGTTCACCGGCAAAATGCTGCAGAAAAAAGATATCATTGTAAAATTGATCATGTGGGAAATTGGCAAGTCTTTTGCCGATTCTACCAAAGAATTTGACAGGACGGTGGAGTATATATATTCCACTATCGACGCTCTTAAAAATTTGGACCGTGACTCATCCCGTTTTGAAATCGTCGATGGCATCGGAGCTCAGGTAAGGAGGTCTCCATTGGGTGTTGTACTCTGCATGGGTCCATTTAATTATCCACTAAATGAGACTTTTACAACCTTGATTCCCGCTCTCATTATGGGCAATACTATTCTTTTCAAACCTCCGAAATTTGGAACCTTACTTCATTATCCTTTACAGGAAGCTTTCCGGGACTGCTTTCCAAAAGGTGTGGTAAATGTTATATATGGACGTGGAAACGCCATTGTACCGGGATTGATGGAATCCGGGAAGATTAACGTTTTAACGCTCATCGGCTCCAGCAAGGTCGCGAATCAACTTAAAAAATCACATCCCAAGGTCAATCGTTTAAGAGCAGTCTTGGGCCTCGATGCTAAAAATGCGGCCATTGTAACTGCTAATGCGGATATCGCCCTGTCTGTTCAGGAAACGATTACCGGATCGTTGTCATTCAATGGTCAGCGTTGTACCGCTCTGAAAATCGTTTGGGTGCACCGGAGCAAAGTGGATGAGTTTCTGGCACAGTTTAACGAGGCAGTCAAAAAACTAAAATTTGGTATGCCCTGGGAGAAAGGCGTTTCCTTGACTCCTCTGCCCGAAACAAATAAAATTGAATATCTCAACGAATGTATCGAGGATGCGATCAGTCACGGCGCTAATATTGTAAATGAGAACGGCGGCACTTCGGTTGCGTCATTCTTTTACCCGGCGGTTGTTTATCCTGTCAACGACAAAATGAAGCTGTATTTTGAGGAGCAGTTTGGACCTATTGTTCCTGTCGTTCCATTTGATGATATCGAAGAGCCTATTTCATTCCTGATAGAATCAGCTCATGGACAGCAAGTTAGTATATTCAGCGAAGATGCAGAAGAAGTATCCACTTTAATTGACCCGCTGGTCAATCAGGTAAGTCGCGTGAATATCAACTGTCAATGTCAACGCGGGCCGGACGTTTTTCCTTTCACAGGGAGGAAAGATAGCGCAGAAGGAACTCTCTCTGTTCCGGATGCTTTGCGCTCCTTCTCGATTCGTTCGCTCGTTGCTTTCAAAATGACGGATGCTAACAAAGAGCTGATTAATGATATCGTAAAAGAAGACGAGTCTAATTTCCTGAGTACCAAATTTATATTCTGATATTCTTGATAAAAACTATTGGCAAGGCTTCGTCTTAAACGGCGGAGCTTTTGCTTTTTCAGAGTACTGATATAATAATATTCTATTCCAAAATTTGTCAGGCAAAAATAACTTCGTCCAACATACGAGGTGCCTGTATGACAATCTCCTGCCTACCTCGTGAAAAACCCTGACAAAACTTGACTCTTTACATCGAAATACCCAATCTAAGCAGAGAACACGCGGCCCCAACCGACACCCCCACCTTCTATTAATCAATACTATTTTGCGGTCAATGGCCGATGTATATGTAAGTTAGGTCGTAAACCCGTATGTTTGCAGAAATTTTGGTTTAATCTAAAATCAGAATTCACCAGGAGAATGGAATTTGTGACGAACGACATAGCATTGCCGCTCCCAATATATCTGAATCAATAAAAGACAACAGCTCGTAGCGAAAAGCTAATTGCTAACATATCAATGAAACAAATACGTAATTTTTGTATTATCGCCCATATTGATCATGGGAAAAGTACGCTGGCCGACAGACTTTTGGAATTTACCAAGACGGTATCCAACAGAGAAATGCAGGCTCAGCTACTTGACAACATGGATTTGGAGAGGGAGCGTGGAATCACTATCAAGAGCCACGCCATTCAAATGAACTATATCTATAAAGGAGAAGAGTATATCCTGAACCTGATAGACACCCCCGGTCACGTTGACTTTTCATATGAAGTTTCGCGGTCTATTGCAGCCTGCGAGGGTGCGTTACTTTTAGTAGACGCTTCACAAGGAACTGAGGCTCAGACAATTTCAAATTTATACCTGGCAATTAACCATGATTTGGTAATCATCCCGGTGTTGAATAAAGTCGATCTGCCTGGAGCAATGCCTGAAGAAATCAAGGATGAGATGGTTGACCTCTTGGGTTGTGATCGTGAAAACATCATTCCTGCCAGCGGTAAAGAAGGAATTGGTATTGAAGAAATTCTGAATGCAATCGTTGAAAGAATTCCTCCACCTGTAGGTGATCCGGAAGCCCCATTGCAAGGGCTTATTTTTGATTCCACTTTCAACTCATACCGTGGTATTGAAGTTATATTCCGTGTTAAAAACGGACGTGTTCGTAAAGGCGACCGCGTCAAGTTTATGGCAACCGGTAAAGAATATTTTGCCGATGAAATTGGAACACTGGGTTTAAACCAAATCCCAAAAGACGTGGTGGAATGTGGTGATGTAGGTTATCTGATCTCTGGCATTAAAGTGGCGAAGGAAGTGAAGGTTGGAGATACGTTCACACATACCGCCAGGCCAGCAGCCGAAGCCATTCAAGGATTTTCGGAGGTAAAGCCGATGGTGTTTGCGGGATTATATCCTGTTGATACCAGTGAATTTGAGGAACTTCGTGAAGCATTGGAAAAATTGCAGTTGAACGATGCGGCGTTGGTTTGGGAACCCGAAACTTCGGCGGCACTGGGATTCGGATTCCGTTGCGGCTTCCTTGGTATGCTGCATATGGAAATCGTTCAGGAGCGTCTCGAAAGGGAATTTGATATGACCGTTATTACGACGGTACCATCTGTTCAGTTCCGCGTGGTCAATACGAGAGATGAAGAGTTAAAAGTAAGTGCACCGTCAGAAATGCCGGAGCCAAATCATATCAATTGGATTGAAGAGCCGTTTATCAACGCACAGATTATTACTAAATCTGAATATATAGGTGCAATATTGAACCTATGTATGGACAAGCGTGGAATCCTGAAAAACCAGGTTTATCTGACTGCGGAACGTGTCGAACTTCAATTTTCACTTCCACTGGCGGAAGTTGTTTTTGACTTTTTCGATAAACTGAAAACGATTTCGAGGGGATATGCTTCTCTGGATTATGAGTTGGCAGGATATCAGGAGTCGGAAATGGTGAAACTGGATGTGATGCTAAATGGCGAACGGGTGGATGCCTTGTCAGCCATTGTACACCGTACCAAAGCATATGAGTGGGGTAAAAAACTTTGCGAAAAACTGAGAGAATTAATCCCACGACAAATGTTTGAAATTGCCATTCAAGCAGCTATCGGGCAGAAAATCATTGCCCGTGAAACCGTGAAAGCGATGCGTAAGGACGTTTTGGCAAAATGTTATGGTGGCGATATTTCCCGTAAACGTAAATTGCTCGAGAAACAGAAAAAAGGTAAGAAAAGGATGCGTCAGGTTGGAAACGTAGAAATTCCACAGGAAGCATTTATGGCGGTTTTGAAAATAAATTAGGACGCTGCCAAGATAAGATCAAAATACCAAAGCTATATTTATTTAAAGCTTTGGTATTTTAGTTTCGGAGCACTGTCAATACCAGATATCCGACATTTAAATTGATTTTGAAGAAGGTCTAAAGAAAGAATCTTTGGCTAGAAGCCCCGGATGTACCTAACTAACCGAATGTTTTCTTTAGAATTTGGCTCGTCAAGCCTCAGATCTGCAAGCATTTAAAATTCATATCAGACTGATAATCAATATAGACCAGTTTTAGAGAGTCAGGCAAAATCAATAAAACATTCGAACGAGGTCAATTTTTAGGAACTAAACTCCTTACCTATTCACCTTTTATCGTAATTTTGACTTTGATAATAATCGAGAATAAAGAAACTAAAATACCTTTAATAGCGATATGGCAGAAGTAATCCGTATGCCCAAGATGAGCGACACCATGGAAGAAGGTGTTATCGCGGAATGGCACAAAAAAGTAGGTGACAAAATCAGTTCAGGTGATATCATTGCGGAAGTCGAAACAGACAAGGCGACAATGGACCTGGAATCTTACTATGATGGAACCCTACTTTATATTGGTGTAAAAAAAGGAGATGCCGTGCCGATCAATGGTATTATGGCTGTGGTAGGAAATGAGGGTGAAGATTATAAAGTTTTGTTGGATGGAGGAAGTACCAATGGTGCAGCTCCAAAGGAAGAAGTAAAAGCAGAGGCTCCTGCCGAAACGGCACCAGCACCGAAAGCTGCTCCAGCTCCGGCCAAGTCAACAGAAAAAATAAACGCGGCGGTTGTGCGCATGCCAAAAATGAGCGATACCATGGAAGAAGGTACGCTGGTTTCATGGCTTAAAAAGGTTGGTGATAAAGTGAAGTCAGGCGATATGCTGGCCGAAGTGGAAACCGACAAAGCAACAATGGAATTGGAAGCTTATGAAGATGGTACGCTACTTTATGTTGGTATTAAAGAAGGAGAAGCTGTTCCGGTTGATGGTATAATCGCTGTTATTGGTGAAGAAGGATCAAACGTAGAAGCTTTGCTTGCTCGGGAAAACGGAGAAGCACCAGCCGAAGAAGCTCCGGCGGCCGAATCTGCTCCTGTGCCAGCTGCGACCGAAAAAACTGTTTCAATTGCGGATTCAGGAGATAGAATTAAAGCCTCGCCCCTTGCAAAACGCTTGGCAGATGAAAAAGGAATCGACTTATCGAAAGTGGAAGGAAGCGGAGATAATGGGCGTATCGTTAAACGCGATGTGGACGAATTCAAACCCGCTGCTAAACCTGCTGAAGCTGCTCCCGCACCTAAAACTGCAACAGAGGCTCCAAAAGCTGCTGAACCAGTTGCCGCTGGTAATTATACTGACCTGCCAATATCTCAGATGCGTAAAACTATTGCGCGTCGTTTGAGCGATAGTTTGTTCACTGCACCGCATTTCTACGTAACAATGGAAATCGTAATGGACAAGGCAATGTCACTTCGCCCGCAGCTGAATGAGGTAAGTACTGCCAAAATTTCATTCAACGACATGGTCATCAAAGCTTGTGGAGTTGCATTGAAACAACATCCTGCGGTTAACTCAGCATGGCTGGGAGACAAAATCCGTAAGTACGACTATGTGAATATCGGTGTTGCTGTCGCTGTTGAAGACGGACTTTTGGTGCCGGTAATAAGAGATGCAGACAAAAAGACGCTTTCTGTAATCTCTGCTGAAGTAAAAGATCTCGCCGGAAAAGCAAAAGATAAAAAACTTCAGCCAAAAGATTGGGAAGGAAATACTTTCTCTATTTCAAACCTGGGTATGTTCGGTGTGGATGAATTCACTGCCATTATCAACCCGCCAGATTCATGTATTCTTGCGATCGGTGCAATCAAAAAAGTTGCAGCTTTCAAAGAAGACGGAACCGTATATCCAACCAACATCATGAAAGTTACGCTTTCAGCAGACCACAGAGTAGTGGATGGAGCCCTTGCGGCTCAATTCCTTCTTACGGTTAAAAAACTGTTGGAAGAGCCAATGTCGATGCTGGTTTAAGCAATAATTTTTTCATCAACACACTATGAGATCAGGAGAACGTCTAAACCAAATCGAACCTTTGGTCGCAGAAATGCTGATCAAACTGGATTCTACGGCTGCCAAAGTAGATGAAGCGACGAAAGAAATTTCACTGCTGAAGCTCGCAAGTGCAAGAACAATTGAAATTGTAATCGAGCAAAGTGACAATATATCTTTTTTGATTGAAGGTCAGCGCCAATTAGCCAGTAAAGTTGACAACTTAACAGCAAGGGTTGATAAAATCGAAGTCCGTTTAGATAAAATCGAACTCCGTTTAGATAACATCGAACTCAGGTTGGATAAAATCGAAGTTCGATTAGACAAAATGGATGAAAGATTAGACAAAATGGATGCAAGATTTGACAAAATGGATGAAAGATTTGACAAACTTGAGGCAAATCAGGAAGCGATTGTTGACAAATTAGACGCCAATCATGCGGCAATTTTGTCTATTTTAAAGAATATGAATTGATAGCCTTATTAATGGTCATAAGTTAAACATACAAAGTGTCAGGTTTTTTAGCCTGGCACTTTTCTTTTATAAGTTGGTCTGTAAATTAAAAATATGATTAAGATAATACCCCACCAGACCCAATTTGAAGATCAAGTTGCAAGTTTGGTTTTAGATATACAGCAAAAAGAGTTCAGCGTCCCGCTTACTGTGGCAGACCAGCCAGACCTATTTACCGTCGATTCCTTCTACCGCGAAAACGGTGGTGAATTCTGGATAGCTTTGGAAGATGATGCCCGTGTGGTGGGAAGTATTGCAGTGATCCGTATCGGCAACGGAAATGGTGTAGTCCGTAAAATGTTTGTACATAAAGACAAGCGCGGAAAAGAGTTTGGCATCGCCCAAAGTCTGTATGATCGCTTAACTGAATATGCATCAAGCGTTGGTATACACTCCCTTTATTTAGGTACGATCGATCGGTTGCATGCGGCAATAAGATTCTACGAGAGGAACGGATTTCAGTTGGTGGACAAAATGGAATTGCCAGCTGATTTCCCTATCATGAGTGTGGACAACCGTTTTTTCAAATGTATATTATCGCAGTGACTTCGACCTTCAGCAGTATGGTTTCAAACCCGGAACAGAACTTCGACGATGACTGGTCAGCAATATTTGGTTAAAAACAGAGTGCATTTAAGTAAAATTTGAATCAAAGAAATTAATATGGAAAAAATACACGCAACCACCGTCCTTGGTATCATTCACAACGGCACAGTATCACTCGGGGCTGATGGGCAGGCGACAATGGGTGCAACGATCGCCAAAAGCAACGTAAGAAAAATTCGTCCTTTGATGGGTGGCAAAATATTGGTTGGGTTTGCCGGCTCTACTGCCGACGCTTTCACACTATTGGAACGTTTCGAAGAAAAACTAAACGCATATGGCGGTAACATGAAACGCGCGGCGATTGAGCTGGCCAAGGACTGGCGCACAGATCGTTATTTGCGTAAACTTGAAGCTATGATGATCACTGCAAATGCCGAAGAGATATTGGTGATTTCAGGAACAGGTGACGTACTTGAACCAGAAAACGGAATAGCAGCAATCGGCTCGGGCGGAAATTTCGCACAATCAGCAGCAGTAGCTTTGAAACGACATGCCACGAATTTAACTTCGGAAGAAATGGTGAGAGAGGGTCTGACCGTTGCGGCTGACCTTTGTATTTATACGAATCACAACTTTATTATCCAGACTGTCAGCCAGTGACGCAGACAGAATCTAGCAAAAAAAGTAGATACCAAAAAAGCCCCAATCACATCGAAAGGGGCTTTTTGGTATTTTAGTATATGATAATTAATGAGCTGCAACAGCCAGTGGCTTCTTACCTTTCATCCAGAAAAATAGAATTCCAAAAGCAATAATAAGAATAGCCGGAAATATTACCATGGTCTGCAAAGTAGCTTGACCAGCAGCTAATTCCATTGCATCGCCTGTGAGGCCTGCCGAAGTCAATTCTGCCTTTGCACTGTCAAGCCAGCCTCCGATAAATGGTTGAAAAATTGCAGAAGAGAACATCCCCGCACCACCAACAACCGACATACCCAGGGCACCGCTTAGTGGTATATTTTGAGCTACAAAACCAATCATGGTTGGCCAGAACATCCCTACCCCCATTGCAAAAATTGCAGCTGCAACATACGCTGTTGGCCCTGTTACAGTGCTGAACATATAGATACCAATCGCAGCAAGAACTGCAGACAACCACAATACGCCTGTTTGTCCCAATACATTGACGATATTACCCGCAAAGAATCTGATTACGGCCATCAATCCAGTTACCAAAGCCAGGATCAACATAGGCTCTGCACCACTTTTGCTCATGATCAACCCTGTCCATTGTTGCGGACCGAATTCAGATATAGCAGTAAGGAACATGCAAAGGAAAATAAATATAAACAATGGAGTCGCCATCGCTTTCAGATTTTCACCAATCGACACAACACCCTCAACTTTAGGTTTCGGAAATAACTGACCCCAAAAAAGTACTGCATAGATAATTGTCGGCACCATAATTACCCATATTTGCGCTTGCCATGGCATAGAGGCTTTGGTCATAAAGTCAGAGATAAGACTTCCAACTACGATACCGCCAGGGAACCACATGTGAAAACGGCTCAACATTTTATTCATTGAAGGACCGGAGTAGCTATCCGCAATCATCGGGTTACAAGCTGCTTCTGTACACCCGTTACCAATACCGATAAAGAAAGTTGAGATCAATAGGCCTGTATAACCACCAGAATAAATGGTCATCAATATACCGATGGTATGACAAACAAAAGCAATCTGCATAATAGTCTTCGGCCCCACGGAATGGTAAACAAGCCCCCCAATAATCATTGCAAGAGGAAATCCTAAAAACCACATGGAATTAATAAATCCGAGTTGTTCGGCCGTCAGGTTAAATTCCGTTCCCAACTGAGCCAAAATGCCCGCTCTTATACTAAAAGAAAAGGCTGTGGTAATAAGGGCAAAACAACTGCCGTAAAATAGCCGGTTGCTGTTAACTGATTGAGTCATAGGATAAAGGTTTTACTAATTAGATTAATGAGTTAGATAAATTTGACCCGATTTTATTTAATATTTTCACAAAAAAAACAAATAAACATTAAATCTACTGCTGTACACAACATACTTACTATGTTTTTGTACATAGAAATTTATCTTTGTAAGAAGTAAGAGAGGTATATACTACTCTTTATTAAAGTAAAATCTTTTCTCAATACTAAACCAAAAGTAATGTCAAGAAAGATAAGAATGGGCATGATTGGGGGCTCTCTGGATGCATTTATTGGAGGAGTTCACCGTCGTGCTGCATTAATGGATGGCGAAATTGAACTGGTTTGTGGCTCATTCAGCTCTAACCCCGAAAAATCAAAAGAAACAGGAAAGGCCCTTTATCTGCCGGAAAACCGTGTATATGCCAATTATGAGGAGATGATCCTTAAAGAAAAGGAATTACCACAAGGCGAAAGAATGGATTTTGTGGCCATTGTTACTCCAAATCATGTACACTTTGGCCCCACCAAGATGGCTTTGGATAATGGCTTCCACGTTGTTTGTGACAAACCGATCACATTAAATACCGAAGAGGCAGAGGAGATAGCTGAACTGGTAAAAAAAACAGGTTTGATTTTCTGTCTGACGCACAACTATACCGGTTACCCAATGGTCAAAGAGGCAAAAGAAATGATTGCTTCCGGAGCTATCGGAGAACTGAGAAAGATCATTGTAGAATATCCACAGGGCTGGCTTGCGACGCTTGTTGAAGCCACCGGTAATAAACAAGCTGCCTGGCGTACAGACCCTTCACGCTCCGGCGCGGCTGGGGGGCTGGGCGATATAGGAACCCACGCCGAAAACCTTGCAGAATATATCACAGGACTAAAGATCACGCAGGTTTGTGCCGATTTGACCATATTCGTTGAAGGCCGATTGCTGGACGACGATGCCAATATATTGCTTCGTTTCAATAATGGAGCTAAAGGAATACTTCAAAACAGCCAGATTGCGAACGGAGAAGAAAACGACCTCAATATCCGTGTATACGGCGAAACAGGCGGCCTTCAGTGGAAGCAGATGGAGCCCAATACGCTGGTTCACAAAACAAATCAGGGTACTCGTATTATAAGAACCGGGGTAGGTAATCTTTCTAAAGCTGCTCAGGTTCATACGCGTATTCCCGCTGGTCACCCGGAAGGTTACCTGGAGGCTTTTGCAAATCTTTATAGAAATTTCGCTATCCATCTTCGGGCGAGATGGGAGGGCAAAGAAGCTGATCCGGTTTATGATTTCCCTTCGGCAGAAGATGGTCTGCGAGGGATGAAGTTCATCGACACAGTTCTGGCGTCTAACGTCTCAGAACAAAAATGGACTGATTTCTGATTTTCCCAAAAAATTATAAGTATATCCGAAGACAGAGTAATTCTGTTTAATTCAATTTATTAATTTTCTTTTAAACATTTAAATTATTTTATGAAAAAGATTAAAGTTGGAGTTGTAGGAACAGGTTTCATCGGGCCAGCTCATATTGAGGCCTTAAGACGACTTCCCAACGTTGAAGTGGCGGCACTTTGCGAAGTTACCGCTGAACTGGCACGTGAAAAAGCTGATCTTTTGGGTATTGAAAGATCATATATTTTTGACGATTTGCTAAAACAAGAAGATATTGAAGTAATACATATTTGTACTCCAAACTTTTTGCACTACTCGCAATCCAAAGCAGCTCTTCTCGCAGGAAAGCATGTTATCTGTGAAAAACCACTTGCGAAGGATTTGGCAGAAGCTGAGGAACTGGTAGAACTTGCAGCTAAATCCGGTTTGGTAAACGCTGTTCACTTCAACCTTAGATACTATCCGTTAGCACGCCAGATGAAATCCATGCGTGAGAATGGTGAGCTTGGTGACATCTATTCGTTCATCGGTTCTTATCTACAAGACTGGCTGTTTTACGAAACTGACTACAACTGGCGCCTGGAGCCAGATAAATCTGGTGATTCCAGAGCGATCGCAGATATCGGTTCTCACTTGATGGATATTCTCGAGTATATCACTGGTCTTAAAACTACAGCAGTGCTGGCTGACTTTAACACGATTCACAAGACGCGCAAAAAGCCATTGAAGCCTGTTGAGACATATTCAGGTAAAATGCTGCAGCCATCAGATTATGCTGATGTACCTATCAATACTGAAGATCACGCCAACGTTTTGTTGCGTTTTGATAACGGAAGCAAAGGTGTAATCACTGTTTCACAAGTTTCTGCCGGTCGTAAAAACCGGATGGCTCTTGAAATCTCAGGATCTAAGAAAACTTTCAGCTGGTGTTCAGAAGCTCCAAATGAAATGTGGATAGGAAATCGCGACAAGAGCAATGAGGTGCTAATGCGCGATCCATCACTTGTAAACGCCGATGTTAGATCTTTGATTACATTCCCAGGCGGTCACAACGAAGGCTTCCCTGATACTTCAAAACAAATGTTTAAAGAAGTGTACGCAGCCATCGCAGAAGGCAAACAACCAGAAAACCCAACCTTCCCAACCTTCGCAGACGGATATCGTGAGCTGCTGATTTGCGAAAGAATTCTGGAAAGTAACAAGAAGCAAGCGTGGGTGGAGGTGTAAATTATATAAAATAATTCAGGCGACTGAAAGTCAAACCCTTCGCCTGAATTATCACTAAACCTAATTTTAAATAATTCAAAGTCTGCACTAGTCTAAAAGCTAAAAGCTGACTGCTAAAAGCTAAAATCATGAAAACTATAAAAGGCCCCGGGATATTTTTGGCTCAGTTTTTGGGCGATGAGGCACCGTTTAATTCATTAGACACTATTGCCGATTACATGGCCGGTCTTGGCTATAAAGGCTTGCAGCTTCCGGTTTGGGATCCGCGCGTAATTGATATAAAACTTGCTTCAGAATCGCAGACATATTGCGATGAATTGAAAGGGAAACTAAAAGACAAAGGTCTTGAAATAACCGAATTAGCCTCACATATTATCGGTCAGCTTGTTGCATCGCACCCGGTGTATGATGAAATGTATGACGGTTTTGCAATTCCTGAAGTTCGTAATAACCCGAAAGCACGTGCGGAATGGGCTACACAACAGCTTAAATATACCGCCATTGCAAGTAAAAATTTAGGTCTGAAAGCAAGTGCAAGCTTCTCTGGTGCATTGGCCTGGCCGTTTCTTTACCCTTGGCCACAACGTCCTGCCGGATTGGTTGAAACCGCTTTCAAAGAATTGGCGGCTCGCTGGAAACCTATTTTGGATGTATATGACGAAAACGGCGTTGACGTAGCCTACGAATTGCACCCGGGCGAGGATTTATTCGACGGTTCAACTTTCGAAATGTTCGTTGATTACCTCGGCGGGCATACCCGTGCGAACATCAACTACGACCCTAGCCACTTTGTCTTGCAACAACTTGACTACCTGCAATTTATAGATCTATATCACGATCGTATCAAAGCTTTCCACGTAAAAGATGCTGAGTTTAACCCGACAGGAAAACAAGGTGTATATAGCGGTTTTGCTGGATGGGCCGACAGAGCCGGGCGTTTCCGTTCCCTGGGCGATGGACAGGTTGACTTCTCAGCAATATTCTCTAAGTTATCACAATACAACTACGACAGTTGGGCAGTTTTGGAATGGGAATGCTGTATTAAATCGCCAGTTCAGGGTGCCGCAGAAGGTGCTCCATTCATTGAAAGCCATATCATTGAAGTGACTACGAAAGCGTTTGACGACTTTGCAGGAACGGGTGCAGACGAGGCTTTCAACAGGAAAGTACTTGGTCTTTGATAAATAATTGATTTTTAATAAAGTAAAAGAAAAACCTGTCGTTCTTATGATTGATAGGTTTTTCTTATTTTAACAAATATGTTCCCACTAATGGAGCCAACGACTCTTTCCAAACCCCCGTTTATCAAAAAGGCAATTTTCGCCATTTTGTTCCTTTTTGTTTATCAGGTTAACGCACAAATCATCACCCCCGAGCGCCGAATTCTTGTGTTTTCTAAAACTGCAGGATTCCGTCACGCTTCCATTCCCGCAGGACAGGCCGCCCTTAGAAAACTGGGCAAAGAAATGAACTTCGCAGTGGACACCACAGAAAATTCGGCTGTTTTCACTGACAAAAATCTTAAAAAATATAGCGCTGTTGTTTTCTTAAACACCACAGGAAACGTGCTGGACGATAAACAGCAGGACGCTTTTGAACACTATATCCAAGCTGGCGGTGGGTATCTGGGTATACACGCGGCAACCGATACCGAATATGACTGGCCTTGGTATAACAAATTGGCAGGTGCTTACTTTGCCAGCCATCCGGGTAATCCGAATGTGCAGGAAGGCGAAGCATATGTGGTAGATAAAAATCATCCTTCTATGGCAGGTTTTCCTGACAAGTGGAAGATTAAGGATGAATTTTACGATTTCAAAAACTTCAATCCGCAGGTAAAAGTCCTTGTAAAAATTGATGAGAAGACATATAAAGACGGAAAGATGGGCGACAATCACCCGATGTCATGGTACCATGAATTTGACGGTGGTAAAGCATTTTATACTAATTTTGGACACGAAAATGCCACATTTGAAAATCCGGTATATGTTAAGCATCTGACAGGTGGTCTTCAATATGTCATGGCTTCGAAACTGGATTATTCCAAAACCAGACCTGAAGAAAACCGTTTTACTAAAAAAGTATTGGTTTCGAAATTGGACGAACCGACTGAATTGGTGGTTTTAGATGATCAGCGGGTGCTATTTACAGAGCGAAAAGGAAAGGTTAAATTATTCGATCCTAAAACTAAAAAGGTAAAGATCGTCGCCGAAGTTCCGGTATATATCAAACAGGAATATGGTTTGATGGGTATCAATATAGACCCTAATTTCAACACTAATAAACTGGTGTATTTGTATTATTCGCCGCCTTCAACTGAAGCAGATACAGCCCAGCATTTGTCTCGTTTCAAATATGACGATGTAAAAGATACACTCTTGTTGTCAACCGAGGAAGTGCTCCTTACTGTTCCTGTAAAAAGAACAGATTGCTGCCACACCGGCGGTTCAATCGCCTGGGATAGTAAGGGCAACCTTTACCTCTCGACAGGAGATGATGTAAATCCCTTCCAATCAAATGGATATGGACCGATCGACGAAAGACCAGGACGTGAAGGATTTGATGGTCAGCATACCTCTTCGAACACAAATTCTTTCAGAGGAAAAATTTTAAGAATTAAGCCCAGATATGGCGACCGACGTGCAAACACACCGGGTGGCACCAACCTTTATGACATTCCTGAAGGCAACTTGTTCCCTCCCGGAACGCCAAAAACGCGCCCTGAAATATATGTAATGGGAACCCGTAACCCATATCGTATTGCGGTTGATCAACACACTGGCTATTTATATTGGGGAGAAGTTGGCCCTGATGCTTCAAACGATGACCCGAAACGTGGACCTAGAGGCTATGATGAAGTGAATCAGGCCAGAAAAGCCGGATATTTTGGCTATCCTTTATTTATTGCTGACAACAAACCATACATTGATTTCAATTTCGCTGACAGCACTTCCGGAAAACCTTTCGATGTCAAGGCACCTCTAAACGATTCTCCGCACAACACGGGTATTCAAAATTTGCCTCCAGCTCAACCTGCTTTTATATATTACCCCTATGCAGATTCTCCTGATTTTGGATCGATTGTCGGAAAAGGAGGAAGAAACGCAATGGCCGGCCCGGTTTACTATTTCCAGGATTATGCCAACAGCAAAGACAAATTCCCGGATTATTATGACGGAAAGTTTTTTGCCTATGACTGGATTAGAGATTATATCAATGTAGTTTCCATGAACAAGCAGGGCGATTTGCTGAGCATTGAACGTTTCATGCCTAACGCCACTTTCAGTCACCCGATCGATATGCAATTCGCAAAAGACGGATCCCTGTATACATTGGAATATGGACCAAACTGGTTTGCTCAAAACGACGAATCGGGACTTTCGCATATTACATTCAACGCCGGAAACCGGGTTCCGTTGGCAGTAGTTTCGGCTTCCCAAACCATCGGCGCCGCTCCTTTGAAAGTCAATTTTTCTTCAAAAGGTACAGTTGACTATGATGGTGATGCGATTAAATATGAGTGGAATTTTGGGAAAGGACTGCCGAAAAGTACCATCGCCAACCCGACTTTTACTTTTACAAAACCTGGCGAATATACCGCAGTTCTAAAAGTGACGGACGCAGCTGGAAATTCGAATACTGCTGATGTAGTTATTAAAGTTGGAAACGCGATACCCGTGGTGGATGTAGCAATAAAAGGCAACAAAACTTTCTACTGGAACGATAAACCTGTTGACTATCAGGTCACTGTATCCGACAAAGAAGACGGAAGCCTTGCTAATAAAAAGATCCCTGAAGATGAGGTAACTCTAACGATCAACTACTTGGAAGGGTTTGACAAAACTCAGTTGGCGCAAGGGCATGTAGCGAATACCGGATTCGAAACAGGAAAACGTCTTATTGAACTGAGTGATTGTAAAGCATGCCATTCGATCAGCAAAAAATCGATCGGACCGGCATATATCGAAGTAGCAAAACGTTACGAAAAAGAGCGTAATTCGGTGAAAATGCTAGCCCAAAAAGTGATCAGCGGTGGCGGTGGTAACTGGGGGGAACAAGCGATGGCAGCTCACCCGCAGCACAAACCTGAGGAGGCGGAAGAAATGGTGAAGTATATCCTTTCTCTTGCCAAGGAAAAAGTGGTGGATAAAAAGCCATTGAAAAGCGAATTCGTAACTGCGGCGAAACCAAAAGAAGGTTCTTATATTTTCACAGCTAGCTATACCGATAAAGGAAATGCCAGCATTGGGCCTCTTACGGGTTCTAAAACTATCGCATTGCGACCTGCAAAGGTGTTTGCAAATACATATGACGAAACGTCTAATACCATGAAATACAAACTTCCAGCTGGCCCGGAAGTAGTATTAGGCACGAAACACGGAAGCTTTATCGAATTTGACGATATAGACCTCACAGGTATCAAGTCGCTTTCGGTTGCCGTGGGTAGTAACGACAAAATGACCGCAGGTGGCACTTTGGAAATCAGGACCGGCTCACCAGCCGGGCCAAAAATCGGGGAAGCAAAAGTGACTACAAATGAGACGCTCGATATTCCGATTAAGGCAGCAACAAATACCAATCAGAAAGTATTTTTCGTTTACCAAAATCCGAATGCCGGATCTAAAATCCTGTTTTCGATTGAATGGATAAAGTTTAATTCCGAGATTCAGTAGGTTCTTTGAAACGCAAAAAAGCCCGTTAGCAATTTGTGAACGGGCTTTTTTGATACCTCCTAAGATTAGAATCCATTTCTGACGCGGAATACTGCGTATTGATTCAGTTATAAGCAAGTGGCGCTATGGTGATCATCCAGTCAGCACCAGCAAAGTCCGTTTCGGCTAAAGTGAGATTTTTCATAATTCTTAATAAAAAGTTTTTCCTGCACTATCTCAGGTTTCCGGGCTCCCTGTTGAAAAATGGAATTACTTATGTGACTCATTCCCAAACCAAAGCTACTTTACTTAAATCAACGGAAATATTATAATGCCTGCTTAATTTGCCAAGTTCAGCAAAACCTAGTGGGGTTTCGCCTCTGATTCTTCGGTAAGCGCTATCGTAGCTCACGGAAAGCAGCTCAGCGACCTCGTCCACTAATTTGGTCTGGGCGGGCAAAAGCGCCCGTATCTGACTAAAAAATATGGACTGTACTGAAAAGCTATCGGGTTCAGCCATCTTGGTATTTCTCAGGGTTTTGATGAAAATACGTATTTCAGGCCAAATAAGCATTCGTGGCCGACTTCAATTATCTATCGGATATGCAGATTTTAAAGTTTTCAGATCCTCCAATAGCAACTTCAACACAACAAGATTATTTGGACTTCGAAAACCCTGACTTTTTCAAAGCATCAAACAAAGCCTTTACCTCTGAAATCCTGTTCTCGCCGTTCATCGTGAAGTACCAAAAGACCTCCAGTTCTCCTTTATGCATGGCTTGGTTCATGTCCCCGCTTTGCGATTTGTGAGCCGCTTTCACCCAGTCTGCAACAATCATATAGCTGTGTTTTTTATCTTCGCCAAAACTATACGAGCGATCAAAAAACATGGGCAGGGAACCGACTTTCGTTTCCGGAGATCCTTCCAACCCCGCGAATGAAAATTTGGAACTCTTGTCCTGCGCCTGACCGCCCAATACGATCGGTCGTTTTCCACTCTTTATCCTCTGTACCGCCCGAATTGCACTGATCGATGCAGCCTTATGATGTGCATGCTGTCCTTCGTGCGGAAGCAAACAAATTACAAAGTCATACTGTCCTTTTTCCAAAATCGTGTCAAGCCGTCGGGAAACAAAATCAATATCCCAGTTCTTTCCTTCGAGATATGGCTTTTCATTCCGGCTGTAAAAGTCATCCAACTGATCCAGAAAAAAGAAATTGCCAATACCTAACACCTCGCCCGATGCCAGTATTTCCTTTTTACGTATCAAGGGCAAATGTTTCCGACCTACCACCGAATCCACCAGATTCATTCCATAATAACTTGAGGCAACCAGACCGTTATATCCTCCAGAAGCGTCGGTAATCAGGGCCAGGTCCGCCGAGCCATTCAGCTCATGTGTTATTTTGAAAACCGTAACCGGAAACATCGTTTCATCATCTGGGTGTGCAGTTACTATCAGAATTCGCGGACTTTGCCCATATGTTATTTGAGATGAAAAAAACAATAGAATTGCAAAAACTACTTTGTACAGGTTGCCCATATTGTCATCGGATTTAGTTAAAAAAGCTCCTTTTATTGCGCGAATAAATGCGGGAACGCGTGACCGAGCCCCGTAACTAACATCTGAACGCCTACACTGAAAACCACGAAAGCCATCAGCCTGTTAATTACGATACTGCCAGTGGCGCCGATCCTTTTGAAAACAAAATCCGAATAGACATAACAAAAGTAGGATATCACCAAAACTGCCAGAAGGGAAACTCCTAAAACACAATGGTTCAAAAACGTATCGGCAACGTTACTGGCTTGGGAATGTGCACTAAGGGCGATCAAAGCAGATATGGTACCCGGCCCCAAAGTAAAAGGGAAGGCAATCGGATAAAAAAGAGAGTTTTCTACCTTTTCCGTTAAAGCATCGTCGTTTGAATTATTCTTTGAGCTTAACAAAGAAAGGCCCATACTGGCGACTACCACACCACCGGATATTTGTATTACGGGAATGGATATCCCCATCACTTTGAAAAACCAACTCCCTATAAAAATTGTCGACACGCCTAAAACCAGTGCATAAAACACAATCGTTAGCGCATATGATTTGCGATCTGCAAAGGAGCTTTTACTTAAATATGGATTAATAATCAACGCAGTCCCCACCGGATTTACAAAGGGAAGCAGCGAACTAAAACCAAGTAGAAAAAAAGCAAACAGGGTTGAGAATTGCATTGACCTAATTTTGATAAAAATTAGGAGCTTTCGAAGTCAAATGCAAACAAAAGGCAAAATATCGCCATTTGACAACTCCCAAAACAGTCTAGCCGAGTTCGTCTGTCGCTTTCATTTAGCAAACCCCTCGATCCCTAAGCCAAATAAGGCGAAATCGTATTTCACGGGATCAGTTGAATCCATGAATTTAAGCGAATTGGTTAACTCAACGGCAGTCTGCCAATCGGTTACTGGTCTTTTTATAAGTCCTAATAATCGTGCGACTCGATCGACGTGGACATCGCACGGGCATATCAACTGGCTTGGACTGATGTGGTTCCAGATTCCAAAGTCAACTCCTTTATTATCAGTTCTGACCATCCATCTTAAAAACATATTCAGTCGTTTGCAAGATGATTTTCTAGCTGGAGTTGCGATATGTTTACGAGTGCGAGCAGGAAAAAATTCGGAAGTTGAAAAAAGATCGTGAAAGTGGATCAGACCATTTTCGATATTGGTTTCCTGGGAAAAATTTCCACTCAAAAATGCTTCCTCGAGAGATGAATGCTTTCGATAAAATTCCTGAAAGAAATGCAGAAAATAAAGTGTATCTGTGGAATTGAAGGTCCTATGTTTGAATGACAAAAAAGGTTTTAAGTCATTTTCAGTGTGATGAAGCACGAAGTCGTGTGGTGCTCCGTCCATCATTTTCACTAGCTCTGTACACTTATTTATAATAGTTTTGCGCTGCCCCCAGGCCAGCACTGCAGCCCAGAAGCCCATGATTTCTATATCTTCCTTTTTTGAAAAAAGATGGGGTATACAAATAGGGTCGTTGGGAATAAAATTCGGCTTGTTATATTGTTCAACCTTCGCCTCGAGCAATTCAAACACATATCCGGAAGGTAAAACCGTGCCGGAATCAGGCATGTCCTCGTGCAAAGATATAGGCCAATACGCGTGATATTCCCGAAAAAACCATCACGATCGCGGAAAACACAAATGTAAAAATGGCGATGAATGGATATAGCAGTGTAAACATTACACTCCAAACTTTATATCCGGTAGTATTTTTAAGAGCCTCGCGTTCTTCTTCTCTTTTCGAACGAAATTCGGGTGCGTGTTTCATTAATTTTTTATTATCGAATCTAAACTAATCCCTGGCCTATCCTGCCCTATCTACTCCAGATAGCTTACAACTGCCCGGAACCGCTTACTGTTAGGTGATACTTTTTCAAATGCACGTGACGAAAGTTTGATTACTATGTCATCATTTATGCTGGTGTCAGGAATGCGACCAATAATTCTTACAATGATCTTTTCCTGATTATATTCATTCAACACTTCAACAAGCGAACCGACTGGGGCAGTTCTGTGAAGGCCTAAAAATTTACTCGTGCTCTCGTCTGTTTCAATAACTTCAGCTAAACCCGATTCAGATTTTCTGGTTCCTTTCACAACTTTGGGCGGAGCTACTTCTTCAACCGGTTTCGCAACTTTCTCAGCTACAACTGCTTTCGCTTTAACCGAGTCTTTTACAACAGTCGAAGCCACTACTTTTGGAGGAGCGTGCGTCGCCGGTTCTGAATTTATCTTCCCAACAGTCTTTTCACTGACGATCAATTGCTGGCCTTCATGAAGATTATCGTCTGTCAGGTTATTCCATTTTCTGATTTCGGCCATTAATACGCCGTACTTCACAGCTACGCGATAAAGCGTTTCACTAGCTTCCACTTTATGAATACCATTCGCCGCTACCGCCACTCCTGGGGTCGCGGTTGGTGCTGTCGTAGCTGGTTCGGGTTTGGTTTCAACAGGCTTCGGTGAAGTTGCTGGCTTTTTAGGCTCAGGAGTTGCCACCTTCTTGGATATATATGGGACTCTGATGGTCTGGCCAGACTTTATTTGATCAGGCATTCCCGGATTTGCATCCCGTAAAGCCTGAATCGTGGTGCCATATTGCCTTACAACAGCAAACATGGTCTGACCTTGATTCACTTTATGAAGAACAAAGATTTTACCGTCTACCTTTTCAAATCCGACAGAGTCGACGACGACCGACCCATTTGCTTTAGCCTTTTCAACTCCAACCTGAAACAAACATCCTGTAAAGAATACAAGAAAAACAACGTACTTCATTAATTATGAAAGCTTTAAACTCGAAAATTCATTATTATTTTTTAGATATACCAGCGTCGAATTTTTCAATACCATCGTGGAAAGACCTACTCCGTCACGGGGCGCGCTCACCTGTTCGTGAAGGAAAATTTGTTTGTTTTTTGAAACTATAAGCAAATATTGAACAACCAGATTCTGATCGTAAATATAGTAAGAAAACACCATATACGGTTTCAGGTCGAAGTAATCAATACAGATTGGTTTTCCACAGCCGATTAGCTCATCAATAAAACCAGCCATGTCTTGAAAGAACGAATTACTGGTTTTATATCGCTCCGGTTGTTTATACGAAATCAAAACCTGTAAGTCATCGTTTACACCATAAAACGGAATAATTTCACCAGTATTGGAATTCACCGTCGAATATTTCAAAGTTTCTGCCTGACGCGAAGCCACTTTTATTATGTTCCTCGAAAGGCCTGAAACCATTACATGATTGGGTAAAAACCACTGAAAACTTCCACTAGCGGCCGAAAGGCAAAACAGATCAGTCGGCTCTGGTATATCCGGATGTCTGTAGTTATGAAGTAGTACATGATCATCTCTGAAAGCGGTAAGGGAAGTCCACCAATCAGCATCTTCGGGCGACACCAGCCATCTGACTTCAGGTATATTTAGATCGATCAAAGCGAATGAGACTTTCTTTTCAGAAATTTCGCGTAATTCGAGTATCCATTCGTTTCTTGCCTCATCGGGATGAGGTAATATGCGCCAAATATTTTGTGGAAACTGATGCGAAAAGAGTTTTTGCAACTTATTAATTCTATTTTGATTCAAATTTATTAACAATATCATCCAAACGAACATCAAGTGCAAATTTTAGGAATAATTCCAGCCCGATATGCTTCAACCCGGTTTCCAGCAAAAGCGCTGGTTGATATCGGTGGAAAAAGCATGATTCAGCGGGTTTATGAACAAACTATCCAGACTTCAAAAATTAGTAAAGTGATCGTTGCAACGGACGACGAACGTATTCTTGACCACGTCCACAGCTTTGGAGGTGAGGCACTTATGACTTCAACCGAACATCAGAGTGGGACAGACCGTTGTCAGGAAGCTTTGTTGAAATCAGGTGGCAACTATGACTATGTCATTAATATCCAAGGCGACGAACCGTTTATCAGCCCTGAACCGATTGACCATCTGGCTTCGGTACTCGATGGGCAAACCCAGCTGGCCACGCTGGTTAAACTTATTGATGCAGAGGATATTCTGTTTAATGTGAATGTACCGAAAGCAGTATTAAACAAGAAAAATGAAGTAATGTACTTTAGTCGGCAGACTATTCCATATCTACGGAATATTGAAGAATCTCACTGGCTGGGAGCATATCCTTTTTATAAGCACATTGGTATATACGCATACCGCACTGATGTGTTAGGTGAAATAACAAAATTGCCTGTTTCCTCCCTGGAAAAAGCAGAAGCACTTGAACAACTCAGATGGCTGGAAAACGGCTATTCAATTCGTGCAGTTATTACGACAGATGATTCTCACGGTGTGGATACCCCCGATGACCTGGACCGCGTAACGAAAAAGTTTTTGTCATAAATCGTGAGTTTGGAACAGATTTTTTTGATTCCGTATATACCAAGTCCATATCTTAAAAAATGTTAATTTAAACGTATGTTGTGACACCAGATGTAGAAAGACTGCGTTAGGTTAATAACAAAACAAAAATTTGTTACAAACGAAAGTACTTATGCAATACAATATTCTTTGGGCTGACGACGAGATTGATCTTTTGAAGCCTCATATTATGTTCCTTACCAACAAAGGGTACACAGTAACACCGGTTAATAGTGGTGCAGATGCATTGGATCGTATTGAAAACGACCGTTTTGATATTGTCTTTCTCGACGAAATGATGCCCGGTATGACCGGCCTCGAGACCTTAGCCCAGATCAAGCAGCAACAGCCCAACTTACCTGTGGTAATGATTACCAAAAGTGAAGAGGAGCATATTATGGAGGACGCCATCGGCTCAAAAATCGATGATTATCTTATTAAACCACTGAATCCCAATCAGATACTTCTATCTGTCAAGAAAATTCTGGATAATAAAAGATTGGTTACAGAAAAGACGAATTTGTCTTATCAGCAGGAATTCAGAAATCTGGCCATGCAATATCAAGACCGGATTGGTCATGAAGAATGGGCTGATATTTATAAAAAACTAATATACTGGGAGCTGGAATTGGAACATTCCGAAGACCAGGGAATGGCAGAGGTGTTCAGCATGCAAAAAAGCGATGCGAATGCGAATTTCTGTAAATTCATCGAAGAAGAATATGAGGAATGGTTGAACGATCCGCGTTCGAATAAACCCATTTTGTCGCATCAATTGATGAAACAAAAGGTGTTTCCACATCTAAAGGGTTCGGGAGAGCCATTATTCTTCATCCTGATCGACAACTTCCGGTTCGATCAATGGAAAATGATTCAGCCGGTGCTGCAGGAGTACTTTAATATTGAAGAAGAGTCTTCATATTATTCGATTTTACCCACTACAACCGGATATGCACGTAATGCGATATTCTCCGGCCTGATGCCAAGTGAGATGGAGCGCAAGCATCCGCAATGGTGGGTAAGCGATGAGAATACGCCCGACGGCGAGGAAGGCTTGAATAACCACGAGGCCGACTTTCTTCAAAAGCAATTGTTGATGAACCACCTGAATATCAAGTTTTCTTACCATAAGATCTTGAATACTAATCAGGGAAAATCTTTGATTGATAATTTCAGTAATTTGTTGAACAACCAATTGAACGTCGTAGTCTACAACTTTGTGGATATGCTTTCCCACGCAAGAACTGACGTTCAGATGATTAAAGAACTGGCGCCCGACGAAGCTGCATATCGTTCGTTGACCAAATCGTGGTTCCAGCATTCGCCGCTTCTTGATTTGATCAAGAAGATCGCTGAGAAAAAAGGAAGATTGATTTTAACAACTGACCATGGCATGATCCGGGTGCAAAAACCGGTTAAAATTATCGGATATCGTGAAACGAATACCAATCTGCGTTACAAGCACGGGAAAAATTTGGGCTTTGATGATAACCATTTGATGGTATGTCGCAAACCTGAGAAATTCTTCCTGCCCAAACCGCACGTGTCCACTTCATATGTGTTTACGAAAGAAGATTATTTCTTCGCATATCCCAACAACTTCAATCAATACGTGAATCTTTACAGGGATACGTTCCAACACGGCGGAGTTTCGCTTGAGGAAATGATCATTCCATTTATTGATTTGAAGGCAAAATAATATCGAAATACAATAAAATAGAAGCCCGGCGACCATTTCGATTGCCGGGCTTCTATTTTATATCTTCTTATCTAATATCACGAATTTGATTCTTAAAACCCCAGGAAGTAACCTTACCAACTTCACAACCAACTGACAACTTCCTGACAAACCCTGACTAAGTTATTCCCTAGCCAGTAACTGCCCCATTTTCACACTTCAGAACCCTCGCCGGGAATCTCTTAAGAAAGTCATGGTTATGTGTTGCCATTAATATGGCAGTTCCTGCGTTGTTGATGGTTTGAAAAACCTGCATGATCTGCTCCCCAACTTCAGGATCCAGATTTCCGGTTGGTTCATCGGCAATCAGAATTTTAGGCTCGTTCAGCATTGCGCGGGCAATAACGATACGCTGCTGCTCCCCACCAGAAAGCTGATGCGGCATTCTTTTTTGTGCTGTACCCAATCCAACCTGCATTAATACCTCCGCGATTCGCTTTGAAATTTTAGAAGGATTTGTCCAGCCTGTAGCCTTTAACACGAAGGACAAATTATCTTCAACAGATCTGTCTGAAAGCAACTGGAAATCCTGAAAAACTATCCCGATCTTCCTTCTCAGCAGTGGTATATCGTCTCTTTTAATCTTATGCAACTCATAACCAGCTACTTTTGCAGAACCGGTTTGAAGCCAAAGATCAGCATATAAGGTTTTAAGCAACGAACTCTTGCCGCTACCTGTCCGGCCGATCATAAAAACAAACTCCCCTTCATTAATTTCAAAATGAACATCATTAAGCACCGGTCTTTCACCCTGATAAATATCAGCTCTATCCAGCTTAATAATTGGTTCTGCGTGTTCTGTCATTTGAAGTAGTCGCTGTTTGTTACTTGATATTAAAAAATTGATCCGGAAGCATATCCCGGATCAACCTGTATTATAATCCAGAAGAATCCTTAAACCTTATGAATTTCCCTTTTTGTAATCAGCAAGGAATTTCTCAAGTCCGCTGTCCGTTAAAGGATGCTTCAGAAGTGCTTCGATAACGCTCAAAGGACCTGTCATTACATCGGCGCCCAACTCAGCACACTGAAGAATGTGCATCGTGTGACGAACTGATGCAGCAAGTACCTGCGTTTCGTAACCATAGTTTCTATAGATAGTCAAAATTTGCTCGATAAGACCTATACCGTCTGTTGAGATATCGTCAAGACGTCCAATGAAAGGTGATACGTAAGTTGCACCAGCCTTAGCTGCCAAAAGTGCCTGACCAGCAGAGAAGATCAGTGTACAGTTTGTACGAATACCTTTTCCGGAGAAATACTTCAGGGCTTTCACGCCGTCCTTGATCATTGGAATTTTAACGACGATTTTATCATCGATCTCCACCAACTCCTCACCTTCTCTGATCATTCCGGCAAGGTCTGTAGAAATAACTTCAGCACTTACATCACCGTCCACGATATCACAAATCGCCTTGTAGTGACGCATGATATTATCCTTTCCCGTAATTCCTTCTTTCGCCATTAGCGAAGGGTTGGTTGTTACACCATCCAGAACGCCTAATGACTGGGCTTCCTGTATTTCTTTTAGATTAGCTGTATCAATAAAAAATTTCATCGGAAAATTTTATGGTTTAGTACACGCTACAAATGTAGGAAACCCTGAGTAAAACCAAAAAGAAAGGTGGAAATGAAATGTCGAAATGAACTTCGAAGGAATAAAAAAAGGCAAACCGAGAATCTCACCGCATCGACCACCTACCCTTGCTTCCGTCAGGACCTGGGGGATTCGGAAGGAGCTGGTAGTTCCGATTTGCCGATGCAAAGATAAAGACATTTTATTGACAAAAAGAAAACATTTGCTTCATCTTTCCTCTTACTTTTGCGGAAACCAACTAGTAATGAATGCATATGCCCCGAATATTTTTTTTATTTATTTTATTTATTGCCGCTTCCTGCTCACAATCTTCTGATGCTTTTCTCAAAAAAGGAAAAGATTTAATGAAAGAAGGGAAGACGAAAGAAGCCATTGAATTTATCAATAAGGCTATCGAAAAAAACACATCTAGTGCCGATGCGTTTAACCTTCGTGGCGTGGCTTATCTTGAATTAAAAGAAACCGAGAACGCGATTCTCGACTTTAACCAAGCCAAAAAGCTGGAGCCTTCCTCCTATCGGCCCTACTTCAACCTTGGCCTTTTGTACACCGGTGCAAACAAACTGGATTCTGCACTGAACAATTACAATCAGGCTTCCAAACTGGCACCTGACACCGCCGACATCTTTCTTAACCGTGGGCAGATATATGCTATGCTGGACGACCCGGAAAAAGCGATTGGTGACTTCGAAACGGCAACCAAGCTTAATAACGGCAATGTGATGGCGTGGTATAATCTTGGAAATACCTATTTCAGGTCGAAAGATTATGCAAAGGCGACGCTTGCTTTTAGTCAGGCCGTTAGAATCGACAAAAAGAATGGCAAAGCCTTTTACGGCCTTGGCTTAGCGCAGTGGAATAATGGCGAAAAAGAGATTTCATGTACTTCATTTAAACAAGCCGAAAAACTTGGATACTCAGATGCCACCACGGCGCTGAGTCAGTTTTGTCAATAGGTCTTTGTTGATCGCCTTTTTAAGGATAAAATATCTGACGCAGTTTGAAAGTGCAGCTTGGAAAGCAACAAGGTTGTTGTTCCCTAAGCTGCACTTTGTTATTTAGCAAGATGCCAGTTGGTATATTCAACATAGGTCTTTGATTATCAACTCAAAATCATTGTTCGTCGTTGGCTAAAATCAAATATCCACAATCTGCTTATATCTAAAGATTTCACCTCCATTATTGTAAAAGGATACAATTACCATAACTTTCGTTATTAAACCATTTCACTAACAAGCATGATAAATAGAATCCTCTCGCTATATGGAGTTGGCCTGTGCCTCACACTTTCCATACATCTGAACGCCCAGGACCTGGCTACGCAAAAAGTCCCTTTGGATCCCTCAGTTAAAGTCGGAAAACTTAAAAACGGACTTACATATTATATCAGGAAAAACGAGGAGCCAAAAAAACGCGCAGAATTGAGGCTTGCTCTAAAAGTTGGATCCGTACTCGAAACTGACGCCCAGCAAGGACTAGCGCATTTTATGGAACATATGGACTTCAACGGTACCAAACATTTTCCCAAAAATGAACTTGTCAACTTCCTCCAAAAAACGGGCGTCCGCTTTGGTGCTGACCTAAATGCGCATACTGGGTTTGACGAAACAGTGTATGAACTTCCAATCCCGACAGATTCTGCAGGGTTACTTACAAAAGGTCTTTTGGTATTGGAAGATTGGGCGAGCGGTGCTCTGCTTGATCCCACAGAAATCGATAAAGAAAGAGGTGTGGTATTGGAAGAATCCCGGATGGGACGTGGCGCCCAGCAGCGGATGCGTGACAAATATTTTAAAATGATATTGAACAACTCCCGTTATGCGGA
The DNA here is from genome assembly GCF_056895215.1 of Dyadobacter sp. HNCC25DJ184. Lineage (NCBI taxonomy): Bacteria > Pseudomonadati > Bacteroidota > Cytophagia > Cytophagales > Spirosomataceae > Dyadobacter > Dyadobacter sp. HNCC25DJ184. The sequence continues at coordinate 137,841 of NZ_JBXHAQ010000001.1, read as the reverse complement.
GCGTCTGCCCATTGGGAAAGACAGCATCTTGAAATCCTTCAAACCTGAAGTACTCAAAGCATTTTATAAAGATTGGTATCGCCCTGATCTGACTGCGGTAATCGCCGTTGGTGACTTCGACGTTGCAGAAGTAGAAGCCACCATCATTAAGAATTTTGGTGCTATTCCTGCACCGGTAAAACCAAAAAAACGCACGGAATATACCATTCCGCTTGACGGCTCAACCCGTATCGCCATTGTGACCGATCCGGAATTTCCGCAGAATGTAATACAACTCATCTATAAGCAGCCGGCGAAAAAGGAGAAAACATTGCTGGACGTTCGCAATAATATTGGGCAGGGATTATTCAATGCAATGATAGGTCAGCGAATGCAGGAACTTACCCAAAAGGCGAACCCTCCATTTTTATACGGCGGAAGTCAATACGGTGATTTCCTGTCTGATCTTGATGCATATATGTCCTTTGCCGTAGCGAAAGATCCGGGATCTGTAAAAACCGCACTCGAAGCTGTGTTGGCAGAAAATGCCCGGGTTGAGAAATTTGGATTCACGCAGCCAGAGCTAGATCGCGCAAAAAAGGATTTCCTGAATGGCTTAGAACAAGCGTATAAAGAACGTGACAAAACCAAATCGGTAGCATATGTTCAGGAGTATCTCAATAATTTTCTTCATGACCAGCCTTTCATGGGGATTGAGGCGTATTTTGAGTTTGTAAAGAAGAATATTGACGGTGTAACCTTGCAGGAAATAAATGCCTTGCCTAAAAAATATATCACGGACAAAAACCGCGCTGTGGTGATTATGGGACCGGAAAAAAGCAAGGACACTATGATTACAGAGCCGGAAGTACAAGCACTTCTCGCCAACGCAGGCAAAGGTGTTACTGCTTACGTTGATGATGTATTGGATACTCCATTGCTTAAGTCTGAACCCAAAGCCGGAAAGGTAGTTAGCGAAAAATCGTCTCCAAAACTGGGAATGACAGAGCTGACACTTTCCAACGGCGTTAAGGTAATGTTGAAACCAACGGACTTTAAAAATGACGAAATTCTTATCAAAGCAACAGGAAAGGGAGGTTATTCGCTTTTTGCTGATGAACGTGAAACCGGGATGTTCAGCAGCTATTTGCTTCAGTCAGGCGGCGTGGGGCCTTATACTCAAACCCAACTTCAAAAATATCTGGCTGGTAAAACAGTTGGCGTAGATCCGTATATCGGTGAGCTGTCAGAAGGAATTGAAGGAAGTACCAATCCAAAGGATCTTGAAACAACCTTGCAGCTTCTTTATGCCTACTTTACCGAACCAAGAAAAGACCAGGAGGTTGTTGCTGGAATTCTGAGCAATCAAAAATCTTATCTGGAAAATGCAAAGAAAACCTCGACGCCGGAAAAGGTATTTTCTGACTCTCTCAATGCAGTCCTGACTAATAATAGCCCGCTGCGGAAACCGCTTACTCCTGAAAGCGTTGATAAAGTCAATCTGGACAGAGCTGTGGATATTTACAAAGATCGGTTTTCTGATGCTTCTGATTTCGTTTTTACCATAGTTGGTGCATTTAAAATAGAAGAAATAAAACCGCTTTTGGAAAAATATCTGGGTGGATTACCCTCTACTGATCGTGATGATACCTACAAACATCCGAATATATTCCCACCTAAAGGACATATAACAAAAACGATCTACAAGGGCCTGGAACCGAAAAGCCAGGTATCACTTATTATAAGTGGCGAGTACGATTACAATCCTGAAAACAATATTCAGATCGAAGCTTTGCAGGAAGTTTTACAAATTAAGCTGATTGAAGCACTGCGTGAAGAAGAAAGTGGGGTATATGGTGTTCGGGTCTCGGAAAGCACTGACAAATTTCCCTCGGGGCATTTCCGTTTTTCAATAGGGTTTGGCTGTGGTCCGGAAAACGTTGACAAATTGATTAAACGTACTCAATCCGAAATAACCAAAATCAAACAAAACGGAGCTGATCCTAAGGATATCGAAAAGTTTGTTGCCGAAACAAAACGTAAGCTCGACGTTGCTGAAAAAACAAACGACTTCTGGGTTAACTATCTGGACGACAACACTTTTTTAGGTGACGATCTGGAAGAGATTTTCAAAGAAGATGAGTTACTAAAATCCATAACGGTACAGAGCACAAAGGCGGCTGCCAATAAATATTTCAACGAAGAAAACTTTATTCAGGCGGTTTTAATGCCGGAGAAGAAGTAGCCGTCGGCGGTTAGAAAAAATCGCCTTACCAATAATATACTTGATTACATTAGATATTTTTTTTCATATCTAGAAGAGCTCAACTCCCCGGACTTGCAGATGGTTGGTTCGGGGAGTTGCTTATTTGCAGTATATCTTTTTAAGGGCGTCGATCAGAAACATCAGATCGTTCAACCTGATTTCATACATGGTTGTCAGTAGCATACCCAATTTTCCATCTGGCATCCCCTTCGCGACAAACCATTCCAGATATGATACCGGCAAATCAGTAATCAACCAATCTTTATATTTCCCAAAAGGCATCCGGTATACTATCAGTTCTTTGAGGATTTCTGGATTGGGCTTTAATATATCTTTCATTTAGCTATTAGATTTTAGGGATTAGGGATTAGTTATGAGAGAATTTGGTGCACTTGAGACGACGGAAATCAACGGCAAATCATGCCCTCAGACATACCAGGTTTTCAAAACTTCGCAAGTCTTTCAACGCGCCACTCTTTCGAAATCCACACATTGTCTCAATCCGCCTCCCAATCACTTCCTCTTAATTTTACAATTAATGCGGTCTTTAGGTCAAATAGTTTTTTCTCCAAACCAACCGGATACGTGTGCGGGTTAACGAACCTTTTGATGCCCTTGTGAAACATAGCCAGCTGTTGCTGAACACGCTTTCTGCTTTCATATATAGACGGCAGGGTGTGTACCAATTTCCCTTTCAGGAAAACGGGCACCAACAAATCCTCGTATTCATCTGATTCTGAAAAAGACCTGTTTCGTGTAAAGTCGTAAGGATCGAACATGGTTGTTTTTTCTTCCAGGACGTCCTCGACATTATAGATCATATCTGATATGAAACCGTCCCTGGTCTTGAATCTTCTTACCTGTTGAATCCCTGGCGTGGACACTTTGATAGACTGCTCTGACAATTTCAATTTATAATCCCACTCCCCCTTTTCGTCCCGAATCGCTGACAATTTAAAAACTCCTCCCAAGGCTGGCTGATCGTAGGCTGTCACAAGCTTTGTACCTATTCCCCATATATTGATTTTGGCTCCCTGGATTTTCAAGCTATCCATGATATACTCGTCCAGGTCATTGCTGGCCACTATACTCGTCTTTTGAAAACCAGCCTGATCCAGTAATTTCCTTGCTTCGATACTTAGGTACGCCAAATCTCCTGAGTCCAGTCTGATCGCTGATAAGTCGTGTCCTTCCTCGCGCAGCTTTTTGCCGGTCTCGATGGCATGATGAACTCCTTTCAAGGAATCATAGGTATCGACCAGCAGGGTGACGTTATTGGGCATATATCGCGCATACGTATCAAAAGCTTCCTGCTCAGAGTCAAAAGACATCACCCAACTATGAGCATGGGTTCCCTTCACGGGGATGCCATATAGTTTGCCTGCAAGCACGTTAGAAGTCGCATCAAAACCTCCGATAAAAGCCGCTCGGCTTGCGGTCATCCCGCCGTCCGGCCCTTGCGCTCTTCGTAATCCAAATTCCAAAAGTTGATCATCCTTGGCCACTAATCGCATTCGAGCTGCCTTAGTAGCAATCAACGATTGAAAATTGAGCAGATTCAGCAATGGAGTCTCCAGCAATTGACATTGCAAAATAGGCCCTTGAATCCTCAATAAAGGTTCATTTGGAAAGACGGCTGTACCCTCAGGCACCGCATCAACACTGCACCTGAACTCAATCTTTTTAAGATATTCCAGAAATTCAGTTTCGAACAGGGGTGATCCGTCTTGTCCTTTTAACGATCCGATATACTCAAGATCATTTTCATCAAAACGGTATTCGTTCAAATAATCAATTACGCTGCTTAGCCCGCAGGCAATTGTAAATCCGCCATGGAAAGGATGCTTTCTAAAATACAGATTGAAAACCGCTTCCTGCTCCGCCTTGCCAGACTTCCAGTATCCATATGCCATTGTTAACTGGTACAGGTCCGTTAACAAGCCAAGTGAAGTGTCGTATAGTTGATGAATCATTTGAAATTATATAATAAAGTATGACAGTTCTAGATAGCAAAATTTTAGTTGTTATACTACATAAAAATTGTGATCAAATCTGTCAAAATAGCAAATCAGGCAAGTTTTCGATCAAAAAGAATATGTTTTCCATCCCATATCAAAAAGATAAATCACACTTTTTTTAGTTTTCGATGCAACGTGTCCCCCACTTTTTGTATCTGTTCTCCATAAAACGCACACTTAATCCATTCATAAAGCAAACAAACCACTTATGTAATCTAAGGTTCTAGGTATAACAAAGTACTTAACTTTGCACTGTACCAAAAAAGGAAAACCTGTATTACTGATCTAATTAATTTACCTATTAGCCATGAAATCTTTACTAATAATGACTGTAGCATTGCTACTGACGAGCCCTATTGCGTTCGGTCAGACCTCAAAAGGACGGGTCACCGGCTCCATTTTGGATGAAAAGCAACAGTCATTCCCATTCGTTAACGTTCTACTGCTCGCATCTAAGGATTCATCGCTGGTAAAGGGTGCCACTACCGACGAAAGCGGAAAATTTCTCATTGATAATATTTCCAACGGCAAATATCGCATTCAAATCTCAATGATTGGGTATGCAAAACAATTCAGTGACGAAATTACACTTGATGGTAACGCGATAAATCTGCCAGTTTTCAACCTAAAACCTGACGTTCAGTCTCTTGGAGAAGTTACGGTTGTTACAAAAAAACCATTCATAGAACAGGAAATTGACCGGACGGTCGTCAATGTTGAAAACAGTATCGTTTCGGCGGGAGCCACAGCTCTTGAAGTTCTTGAACGCGCTCCGGGCGTGACCGTTGATCAGCAAAATGAACAATTGAAATTACGCGGAAAAGCTGGTGTAATCGTTCAAATCGATGGAAAACAGACATATTTATCTCAACAGGAAGTTATTAATCTACTAAGAAATACGCCGAGCGATAACATTGAAAAAATAGAATTGATCACGAACCCTTCGTCAAAGTACGACGCAGCAGGAAACTCAGGGATCATCAATATTAAAATGAAACGCAACAAGAATTATGGCACCAACGGAAACCTAAATCTTGGAGCCGCATATGCAAAATTCGGACGTACAAACGGCACAGCGACGATCAACCACAGGGAAGGAAAACTAAGTTCATTCGCTACGGCTGGTGTGTTCTTGAACAAAGGGTTTAACGACAACAATATATACCGGACGATCCCATATGAAGACAAAGTGACCATTTTTGATCAAAGATCACATCGCATAAACAAGTCTGAGTACTATAGCTTTCGGACAGGTCTGGATTATTCTGCTACGGAAAAAACTACCATTGGAGTATTGGTTTCAGGATTCTATAATAGTTGGGGAAATCCATTCGGCCAAACGAACACGGATATCATGGATCAGAATCTGAAGGTAACCGAAAGGTTCAGAACAGATATTAACAACAGCGGAAAAATGTATAACCTGACTTCCAATGTTAACCTCAAGCACCAATTTGACGACAAAGGAAAAGAATTGACTTTTGATGCTGACTACGTAACCTATGACCGCAAAAACAATAGTGCGCTGACGACCAACTACTACTATCCTTCCGGCGAGCAGAAAGGCAACACCGAGTCCATTCGTAACAATATGCCCTCGACTATCAACATTTTCGTTTCGAAAGCCGACTATACACAACCGCTCTGGAAAGGAAAAATGGAAACTGGCTTGAAAACTAGCTTTGTAAAATCTGACAACAATATGGTGTTCGAAACCAAAGAAGACGACTGGCAGATTGACCCTTCGCGCTCAAATCAGTTTAAGTATACCGAAAACGTTAATGCAGCCTACTTGAATTATAGCGGAAGCATCAGCAAAAAAATCAAGTATCAAGCCGGTTTGCGTGCAGAGCATACCCATTCGATTGGGAATTCTGTAACACTGGATCAGATCCGCGACAGAAATTACATTAATCTGTTTCCAAGTATATTCCTGTCCAACCAGCTGGATACCAACAATACAATCAACTTATCATATAGCCGAAGAATCGATCGTCCGAATTACCAGTCACTCAACCCATTTGAATATTATCTGGATCCTTACACGTTTCAGAGAGGGAATCCAAACCTGAAACCACAGTATACCAACTCGTTTCAACTGGTGCACGTATACAAAAATATGTTGAATACAACGCTTGCATATAGTCGAGTGAAGGATATGATCGCAGATGAGTTGCCACGACAAATTGCATCCGAAAACAAGACATATGTAACATCAGACAACCTTGATCATCAGGACAATGTCAGCCTGACTGTTTCGATGCCAATTCCGGTTCGGAAGTGGTGGAATATCCAGACCAACTTCAGCGGGATATACAACCGCTACCAGTCGATTTACCTGGACGCACCGTTGAAGATCAGTCAATTTAGCTGGAATATGTATGCCAACAGCCAGTTTACATTAAAAAAGGGATGGTCTGCCGAAATCTCAGGCTGGTACAATAGCCGGGCATATTACGGATTATATGCTGCCAAGCCAATGGGCATGCTGAATGCCGGTTTGCAAAAGAATATCTGGAACAAAAAAGGATCCATTCGCTTCAATGTGAACGACATCTTCTGGACCAACCGATTTAATGGAACGGCGATATATAAAGACATTGATTTTCGTGTAAAAGCGCAATGGCCCAGCCGCCAGTTTCGCATCACGTTCACTTACAACTTTGGTAATCAGAACGTAAAAGGAGCGCGTCAAAGAAATACCGGATCCGACGATTTGCAAAAACGTGCGGGCGGCAATTAAGTATAGCTGGCTTAAAACTGCTTTGGTATACTAAGGAAAATAAATTAGTTAGGTTTGTTATACAGAAAACCCATTCCACGTTTGCGGAATGGGTTTCTTATTTAATGCTATATCAAACTCTAATTATGCCTGCAAAGCTGCAACGCCCGGCAGCACCTTACCTTCCATATATTCAAGCAAAGCACCACCACCTGTTGAAACGTAGCTAACTCTGTCGCCATAACCTGCATTGTTGATCGCAGAAGCGGAGTCTCCTCCACCGATCAATGAAAATGCATCGTTATTTTCAGTAGCAGCCACTACAGTTTCAGCAACAGCGTTGGTTCCCTGAGCAAAATTCGGGAATTCAAAAACACCCATCGGACCATTCCAGAGAATAGTCTTGGAAGATGCCAGTATATCTGAAAACAATTTGATGGTCTCTGGTCCGATATCCAGTCCTTCCCAGCCATCAGGAATCTCCCCAGCAGCAACTACCTCACGAGCAGCGTCGTTGCTAAATTTATCCGCGATAACAGTATCAACCGGCAATACAAGGTTCACTCCTTTTTCTTTTGCCTTAGCAACAAGTTCAAGAGTTAATTCCTGCTTATCCGCCTCACACAAAGAATTACCGATTTTTCCACCAGTTGCCTTCGAGAAGGTATATGACATGCCGCCACCAATGATCAGGTTATCAACCGTATCCAGTAAACGTTCGATAATCAAAATCTTGTCAGAGATTTTCGCTCCACCCATTATTGCCGTGAAAGGTCGTTCAGAATGCTGAAGAAGTCTTTCTGCATTGTCGAGTTCAGCCTGCATCACATATCCGCAAACTTTATCTTTGAAGAACTTCCCGATGACAGCGGTTGAAGCATGCGCGCGGTGTGCGGTTCCGAAAGCATCCATAACCCATACATCACCTAATTTCGCCAATTTCTCAGCGAACTCTTCATTTCCTTTTTCTTCTTCCTTATAAAAACGAAGATTTTCCAATAACAAAACTTCCCCTGGTTGCAAGCCCGCTGCCAATTCTGTGGCCTGAGCACCAATACAGTCGTCCGCAAACTTTACCGTTTTTCCCAATATGAGAGAAAGCGGGTTTACAAGATGTTTCAAAGAATACTTTTCAGTTGGACCATCCTTAGGACGACCAAGATGTGACATAAGGATTACGGATCCTCCATCACTTAAAATTTTACTGATTGTCGGTATTGTGGCACGGATCCTCGTGTCGTCGGTAATTTCAAACTTGTCATTCAAAGGCACGTTAAAATCAACGCGAACCAGTGCTTTTTTTCCGGAAAAATTGTAAGAATCTAATGTTGTCATGGGCTCGTAAAGTTGTTATCCATAGAAAACAAATGTAATTTAAATCTTGGTAAGATACTACCAAAACGAGGAAAGCACGAAATAACACTAAGTTAAATACAATTTTCTCCGAATATAATTTTATACAACGGAATAATCACGATATGGATGGTTGACATTTTAACAAATCTTCAAATTCAATCCTGCGCAGTGTTGAACTGACTCAAAATATCATCGGGTCGATATAGATATTTCATCAATCAATTTTCACTTTCTGTAAAATCAGAGTTTCTTTATAACTTTCACCAATGGTAAGTGACGCTGCAAATATTGATCAGAATACAGAGTTCCCTACGGATCTGCCTCCGAAATACTATCACTCCTATTTCGGCGATGTTCTGGGTTTTGTAAGAAAGAGATATGAACCTCTTCTCACGGAAAACGAACGGAATTTCCTAAATGCATATGCCGGGCTTTCCGAAAATGCACAATGTTTATTCATCCGGTTTAGTAACAGGCGGAAGTCATTTTTCAGAACACAAACGGTCGCATATAAAGAAATTGAAGACATTCCGGCCGCCCTTCAGGAGCTGGATTCCGAACGCTTCATTGAAATACTGAATCCGGATCATACCGAAAGGCTAAGCGAAGTAATCGACCTGTTCACGAAGGAGGAACTTTTGCAGATCACCCGAAGTCTTGAACCCGATATACTTCCGGCCAAAAGCATCAAAAAGCCTGATCTGGTCAGGTGGCTCCTTTTTGAGTATGATTTCGAAAAGCTTTCAAATGTTCTTTTGGAGAAAGAGCCAGTCGTGAAGGTGAGTTACGAAGTGGAGGTCATGATGATGAAGTTTTTGTTTTTTGGAAACCGATATGCAGATATGACCGAATTCGTTGTGCGCGATCTTGGCCACGTTCGTTTTCAGTCATTTAACGAAGACGATATGACGGCCCGCTTCGAAAGCCGGAAGGATATAGAGGACGCTCTGGTAATATCATTGATGAAGGAAGCCTTTTACGTCTATCAATCCGAATTACCGCCTGAGGAGGTATATGACTGGTTTATGAACTGGCGCAGCGGGGAAGGTAGCAAAATAGGAAATAAGGCATTCCCCTCTCTCCAAAGATTTACGCTGAAAGTTGCGGCCTGGCTGGAGAAGAAAAAAATGCTTTCTCAAGCCTTAGGGGTATATCAATTGACCAACGAAGTTCCATCGAGGGAAAGACGGGTGAGATTATTGTCAAATTTGGGTGAAACCGACGAAGCCATCGCGCTTTGCGATGAAATCATCGAAAATCCAAAAAATGCAGAAGAACGTTTCTTCAGCCTCGATTTTAAGGAGAAAATACTCAATAAGAAAAAACGGACCGTAAAACGTACCACGCAGGCTCTTAAAGCCGCAGAAACCATAGAAGTTCCTGTTTCCTTTCGCAACAGAGTTGAGTTAGGGGCTATTGAATATTTCCGTGAACAGGGATATGAAGCTTTTTTCAGTGAAAACGAACCCTGGAGGAGCTTATTCGGACTGTTGTTTTGGGATATCATATATGACACAAATGTCCAGGCCATTCATAATCCGTTGCAACGGGCACCGTCTGACTTTTTTCTGCCGGACTTTTATATTAAAAGAGCCCCTCAATTTGCAGACAGGATTAAAAATGCAACTTCGAGGGATATTATTGATGAATTGATTAGCAAAACATATCGCGACAAATTCGGAATGACCAACGTTCTGGTTTCGTGGTATGAGGGTTCTCTGGATCGTGTTAAGGCTTTTGTCAAATCGCTGGATCCAGACCAGATCCACCAGGTGATGCAGGAAATATCCTTCAATATGCGCGAGAATACGCGAGGTTTTCCTGATTTGTTCATATATAAAGATGATGAGTATTCATTTATCGAGATCAAATCGCCAACGGATCACCTGTCTTCGCAACAGCTTCATTGGCAGCATTTCTTCGAACAAATCGGGATTCGGAGTAAGATTGTGAGGGTTAAATGGGGGGAAGAAAGGGAGGATGGACGAAAGGAGGAAGTAGGAGGTGAGGTAAATTTGTGATCAAGGACAAAGGGTTAACGGATAATCGGTTAATGGTTAACGGGCGGACTTTTTCAACCTCATGGCTTTGTTTGACTTATGGGCTTTGAGTTCGCAATTGATCTAATACAAAAGCTGTTTCCGCTTAAAATCAGCATTTTCTAATATTTTGCGGAGACAGCTTTTGACTTATCTGAAACTAGATTATAAATTCACTTCAATCTCGGAAATCACCGGTAGATGATCTGAGGCATATTTTTCTTCCACAACTCTCGTCGATTTCACTTTAAAGGGGTCCCCTTTTTTGAACATGATAAAGTCGATGGTCTTATTCGGTTTTTCTACAGGGATCGTCCAACCACAGTCATTTAAACAAGTTCGCTGAAAATATTGGTCGAGATACTTGATCGGTTCGCTGTCTGGCACCGCATTGAAATCACCACCCAAAATCATTGGAAATTGCGTGTTCCCAAATTCCTTAACAATTTTTTCTGACTGCAGCAATCGGTTCGGTTCTTTCAAACCAAGGTGTGTACTCGCAAATATTATGTTTTTCTTACCCGGCAGTTGAATAGTAACCGCTGCAATTGTACGTTGCTCCTCCGGCTTATCAGCATGAATCGGCAGGCCATACCGCACGGAATCAACAATCGGATATTTGGACAAAACGGCCACACCATAATCTCCACCCTGATGGTCGATGGCTTTGGAGAAATAATAATGCATTCCGGTCATGTCTGCCAACATTTTTGCTTGGTTATTCCCTTTACCAGATCTTTCTGTATTGACATCCACTTCTTGCAAAGCCACCAAATCCGCCTTTTCGCGAATAATTACATCTGCAATTGCCTTTACGTCAATTTTGTCCCCAGCTGACGGAGGATTACAATGATGCAGGTTATAAGTCATTACCCTGATTGTCTGTTTTTTAGCCGGTAACATTTCAGCCGAAAAAACGGTTTGGGTCAATAAAATTGAAAACAGAATAATGGAAAACTGAATTTTACTTCTTTTCATTGTTACAGGTTTTAGGTTTAGTCAAGCATCAAAAATAGTATAAAGCGCCCAAAACTGTCTGTACAGAAGTAATTTCTTAACATCCCGATTATGAAATATCCAAAATAGTTTAGTCTTTTTAGTATCATTACCAGTCTCTTTAATCAGTACTTCATGAAATTTAAGCAACTCTTTTTAGGCATCGCTTTATTGACGGCGGGGGCGAGTATAGCGCAAACTAAGCCAGAAGATGTCAAAACATTTACGCTCGGCAACGGGATGAAGTTTTTGGTATTGGAAGATCACTCGATACCCACCGCCAATATGTACCTTTTTTGGAAAGTCGGTTCCAGAAATGAAGTTCACGGTATAACTGGCCTTTCTCACTTTTTTGAGCATATGATGTTCAATGGCTCCAAAAATTATGGTCCCAAACAGTTTGACCGGGTTATGGAAGCCAACGGCGGTTCAAACAACGCTTATACCACCTCCAATGTGACGGTATACACCGACTGGTTCCAAAAAGATGCGCTGGAAACTATCTTCAAACTGGAGGCAGACCGGATTGCCGCGCTCAGCATAGATCCGAAAATGGTTGAAAGTGAACGAGGGGTGGTATTGTCTGAAAGAAGCACGTCTTTGGAAAATAGTAATGAGGAAAGTATTGGTGAGCTTGTGAGATCTGCTGCTTTTAAGGAGCATCCATATATGTTCCCCGTCATCGGATTTGAATCGGATATTAAAAGCTGGACCCAACAGGATTTGGAAAAATATTTTAATACCTATTATTCTCCCAACAATGCCACTGTCGTGATTACCGGAGACATCACTTTTGATCAGGTCAAGAAATTGGCTGAGCAATATATGGCACCGATTCCTTCCCGTGGACTTCCGCCTACAATTCGCACGATTGAGCCTCCCCAAAACGGCGAAAAGCGTGTTACTACTTATAAGGATATCACCACGCCGAATATCCAGCTATCCTACCATATCCCGCAAACCAACCATGAAGACCATTATGCGCTGGAGCTGTTGAGCAGTATTCTCACTTCCGGAAATTCTTCCCGGCTCGTCAGATCGTTGGTGATGGATAGCACAATTGCATCCAGGGTCTATACATTTACGGATAATACATTCGATCCTGATCTGTTTACTATTTACGCGGTCGCAGGCGACAGTATATCCGCACCTGATTTGGAAAAAGCCATTTTGGAACAAATTGATAAGATTATTAAAGATGGTATTACGGACAAGGAACTCCAAAAAGTGAAGAATCAAAAGCTGATGGAATTATATCATTCACTGGAAACCATCAATGGTAAAGCGGAAAGTCTGGGCACATATGAGGTATTCTTTGGTGACTATAAAAAGGTGTTTGAGGCACCATCGCTATATGAAAAAGTAACCACAGATGATATCAAACGTGTCGCCAAAAAAAATTTCACCGAACGAAACCGGACGGTAGGGTATCTTTTACCAGACAAACAAGACTAGCTGTCCTTCTCAACTTTCGCCCAAAAACAACATCGATTTCAATGAAAAAAGTAATATATATCCTGTTCACACTAGTCACATCCCTGGCAACTGCTCAGAATAATTTTAAAGTTCCAAAATTTGAAAAATTTCAGTTGCCCAACGGTCTGACCATCTACCTGATGGAGCAACACGAAGTTCCGTTGATAAACGTATCTGCCGTATTTGATGCCGGCAGTATTTACGATGGGCAATCATATGGTTTGGCCAGTATGACCGCCGATGCGCTTTTGTTTGGAACGAAGAAATACACCAAAAGTGAGATTGAGGAAATTTCAGATTTTGCGGGTGCAAATATCAGTACATATGCAGGAAAAGAAAGTGCAGGACTGTTTGCGTCCTTTGGTGTAAAAGATCAGGACAAACTTTTGGATATCATTCAACAAGTGCTCATCTTTCCCGTCTTTGATAATCTGGAATATGAGAAGCATAAACAGCGCACCCTGCTTGAACTTGCGCAAATAAAAGAAAGTCCCCGGTCTGTAATCGGAAACTACTTCAATTCATTTGTATTCAATACATTTCCTTATGCCACGCCCAGTACCGGAACGCGAACCACGGTTGAAAAAATAAGCAGTGCCAATTGCCGGGAATATTATGAAAGCCAGTATACAACCGGGAAAGGCGCCCTTGTGGTCGTAGGCGATTTCAAAACGCCTGAAATGAAAAAGAAAATAACCTCGCTTTTTGGCGGTTGGAAGACGAAAACTGCGAGAATGTATAAACGGCAGGCTCCAAACCTTGAGTTTGACAAAAGCAGAGTACTCCTCGTCAACAAGGAAGACGCCACTGAAACTACCTTTCTAATCGGTGGAAAAGGTATTGATTACAATTCGCCCGACTATGTACCGGTATTGGTCATCAACACAATTCTAGGCGGCCGCTTCACCTCATGGCTGAATGATGCGCTTCGGGTGAATTCTGGACTGACATATGGTGCGCAAAGTCAGTTCAATCGCTACAAATACGCTGGAACATTTTTGATCAGTACTTTTACTAAAAACTCATCTACCGTGCCTGCAATCGATATGGCAGTGTCGGTGCTTGACAGCCTTCACAAATCTGGTGTGGATGAGCCCACGCTTGCGTCAGCCAAAGCTTATGTAAAAGGTGACTTCCCCCCTAATTACGAGTCTTCGGGAAGTCTGGCCTCACTCATCTCAGAAATGTTTGTATATGGTTTTGATGAGAATTTTATCAACAGTTTTCAAAGCAAAGTTGACAATATGACATTGATTGAATCGAAAAGGATTATTGAGGAGTATTTCCCTAAAAACAATCTACAGTTTGTTTTGATAGGCAAATCGTCTGAAATTAAAGATACGGTGGCAAAATATGGCGAGATCACCGAAAAGCAGATTAAGGACGACGGATACTAAAATAAGATCAATAGTAATTTCAACAGTCTTCAGACTTTCATTGAAGATGATTTAATGGATACTCATAAGATATATGAAAACAAACCTATTGAAGCTTATTTGCCTGGTGCTATTTCTTTCGTTTCAGCAAAAAGCAATAGCACAGAAAGGAGCTATTTACACTAATACGCTTGGTCTGCAAGCATATACATTCCGTGGCAGCTGGCCAAAAGGAATTGAAGCGACTCTTGACACAATCCAGTCGCTGGGGATCAAGGAAATGGAAGGTGGGCCTATCAAGGGCATGACAACCGAAGAACTTCGGAAACAACTTGACAAGAGAGGTATTTCGATGCCATCGATTGGAGCGGGCTATGAAGCATTAATGGCCAATCCGGAGCAAACGATAAAGGATGCAAAAATTCTAGGCGCCAAATATGTAATGGTAGCCTGGATACCTCACAAAGGAGCTTTTAGTCTTGAAACAGCAAAACAGGCAGCCGCTGATTTTAACAAAGCAGGAAAAATTCTGCACGAAAATGGAATCACCCTATGCTACCACAATCATGGTTATGAATTTGAACCTTACGAAGACGGTACGTTATTCGATTACCTGGCAAAAAATACGGATCCGAAATATGTCTCTTTCGAAATGGATATGCTCTGGACTTTTTTTCCTGGTCAGGATCCTGTCAAATTGCTGAACAAATATGGCAGTCGCTGGAAGCTGATGCACTTAAAAGACCTAAAAAAAGGCGTAACGGGAAATCTCTCCGGTGGAACCCCTACCACAAACGACGTTGCCTTGGGTACAGGACAAATTGATATTGCAGCTGTTCTGAAAGCCGCAAAAAAAGCAGGGATAAAGCATTATTTTATTGAAGATGAAAGCCCATCCTATCTGAAACAAATTCCTCAGACCATTGCATATATCAAAGGCTTGAAAGAATAACTTTTTCTAAGCTACAAGGAAATAACCCTCTGTCCGCTACTAATACCTTAGTAGTCAGAGGGTTTGTTTTTATTCTAACGAAGCTACTGCTCAACAAACCACCAAAAACAGGAAACTTCTTTATGTTTCTTTTCAAATCATTGTGACCCTCCAACCAAATCACTGTCTAAAAGCTATAAAAAGAACATATATAAGCTTTACACACACTAACTTTTATCATACACTTCATCAACATTGCTTTCACACTATACACACGAAGATTAACAATTACACACACTCCATCAATTCAATTGAAAATCAAAAAATCCTGGCGGTTCTCGTCAGGATTTTTTGATTCAGCAAATGAATGTTATCGATATTCACTCAAAGTGCGCTAAGAAAAGATTTCAACATATGCTTTTGAATTGAATCCCAGTGCGACAACTTTTCCATTTTCATCTTCAATTAACGGACGCTTCACTACTGAATTCTTCTCAACCACCAACGGAATTGCACTTGCTCCGTCTGTTACTTTGTTCTTTTCTTCATCTGGAAGATCTTTCCAGGTTGTACTCGCCTTATTCACAACTTTGTCCCAAGGCAACTGTTCAACCCAGGATTTTACCTTCTCCGGCGACACACCTTCCGTTTTATAATTGTGAAAAGAATATTCGACTCCTCTTTCGTTCAACCATGTACGTGCCTTCTTCACTGTATCACAGTTTGGTATTCCATAAACAATAAACATATTGAGTTATTAGTATTTAGCTGCCAGCCGTTAGTTTCTTTTGATATACCACATCACCGCTTAGCAGCTGTTGAATTTTGAATCGATTTTCGAAGAGATGACAAATTTAAACTCCTGCGGGTTCCTGATGCGCGGTAACCAAATCAGAATTCTGCATTTTCTCGTCGTCCAATTCTCCTTCCCAGCGGGCTACGACAGCTGTTGCCAGACAGTTTCCGGTAACATTAATTGAAGTACGGGCCATATCCATAAGTTCGTCGATACCCATAATAAGAAGAACAGGCCATTCGGGCATACCAAAATTGGCGATAGCTCCCAGCAATATTACCAAAGTCGCCCTAGGAATTCCGGCAACTCCCTTACTGGTCAACATCAATAAAAACACCATCGATATCTGCTGACCGACGGACATTTCTGTACCCGTCGCCTGTGCAACAAACACAGTGGCCAGTGCCAGATACAATGTTGAACCATCAAGATTAAAGCTATATCCTGTCGGCATCACAAACGAAACTATCTGACGTGGAACACCGAACTTCTCCATCTTCTCCATAGCCTTCGGCAAAGCGGATTCTGAACTGGTAGTAGCAAACGCGATAGATACCGGCTCAAAAATGGCCTTCGCAAATTTGATAATTGGAATACGTGCGATTAAGGCTATCGGTACGAAAATGACCAACACAAAAACGATAAGCGCGCAATATAGTGTCGCGAGTAAAAGTGCTAGATTTCTCAGAATATCAATACCCATGTGCCCAACTGTTTCCGCGATCGCGGCACCAACACCAATAGGTGCGAAAAGCATAATGATCTTCGTGAATTTAAACATCACCTCCGCCAGAAGCTCTACCCCACCCACAAATTTCTGTTTCTTCTCAGCGGGCAAAAGTGCCAAACTAATCCCGAAGAGTACACTGAAAACCACGATCTGAAGTACCTCTCCATGATATATCGACTTGGCAATATTTTCCGGAAAAGAATGTAATATAATTTCCTGCCATGTTTGATTGACAGTTTGAGGAAGCACTGCATTCAATGCCGCAGGTGGAATTATACCGACGCCAGGCTTAAACCAATTGGCGAAAATCAATCCGATAATTAGTGCAAAAGTGGTCACTACCTCGAAATACAACAACGACTTCCAACCCATTCTTCCCACCTGTTTGAGGTCTGAATGCCCGGCAATACCGGTCACCAAAGTAGCAAACAACAACGGCGCAATGACAGTCTTGATCATTTGCAGAAAGATCTGTCTCAGGAAGTGTATTTCCTTGCCAATCTGGGGGAAATCATAGCCTATCTCGGTGCCAACCAACATCGATATCAAAATAGATGTGGTGAGATTTCTTTTAAGAACTGCAAAAAAGATCAACCCAGCTAGCGCCAACCATCTCAAACTCAATAATAAAGTTTCTGACAGACTAATAACGCCGTAGGAATTGAGAACAGTCGCAATTGCGGCTATAGTAACCAGGACAATATTAACAATGGTAATTTTACTCTTCATAGATGAGAATGTAAGGGAAATACAATTTGTAACGGTAAACTTATAAAAAAACCCGTTAAAGACGGCAACTTAAAACTACAGGAAATTATCAAAAGTCAAAATAATCTTATGAGATGTACTTATTGATTATATTTTTATACTACAATAAGAGAATATCTTAGAACAATCAACTGTTTATTGGAAATTTACAGATTATCCTGTAATTACTAAAAAACGTCCATACTCCCGAAGAGCCAGAACTTGCGGGTACTATATGTAACTGATCCAAAGAGAACGATTATCCTATATTTTGGCGCGATTAATAATTATATTGTGTGGAATAAAATTTGCCTCTCACATCCAAATTTGAATAACGCAAGTGCACTCATGAAAAAGATACTAATCCCGATCGATTTCTCTGAAAATGCTGATAAAGCAATCCAAGCTTCCAAAATTCTGGCTAGAAAGTTCGATAGTGAGCTATTTGTGCTCCATGCATACCAGCCATATATTGCAGATGCGAATCTAATGACTGGCAACATTTTACCCGGAATCGGAGGTCCGGATTTTATGTCTCTCACGCTTGACCTTGAAAAGGAGGCCAGGCAACAGCTTGACCAACTTGTCTCCAATATTGAAGCAGAGGGCATTCGGGCCAGAGCACTTTGGTATCCAGGTGGCGTAAAAAGTTCGGTAGATCATGCCGTATCAGAGCTTCATCCAGATCTGATTGTTATTGGAAGGACTGGCGAAGGTGGCTTCTTGGACAAACTCATTGGAAGCACAGCAACTGGCATTGCCCTACATTCCGAATGCCCTGTCCTGGTTATCCCACCCAACGCATTGCCGACCTCCTTCTCGCAAATTGTATATGCTACTCAATTGGAGTATCCGGAAAACAATATTCTCCGTGAGGTGATTTCCTTTGGATCCACCCTTGGTTCAAATATTAAATTCTTGAAAGTTGAAAGTCGGACCCAACCCAATATTCAACCTGACAATCAATTTTTAAGTGAACTCAAGGAGGAATTCGATTTGCTTGAAGATGCGTTTGTTTTCCGTGAAGCCCTACATGTCATCGATGGAATTGAGGCATATTGTGACGAGGTAAAGGCGGATCTGCTGGTTGTGTCTTCAAGAGAAAGGTCATTTTTAGAAGAGCACCTTATCAATCCAGGGCTTACAAAAAAACTTGTGGTAGATACCCACGTTCCTTTACTCGTGTATCATCTTAAACAGTAGCGTATTGAAAAGTAATCATTCAGATCATAAAAAGGGAGAATCGAAGTCTTTTCGAAAAATGCGAAGCGGGCAACGTAAAAACCTGCTCACTTCGCCTGGTACTGTAACCTATATCGGCCCTGATATACAACTGCATACCAAAATTCAGAAGATCAGTTATAACGATACTTATTTTAATAGTGAACCAGTTAAGACGCTACCGGACTGCCTTCCTGTCACGGGTGGAGACCGGAAAATTACCTGGCTCGATGTAGATGGCATTCATGAAACTGGACTAATCGAAAAGATAGGAAAGCTCTACAACCTCCACTCGCTTCTTCTGGAAGATGTGGTGAACACTGAACATAAACCTAAACTTGATATTTACGAAGACAGGGGGCTGATTTTCCTGACGATGAAAATGCTTCATATCAATGACGAAATGCCTGTGCACATTACCAGTGAACACGTAAGCTTCGTTTTGGGTGAAAACTTTGTTATCTCATTTCAAGAGGAGTTAAGTACCGACATCTTCCTGCCCGTATTAACGCGACTACAAACGACTGTTGGAAAAACCCGTCGAAACAACGCCGACTACCTGCTTTTTGCATTAATGGACACAATTATAGACAACTACTTTTTGGTTCTTGAGAAATTGCAGGATCAAATGGATGATATCGAAGATACCATTCTGAGCGGGCGAAATAAGCTGTCACTACCCGACCTATATTCCGTGAAGCGAGAGTTTACCCACATGCGAAGGCTTGTGTTACCATTGAGAGAAATGGTCAATCAGTTAATTCGGCAGGATGATTTGTTGATTAGCAGTGAGGTCGTTCCCTATTACAGGGATTTATATGATCATGTTTTGCAAATCACCGATACAATAGATTCTTATCGTGAAATCATGGCCAGCCTGGCAGACGTCCATTTGTCAACGATCAGTAATAGGATGAACTCAGTTATGAAGACATTGACCATCTTCTCGGCTATTTTCATGCCTTTGACGTTTGTGGTGGGTGTATATGGTATGAATTTTGACAATATGCCCGAACTCCACTGGCACTACGGATATTTTTATACCCTCGGATTTATGGTATTAATCACCATCGGGATGATCATATACTTCAGACGAAAGAACTGGGTCTGAAGTTATTAATTAAAGTATAAAAGCGAAGGGCTTGTTTCACATAGAAACAAGCCCTTCGCTTTTATAAATCGTTTGAAGTTTAGTTACGGAATCCAGCCGGATAGTTCGAACGAAGTGAGTTATCAGGCAATATCTTGATTTCAACACGACGGTTTGATTGTAAACCTTCAACAGTTGTATTGTCAGCTATTGGCTTCAACTCTCCGAAATATTCAACTACGATACGGCTTGGATCTTGAAGACCGGCTCTGATCAGGAATCTCTTAGCAGAATCAACACGACGACGAGAAAGAGCTGCGTTATATGAGTCTGAAGCTCTTGCATCTGTGTGCCCAACAAGAACGATACGGCAGTTAACACGCATGTTCAATAGCTCAACCACTTTGCTCAAAGTTTCTTTCGAAGGATCACGAATAATTGCTTTGTCAGTATCGAATTCGATGTTACTGAACAATGCCTCACATTCGTCTTTAGGCAAGTTGTTTTTGATCGCGTCTCTGATGATCTTATCCAAGTCCATTGCAACACCACCACCTGATACTACGCTTCCAATTGGAGTGTTTGGTTCTTTGTCAAACAAGTCGGCAACACCATCACCGTCAGTATCAGTGTAAAGTCTTGGGTCAACGGCTTTCGGCATATTCGCTTTAGCGATTGAATCAGCATCGTCCATTGTAGGATTGTACGGAGCAATAATCAATTGCTTAGGATCAGCCCAACGCAGGTGATAACGTCCGCTTGCCGGATCATACTTACCATCTTTCGCTCTTACAGCGTTCTTGCCAAGTTTATAAGTCAAAGCAACTCCAACAAAACCCCATCCGTCATTTTTGGAATCACTTTTCGCGAAAGTCCAAATATTTGCCTGAGACTTGTAGTCAGTTCTGTCTCCAACTGTCAGATCAAGCTTGTCACTATTAACGAAGTTGTAAACAAAGTCTACACCAAGATCAAATCGGGGAGATAGTTCGTAGTGAACGGCAAGCCCTGTCGGAACAACCCATTCCCTTGTGTAAGTTGAACCATCGCGATCCCAGCTTCCAGCAGTTTTTGTACTACCCTCAGTGTTAGTAGATAAAGGCCACTGCGTATTAAAGTCAGGGCTCTGAGGGTTAATGTTGGTAGATTTCAGGTCAGTATGGAAATACATAATCCCAAATCCTGCGTGTGCGTCAAACTTCCATCTTCTTAACTTGTTGTAACCGAACAACAATCGGTTCAAATTAACTGTCCCATCAAGGGTTGCCTGAACAAACGATGGACTATTAAAAGAAACTTTGTAAGTCTCTCCCGAAAGCACACTGTAATGACTTTGTTTGGATCCTTGCAACTGACCGTTATAACCAGTCAATTGAATACCAAAAATAGGAGAAAGTTGCTTGTTAATTGAGATACCCCACCCACCTGTCAACTTCTCATTCTCTCCAAGCTTGAAATCGTATTCTTTTATATCACCGAAGAATTTGGTAATCCCTCCATAACCGGTAATGGACCAGGTGTTCATTTTGGTTGGTCCGTCATAACTCCGGTTTTGTGCCGACGTTTTAAAACTCGAAAGGGATAAGCAAATTAAAGCAACGTAAAGATTCTTTTTCTTCATGGGAAACACCAGTTATGTGATTCAAATTTTCACTTGTATTGATTAAAATTCAGACAAAAGGTTAAGCCTGTAAGCCGGATTCTGTTCTCTGTCTAAAACTTTCATTTCTTAAAGAGTTCTATCATTTATCCAGGACCTTAGTCGCCCAAGGTCTCTAACGATCTACCCGTGTTGCAGTCTCTTTTCAGAAACGGAGGCGAGTAACCCCGCTGACAACACCTATTTGATCTTTCAGCCCGTAAGGTTTACAATGCACTACCAGTTACCTGGAAGCCGGTGGGCTCTTACTCCACCTTTTCACCCTTACCTGTCATATAAAAAACATGCCAGGCGGTATACTTTCTGTTGCACTTGCTGTCAGCAATCCGTCGCCAAATTACTGCCTTCCCGTTAGGAAGTACGGTACTCTATGCTGTCCGGACTTTCCTCCCCGGCATTTTAGCCGCGGCGATAGAATGGCCCGAACCCTTCGCCTGAGCACAAATCTAAGAAATACTTTTCTTTGAATTGCCGTACATGCACACAAAATACAAAAAAATGTAACCAAAGAAGGAATCCATTCAATAAATATTCCATCAAAGACGCGAGAGTCCGGTCACCTGTAAATTAATATGTCCTTCTACAAAAACCACAGAATAAATATGATCAGGTGTCAAATACACTCGGTCAGGGCTAATTTCCTTGATATTACCTTTAATTGACACGCCATCCATCACCTTGTATTCTTTTAATACACTTTGAATTGTTGTTTTCGCATCGCTGATTTGATCTCCTATTGGAAATATCATTTTCTTTTGCATCATCTTTCCGAACTGTCCCTGCAAAAGCCAATTTGCGGTTTTTATCAATGAATTCTTTGTATCTAAATCGTAATCAAGATCTTTAAACATCAAATTCTGACTCACCGGATCGTAATATGGCCGTCCTTTTAAAAAGATAAATCCGTTTACACCGCCCTTTAAACCGGCTTTGATAACCATCTTATCGTTTTGACCGTACATTTCGACAGATGTAACTTCAACTTGATATTTTCCTCCTAAAAATGAAAACTTTTCTCCTTTAAATTTATCATTTGCCAGTTTTCCAGCTTCCGGATATCCAATTTTACTAATTAGCGCGACCTTAAAATCGTCTTGAGCTGCGTTCTTGATTTGTAAAAGCGGGAAATTGCGACGAGTAGTTAAGACTGGTTTTTCCAGAGAAGTAATGGTTTGAGTATATGCCCTGATTCCGATCACGGACCTCATAATTCCATTACTCGCAGCAAGCGGAGTCATCATGATATCAGTGGGCGTCACGGTAAGCCAGGTATTGTATTCTTTTGATAAAAGGAATGGATTCTGAGCCAGTCGCCATGCCACTGAAGCATATCTTTTCAACTCAATATTGGTGCCAATCTGGTCATCAAGAGCTGTCGCAATTTTATCAAAATTATGATTTAACATCCTGCTAACCATAGCCTTTATAGGTATTTTGAATCCAGCCACGGAGACACTTGGCTCGGTAATCCAATCATATCCTTCCACCACAGTTTCCGCGCTTAAATGCCAATCGGGTTTAACACCGATCTTCGAAATCAACCTAACCTTGATCGAAAATTCTGTGTCTTTATAACCGGACATCGTGATTCCCAAAGGGCTTATCTTATATCCGGCACTCACCCAAATTTTCAGCGGGACTTCAAATAAAAACGAGGAATCGATGGCAACCACCCGGATCGGGCTTAATTTCCACACTTTGGCTTTAAGGTTATCATTGCCATCTTCATAGCTATTATCCTCATATATAAGCCCGTTGATTTTTAAATTAACCTGCTTTTCAATTTCAGAAACAGGAATTTCCAATGGCACATTCAATACCGAAACATGTTTCTCGTTTTGTATTTCCATTTCAGAATATTTATATTCTTCGACAGGTGCTTTTGGAGAAGTTTTTTTGGACGTACACTGCCCAAAAAGCAACATAGTACCAATAAAAAAAGCACACCACCCTATTTGAGGGTTACAATTATTTGATTTTGACCAGTGTAGCACCGTAGCCGAATTTTTCTTTTTGAGCGTCCCTGAAATATTCAACGTGTGTGTTTTTGCTTAATCTTTTATGAAGTTCGTCACTTAATATTCCGTTGCCAACACCATGAATAAAAGTAATCTCTTGCATACCAGCCGCAATAGCCTGATCCAGATTTAATTCAAAAGCATTGATTTGCTTCATTGCAATTTCCTCTTTCGAAAGTTTCGCAAAATCTATTGTCAACCGCTCAATGTGTAAATCCACAATATGATTTGGCTCTTCAACCGGGATGGACGGGGAATTACTTCCTCGCATCATACTTTCCTGAATGTGCTTCGCACTGATTTCTGATTCAATTTTCATTTCCTGAATTTTGAGATTTTCTTCATCAAGCTGATATACATACGCCTCTTTGTTAATCACAGGCGCCAGCTTTTTATTCTTGTAAAACGACTGCGCTTTGCACTTCACTCTTTTGGTCAACCTGTCAGGTAACGCGTAATTTCCTGTTCGATAAAACAGAAAGTTAAATTCAAAAGCGGGCCAAATCTCGAAATCTTTGCTTTGCAGTTCCGTCAGTTTTTGAGAACCACGGGCTGGTAATGCTCCACCTTCAAGGCCTTGACGCTGCCCCGCATGGTCTGCAATCGCAGTAAATGGGATCACCCAATCTGTATTATTCACCAAATGAACAGTCAAAGTTTTGTCGTTTACTGAAACAAAAGCGAGATATATCCCTTTCTCAGCAAACGGCTTGTTTGGTCGAAAAACTTCCTCATGAGGTTTTGAAACAGCATTCTCAAAAGGTTTTACCAACCTTTGTTGCTCAACGGGTGAAATCGTTACGACTTCACTTTTCAATACCGGAATACGAAATCCGTCCTCAATCTCAATTTCAACGACATTTCCGGGCAGGAAGGCATATACTATCCCCTCTTCTTTTCCGTGAACCAATCTTACTTTATCCCCTATATTCATTTTATCCTTTTTCTAATTGTTGGTCACCCTTATAGAACGATCCTGTTTTTACAACCATTTTAAAAATACAATGGTTTGAATTGAATTCCATTTTTACTGAATACAACAGCCGGAGCCGGTACTTTGATGGAGTTGGCGATGAACGCGATCGTTCGCACCACTTTATTTTTTGTCTTAATTTTTGTCAGATCAATGTCCACTGACAGATAAAACTGTCGTAAAGGTTTTCGGCCCATCTCAATACTTTTAAAAACTTCTGCAGCCACCATATTATCAATTCCGTAGCCGACAGACAAACACAGCCAGGCAGGCCATTTCCCACCTTTCGAAAAACTACCCGGACTTCCTGAAAACCAGTAGGTTTGACCATTGTAATCTTTCAATAGTCTCTCCTGATACGTAGCGCCGAGCAGCCCCGGGCGAATGGATGCGTAAGAAGTCAAATGGCTTGAAAACTTAGGCTGGATTCTGATTTCGTCCCAGAACGCCATCTGCGTGACGAAGATAGCTGAGCCCGCAATATTAGCCACCATATCCCCCGGCGAAAAGCCATAATCAGGGGAAAAGCCATCCAATATCTCAATGGGTGTTTGAAAAATAATGCCGGATATACCGCCGTAAATCAGCATTTGCTTTTTTGAAATGCCCGTTTTCGAATAGAGTGCTGCCGTGTAGCGGGCGATCTGAAACGATGTGTAAAGGTGCCCCATTTTGTCCAACTGAAGCCATTCCTGCGTATCGTCCTTAACCGTAAAATTGGATAATGAAGTTTTATACCACGACTTGCTCAGACCATATAAAGTACCCAGATACAAGACCGACTGAGCCGCAAAAATACCCCGAAGCATTTTGTAATTGGGATGGGGCGTAACGACCGAATCAACTTTCAAACTATCGGCCTGAGCATATGCGCCAGAACTACATATTATGCAGTAGAACAGTACAATCAATAAACTTAATTGGTAAAACCTGTATTTCATTCATTATCGCCACTACTCAAATTGATGCAGCATTTTTGTGTAAATTGATGTGGTATCGGCGGCGAAGTTAGTACCCTCCGTGGTATTTTCTAAGCCCCCACTCTATCGAAAGCAGAAACAGGATCAGGAAAAACAACCATTTCAAATGAATGAGCTCCACCATGTTCTCCACAGAATCCAAACGATCCGGAGGGCGGTTTTCTTTTAATTTTTCGATCAAAGCTGGAAGGTCACCAGGTTTCAAAAAAGCACCTCCCGTGTTCGATGCAAGTTGACGGAGCAGGTTAAAATCCGCTGTCGTATTTGCCATTTCCTGGTTGAGTTCTCGTACAACAAACTGACCTGCAACCTTTTCCGATTTACCCTTCAAGGTAGTCGATGCCGTAAATCGATATGAGCCTTCTCCTAAATCACTCACCGCAAAACGGGGAGTTTCAACCGAATGCAAATAGTTAAACTGGCGGGAAACGCCTTTTTCATTCGTAATCGTCAGACTTACTTCCTGACCATAAATCTCTTCATATATATCGTTATAAATCTCTGTTTGGAAAATTACCTGTTCACCCGTCGCAAATTCTGCTTTTACGGGATATACCCTGAACTTCCTTTTATCGTCCTTAACCGTCAGTATCTGAATTACTTTTTGAAAAAGATTATCAACAATATCCTGCTTGTCTGTCAACGCGAACTCCTCCTGCCGCCATTGCCATATACCCTCTCCTGCCAAAACCGCAGATTTCGGCTCTTGCGCGGTATTCAAAACCAATAGAGGTTTCCTCGTAACCAGTGTGCCTACTTTTTGAAACAATATCACTTCTGACCCCGACAAAACATGATAGTCTCCAAACGGAACCGACAATGGGGGCAATTTTTCCAATAATTTCAAACCTTCAGGATCCAGATTCAACTGTTGAAAAGATGGGTTGAAAGAGGCTGAAACCTGATCCGTTTGCTGTCCGGCTCCATTGATAGTGAGTGCACGATTCATGGAATTTAACAATGGAATCGCTGACTGATTACCTAAAATAACAAACAGTGGTGTTTTGGAGTCCAGGTATTTTTTAACCTGGACATTCCCCAGTCCCAGCTTATTGGGAATCTGATGAAGAATGACAAGGTCATATGGTTCGACCGGAATGCTGTTCGAAACGCTCAATATCTGTACGTCCAGTTCATAATTGTCATTCGCCTCAATCAAATTTCTCAGCGATTTGATATCAGGATGCGGCGCCAAAGCCAGCAACAAAATCTTTTGCCGCCCGTCGATTATATCAATATATACCTCCCGCCGATTGTTAACAGGAAGTTTTTCCCCGGCAACTGTACCGAGTTCTATTGTGTAATGCTGGATTCCTTTTTGTTGAGATGAAGTTTTAAATTCATAAGTTTTAAAAAAATCTTTGCGGTCAATCACGACACGCTCGGTACCGATAATTTTCGCTCCTTGCCGAAGCGTGATATTCGTTATTTTGCCTTCCAAACCGTGCGCCACAACTTCGGCGCTGATCGGAAATTCATTTCCCAAAAATGCTACTTTGTTATTGATCACATCCTTAATGGCAATATCAGCGACAGGAACAGTATCCCCCACCGCCAAAGTATTTATTCTGAAAGGATATTGATTGTATGTAGGATAAGTCCCCTGATTAATGATACCGTCTGACAACAGAATTACGTCTGTCAGATTAGACCCTTCGTAACTCGTTTTTACGTTTTGTAATAGTGCAGAAAGATTGGTTTTCTTTTGATTAAACCGAACAGAATCAACCGACGAGGGCGTATTATCAAAAGTTTGAATACTTACTTCAAAACCATCTCCGACCAGCTTTTCTAACGTCTCCGACAACTGGTTTATCGCATCCTTAGAATAAGCGCGGAGCGATTCCGAATTATCAATTGCCAGTACGATTTTGGCTTTATCCACCATCGACTCCGTTTTCCGGACAAGTGGAGCGAGTAACAAAAAGACGATCAGGGCAACCGCAACGGCCCTAAGCCCAGCAAGGATATAGTTGACCGTTTTACTCCAGGAAGGAATGGGCTGATATAAAAGATAGGAATAGATTCCCCCTGCCAGGAAGCAAAAAGCGAGAAACCAATACGGAGTTTGAAATAGGAGTTCAGAACGTATCATATGGTTGAAGGGAGCATCAGTTGCATTGGCAACTACCTGAGAAAAGGAACGATAATCAGAGAATAAATTGCACAGGCAGGCATTTAATATTTCAATTCAACGCACTGCCTGTTAAACTATTCTATATTCTTAACCTCTAGGTCAACATTCCCCCATCCACTTGCAACACCTGTCCTGTGATATACTTGCTCATATCCGACGCAAGGAAAACGCAGGCATCTGCTACCTCCTCAGGCTGTCCGCCTCTTTTCATCGGAATTGATTGCTTCCAGTCTTCAACAGCCTTTCCATCAATCGCATCTGTCATTTCAGTTTCGATAAAGCCAGGAGCAACCGCATTGGATCTGATATTACGTGATCCCAATTCGAGTGCTACCGATTTCGTAAAACCGATAATACCTGCTTTTGAAGCCGCATAATTAGCTTGCCCTGCGTTTCCTCTGATACCCACCACCGAAGTGATATTAATGATAGAGCCACTTTTAGCGCGCATCATGCTTTTGATCGCCGCTTTGGTCAGGTTAAAAACTGACTTTAAATTGATATTGATAACGGTATCCCACTGCTCCTCGCTCATTCTCATCAATAGGCCATCGCGGGTAACACCTGCATTGTTAATCAGTATATCCAGTTTGCCAAAATCTGCAAGTACATCCGTCACCAACTGATCTGCGGAAGCAAAATCGGACGCATCAGAACGGTATCCTTTAGCTTTTACACCAAATTCTTCCAGCTCTTTCGCCAACGCTTCACCTTTTTCCACACTAGACAGGTAAGTGAAGGCTACGTCAGCTCCCTCCTGGGCAAGTCTGAGAGCTATGGAGCGTCCGATTCCGCGAGATGCACCTGTTACAAGGGCAACCTTATTTTCTACTAATTTCATCTGTTAATTTTTGATTTTTAAGGTCAGATGGAATTTACCATAACATTCCGGACATAACCGGTTTAATATGGCTCATTTCATTGTTTACTTTTGAGATATATAAATTGAAAGACGCGAAATACCAGGAAATAACCTATTTCATTCCGCAAATTACATCCGGCAAAAATAGAAGATTGATAACAGACGGCAAAAAAGGATTATGAGCATCATGAATTCCGCTTAATAATTCACTGGTTCAATACCTATCTTACCAACATCTTTATTCCCTTCGTCGATTTTAAAACAATCTGAGGATACATACCGATCGGATGGTCGGGCAACCGCTCAAATGTAAAACGCTTGATCAACGCGGCCAGCACTAACTGCATTTCCATCATGGCAAATTGCTGACCGATACAAATTCTTGCTCCAGCTCCAAAAGGCAAATAGTTCGATTTTGATCTGTTTTTAACCTTTTCGAAACTGAAATTTTCGGGATTAAAGTTCAGCGGATCCTCCCAAAGGTTCGGGTTTCTATGTAAATTAAATATAGACATAAAGAGAGAGGCACCTTTGCTGATATTATATGTATTAATAACATCGTCGTTGAGCACGGAACGCGTTATGGTCCATGCCGGTGGGTACAATCGCAGCCCCTCTTCCACCACTTGACGGGTATAAGGCATCTGCATCAATTGGTCAAAAGTGGGAACTTCGTCAAATATGTTTGCTTCCTCCCTAATCCTGGCAACGATATCGGGTTGCTCTGAAAGTTCGAACAGAAGCCAGCTGAGTGCCGTTGCTGACGTCTCATGTCCCGCCGCAAACATGGTGATGACTTCATCACGTATCTGCTGATCGGTCATTTCAGCCCCCGTTTCCTCGTCGATACAATCCAGTAAAAGCTGCAGAAGATCATGTCTGCTTTCCCCCGAAAGCCGCCGATCCTGAATAAACTGCGCAATGAGCTGATTGAAATAATCCAAATCCGTTTTGAAACGTTTGGCCTCGCCATTGATTTTCATTAGCGGAATTCGGTAAGGGCGCCGAACTTTGTTAATAATATACTTTTGAGATCGATTTATTTGTTCGTAAATCTTTGCTTTGTCTTCATTGGTTATATTTCCAAAAAGCGTTTTTAAAGCAATATCCGCCGTAACCGACATCATTTTCTGATCGATATCCACCGCACCCCTTCCCCTGTATGAGTCCATTTCCTGAAGAAAATTGGCTGTAATCTGACCCATCGTTACAAAAAGCCCCTGCAACCTTTCCCGATGAAAAGCTGGCTGGATCAGCCTTCTTTGTCTTAACCAAAAATCGCCGTCGCTGGTCAGTAAACCATTTCCCAAAACCGGGCGTAACATTTCAGCAGAATTTCCTTTGGCGAAGTTTTTACTATTTTGGACAAGGACATGTCTGATGAAATTGGGATCTCGGGTCACGATAATTTCCCTGAATAATTTCATATGAAAAGTATCCCCGCAGGCAGCAAAACCTTTTTCAAGAAAGGCAAGCGGGTCCCTCGCAAAAATAAAAGGAGCCTGAATCCGGAATGTACCGATCTTGAATTGTGGGATACTTTGCATATGAAATCCTTAAGTTTGCCGATTCGACACATGACAAATTTACGAGTGGAAAATACTCATTTTCCAAACATTGGAAAAATTATCCCAAACCAACTTAGGCATAGAATTGTTACCTTATATTATTTACCAATCTAGTTCAAATTATGTCTGATCAAATAAAAATTGCGCTTGTAACAGGCGGTTCAAAGGG
Source organism: Dyadobacter sp. HNCC25DJ184 (assembly GCF_056895215.1). Classification (NCBI taxonomy): domain Bacteria; kingdom Pseudomonadati; phylum Bacteroidota; class Cytophagia; order Cytophagales; family Spirosomataceae; genus Dyadobacter; species Dyadobacter sp. HNCC25DJ184. The sequence goes on along the minus strand of NZ_JBXHAQ010000001.1, from coordinate 107,731 downwards.
AATTGGCTATGGCGTGGCGGCGGCGCTAATCGCCGATGGTGTAAAAGTGGCCATCACGAGCCGGTCGCATGAAAGCGCGGAAAAGGCTGCTGCTGAGCTTAATAAAATAAAAGAAGGATATGCGATCGGTATTGAGTCGGATGTGCGAAATTACGAATCTCAGCAAAAGGCTGTGGCAACAGTTCTTGCCAAATGGGGACGTCTTGATTATTTTATTGCAAACGCGGGAGTAGGTCATTTTGCGCCGATTCAGGAACTGACTCCTGAGCAATGGAACGAAACGATTGATATTAACCTGACGGGCGTATTTTTTAGCGCAAAAGTGGCGATACCTTCATTGACTGATTCAAAAGGCTATTTCATTACGATATCAAGCTTGGCAGGAACCAACTTCTTCCCAAATGGAACGGCATATAATGCAAGTAAATTCGGACTTGTGGGCTTCTCGCAGGCGATGATGATGGATGTTCGGAATGCTGGAATTAAAGTAACCACTATTATGCCCGGCTCCGTCGCTACGGAATTCAGCAATCATCAGCCTTCTGAAAAAGATGCCTGGAAAATCCAGCCCGAAGATATCGGCCAGATCGTTGTCGATTTAGTTAAAATTCCGGCTCGCACACTACCGAGTAAAATTGAGGTTAGACCTTCAATGCCACCAAAATAGGTATATACTTTTACTGGTGAGCTGCCCAGGTAGCTCACCAATTAACTGGAATAATACCACTTTCTGAAAAAGTACCTGGACAATATCAGCCCGACGACTGCCAGCAAAACGATTGGAACGCGATATAATATCAAAAGCGTAAGTATTACATAACCAGACAATACCAGCTTTCCATAATCTTCCAGCTCTCCTCCTTTTTTATTCAGCCAGGCATAGAATAATAACAGCAGCGAAAGTCCTAATAAAAACAACTGGAAGGCTTCGACCAAAAGAATAGTGTCCGCTCTAAGGACAATCAATGTTTCGGGCAATATCAAAAGCGCATGCAACAATATTATGGAAGTATACCGGCGTGCAATCGGAATAGGCAAGGTTCGATTCCATAACCATATTTGAGTATGCCACCGATAGATTTCATAAGACAAGCCGATGTTCAGCAGAAATCCCATGGATAGACCCACTCCAAGCAACCTGATATCATATGAATCACTGGAATAATACATTACGGTTCCCATAAAGACCAGCATAGCGCCTGTTTTACATATCAGAACCGTCACGCCTTTCACGCGGAAAAGATATTCCAAAGTCCACCACGTCCACGAGACCGGACGAGGGAAATTCCATTTAATCCAGCTTACAGAATTTTTGCTGACATACAGCTCCGGATTTCTGATCCGCCATTCCATAGCCGCAACCAACATTGCGGTTAAAATTAAAAAGAAAATAAAGACTAGGACCAGCTTCGGAGCAACATGTTCTGTTAATCCTATGATAATCAGATATATCCCGTAGAAAAAAAGTGGCTGCAACAGGCCAAAGGATAGTATGGCTTGTTCACGCAGGCGATCAAATAATGAAAAAAGCCGAAGGTCATACACAAAGGTATATTCGGGCTTCCGCCACAATTGCACTACATACTGAATACATAAGATACTGTACAGCAGCCATATGCAAAACAGATATAGCATTCCGAAATCGGCTGTAAGGAAAAATATTGCAAAAGCTCGATGCTCATTGCTACTCAAAAAACCAAAAAGGACACCTAGAATGACAAAGAATGTCCCCGTCCTTTGCCGGTAGAATTCCGAAACCGTTGATAAGACCAGTGCTCTCACAATTGCTTCAGGGTTTTGTTATGCAGCCTGAAACTTTTGCTCACGGTAAGTCCTTCTTCCTGAAATAATTGATGAGTTGAAAGTACGAAAGTCACGCCATTTTCATGGTATTCGCGAATGAGCTGATACAATCCTTTGCGCGCCTCCATATCAATCGTAATCAATGGTTCGTCCAATATGATCACAGATGGATCGCCCAAAAAAGCAGCCGCGAGTGATACCTTTTTAATCATCCCGCTGGAACAGCTTCCAAAGGTATTTTTGAGATAATTAATACCCAAAACTTCCACCAAATGAGCCAGTTGTCCTTCCGGACTTTTCTTGGCTAGTGCCACAAAAGCCAGCAAATCGGCCGGGGTCAGAAATGCGGGATATAACGGTTCAGCCTCACCCAGATTAAGTCGTAAAAGGTAGTCGACGGGATTTTTTTGCAAATCAAATTTTTGATCCAAAATTACGCTTCCTGTATAAGGAAGCATGCCAGCCAAAGTTCGGAACAGCGTTGATTTTCCTGCCCCGTTTTCGCCCTGAATCCAATACATCCCGTGCTCAATTTGCCAGGATTCAATATTCAGTATCTCCTGCGACCCGTAACTTTGCCTTAAACCATTGACAGCGAGCGCCATTCAGATTATATTAAAAAGTGAAATCAAATTCATCCTGCAAAACCTGCTTCGCAACCGACTCCTCGTATTTATAAAGATCTTTATTAAAAAGGGCATCGTGTCCGGCATTTTTCAGACTGACCCAACTGTGAGTCGCATATGGATCATAGTCAAAATGCTTAAAGGTGTGCCCCATGTTATTGACGTCGAAAAACCATTTAACGCCCGTATCCAGCCTGTCCATAGAACCAAAAGCAGAAGCTGGTCCCTCCGGAATGGTATCCTTCCGTGTCTTATTTAAATTGATCATCGCCACATATTCATTCAATCGACATTCAGGCAGTGGCCAGGGAGTTTCCGGCTCGACGATGGACGGATAGGTTTGCGTGCGCGACTGAGGAAACTCTGTTGATATTGCCATTAACTCTTGATAATCAGGCTTATATTGGGTATATCTCTCCGGGTCGCATTTTCCTGCAGCCAATGCCGGGCATATCCAGCATTGACCAATTCTACCTATCCCTGAGTTAGAGCCGATTTGATCCAGATATTCTTTAACAAGGTCGCTTTTGAAATAAACGTCATTGTGAGTTACGAGCAAAAATTCGCGATCCGACTTTTCCCAGGCATATTGATACCGGATGCTATATCTATATTTTTTGAATTTTGTCAAAAATCTAAACTTAACATTACCCGTCCAAAGCCAAACTTTCGGTCGGTAGTAAATCATCCGTTCGCCAAGTTTATCGAGTAAAGGTTGGAATTTAGAGGGTTCGGGTTGTTTGTGTTCCTCAATAAAATAAATCTTATTAATCCACTGCCCGGAATGTTTCAAAAGTGTCAATAGTGTGACCGCAGTTTGATAAGGTTTCCCGTACACGTTGATAGCGACATCGACCTTCGCATTGCCTTCCACGTTCATGATTCTAATTTTTATAACTGAAATTTTTCAAGTCAAATATGATTCAAATTTTACAGATTACCGCCTACACAGAATTCAGGGCATCGAATATCAAGATTTTACAAAACCGATATACCTAATTAACTCAGAAAAATAAAACATTATAAATCAATACACTAGGTCAAAATTCAAGGCGAAATAATTTATATTTAGACATCATTTCGAAATCATCAACTGCTATGGATGCAATTGTAAAATATTTTGAAACTATCCCGTCCTCCCATCGAAGTGCGATATTGATTGGAGGAATTATGCTTTTCTGGCTGATCGAAGGAAGTTGGCCATTGTTTAGTTTTAAGTATAACAAATGGCGTCATGCAGGTGTCAATTTCTTCTTTACTCTCACCACCATTCTAGTCAATTTTCCATTAGCGTTTCTGCTTGTCAAAACCAGTGACTGGACGGCAAGCAGCCATTTTGGAGTTTTTCAATGGTTATCGGGATGGCCATTTTGGTTGCGGGCCATAATAGGAATTCTTTTTCTTGACTTGGTCGGAGCATGGCTGGCTCATTGGACGCAGCATAAAGTAAAATGGATGTGGCGATTCCATATCATTCATCACGCGGATATGCATGTCGACACGACAACTGCAAATCGCCATCACCCGGGAGAAAGTCTGATCCGTTTTTCCTTTACAATTTTGGCCATTGCCATTGCCGGTGCACCTATGTGGCTCGTATTTCTATATCAATCGCTGTCTGTGGTGATGTCACAGTTTAATCACGCTAATATCGTTTTGAATTTAAAACTGGATAAAATTCTGAGTTCAGTTATTGTCACACCCAATATGCATCATGTGCACCACCATTATGTGCAACCTTTCACGGACTCCAATTACGGGAATATCTTCTCAGTATGGGATCATGTTTTTGGTTCATTCCGCACATTAAATCCGCAGGACATTGTATATGGACTGGATACTTATCCGGAAGCAAACGAAAACGCACATGTAAAAAATCTGCTCAATATCCCCTTTCAGAAATACCGGCCACCGCTTGCCAGAACAGCCACTTCCGAAACTGTGTTGAAAGAATAATCGCGTGACCATATCACCCCTTCGGGGTTCTACGAATATCAATAAGCTACATTTTCTATAATAGTATCAGCCTTTCAGGCTTTTCTGCAACGTCATAGTGGTAGGATGATAGGATTCAATTGATGTTCACAAAATCCCGAAGCGATGAAATGACAATAGAAAAAGAACTGCTCATAAGGAAATGGAAATATCACCCCTTCGGGGTTCTACGAATATCAATAAGCTATATTTTCTATAATATTATCAGCCTTTCAGGCTTTTCTGCAACGTCATAGTGGTAGGATGATAGGATTCAATTGATGTTCACAAAATCCCGGAGCGATGAAATGACAATAGAAAAAGAACTGCTCATAAGGAAATGGCAATATCACCCCTTCGGGGTTCTACGAATATCAATAAGCTATATTTTCTATAATACTATCAGCCTTTCAGGCTTTTCTGCAACGTCATAGTGTAGGATGATAGGATCTAATTTTTCTCCTCAAAATCCCGAAGGGATGAAATGATTATAGGCAAGAAGGATAACAACACATCAATCCCGAAGGGATGACATGATTATAGAAAAGACGAACAACAACATCTCAATCCCGAAGGGATGACATGATTATAGAAAAGACGAGCAACAACATCTCAATCCCGAACGGATGACATGATTATAGAAAAGACGGACAACATCAAAATCAATCCCGAAGGGATGACATGATTATAGAAAAGACGAACAACATCAAAATCAATCCCGAAGGGATGACATCAATTCTATCAATAATAACACGTTAAATGCACTAAAAGCTAAACGCTAACACCTGACAGCTCCAAACAAAACTCCCTAATTCTCTCTTTTTTTGAAATAATCTGGCACTATTTATTAAATAATTTTAATAAATTGGCGTCCAATTGAGCATTTGTGAGAATTTCCTCTCATATTCACCGATTTCATGTTTTAGAACCATTTTATTCCTAACCTTTCACAATGAAGAACAAATTTCTTCTGATCTTACTATTAACCTTTTGCGCCAAACCCATCTTTGCCCAATATCAACCGAACTGGGAGTCGATCGATAAAAGAGCTACTCCTGAATGGTTTGGCAATGCCAAATTCGGTATCTTCATACACTGGGGCTTATATTCTGTTCCGTCATGGGCGACCAAGTCAAATGCTGACGGATTCGGAAGCGGATATGCCGAATGGTACTGGCAACGTTTAAATGATCCGAAACTTAAAATACACAAAGAGTTTGTTGATTTTCAGAACAAAGTTTACGGCCCCAACTTCGGATATCAAAATTTTGCCAACCAGTTTAAAGCCGAACTTTTCAATCCGGACGAGTGGGCAGACATATTCAAAGCGTCGGGAGCAAAGTACATCGTCTTGACTTCCAAACACCATGAAGGATATGCCCTGTGGCCAAGTGCACAATCCTGGAACTGGAATTCGGCGGATACCGGCCCTCATCGTGACCTCGCTGGCGATTTGACCAAAGCCGTGAAAGCCAAAGGTTTGAGAATGGGCTTTTATTATTCTTTATATGAATGGTATAATCCGACGTATAAATCGGACGTGAAACAATATGTGGGCGAGCATATGCTTCCTCAAATGAAAGACCTTGTAACAAGATACAGCCCGGATGTACTTTGGACGGACGGGGAATGGGATCAATCTTCAGAGACATGGAGGAGCACTGAATTTCTATCCTGGCTTTTCAATAATCCTGCTGTCAGCAAAGATATCGTTGTGAACGACCGTTGGGGAAATGATACAAAAGGTAAGCACGGAAGTTTTTATACCACCGAATATGGCCAGGGAACCGTATCGTCAGATCACCCCTGGGAAGAATGCCGTGGCATTGGCGAATCATTCGGATACAACCGAAATGAGAATCTGGAAGACTATATGAGCAGCGACAAGCTTGTTCATACATTGGTTCAGATTGTGTCGAAGGGCGGAAATTTCTTGCTCAATATCGGACCAACTGCCGATGGAAGAATTCCGGTGATTATGCAGCAACGCCTGAAAGATCTGGGAAACTGGATGAAGGTAAACAGCGAAGCTATTTATGACACAAAAGCGGCGACCATTAAGCCATCGGCAGACAGCACTGTTTTCTATACCGCCAAAGGAAAAGATCTATACGTGATCTGCACAAAATGGCCGGAGAAAATCGTGATTCCGGGAATTCACAAACCTTTAAAAGTCGCTTTTTTAGGTTATAATGGTTCAGTTAAATCCAGTTTTAACAAAAACACACTAAGTATCACTCCGCCGGCTGTGAACCCAACATCGATTCCATGCCAGTATGCATGGGTGTTTAAGTTGGAGGGAGCGGCTAAATAGCTGTTAGCTGTTAGCTGTTAGCTGTTAGCTGTTAGCTGTTAGCTGTTAGCTGTTAGCTGTTAGCTGTTAGAATAAAAAATCTAACTAACTGAATTATAATGTCTTATATTAAAAAAAATACAAAATATTTTCCAATCTAAGTTGAAAAAGAAATAGCTCAATTAAAAAGAACTAACACCTAATCGCTAAGAGCTGAAAACTAATACCTAATCGCTAACAACTCGTACCTAACACCTAACCGCTAAAAAAAACATGACACCCACAAGGAGATCTTTTCTGCGTCTTTCGGCTTTGGCCCTGCCGTTTACGCAAGTCAACAAACTTTTTGCACAACCTAAGGCCGCCCAAAAACCGTTGGTAATTTCAACCTGGGACAGCGGCCAGATCGCCAATGGCGCCGCATGGCCGGTTTTGGAAAAAGGAGGAAAAGCCCTCGATGCAGTTGAACAGGCTGCTATTGCAATCGAAAATGATATCAACTGCTGTGTTGGTTTAGGTGGAAATCCGGACCGTGACGGCCATGTTACTTTGGACGCATGTATTATGGACGAAAAGGCAAACTGTGGTTCCGTAGCTTTTCTTGAAAGAATTAAACATCCTGTCTCAGTTGCCCGTAAGTTAATGGAAACTACGCCTCACGTATTCCTGGTTGGAGCTGGTGCACAGCAGTTTGCACTCGAAAACGGCTTCAAACTGGAGTCTGCCGAGCTTTCTCCTGACGCAGAAAAAACTTACAAAAAGTGGCTGGAAAAGGCAGAATACAAGCCGGTTATGAATATCGAATTACAGCAAAACAAAGGTAAAGGGCACGGCCCGTTTGCTCCCGCCAGATTCGAAGACGGTTCTTTTAACCACGATACAATGGGCACGCTGGCTATTGACGCCAAAGGCGATTTGTCGGGCATGTGTACAACAAGTGGCATGGGCTTCAAAATGAGAGGACGCGTTGGCGACTCTCCTATTATCGGCGCGGGATTGTTTGTAGATAATGAGGTAGGCGCTGCAACTTCGTCCGGGCAGGGTGAGGAAGTAATTCGTGTATGCGGAACGCACCTAGTCGTGGAGTTCATGCGATCAGGTCTGTCACCGGAAGAAGCATGTAAAAAAGCGGTTGAAAGAATCGTAAAACCAAATCCGGAAAGAGCAAAAACTTTTCAGGTCGGCTTTATTGCGATCAATAAAAACGGTGAAGTCGGCGCATATTCAGTTCAAAAGGGCTTTAACTATACCGTTACAGAAGCCGGTGGAAAAGGAAAAGTGATTAACGCGAAGAGTCACTTTAGTTGAGCTGTTAGCTGTTAAACAAAGCAACATACTCTCAACCAACTACTTATGTTCTCAATAGAAAATCAAAACATAATAATTTAAAAAACTGCTATTAGCAGTTAGCCCGGTTTTCAAAACTAAAAGCTAACAGCTAACAGCTAATAGCCAATAGCTCAATCATGAAACTCAAACGTTTATTAATTCCCGCTCTGGCTTTGGCATTTTCGGGGCAATCATTCGCGCAGCAGCACTCGGAACAGGATCATTCTCAATATGTGGTTCCAAGTGACCCGTTGGTTCAGCAAAAATTAAGTAAATGGCAGGATGTTAAATTCGGTCTTTTGATGCACTGGGGTACTTACAGCGCGTGGGGGATCGTCGAATCATGGTCGCTTTGCCCGGAAGACGAAGGCTGGTGCGAAAGAAAAGGTCCGCATTCGCACGATTGGTATGAATACAAGAAGGCATATGAAGGCATCGCGAAAACTTTCAACCCTGTCAAATTCAATCCCGAGCGCTGGGCGACGGCGGCTAAAAATGCCGGTATGAAATATGTGGTTTTCACGACGAAACACCACGACGGGTTCGCAATGTTTGACTCCAAATATACCGATTATAAAATCACCAACACGCCATTTGGCTCTAACCCAAAAGCGAACGTGACGAAGGAAGTTTTGGCCGCTTTCCGTAACCAGGGCTTCATGACGGGTACGTATTTCTCCAAACCTGATTGGAATACAAAGTCATACTGGTGGCCATATTTCCCGCCGAAAGACAGAAACGTATCCTACGATCCGAAAAAATACCCTGAATTGTGGCAGAAGTTTAAAGACTTCACCTACAATCAGATTGAGGAGTTGATGACCGATTATGGTTCTGTGGATATTCTCTGGCTCGACGGTGGATGGGTAAGACCAAAAAGCACGATCAACCCGAATATCAGCTGGCAAAAAACGATTCCATATGATCAGGATATCGATATGGCCCGCATCGCTAAGATGGCTCGTTCTCATCAGCCCGGACTTTTGGTAGTGGATCGCACAGTGACCGGCGAATTCGAAAATTACGTAACGCCTGAACAATCTATTCCTGATCACCATATGCCAATTCCGTGGGAATCTTGCATGACAATGGGAGACTCGTGGTCGTATATACCAAAAGAAAATTTCAAATCGACCAGAAAACTGGTGCATACATTGGTAGATATCGTTGCAAAAGGTGGAAACCTGCTGCTAAATATCGCACCGGGTCCTGATGGAGAATGGCACGAAGAGGCGTATCAGCGACTGGAAGAAATGGGAAAATGGATGGCTGTGAACTCCACAGGTATTTATGACACCAAACCTTTGGCACCGTACCGCCAGGGCAAATGGGGATATACCAAAAAAGGAGCCACCACTTATGCATTTTACTTAGCTGAAGAAGGCGAATCTTTGCCGACAACGCTGAAACCCGAGGGCTTGGTACTTGCGCCAAAAGCAAAGGTTACGCTTGCAGGCAATAAGAAATTATTGAAAATAAAGGACGGAGTAATTGAAGTGCCCGCGAAAACGGCTACCGAAGTTGGCAAACAGCCTGCGTTTCTTTTCGTGATCAACGAATAAAACCGTCTTTTTACGTTTTAATTATTCTTTTGTAATAGTTTTACAATAATCAGCCCGATAGCAGTTCGAAGAATAACAGAAAACGACATAAAAACCGCTATCATATTTATTATCAAACGGTTACAATTGTAACTATTACAAACACCTAACCAAACTCTTTATGTTAAAACAAATAGCAGCTCTCACTTTACTGACAGTAGGTACTGCTTTTGCACAAACTCCGCCTAAGCCATATGGCGCGACCCCGGCGCCGAGGCAATTAGCCTGGCATCAGACGGAAGTATACGGTATCATGCACTTCACTCCAACCACGTTCGAAAACAAAGAATGGGGATATGGCGATGCTGATCCGAAAATTTTTAATCCTTCGGATTTTAACGCTGAGCAGATCGTATTGGCTGCCAAAGCTGGTGGTTTGAGAGGCATCGTGTTGGTAGCGAAGCACCATGACGGCTTTGTCCTTTGGCCTACCAAAACCACTGATTATAATATCACCAAAAGTCCGTTCCGTGGTGGAAAAGGCGACCTGGTACGTGAGGTAGCTGATGCCGCACGTAAGCATGGACTTAAATTCGGAGTTTACTGTTCTCCCTGGGACAGAAACAATGCCAAATATGGCACTCCTGAATATCTCCAGATTTACCGTGATCAGCTGAAAGAGCTATATACTCAATACGGCGACCTGTTTATGTCATGGCATGACGGCGCGAATGGTGGTGATGGATATTATGGTGGCGAGCGCGCGAAACGATCGATCGATAATACAACTTACTACGATTGGGACAACACCTGGAACAATTATACCCGCAAATTACAGCCGGGTGCGTCCATTTTCAGCGATATAGGTTGGGATGTTCGTTGGGCTGGCAATGAAGACGGAAGCGTAAACGAAACTTCGTGGGCTACTTTAACGCCTGTGCCTTCTGTTGGACAAAACGTGGCTGTACCCGGCCAGGCAAATGCCACTGAAAATCCGGGTGGGACAAGAAATGGAAAATTCTGGATACCTGCTGAATGCGACGTACCCTTAAGAAAGGGATGGTTTTATCACGCAAATGAGAAGCCTAAAACGCCGGAAAAACTTTTTGATCTATATCTGAAAAGTGTAGGACGTGGTGCGGCTCTTGATTTAGGTCTCGCTCCCGATACCCGCGGTCAACTGCATGAGGACGATGTGGCAGCGTTAAAGACATTTGGCGATCGAATCAAAAAGACATTTGCGGTTAATCTTGCTTCCAGAGCTTCTATTAAGGCGGTTAATGTAAGAGGATATAACTCGGTATACGGCGCAAAAAACTTGCTGGACGGAAAACCGGAATCATATTGGGCTACTGATGAAGATTTCAAGACTCCTGACGTTGTTTTGGATCTGCCTCAGGTAACCACTTTCGATATCATCAGCATCCAGGAGTTCATCCCGTTGGGCCAAAGAATTGAGGAGTTTTCGATTGATATCATGGATGGTACGGAATGGAAGGAAATTTCAAAAGGAACCAGTATCGGAGCCAAGCGTTTGATCAAACTTGAGATTCCAGTTACAACCCAGAAGGTAAGACTTAGAATTACGAAATCACCAGTTTGCATCGCACTTGCTGAGTTCGGATTATACAGAGACGCTGAATAAACTATTTCCTTTTAAGCAAATAAAACCTCTTCGGATCGTGCTGCTGACATGAATCGAAGAGGTTTTTCCATTCCGAACTCCACAGTTTCATTTATCTGACGGACTCTTGTTACGTTATTTATATATAGTTGAACTAAGATTTTTATCCATGGGATGAATAATTAAACATTGTACCATTTTGAGAATAAACTGAATGAAAAAATCGTACAATTCATTTAATTCTAGCAAATATTAATAATCAAATAAAAAACAATATCTATTCAATATCAAGAAATAGTATTATCAAAAAAGTATCGTAAAATTGTCAAAAAATAAGGTTTTGAGTAGTGGTTGTTTTTCAAAATAATTGTCTCAAAAGTGGATAGAAAATAACAATTGTCACCATTTGGACTGATATCCTATACATATTTGACTAGTTTAGGCCAGGACTTAGAAAATCTTGTAAAAATAGACAACTCAAGACAGACTGGAAGATATTCGGAGGTCCACCAAAAATAAAGGAGCTATGCATTGCATAACTCCCCCGCATTAAGATTTAATTATATTCTGTAGTTAAAAAGGACGGATTCGCTTGGATCCGTTTTTTTTATGACGAGAAATTCGAATTTCACCCCGGCAATATAATCATTACTCGAGTTCCTATTCATAATCGCCTCGTCAATTGCATTCTTAATATACTTTATAATTTCTAAATATTGGTTCTACAAATAAAAGCTGAAATCGAAATATTCTGCCTTCCAATGATAAGCATGTTAAAATCAATCACTTACTGGTATCTTTATTTTTCTTCGAAGACGATCCTCTGATTATTAATTCCGTAGCCAATATTCTTTTTTGATTTGAAATCTCTTCCGTTTCCTCATCAACTAATTGCAGTACCCATTCCGCGATAGTCTTTCCCATTTGAAAAGTCGGTTGACGTACGGTAGTAAGTCCGGGCCCGATATAGGCAGATTCCGGGTTGTCGCTAAATCCTACGACACCGAGATCTTCCGGTACAGATATACCCTTTTCCTTCGCCATAAGCATGATCTCGATTGCAGCAGAGTCGTTGACCGCAAATATCGCATCAGGCCGATCCGGAAGGTCCAGCAGGTATTGGCCATATATATGCGTCTTTTGCTGATTCAGCATACCTTGAATAATGAGCTCTTCCTGCAATGGTTTGCCGTATTTTTCCATCGCCGCCTTATATCCCCGCAGCCTTTCCCGACTTACCATCAAACTCAAAGGACCACCCAAATGGGCAATTTTGTTATATCCATTCAATATCAGATGTTCGACCGCTTTGAACGACGCCTCAAAATCATCCACAACCACATGAGGTACCTGCATCTCATCGCAAACCCTGTTGAATAAAATAATGGGCACCCCCCTCTTTTCGAAAGCCATAAGGTGTTCAAAATTATTTGTCTCCTGCGTCAATGAAATCAATAGCCCGTCGACCCGGTTCGCAAGCATCGTACGGGTATTCGATATTTCAACCTGATACGATTCATTGCATTGCATAATCGTCAGGTTATAGCCAGCGGCAGTCAATACGCCGTGGGCGCCGGTGATAATATTCGGGAAGAACGAATTCAGAAATTCCGGCACGATCATCCCGATCGTATTGGTCTTGCTTTTGGCCAGACTATATGCCAGCTGATTCGGCTGGTAATCCAGCTCCTTGGCCATACTTAGAATAACCTCACGGGTTTCCTGACTGATATCCGAGTGTCCATGCAGAGCACGGGACACCGTCGAATTTGATACGCCGACCGCTTTGGCGATATCAATTATGGTTGTCTGGTGTCGTCTTTTCTTGATTCTCAATTCAAGATCAGTATTAGCTGAAATCGTAAAAAAATGTTGGCACGACTTACACACGTACCGCTGCTTGCCTCTTATGAAACCTGCTTTCATAATAAAGGCCACCTCATCACATTTCGGGCAATGTATCATCTTGCACTATTTATATATCAACACCTTTTAAAGACTAAGTTGATCCCCTTTTTACTGATTGGCGCTACTTCATATATTTTTAATATTAATAATACACAAATTTATATATCGGTTACGTTTGCGACAACGTTACCGATACTTTTTGCGCTATTTCAACAAATTATTGGGTTTGTATTCGAATTTCAGGCTACTATATTCAAGCATTCTTCTCCATAAACACCGGAAAAGACTAACACTCGAAATGTTGATTTATACTCCAAGAAACGGAAATAAATATAACATTTTTAAGAAAACTCAAACCAATAACCCTTATTCAATTTATCTATGCTTAAAAAAGTACTTTGGCTCATCACACTGGCAATAAGCGTTTCGATAACGCATGCCCAGTCGCCTGATGTTACCGGTAAAGTCTCCGACGACAAAGGAGAAGGCATCCCGGGTGTAAGTGTAACGATAAAAGGGGGCCAGCAAGGAACCCTCACCGATGTGGATGGTAAGTTTAAATTAGCTGCCGGAGCCACTGAAACGCTCATATTTTCTTTTGTTGGATATGTAAAACAAGAAGTGCTGGTTGGCAACAAACAACAGGTCAATATTACTTTGATGGTAGACAATCGCGCCCTGGATGAAGTAGTTGTAGTGGGATATGGTACCCAGCGTAAAATCGAAACAACCGGTGCGATAGCTTCTGTAAAATCCGATGATCTGACCCAACTTCCTATCACGAATGTCGCGCAAGGACTTCAGGCAAGAGTTTCCGGGGTCCAGATCAACCAGAATACTGGTGCTCCCGGCGGTAATATCAGTGTACGTATCCGTGGAACCAACTCAATTAATGGTAACTCGGAACCGCTATATGTCATCGACGGAATTCAGATATCCAATAGCGGTGGTATTAATGACCTGAGTCCGCTGTCTACCATTAACCCGAATGATATTGAGTCAGTCGAAGTACTAAAAGATGCCTCCGCATCAGCGATTTATGGATCCAGAGCAGCCAACGGTGTGATCCTGATTACCACTAAACGCGGAAAAGCGGGAGCAACAAAAGTCTCTCTGGAAAGTTATTATGGCGTTCAGAAAGCAACAAAAACACTGGACGTATTGAACGCCGCGGAGTTTGCGCAACTCGAAAATGAGGTTTTCAAAGACAAATCCTATCCTGATCCGGCCAGTCTCGGCGAAGGCACAAACTGGCAAAAGCTGATATTCCAAAGCGCGCCTATTCAAAACCACCAGTTGACGATCAGTGGCGGAAACGAAAAAACGCAGCTATCGCTGTCGGCCAATTACTTCAATCAAAAAGGGATCATTATCAATTCCGGTTTTGACCGCATGACTTACAGGCTGAATGTTGATCATCGGGTCAGCAAGCTTTTGAAAGTAGGAACGAGCATAATGGGCAGTTTTTCGAATAATAAAGGAATCAGTGCCGCCACGGAGAATATTGGTGATGCGGGCGTGGTGACAGCCAGCGTATTGGGAGCAGCGATTGGTGCTCCTCCAACATTGCAGCCCTACAAAGCCGATGGTAGTATATATCCTTTCGCAGAACAAGGTAATGGACGTTATCGCGAAGTAATCAATCCCTTGAACTATGCAGCAGGGATGAACAACCGTAACTTCAAAAGAGCGTTGATCAACCTTTACGGAGAATTTACCATCCTTCCAGGACTAACGTATCGCGCTTCATTTAATGCTGATATCGATACCCGGCTATATGACACGTACTCACCAATTTCAATTATCGCCCTCAGCGACCGGAACGAAAATTCAGGATCGGCCTCTAAATACAACTTCAACGGATTGGGGCTGTTGCATGAAAGCGTGTTGTCTTACAGCAAAAGGATCAATGAAAAGCATAGTCTGAAATTCACAGGATTATTTGCGACACAATCCAACAAAGCGAATTCAAACCAAATCAATGCAAATGGTTTCCCCAACGATGCCACCAAAAATGAAGCGTTGCAACTCGCGCTGAATCGCACAGTAAACAGCAGCCGCAGCCTTCAACGTCTTGATTCATATATGGGTAGGATTAACTACGGATTCAAGGATCGGTACTTTTTGGACCTGACAGCACGTGTCGACGGATCGAGCAAGTTTGGAGCAAATCACAAATATGGTTTCTTCCCGGCGGTTTCGGCAGCGTGGCGTGTCATTGAGGAGCCATTTATGAAAGATATTACCTGGCTTTCAGATTTAAAATTAAGAGGTAGCTACGGAATTACGGGTAATGCGGCTGGCATTGATCCATATCAATCTCTTGCGACAGTGCAGGCTGGCGGCGGATATAATATCAATAATACTTACCAAACTGCGATTGTTCCATCTGGTATTGCCAACCCCGATTTGCGCTGGGAAAGATCTGCACAAACCGACTTCGGTGTGGATATCAGTTTAATGAACAACCGCATTTCATTGATCGCAGATTATTATTTCAAAAAAACCAACGACTTACTTTACCAGAAAACGCTGCCGTTATCGTCAGGATATAGCAGTATCACCGGAAACTACGGAGCGCTGCAAAATAAAGGATTTGAATTTGCTGCAAACGCAACAATCCTGGACGGCCCGGTAAAATGGTCGGTCAACGGCAATATCACTTTCAATCGCAACAAAGTGCTTGATCTGGACGGCGGAACGACTGACGAAAGGTTTGTGACCAATTACACGGTCCTGAAAGTGGGCCAGCCACTGGGGATATTCAAAACCTATGTATTCGACGGAATCAACCAGACCGGAGAAGCAATCGTGCCGGGATATGATGGCCGTCTGGGTGGACACAAAGTGAAGGATATCAATGGCGACGGTGCTATCAATGCTGCTGATCAGGTTATTACCGGCAATCCGAACCCGAAATTCATCTATGGATTCTCAACCAATGTGGCATATAAAGGCTTTGATCTGAGCGCATTTTTCTCGGGAACGCATGGCAATGATATCTATAATGCCAGCCGCCTTTCGTTCGAAAATCCACTTGGTCAACGCAATCTTTTCCAGGGAGTTGAAAACCGCTGGACGCCGGAAAACCAAAGCAATCAATATGTTAGCCCGATGGTTGCCGGCCGTTTGCCCATCAGCAGCTATCCGATGGAAGACGGGTCTTACATGCGCTGTAAAAACCTGATGCTGGGCTATGCTTTTCCAAATTTGAAAGGTATCAGCAGATTGAGAATTTACGTCAGCGCCAACAACCTTTTCACGATTACAAAATATACCGGTTTTGATCCGGAGGTGAACACTTATGCGGGTTCCAATACTACAATCGGTATTGACAATCTGGTATATCCACAGGCAAGATCATTCCTGGGAGGCGTTCAACTTACTTTTTAATAGCTCAAAACTCGCTAGAACATGATATCTAAGAAAAAAATATTTAAAACCATCCCGCTTATCGCCCTGGCCCTCGGAATGGGATCCTGCCAGCTGGATGAAGAGGTCTATTCTTCCATTTTTGTTGAAGATTATTACAAAACAGCATCCGACGCGGAAAAGGGTTTACTGGCCGTATATGGCGGAGTATCAAGCATGTACGGTGGCCCGGCAGCTACCATGGTACCAGATTACAGCGCCGATCAGATATACCCGCGTGGCGTGGTAGGAAGAAATACATTGACACTTTTTACGGTCGAACCAACTTATACGGTTCAAAAGAGCGCAGGTAGAACCAATGAATCGCCGTTGCAATTGTGGTCTTCTTCGTATAGCGGTATTGAAAAAGCGAACTGGATTATCGCAAAAGTGCCTGAAGCCACGATGGATGAAAAACGCAAAAAGCAGATCATCGGTGAGGCATATTTTCTTCGTGCTTTTTACTTCTGGACGCTCGCCAAAAACTTTGGTGATGTAGTCGTAAAAACCGAACCGAGCACTTCGGAAGCCAAAGCATATGTCCCAAAAAGCGCCGCGACTGATGTATATAAACAGATATACAGCGATCTGGATATGGCAGCGCAGGCCGGGCTTGCTTCCTTTCCCTCTGTAGACAAAGGACGGCCCAGCAATGAAGCAGTTGGGGCGCTATACGCAAAGGCAGCACTCTATAATCAGGACTGGGCTAAGGCGCTTGAAAAAGCCAAGTCAGTTATTGCGTCGGGCAAATATTCGCTGATGCCCAACGTGATGGATGTTTATAGTTATCTTAAGGAAGACGCGGCCCGCGTTGAAAACATCTGGGCATATGAAGCAGATCCGATTACGCCGGGAAACAGTCACCAGCTCGTTGGGTTATGCGGACCCGTGGGGAGTGCAGGGGTTGAATATGCGAAGACTTCCTACGGATCCATGTTCGCATATATGGACTTCTTCAAGTCTTTTGATCCAAAAGATAAACGCCGACAATTGCTAGACACAACTTATCTTAACAAGGCAGGAACCTGGGTTGCACAGAAGGATATTACACCGATCACTACCGAGGCAGTTTTGATTAAGAAGTATCAGGATCCGGTTTCCAGCACAGGACTAATCAACAACATTCCAATTTTGCGCCTCGCAGATGTTTACCTGATCGCGGCAGAAGCGGAAGCACAGCTGAATGGACCAACGGCATTGGCATATGAGTATATCAATGCGATTCGGACAAGAGCGGGACTGGAGAAGCTCGGTACTGGACTGAGCAAACAGGAATTTATCGACGCGGTTATTCAGGAGCGATCATGGGAATTCTTCGGCGAAGGCGACCGCTGGTATGACCTCACCCGAACCGGAAAATTCCTCGACGTGATCCCGAAAGCCGTGAACTCAGTTTACCCAAATCGTCCTGTTCAGGCTAAAAACAAATATTTCCCGATTCCACAGGATGAGATCAACGCCAATCCCGAATTGGAACAAAACGCCGACTGGAAATAGATGCTGATGAAAAAACGTCATTTCGCGTTCTTCACGATCTTTTTGATAATGAGCCTTCACAATGTTGTGAGGGCTTCTTATCGGCCATTACATCCGTATCTCGAACAAGCCGTTCAGCTCTCTGCTGGCCGGATCAAAAAATTTAAAATCAAAGAAAACGATACCACGTCGTATGTCTTGAATCTGGCCTTCGACGAAGCCGGGAATCCTGCCTATTTTTTCCGGAATATATTCACTCCTGTTTGTTATACCAACGAATGTAAACCGGTGCATATCAATTTCTATTGGGACTTACTCGGCAATTATATGCGGTATGATATGCCAAAAGGAAAAGTGTTGACGAAAGTGGACCATGACGAATTCAAACCGGATGAATATGAAAAACTGGCAGACATATTAGCAAAGCCAAACTCCATTTTTGCCGGTTTGAAGATGGAAGATTTGATCTCAAAAGGGACGGAAAACCTGGCTGATTCCGTGGATGCAAAAGCAGGAGCTACGTTGAAAACCATTAAGAATGAAGTAATTGACGGCGCGGTATATACTTGTTTCACCCTTTGGCATATCGCCTACGGCCATACTTCTGACGAAATAAAAAGCATTATTGAAAACTATGTGGACGACAGACTTTTACATGAATTTCTTGCGGGCACCAATCACCATTATCAATATTTTGCGATGGGAAAAGTGATGGATCAGAATGGCAACATTCAGCCCGCTTTCACGGAGGATGTCAAGCATGTCATCAATGGGAAAAATGTCTTTGTGGCCCGCCATGCTTTGCAAAAAACAAGTCCTCCATTTTTTAAAAGTAGCGAAATGCAGACCTGGTTGTGGGAATCATATCACAAGGCTGGCTACACTTTGCAAATATCAATTCTAAAAAAACTGCAGGATATCCCTCTGAGCGCTGACCTGGCGCTGGCCATTGCGCAGGATATCACAACTGCCAATGAAGAGCAGTCAGACCTGATGGCAAAATTGCTTATTACGCAACCATCATTATCCAACGCAACTTTGGAAAAACTATCGTCACAGTTGAATAAGGAGGGTAATTATTCTTCTAAAATCTATGGCATCCTCGATCATTTTCATCCCGATATCCCAGCTGTCAAATCAGAAATGGATCGATACATAAAGTCCAAAAAAAACACGGTTCCTAACCCAAATAACTGAATATGAAAACATTACTAAATATACTAAGCCTCGTTTTGCTGAGTTTTCAGCTGATGGCCCAGCAAACTGTTTTTGTCGAAACAGAATCTTTCGCGGATAAAGGCGGATGGGTGATTGACCAGCAATCGTATGTTGTTTTGGGATCTTCTTACATCATGGCGCACGGAATGGGTCGCCCTGTGAAAGACGCGACGACAAAGGTGCATTTCCCAAAAACTGGCAAGTACCGCATGTGGGTCCGCACGAAAGACTGGGCACCATTTCCGAAAGGGCCAGGAAAGTTCCAGGTTTTGATCGACGGAAAAAGTACCACAAAGGTATTTGGTGAAAGCGGTTCTGATGCCTGGAAATGGTATGATGGCGGCGAGGTGGATATCAAAAATTCGGATACGCAATTGGCTCTCAAAGATCTGACAGGTTTTAATGGCCGCTGTGACGCGTTGCTATTTACGGACGCGGCGAATTTCACGCCACCAAATGAGCTCGAAGCGTTATCTCAATTCAGAAGAAAACAGCTGCATTTATCAGAAAAGGCAACGGACGCAGGACATTTTGATCTGGTTGTGGTGGGAGGCGGTATCGCCGGAACATGTGCTGCCATATCCGCTTCCCGTCAGGGATTGAAAGTCGCACTAATTCAGGACAGGCCAGTTTTGGGTGGTAATAACAGCTCCGAAATCCGGGTTCATTTGATGGGTGATATTGATAAAAATCATTATCCAAAACTCGGAAGAATTGTGCGGGAAATGGACAATGGCGACCCGGGTAATGGCAATCCTGATGCAAAAGAATATGGAGATGCAAGAAAAACGGCGATTGTTAAAGCAGAGAAAAACATATCGTTATATCTGAATACTTATGCATTTAAAGTTGAGAAAAATGCGGATATCATTACTGCAGTAGTAGCGCGTGATATTGCCACGAACCAGGAAATCAGGTTTGAGGGATCGTTCTTTTCCGATTGCACGGGCGACGGGACGATTGCTTATCTCGCAGGTGCAGATTTCCGGATGGGCCGCGAAAGCAAAGCCGAAACCGGAGAATCGCTGGCAGCAGATCAGTCAGATGATTTTACGCTCGGCACATCCAACTTGTGGGCATCGATGGATCGCGATACAGTCACCACATTCCCCGAAACGCCGTGGGCTATTCAATTCTCCGACGAATACCATATCGACAAAGGCAAGGCCGACTGGGAATGGGAAACCGGTTTTGGCAATTTCAACACCATTACCCAAGCCGAACAAATCCGCGACCATAATTTGAGGGCGATATATGGCAATTGGTCTTATTTGAAAAATAACAAAAAAGACAAGTACGCAAAAAAAGAGCTGGCCTGGGTGGCCTATATTGGCGGAAAACGTGAGTCGCGCCGGATATTGGGCGACCATATCTTGAACCAGATGGATATCCAGGAAGGTAAATTTTATGACGATGGTACCGTAACCGCAACCTGGACTATCGACCTTCACTTCCCGGATGCGACGAACAGCAAATATTTTGAAGGACAGGAGTTTTTTGCGGGAACCAAGCATATCAAAGTTGCGCCATATACGATCCCATATCGCTGTCTTTACTCACGCAATATCCAGAATCTTTTTATGGCCGGCAGGAATATAAGCACTACCCACGTGGCTTTTGGAAGTACGCGCGTGATGCGCACCTGCGGTATGATGGGTGAAGTGGTTGGCTTTGCAGCTGCTTTGACCAAAAAATACAACACCACACCGAGAGCAATATATCAGGAACATTTACCGGAGCTGATGGCGATCATCAAGGATGAACCGATCGCTCCAAGACCATAATCAATTGATATACAGACAGAAATAGAATGATTAGAATACTGAATCTGATTTTGGCAGCCCCATGTATCGTGCTTTCAATAGCGTCGGCTGGCGCGGTTGCTGGCCATACTTCGGTGTATACCTCAGCGACGGATACTCTTTTGACGATTCATGGAGAAGCGCAGGGGACCACTTATCAGATCCGGTATTGTTCAGAAAAAAGCCCGGTTCAGAAATCAGAAATTGATTCAATTTTGCAACAGATTGATAAATCACTTTCCGGCTATCGCACTGATTCTGAGATTACTGAATTTAATAAAAACGGAAAATTCACATTCATTTCAGAGCATTTTTTTCCTGTTTTGAAAAAGTCACAAGAAGTCTTTCTGGAAACAAAAGGGCTTTTTGATCCGACTATTTTGCCTTTGGTTGAAGCATATGGTTTTGGCAAAAAGAAAAAGAGAGCAGAATTTGACCTAGACTCACTCCTGCAATACGTTGGTTTTCAACACATTCAATTTGATTCAGTTCAGATAAAATCGAAAAAGCAAGGTGTTCGTATTGACTTTAACGCGATTGCCCAGGGATATTCCGTAGACGTCGTTGCTAATTTTTTAGGTCAGAAAGGCATCAAAAATTATGTGGTTGAAATCGGAGGTGAAATGAGATGGGCCGGACAAAAAGACAGCGATCATTTTTGGAAACTCGGTATCGAAAACCCGACTATACCCGGCCAGCTTTGTGCCATGGTCGAAATGAGGGATATGGCCATGGCTACTTCTGGAAATTATCGAAACCAGTATGTTCAGGATGGAATCAGATATAGTCATATCATCAACCCAAAAACGGGTATGGCAGAAGCCAGCACTGTGTTAAATGCGACCGTTTTCGCAGCCGACGCCATGACCGCCGACGCGTTTGCTACGGCTTTTGTACTGATGGATATGGAAGAGTCTCAAAAGCTCCTGATACGCCGTCCCGATCTGCACGTTTTTATACAATATTCCGACGCTTCGGGAAACATCAGTCAGTTGATATCTCCTGAATTAAAAAACTATATAACATTACTAAAACCATGAAAATAAATCATTTACGCATACTTTTCCTTATAACCATTATCTCGACCAGCGCGTATGGCCAGGCTAAAAAGCCTGTTGTTTTGCAAAATAATGCCGTTCAGATTCAATGGCAAAGTGGCGCAAACGGGTTGAATATTGCATCCATTAAGACAAAGAAAGGTGCTCAGTGGATCAATGCATTCAAGTCTTCCGGTGAGTATACGCTTTTATATACCGACATTAAACCATCATCGGAACCCAAAGAGGTTTTTGAAAAAATAACGGGGGGAAAATTCCCGGAAGACGCCTATCATTATCAGCAACTGCAGTGGAAAGAAAGTACAACGGAAGTGGCATTGAACACCGCCGGAAAAGCATATCATTTTCTTCCGGAATCCGTAAATGAGACCGACCATAGTATTCAGTTTTCGAAAGAAACTGAAGTTGCCAAAATCCAGTCGACATGGCAGCTGGATCCTGAATATCCGACCGATATCAAAGTAACGTTGAACCTAACCGCCAAAAAAGACGGATATTATTCAATGGCGTCGCCGACCCTGGCCTACCTGGAAACTGCTGATATGCAATGGGTTTCGGTTCCCGGATATTTTCAGGGAAACTACATGCAGCCCAATTTCGCGCTAGCCTATGCATATGGCCATGGAATACCGACCCGTCCAGTAGTTTATCGGGAGCGTTGCGCCAGTACTTTAAATCCATTGGTAACCTCAAAAACAGGAGTGACATTAAGCGTAATTCCTGAGCCTGGCCTTGCCCGCGACCCATGGGCCAAAGACAAAATTACTCAGACCGACTGGCTGCTTGGCTTGTCGCATATGAACAGAAAAGCGCAGCTGAGCCCGACCATGTACTATCCGGTTTTGGGTGAAGAAACCTCCAAATTGACTGCCGGTCAGCAAATATCATTTTCATTCAGATATAGTATGCAAAACGGTGACTGGTTTGCGTCACTGAAACACGCTGCTAACGATATCTATGGCTTTCACAACACGTTGGAATTGAGAAAAAGCAAACAATCACTGACGGATCGCATTGAAAAAATGCATCATTATTTAACGGACCCAAAAACCTCGCTTTGGAATATCGAGCAATATAAAGGGAGAGAAATCGGCGCGCAATCCTATCTGGGCGGAGTGGTTGGCTCGAATAAAGACGCAATGAAAAACTCCGATTATGGTGCCATGTTTATGCTTGCCAAAGAGACGAACGACCCAAAATTAAGGGACGAAGTTTTACCGCCAGCACTCAATTTCAAACTCGCACAACAGCAAACCAGCGATGGCTTTTTCAAAGGAGCAGTGCAAGGTCAATATTATCTGGCGAAGAGTAAAAAATTTGTGGAAGAATGGGGCGAAGTCGTTGAACCTATTGCAGTTACATATTATGTAATGCTTGACATTGGCAACATGCTGCTTTTTGAACCTCAGAATAAAGAGCTCAAAGCGCGTTTAAAAGAAGGTGCAGATCGGCTCCTGGCATGGCAAAAAACCGATGGCAGCTGGGCTGTGGCATATGATCACAAAACAGAGGAAGAAGTTTTCAAAGACATAAAAGACTATCGATCCACGTTTTATGGATTACTGGTAGCCTACCAAATTCTTAAAGATCCCAAGTACCTCGCTGCAGCAAAAAAAGGTGCAGACTGGTTTCTAAAAAACGGAGTAAACAGGGGTTCATTTCTTGGAGTTTGCGGGGATGCCCGATATGCCCCCGATTTCGCTACCGGCCAATCCGCTCAGGCCTATCTTGATCTATTCGATATTACGAAAGATGAGAAATACAAAGTCGCCGCCATTAAATGCGCTAAAATTTATACCGCTTCAGTTTACACGCACCCAATCGCCAGTCACAAGGAAAAGTTGGTAAATGGCACGCATCTTGAAGATTGGGAAATATCTCAAACTGGTCTGAGTTTTGAACATGGCGGCATTTTCGGTTCGGCTGTTCGCCTCGGGCCTATCCAGTTGGCAAGCCATGCGGGCATGTTTATCCGAATGCATCAACTGACTGGGGAACAGATATTCGCAGACATGGCACGGTCTGCAGCGATCGGTCGTGATGCGTTCGTGGATAGTAAAACCAGCGTTGCTTCTTATTACTGGCAGGCGATGAACAGGGGCGCTGGCCCCTACCCTCACCATGCCTGGTGGCAAATCGGCTGGATTTCGGACTACCTTTTATCAGAAGCCAATTTACGCTCCAACGGAAAAATTTCATTTCCCCGCGGATTTGTCACGCCGAAAGTCGGTCCGCACCAAACATATGGATTCGAACCAGGAAATGTATATGGCGACAAAGCGCAGCTCGCACTCATTGAAGGTTTGGTCAATATTGACAATGCCTCGATTGACTATATCATTTCACAATCGGAAAAAACCAAAACGATTTATGTAACAATGCTTAACAACGAGGCTTCTGAAAACAGTTTTCGGGTGGCATTACGTGAAGCAAAATTACCCGAGCCCAACGCAAACATCCGCGAAATCAGCTATGTTGATTTTAAAGGTTCAATAGCCGACGTTCATCTTCCCATTCCAATGACGATGCCGGCATTTGGCATTCGGACAATATCTATAAAATATTAATAATCAACACGCTACCTAATACTTTACTACCTGATTGACCTTATGAACAGTACCATTGATACCGTAGTGATTATCATTTTTTCTGCCTTCGTTTTGTGCATCGGGCTGCTATTTGCCCGTACCGGCCGAAATCTGAAGTCGTTTTTTGCGGGAGGGGAAGCTGTGCCGTGGTTTATCGGAGGCTTATCGCTTTTCATGAGTTTTTTCTCAGCCGGAACGTTCGTCGCATGGGGTTCCATTGCCTATAAACATGGTTGGGTAGCCATCACAATTCAATGGACGATGTGCATAGGCGCACTTCTAACTGGTCTTTTTTTAGCCCCAAGATGGAAAAGAACCGGTGCTCTCACAGCCGCAGAGTTCATCAAACAACGACTCGGTGCTACCGTTCAGAAAACCTATATATTCATTTTCACCCTCGTTTCCATTTTTATTAAGGGATCGGTTTTGTACCCGGTTGCCAGGTTGGTAAGCTCATCGCTCGACCTGCCACTAGTTCCGTGTACAATAGTGCTTGGACTATTCATGATCACCTATACTGCCATCGGCGGACTTTGGGCGGTAATGGTAACCGATATACTTCAATTCGTAGTGTTATGCGCGGCGGTTTTCATCCTTTTACCCCTTTCGTTCAACCGCGTCGGCGGCTGGGAAGGATTTACGCAGCATGTCCCTGATGACTTTTTTAATCTGCTCAATGGCGAATATACCATTGGTTTTGTCGCGGCATTTGTGATATATCATATCTGCTATATCGGTGGAAACTGGACTATGGTGCAGCGATATACAAGCGTTGACAGTGAAAAATCGGCCCGGAAAGTAGCTTATCTTTTTGCCGCGTTATATCTGATCAGCCCTGTAATATGGATGTTTCCGCCGATGATATACAAGGCTATCAACCCGTCTCTGACCGGCCTGGATACCGAAAATGCCTACCTTATGATTTGTAAACTCGTGCTCCCGCCAGGCCTGCTCGGACTGATGTTAACAGGAATGTATTTCTCCACGTCAGCAAGTGCAAACACTGCATTGAACGTTGTTTCGGCCGTTTTTACAAATGACATATATAAAGGAATGATCAACCCTGCTGCTTCTGACAAGCAATTGATCCGCGTCGCCAGAGGCTCGTCGTGGGTTTTCGGACTGGGTATGATCGTGATAGCGTTGCTTGTACCGGCAGCTGGAGGGATTGTGGAGGTGGTTCTGAGTATATCTGCGATTTCCGGAGGACCGCTGCTCGCTCCTCCGCTATGGGCGTTGTTTTCGAAAAGGCTGAATGGAAAAGTGACGCTATGGGTAACCTTTATCGGTCTTTCAGTCAATCTCTTTTTCAAAGTTCTCTCCCCGCTTCTTCTTGATTTCAAATTATCGAGAAGTATGGAAACGATTGTCGGAGTCGGTATTCCTTTGCTGCTTCTGCTGGCCTACGAATTGTGGGCAAGATCCAGAAATATTACCGCTCAGGAATTCACCGATTATGAAGTAGAACGCGAACAAAAACGCATCGACAATCTTGTCGGGGCAAGTCCTGAAGAAGCTATAGAAATCAAACGCCAAAATCGTTTCGGATTACAGGTTATCGCCGGTGCTTTGCTTTTCACTTCATTGATACTCTTCGTGTTAAGCACTTTCACAACTTCGGGAAGCGGTATAACCATGTCTATCGCAGCGGTAATTTTGCTTGCGGCATGGATTCCATTCAGTGCTTCAAAAAAACTAAAGCCCGAACCTGAACAAGTCGCAGTCTGAATAACAAAATTCAAAAAAATACTCAATATCAAATAGTTACAATTCCAATGAAATTATTTAGCAGGTTTATCTTTTTAATTTTAATAGCAGGAAACTCCTGGTCAGCTTTGGCGCAATATAGTATTCGTCAGGCCAATGCGATTCCACTTCACGGCGAATGGTCTTTCGCACTGGATCCGGCCGAGATGGGCGTTGTCGGCAAATGGTATGCAGACGATCCGAAGGAAATTTTTCGTATGGATAAAGTCACCGTTCCCCACTGCTTTTCTGTTGATCCCCGGTTTCAGTTTTATACCGGAACTGCCTGGTACCGCAAATCATTTCCATGGAAAATCGCCAGTGGGAAACGTGTAATACTGCATTTTGATGCAGCTTATTATAAAACCCGGATTTGGTTAAATGGCAAGGAAGCGGGCAAGCATGAGGGTGGATATACTCCGTTTAGCTTCGATATCACGGATTTACTAAGGGACGGAGAAAATCTTCTTGCGGTTTCAGTCAATAATAATACCTGGAATATCGGTACGATACCGGGGGCCAAAGATTACAATCAAATCAATAACCCGTTTGTGGGCTGGATGAATTATGGTGGATTGGTTCGTCCTGTTTACCTCACTGTCGAGCCGGAAGTTTATGCAAATAATATCAAAATCGAAGCCAATCCGGACCTGGCAAAAGGCACCGCGACAATTAAAACATTGATTCGAGTTCACAATGCTTCAAAAAACACAGCGTCTCCAAAGGCAACAATTTCGATTTCATTTCAAAATAAACCACTGAATATCAGCTGGAAGAGCGAATCGAAAAGCATCCCTGCTGGGGAAACCGGAATCATAGAATCATCAGCAACTCTCACCGCTGCGCAGACCAAGCTGTGGAATCTGGACGATCCTAATTTATATCACATCAGGGCTGTTTTGGCCGGAGATACGATCTCATCCAATTTTGGAATAAGACAGGTTGAAGTCAAAAACGCGCAATTGCTTTTGAATGGTCAGCCGATCAAAGTGGGCGGCGCAAATCGGGTGGTTGATTATCCGGGTCTCGGTTCATTGGAGCCAGACTGGCTTGTGGAAAAGGATTTCAAACTGATGAAAGAGGCCGGAATGGAGTTTCAAAGATTGACACATTATACTCCAACCGAACAATTTTATGAGTTGGCCGACCGGTACGGGATGCTGATCATCAGCGAAGCCGGAAACTGGCAAATGACTCCAAATCAAATGGATAATGATTCGATGCGTACCAAATTCCGCTCTCAGTTTAAGGAAATGGCTGAGCGTGATTGGAACCATCCGTCCGTAATTGCATATAGCGTTGGAAACGAATATTTGTCCGATTTTCCCGAAGGTCAGCGCTGGACAAAGGATATGATTGAATATGCGAAACAGCTGGATCCTACTCGACTATACACTTTCGCGACGATGCGCCTGAATACTTTACCCAAAAAACCGGAAGACGAAGCAAGCCAGTATGTGGATTTTGTGTCTACCAATACTTATGGAAACCATGCCAAAGTACTTGACCATATACACGCCTTATACCCCGACAAGCCCATACTGATCAGCGAATGGGGTGTAAGGGCTGACGATAAAAAGGAATTCTGGCTCGATAAACCCCGAACGGACACTCACAATTTTAATGAAAGCGAAGTAGCTCAGGCACAGCACATTTCAGCGGTCAACGCCGAAATCCGAAAACGACCATATGTTGTCGGGGCGTCCTGGTGGACATATAATGACTATCAGAGCCGTCACCATGGTACCAATATTAACGGATACCGGCCATGGGGTCTCGTTCGCCCCGACCGAACTCCGAGACCTGCCTACTATACCTACCAATCGGAAATGGCGCCTTTGACTATCGAAAAAGTGTCATATCAGCCCGGTTCAGACGGTATTCATCAGTTGGTAGTGAAAATTACCGCGCGAAGAGATTTTCCTGCATATGCGATCCGGAATTATTATTTAAAAGCAGACGGCAACAGCTACCCAATCGGAAATTTGAACCCCGGCGAAAGCGCGAGCATTACCTTGAAGATCAAAGGGTTTGATCAATCGGTACCCGTTAGCGTTTATAAGCCCGGTGACTTCAAAATATTGGAACAGATCATAGAATTGAAATAATACACGACTAGCAAAATCACAACAACCTGAATGACAATAATTTAGAAAACCAAGATTGTCAGTCAGGTTAGACCAAATACCAGATATAACCATGATAAAGGAAGAGTACACCCCAAAAAGAAGCCCTAAAACTATCTCACAATCAACCGATCTGGTAATAGTCGGTGGAGGACTAACCGGGACATGTGCCGCAATTACGGCAGCAAGAGCAGGATTGAAAGTGACTTTAGTGCAAGACCGGCCCGTGTTAGGTGGTAATTGTTCCAGTGAAGTAAGACTATGGATTTTGGGAGCAACCTCACATATGGGCAACAACAACCGGTGGGCACGCGAGACGGGCGTAATTGACGAGATCATGGTGGAAAATTTGTACCGGAACCCGGATGGAAATCCACTGATATTCGATACCGTTCTTCTTGAAAAGGTGGTCGAAGAAGAGAATATCACCCTACTTTTAAACACGGCGGTTTATGATATGGATAAAGGATTAGCTCAGAATAGCGAACAGGATCTCATCAAAACCGTGTATGCATTTTGCAGTCAAAATAGCACACAATATGCATTAAGCGCACCACTTTTTTGTGATGCTTCGGGTGATGGAATTGTCGGGTTTCTTTCAGGTGCTGCGTTCAGGATGGGTGCGGAATCGATGGAAGAATTTGGAGAAAAATTCGCGCCGGACAAGTCATATGGCGAGCTGCTTGGCCATTCCATGTATTTTTATTCCAAAGACGTGGGGCGTCCTGTCAAGTTTGTACCGCCTTCGTTTGCATTGCAGGATATTACAGAAATACCTCGTTATAAAACATTTACCCCAAAAGATTTTGGCTGCCGACTTTGGTGGCTGGAATATGGTGGACGTCTGGATACTGTTCATGATACAGAAAAAATCAAATGGGAATTATGGAAAGTGGTATATGGTGCGTGGAATTATATCAAAAACTCCGGCGACTTTCCTGAGTCAGAAAACATGACACTGGAATGGGTTGGAACAATTCCCGGCAAACGGGAAAGCCGTCGGTTTGAAGGAGATTATTTGCTCACACAACAGGATATTGTTGAACAAAAAGTATTCGAAGATACAGTCGCATTTGGAGGCTGGAGTCTCGATTTGCACCCCGCCGACGGGATATACAGCGATCAATCAGGTTGTAATCAGTGGCATAGCAAGGGGGTATACCCTATTCCATATCGGTGCTACTATAGTAAAAATGTCAACAATCTGTTCATTGCTGGCCGAATCATGAGCGCGACGCATGTTGCTTTTGCATCCACGCGAGTAATGGCCACAAGCGCTGTGGGCGGACAGGCGGTGGCGATTGCGGCTGCTTTATGCAAGAAATATAAGTGCTCACCCCGCGAAGTTGGTAGTAGGCATCTGTCAGAACTACAACTCGAACTCTGGCGTTCGGGGCAATATTTGCCACAAATTGACATTCAGGATAAGGAAGATCTGGTGCAAAGCGCGGAGCATATCACGGCATCTTCCACCTTAAAATTAAAAGAGTTACCAGGAGTGGGTACCTGGGAAACAATTAACGATTCAGTGGCTCAAATGCTGCCTGTTTCTGCTCAAAAATTGCCTGCTATTACATTTTGGGTAGAAGTGGAAGAAGATACCATTTTGGAGGTTGAGCTTCGTAAAAGCAGCAAGAGCATCAACCATACACCTGATATCACAATTGATAATCAAAGCTTTACATTATCAAAAGGCAAACACGAACTAACCGTGGACTGGCCTGCTCAATTTGACGAGCCATGTTATGTTTTCGTGTGCTTTATGAAAAATGACAAGGTGAAATTGCAATATAGCGAAGCCAGAATTTCAGGCATCGTTTCAGTTTTCAACGCAACGAACCCTGCCGTTTCTAACTATGGAAAACAAGAGCCGACGGAAGATATCGGCGTGGATACTTTCGAATTCTGGTGCCCGAAGCGTCGCCCGGAAGGCAGGAATGTGGCTATGAAATTAGCGCAACCGCTGGACGTATTTGGAACGGAAAATCTGAGAAACGGTCTTCATCGTCCTATATCTCAACCGAATGCCTGGGTCGCTGACTTCAACGATACCAATCCGTTGCTGACCATATCCTGGAACGAGCCCAAAGCCATTTCTAAAATTGAGCTGGTATTTGACACGGACTACGATCACCCGATGGAAAATGTAATTTATGTACATCCCGAAACTGTGATGCCATTTTGTGTTGGTAACGTTTCCGTTCTGAACTGCAATAATGAAGTCGTCGCAGAGATCAAGGATAACCATTTGAGCAGACGAACGATTTTATTGGAAGAGCCAGTATATACTCAGCATTTGAAAATTAAGCTTTCGGGACAAAATCCGAATGTTCCGGTCTCGCTCTTTGAGGTTAGGTGTTATTAGGTTCCGTAATAGATCCGTCATCTTCAATAAACGGATGGCGGATCTATATCAACCATTTACCAAATTCAATTCTTGATTTATTCATGATAATGGGACACTTTTCCGAATCCCTAAAACACCTTCTCCCCATTCACCCAGGTCCCCAGTACTTTGGTATTTAACAACTTTCCTTTATCCTCTATTAATAAATCAATATCGAGCAAGATGAAGTCTGCCGTTTTGCCTGGCTCCAGACTTCCTTTTTCATTTTCTTCAAATGCAGATTTTGCAGCCCAAATCGTCATCCCCCGAAGGGCTTCCTCACGTGTGAGTGCTTCGTCCATCTGAAAACCATTGGCAGGATATCCCTTTGCATCCTGCCTGGCAACTGCAGCAAAAAAAGTTTTAAACGGACTGATATATTCGACCGGAAAATCGGTTCCAAGTGGCATCCAGCCATTCGTTTTTAGCAAACTCTGATAGGCATATGCACCTTTCATGCGGTCGTGTCCTAAACGGGTTTCGGCCCAATACATATCAC
Organism: Dyadobacter sp. HNCC25DJ184; assembly: GCF_056895215.1. NCBI lineage: Bacteria > Pseudomonadati > Bacteroidota > Cytophagia > Cytophagales > Spirosomataceae > Dyadobacter > Dyadobacter sp. HNCC25DJ184. The sequence goes on along the minus strand of NZ_JBXHAQ010000001.1, from coordinate 76,323 downwards.
TGGTAGCGTGTGTTGGTTGGACTGAAGGAATGATATTGAAATCTTTAAAATAATGAAAATCAGCTTCGTTGACAACCTGCGCGTGTTCAATCCGCCACCTTCTGTCGTTGGCTCCTTTTAAAACTGAGGCATATGTTTTCAATATCTGACGGTTGCCGCTGTCGCCGATTGCGTGGGTACACATTTGCAAAGCAGAAGCATATAACGCCTTTGCAAGACTGTCAAAATGAGCGGGTTTACTCAGTAGAAATCCTTTCCAACCTGGCTGATCGGAATAGTCTTTCAACAAACTAGCTCCCCGACTTCCCAAAGCTCCATCTGCATATACCTTAAAACCACCCACATGAAGGCGATCTTTTTTGTAAGGGCCTTTGGATATCCATTTTTTGTAATATGCCGGATTGTCGCTCAGTAATGCAAAAATTTTCATTTTCAATTTGCCGCTATGATGTGCCTCTTCTATCAAATCGATAGTGTGCTCATTTACGCCGCAATCGTGCACTCCGGTTAAACCCAATTCAAAACACATTGCCTGAGCCTTTTCATAATATTCTTTTGCCAGTTGATCTGATATCGGCGGTATTTTCGCTTCCACAATATCCATGGCGTTGTCCACTAATATCCCTGTCAGTTTTCCGTTTGTCTTTTCAATTGTGCCTCCGTTAATTTGGGTATTTAAAGTGATTCCGGCAAGCTTGAGTGCCACTGAGTTAGCCAATGCCGCGTGTCCGTCAATTCTTTTCAGGAAAACCGGCCTGTCTGGAAAAAGCTTGTTCAATTCAGTGTTGTCTGGAAATTGCTTGACAGCCCAATCGTTCTGATCCCAGCCCCGGCCATATATCCACTCCATCGGTGCATGGGTGCTGTACTCCTTTATTTTCGTAGTGATCTGATCAAAAGATCCTGTTCCGGTCAAGTCGCATTTCCACATATCGGTTGCAAAACCTGTGAAATGGCAATGCGCATCGATAAAGCCGGGATACACGAATTTCCCTTTTGCATCCATTACCTCCTTCGCCGAATATCCTGACTGAATTTCCTCATTCGTTCCCACCGCGAGTATTTTCCCGTCCTTAATAGCCATCGCTTCTGCAGTATCAAAACCCTCATCAACTGTATAGATTTTTGCATGATGGACGATCAACTCAGCATTCTTCTTTCGCGAACAGCCTGTCGCAAAAAAGGCAAAAGCAACTATCAGGCAGATAGAGGTCGATTTCATAATAATTGGGTGAAAGCCGGATGAAAGAAATAAATGAAAAATTACGGAAGGGAAGCCAGCATTCAAAATATTGAATTTTAACTTTAGTACAAATAAGTGTGACGTATCCGAGTATTTCCTGACAAATCCTGACCCTGTAAAGTAGAAAAATAGTCCATTCTTACGACCCCATTTCCCACATTCTTCTTTTGATTAATAACAAAATAGCCCTAACTTTGCGGCGCTAAATAGCAAACCATTCGTTTGCTATTTTTAGTGGGCAATTACTCTATAATAATACTATACTTTATAGACTTGAAGGAAGAAGCGGACTCATTACCTACACCTAATAGTGAACTGAAAGGCTGGGAAACAATCCCTGTTACCATTATTGCCAGTGGAGATCCTGAGGAGGACAGACGCCTGGCTGCATTGGCAAGAGAGAACGGGAATAAAGTATTCCTGCGTGACCTACCAGGAGAGTCTGATGAAATATTTGCTTCCCTTGCAGAAAAACCTGCCGAAAATCACCCACATCCGACAAAACCACACAAGGCAGAACTAACCTGGGAGACCATTCAGCAAAAGATATGGGCTGCCACTTTGAGAAAACGATCCCGCACTGAGGTAGCCGTAAACTTTTTTGCCGCAATTGCGCTCATGATCGTTGGACACCTGATTTTTACTTATTTTACCTATGACAGGCTGACGGTTTTGTGGGACGAACTGGAGTTAAATCAAGCCTTTTTCTATTACGTTTTAGGCGGATTTGTGGCTCAAATGATTGACGGCGCGCTGGGAATGGCTTATGGCGTAACTGCATCTACCTTTTTGCTGACATTGGGTGTGCCACCTTCGGCAGTTAGTGCCAGCGTTCACTCATCCGAGATTTTTACAAGTGGTGCGTCGGGGTATATGCACTTGAAATTCGGCAATGTAAATAGTAAGCTTTTCGCCAAGATATTGTTTCCGGGAGTGTTGGGAGCCATTCTGGGAGCATACCTGCTTTCGTCATTAGAACAATATATCTATATTATTAAACCTCTGGTTGCAGTTTATACCCTGATCCTGGGAATTCTTATCATTCAGAAAGCGTTAAAGAAGCGAATTGAAAAGAAGCCAATCAGGAAAATCGGATGGCTTGCCTTAGCTGGCGGGACACTGGATTCGATCGGTGGCGGAGGCTGGGGACCTATCGTAACCTCAACGCTAATCGCACGTGGACGGCATCCAAAATATACGATCGGCTCGGTTAACCTGGCCGAATTTTTCGTTTCACTGGCCAGCTCGATAACCTTTATCACTATCATTGGTTTCTCACACTGGCAGGTAGTTTTAGGATTGATCTTGGGCGGAATGGTTGCGGCTCCGATTGCAGCGAGCCTGTCGCGAAAGCTGCCTATCAAAACCATGATGATTATGGTAGGAACGATCGTCATTATTGTCAGCCTAAGAATTATTTATATGGTTCTGAGCAGCTTATAGCTGTTAGGGGTTAGCTCTTAGCAATTAGTGCTAATGGTTATCAAAACAGAGAACAAAGGGCGGTTTGAATTAAAAATAGAAAATAAGTACAACAGCTAAACGCCAATGCCTAACAGCTAAAAGCTAATAGCTAACAGCTTCAAAAATGAAAAAGCAGACCAAGGCAGTAAGAACGCAAACAAAAAAGACAGGGTATCGGGAACATTCGACACCACTTTTCCTGACGAGTAGCTTCACTTTCGAATCAGCCGAGCAAGGCAAAGCGATATTTGACGAAACTGAACAAGGAAATCTTTATTCACGTTTTTCCAATCCTACCGTTCAGGAGTTTATAGACAAAGTCTGTATGCTTGAAAACTGTGAGGATGGCGTGGCTACGGCTACCGGAATGGCTGCGGTTTTTGCGAGTATGGCTGCTTTGTTAAAAAGTGGAGATCATATATTGGCCTGTCGCGCACTTTTCGGATCTGCGCATCAGGTTATTTCTCAGATATTGAGCAAATGGAATATTACCCATACCTATCTGGATGCTTCTGCATCAGCAGAGGAGTGGGAAGCGGCGGTTCAACCTAATACCAAAATGGTGTACCTTGAAACCCCGTCGAACCCGGGTCTGGATTTGGTTGATCTTGAAATGATCGGAAAGTTGTGCAAAAAACACAAGTTGATATTCAACGTTGATAACTGTTTTGCAACGCCAATTCTACAAAACCCTGCCGATTATGGTGCTGACCTGGTTGTTCATTCAGCTACCAAATTCATGGATGGTCAGGGACGTGTACTTGGTGGAGTCGTGGTTGGCAAAACGGAATATATCAAAGAATTACGCTTTTTCTGTCGCCAGACAGGCCCGTCTCTATCACCGTTTAACGCGTGGATATTGACAAAAAGCCTGGAGACATTGGAGTTGAGAATGGAAAAACATTGCTCCAACGCACTTCAATTGGCTACAGCCCTTGCTAAACATCCTGACGTGAAGCAGGTGAAATATCCATTTCTGGAATCACATCCGCAATATGACTTGGCTAAAAAGCAAATGACAGCTGGTGGAGCGATCGTGACAATTGAATTGGAAGGTGGCTTCGAGCGCGTTGCGGCATTCATGAAGGAATTGACAATTGTTACGCTTTCTTCGAATTTGGGGGACACACGTACGATTGTAACAAACCCGTTCACTACAACCCATGCCAAGCTAAAAGTTGAAGAGAAAGAGGCATTGGGCATCACAGAAGGCTTGATCAGGATCTCAGTAGGAATTGAGCATATCGATGACCTGATCGAGGATTTCACAAATGCGGTGGAGGTTTCTGCAAAAATTGATATATTAGGATAAAAGGTAATTTAAAGAAAATCGCCATGAAAACACTGACCATAAATCTTCCGGAAGATTTTGAAAAGGAAAAGGTTTTGCTTTCAATAGCCGGACAACTTTACCAGCAAGGGGCACTCTCTGCAAGGCAAGCGACCGACTTGGCAGGTGTTTCTATGAATGAACTGATATATAATACTCTGGACAACAGCGATCCGTTAAAGGCCCTCATAACACCACGTAAAAAACACGAGTCTGTTGAAGAGTGGGTCGCTGAGCTTAAAGAGAAACAAGGGAATAAAGGACTGGACAAAAAGAAGCTGGAAGAATTGAGAGATTCATTGGATATACAAGAACCTCTTGAAGTTTTGTTAGCGCAACTAACAAAATGAGGTATGTGCTTGATACGAATATTGTTCTGGCATTTTTGAGGAAACATCCCGTTTGGAGTGGTGTTGAATTGAAATTAAAAATATAGGAGCCGGGATTTCTGATATTTATTCCTCCGATGGTAATCGGCGAACTTTATTCGATTGCTTTTCAAAATAACTAGGGAGCTAAAAAGAAGGAAGAGTTGATCGAGTTTATGAATGAATTTCAAAGGCAGATATAATATCCGACGAGATCATTGCCCTTTACGCAGAAATCGATGCTTTTAGCCAGGGTAGATTAGAGGATAAACCTTTAAAAGCATCAGCAAGAAATATGGGCTAAAATGACCTGTGGATTGCAGCTTTTGCAAGCGCCCTGAATGCAACTTTGGTTACAACGGATAAAGATTTCCAACATTTGGACAACCAGTATTTGAAAGTTGTGTGTTTTGAAATATGACTAATTAAAATAAAAATACTGATTACTAAATTTAGAAAGATAAAGTGATCAGTTTAACAACCATGAACATAAACATACCTTCTATAAGCGCTGCAATAGCAGGCAAAACCCCGACAGAATCGCTGGCCATATTGGCGGAGCTTTTTCCGGGAGAGGTTGTATTCTCAACGAGTTTGGGATATGAAGATCAGGTGATCACAGATTTCATTTTAAAAAACAATCTGGATATTACCATTTTTACGCTGGATACAGGGCGACTTTTTGCAGAGACCTATATGACTTTGCAAAAAACCAATAATCGTTACGATACAAAGGTTAAAGTTTACTATCCGCAAACGGAGGCCGTTGAAAATCTCGTAAGTACCAAAGGACCACTCAGCTTCTACGAATCTGTTGAAAACCGTAAGGAGTGCTGCTTTATCAGAAAGGTGGAACCATTGAACCGGGCGTTGAAGGGTGCAAAAATATGGGTGACGGGAATCAGGGCAGAGCAGTCAGGAAACCGTCAGTCTATGGACAACCTTGAAGCCGACGAAGCGCATCAGCTGGTAAAATTCCACCCATTACTTGACTGGAGTTTTGAAGAAGTTAAGTCATATGTGAAGCAAAATGGTTTACCATATAATCCACTTCACGACAAGGGTTTTGTGAGTATTGGATGTGCTCCATGTACCCGTGCGATCATGGAAGGCGAAGATTTCCGCGCCGGACGCTGGTGGTGGGAAGATGAATCCAAAAAGGAGTGTGGCCTGCACGCCAGGTAGTTGTGTATAAAACTGACCTCTTGCCGACAAGCGGTTGAAGGGTCAATTCAGTATTGTAAAAAATAATTTGAGAATATGAATTTTGATTATCTGGATCAGTTAGAGGCGGAGGCAATTTACATCATGCGCGAAGTTGCCGGGCAGTTTGAGCGCCCTGCTTTACTTTTTTCGGGAGGTAAGGACTCAATTACTTTGGTACGTTTGGCCCAGAAAGCTTTTGCTCCTGGGAAGATCCCATTTCCTTTGGTACACGTAGACACGGGCCACAACTTTGTTGAAGCCATCAATTATCGTGATGCGCTGGCTGAACAAACGGGTTCAAAACTGATCGTTCGGTATGTGGAAGATACCATCAAAGCGAAAGGATTGAAAGAACCTACGGGTAAGAACGCAAGTCGCAACTGGCTGCAAACCTTTACTTTACTGGATACCATCGAGGAGTTTGAATTTGACGCCTGTATCGGTGGTGCTCGTCGTGATGAAGAAAAAGCGAGAGCAAAAGAACGCATTTTCTCTTTCCGTGATGAGTTCGGTCAGTGGGATCCGAAACGTCAGCGTCCTGAGCTTTGGAACCTGTTTAATGGGCGTATTCATAAAGGAGAAAACGTTCGCGTTTTCCCGATTTCTAACTGGACTGAGCTCGACGTTTGGGCATATCTGAAAAGAGAGCAGATCGATCTTCCATCTATATATTTTGCCCATGAAAGAGAGCTTATCCTTCGCGACGGGCGTTTGTTGAACAATACACCGGTAATTGAAAAAGATGCGAATGACGAAATCGTAACCCGTACCGTTCGTTTCCGGACTGTTGGTGATATGACTTGTACGGCTGCCGTTGAATCACACGCTGCTACGCTTGACGAGGTGATCGCGGAAATTACAGTTTCCCGCATCAGCGAGCGTGGTGAAACACGTATCGACGACCAGCAGACTGAAGCTGCAATGGAGGATCGCAAAAAAGGCGGATATTTTTAATAAAAAGGCGAAAGGAAGAAGGGGTAATGAAAACCATTCACTCATTCAAAATTCGATCATTCAAAATTAAATTTAAAGGTGGATTTATTAAGATTTATAACAGCAGGTTCGGTAGATGACGGTAAAAGTACGCTCATCGGACGTCTGCTTTTCGATACAAAAAATATACTTGCAGACCAGATGGAGGCTATTGAAAAAGCCAGCAAAACCAGGAATGCAGGGGAAATTGACTTGGCTTTGTTAACTGACGGACTTCGTTCGGAACGTGAACAGGGAATTACGATTGACGTAGCTTACAAATACTTCCAGACGCCCAATCGAAAGTTTATCAGTATAGATGCACCTGGGCATATCCAATATACCCGTAATATGGTGACTGGCGCAAGTAATGCTGACCTGGCAATCATTTTGGTGGATGCACGTCACGGTGTGGTCGAACAGACTCGCCGTCACTCACTGATCGCTTCCATGTTGGGTATTCCGCATGTTGTTGTGGCTATTAATAAAATGGATCTGGTTGGAAATTCAGAAGATGCATTTTCGGAAATTGCCCGTTCATATAAAGAACTGGCTCAAAAATTGTCTATTAAAGATCTGACGATCATCCCGGTAAGTGCCCTGAACGGCGACAATATTGTGGACAGGTCTGCTAATATGCCTTGGTACACCGGAGAAACGTTGCTGCAGGTACTCGAAACGGTAAATGTCTTGAAAGATCAGAACACAGAAGACGGTCGTTTCTTTGTTCAGTACGTAATCCGCCCCCAAACTGAGGAGCTTCACGATTACCGTGGATATGCCGGTCGAGTTCAAAGCGGTACCTTTAAAGTGGGTGATGCGATCAAGGTGTTGCCATCTGAACAGGAATCAAAAATAGCAAAAATCGAGTATGGCGGAAACGAAATAGAGTCTGCGTCTGTTTTACAGTCTGTAACGATTTTGCTTGAAGATGATATAGACATCAGTCGCGGTGATACAATCGTAACCGTTGACAACTCACCAATCGTTAGCCAGGATGTGGAGGCGTTGATTTGCTGGATGGACGACAAAAAACAATTGAAACCGGGCAGTAAGTTTGTTCTTCAACATGGAACGGCAAGATCACGCTGTTCAGTAAGAAGCATTGAATACCAGATAGATATAAATTCTTACGAGAAAATAGACGAAGTTGAAGGCCTGAAACTGAATGATGTAGCTCGAATAGTGCTAAGAACAGCTCAGCCGATCGCTTACGATTCATATCAGACTAACAGGGCCACAGGCGCTGCCATTCTGATAGATGAAACGTCAAACATTACCGTAGGAGCTTGTATGATTGAATAAAATCGACTGAATGTCAGCCGATTTATTTCAGCTCTATTTAATATACTAATCCGATAGACAATAAGAATTCACACCATGAGCGACATATTAATTTCTGACAAAGTTTCAATCGCCGCCAAACGCGATATTCTGGATTTAAATAATAAAATCGGATCGTTTGCCAATGGAGAAACCCCTGAGGAAGCTTTTCGTAAATTCAGATTAACCCGCGGAGTATACGGCCAGCGCCAGCCGGGTGTGCAAATGATTCGTATCAAATTACCCTACGGCCGTATCACTGCTGATCAGTTGGTGAGGATTGCGGATACGTCAGACAAGTTTGCTACCGGAAACCTGCATGCTACAACGCGCCAGGATATACAACTTCATTTCGTTAAACTTTCCGATTCGCCCCAATTATGGGCAGATCTGGAAGACGCAGGCATTACTTTGAAAGAAGCTTGCGGTAACACGGTAAGAAATGTAACGGGCTCGGCGATTGCTGGTATTGATCCAGACGAACCGTTTGACGTTTCTCCGACTGCTCATGCCATATTCGCATACTTCCTCCGTAATCCGATATGTCAGGATATGGGTCGTAAATTCAAAATTGCTGTTTCTTCGTCGGAAAAAGATTCTGCATTAGGCTTTATCCACGACGTGGGTCTGATCGCTAAAATGGGAACCAACGAAAAAGGAGAGCAGGTTAGAGGATTTAAAGTTTTAATCGGCGGAGGTTTGGGAGCGCAACCTTTTTCTGCGCAAACTGCTTTCGAATTCCTGGAAGAAAACGAAGCGATACCTTTTATCGAATCACTTTTGCGTGTTTTTGACAGATACGGAGAAAGAGTTCGTCGTCATAAAGCTCGTATGAAATTTCTTCTGAACGACCTTGGTCTGGATGAAATGATGGCAAGAGCGAAGGAAGAACGTAAAGCTTTGAAAAACAAAACTTACGAAATTCCGGAAGACCTTCTTCCTAACCTGACCTTCGCTCCGGAATATGCTGAAAGAGCGTCAATTACAGAAGAACAAGTACTTGCTCTGGCTTCTGATATTGAAGATAAAGACACTTTCACCAAATGGTTCAGAACCAACGTTTTTGAACAAAAACAAAAAGGGTGGTATGGTGTAAACCTGCGCGTTCTTTTGGGAGATATGAGTTCTGACACTGCACGTGCACTGGCCGATATCGTGCGCACTTATGCGGCCGACGATATACGTGTGACAGTTAACCAGGGATATTTGCTTCGCTTTGTTAAAGGAGAAGATCTTCCAGCATTGTACATCAAATTGAAAGAATTGGGTCTTGCCAATCCAGGTTTCGACAGTACGGCTGATATCACCACTTGCCCTGGAACGGATACCTGTAACCTCGCCATATCCAGCAGCTACGGTATTACCCGTGTGTTGGAAGATGTAATGCAGAAAGAATATCCGGAAATGATTTATAATCAGGATATTAAAATAAAAATAAGCGGGTGTATGAATGGCTGCGGCCAGCATAATGCATCTAATATAGGTTTCCACGGAAGCTCTATCAAAAACGGCAAACTGGTTCTTCCGGCATTGCAGGTTTTGTTGGGTGGCGGTTTTTCAGGTGATGGCGTTGGTTTAATCGGTGATAAAGTAATCAAAGTTCCAACCAAACGCGGACCTGAAGTGTTGCGCTATCTGTTTAATGATTTTGAGACAAATGCTTTCGACGGTGAATATTATAATCAATACTATGCACGTCAGACCAAAAACTATTTTTACCAATTGCTGAAACCGCTTGCTGACCTGACAACAGTTCAGGACAGCGACTACCGCGACTGGGATCATGACGAGCTTTTCAAAACCGAAGTTGGAGTGGGAGAATGCGCCAGCGTGTTAGTTGATTTAGTTGGAACAACAATCATTGAAGCAACCGAAAAACTCAATCTGGCGAAAGAAAACTTGGAATCGGGAGTTTGGGCTGATGCGATATATCATGCATATAACGTGTTGATCACAGGAGCGAAAGGTTTGTTGATGACCAAAGAAGTGAACACCAATACCCAATATGGTATCGTAAACGACTTTGATCAGCATTTCGGAAAAGATTTCCAATATGATATTCCAGCTGAATTCAGTGCTTTCGAATCTGCCGAAACGCCGTTTAAGGCATTGGCTTTCAGTATCAATAAATTCGAACCGACTCAGGAATTTGCGGCATACTATATCAGTACAGCCGAATCGTTCCTTGCTTTTGTTCAAAACTCCCGTGAAGCCCAGTTAATGGAAACAGGTGCTCCTGTTTTACAAGAGCTTTCATTCGGAAAAGATAGTTAAAATGGCTATCAGCTTTCGGCTATCGGCTTTCAGCTCTCAATTGAGCATAAGTTCGATAGCCAACAGCTGATCGCCGAAAGCCTCAATATGAAACTCACGCTCATTGGCGCCGGTCCCGGCGATCCTGACCTCATTACTTTAAAAGGCATTAAAGCTTTACAAAAAGCGAAGGTCGTGCTATATGATTCCCTCGTGCACCCACATTTGCTCGATTACTGTCCTCAGGATTGTGTAAAGATTTTGGTTGGAAAGCGCTTCGGCAAAACCAGTTGCAGTCAGTCTGAAATCAATGAGCTTATCCTGGAATATGCTACTCAATATGGAGAAGTGGTGCGATTGAAAGGTGGCGATTCGTTTATATTCGGGCGAGGTTACGAGGAATTGGTATTCGCTGCAGGGCATGCAATCGAGACTGAAGTAATTCCAGGTATATCGAGTAGCTATGCGGCACCAGCAGCGGCAGGTATACCACTAACGAGCCGCGGAATAAGTGAAGGTTTTTGGGTGATTACCGGTACCACCAAAAACCACGAATTGTCAGAGGATATTAAACTGGCCGCGCAGTCCACGGCAACGGTTGTTATTTTGATGGGCCTTCACAAGCTCGATGAAATAGCCGAGATATATGCCCGGGTCAACAAAATCGATACACCGGTTAGCATCATCCAAAACGGTACGCTTGAGAATCAGTCGGTAGTTACGGGAAAGATGAGTAATATCTCCGCCCTAGCGAAAGTAAGCGGTATTGCATCGCCCGCCATCATCGTGATCGGCCAGTTAGCTGCCCTACCCGATCTTTCCGCCTCAGAAATTGAAAAGTTGATTCAAAGAGACAATTTGCAGAATAAGGATTTAGATTGAACTATGTCTATTAAACCTTGCCCCGAAAAGCTTAACCCCAAAAAACAGGCATTTTAGAAAATAGAGATCCTCTGGATTTTCGGTAACAATTGCGGCACAACCGGCAATTTTACCAGGCGAAGTCGAAAATTACCCGATTTTAAAAAAGGTGTAATAATGATTTCAAGTCGGGGAGCGCACCCATATGCTGGAATTCAATGAAATAGACAACCAGAGCGAGAATAAGATAGCTGATAAAAAGCCATTTCTTCTTATATTCATATGCCTCTCGGTTATGGAAATAATCATATACCATAGCTGCCGAAAACCCCGCAATCATCAGTACGAACGAAAATACACCGCAATCTGTACGATACTGCTTGTATGCGTGAAGTGCAGGAGCACCTAAAACCAGGTACATCAGCCACATACCAAAACCCATACGGTAAAGGTACATACTCAGGCGACGATCGTTCTTTATGTCAAATAAGTGTTCTAACACAGAAGGTTACGCATTGGTTAGGCATAGTGAAGCTACCCAAATTTAAAAACTAATACTAATTTTTTATAAACATTTCATATCCTTACTTTTGTGAAAATATGTTTATGAATAATTTATTTGCGAAAATTTCAATTTTTGTCCTCAATAGTCTAGGTCATCTATCATGGAAAAATGCATTCAGATTTTCGACCGCTTTAAGTTGGCTGATATTTAATGTTATAGGATACCGTAAGAAAGTTATTTCGTCTAATCTCAGAAATAGTTTTCCTGAAAAAACGGATCAGGAGCTTCGTGAAATCGAAAAGAATTTTTGTATCCATTTCACCGACCTGATTTTCGAAACCCTGAAATTTCGAACCGCATCTCCGGACGTAATTCGGGATCGTCTCAAAGGCGATCTGAGCACTGTCGACGATCTCTATGAAAATAAGAAAAGTGCCATTTTTTTGATGGGGCATAGGGGCAATTGGGAGCTGGCCAATTTATTTTCGTCACTGGCTTTCACACATGACTGCATTGTGGTATACCGACCTCTTCAAAATGTCATATTTGATCAATGGTTTCTCGACCTCAGGACGCGATTCGGTGCCAAATTGGTACCGATGGATAAGATATTTAAAGAGTTGTTGACGCCCCGTTCCCGTCCATACGTCGTCGTTTTGGCAAATGACCAATCTCCAAACCCTAAAACAGCATTCTGGACCAGCTTTTTGAACCAGGACACGGGTATTTTTCGTGGAGTTGAAGCCATTGCCCGAAAGCTTAATCTGACTGTTTTGTACGCAGAATTCAGCAAAGTGGAGAACAAAAGAGGTTATTATCATGTTGAAATATCAACTTTAACCAATACCCCAAAGGAAGTTCCCGTTAATGGTATTCTGGAGAAGCAGATTTTAATGCTGGAAAAGGATATTCGGCGGCAACCACACAACTGGCTTTGGAGTCATCGTAGGTGGAAACATAAGAAACCAGAATGCCTGAAACCGGAACAATTGCTGAACCAGATTCTCTGACAGACTAGGTAGTGCGCGTGAGCTTCTTTGCTGATATGGTTAAATGTTCTGACCCTATATCGTTGTATATGAAGCAGATAATGTATGGAAAACATTACCACGACCATTCTCCTTAAAGTCATCTCGGCTATTTCCAGGCTATCATGGAAAACTCTTTACCGTCTTTCAGGCATATTTCGATTCCTGGCTTTCAACGTTTTTGGATATAGGAAAGAAGTGGTGCTCAACAACCTGAAAAACAGTTTCCCTGAAAAACCAATCAGCGAAATCAACAGAATCGCGGGTGTATTTTACAGAAATGTGACGGATATTGTATTTGAATCTGCGAAAATGAACTCTGTCTCAAAGAATGAATTACTGGAGCGTTTTGAGTTGGATTCTTATTTGTTTGACAAATATTATGAGCAAAAAAAGAACCTCGTGGTAGTTTTAGGTCATTTTGGTAATTGGGAAATGGCAAATCTTTTTGCATCCGTTCGGCTTTCACATCAAGTAGTGGTGGTATATCACAAGCTAGCCAACGACGCGTTTGAGGATTGGATCTACAATCTCAGAACGAGATTTGGAAGTGAAATGGTACCCATGCATGAGGCATACCATGTCGCCACGCTGCCTCGTGAAAAACCGTTCATGTTCCTGCTCGTGAATGATCAGTCGCCAAATCCGTTTAAAGCATATTGGACCCGTTTTTTGAATCAGGATACCGGTGTTTTTCGAGGCGTGGAACGCATATCCCGTGCACTCAACGCCCCTGTTCTGTACGGGGCAATTTTCAGAAATCCAGAAAGAGGTCATTACAGAATCCAGGTAGAAGAAATTACGGCCCATCCCCAAGAGGAACCGGTTAACGCTATACTTGAAAAACAGGTCGAATTACTGGAAAGAGATATTCGACTTCAACCTGACAACTGGCTTTGGAGCCACAAACGTTGGAAACATAAACGCCCTGCAATTTTGCAAAAAGAACAGCTACTCGAAGTCCTGGATCGTGAACAAAAAAGTTAAATTCCTGATCCTGCGTTTTTCATCAATCGGTGATATCATATTGACTACGCCCGTGATCCGTTGCCTTAAGCAGCAATATCCTGAAGCGGAAGTCCACTATATGACCAAGGAAAAGTTCGGTTTTTTGCTGGCCGATAATCCTTATATCGACCGTGCGATATTACTCAAAGACAATATAAAGGATGTACTCGCCAACGCGCAGAAGGAAAATTACGACTATGTCATAGACCTTCATAACAATATTCGGACGCTTCGTATTAAAACGGCGTTGGGCAAACCTTCATTTAGTTTTGATAAACTAAATCTCAAAAAATTTCTTCTGACCAATTTCAAAATCAACCGAATGCCCGATATCCATATTGTGGACAGGTATATGGATACACTCGGAACTTTAAATGTCACGAATGACGATCAAGGCCTTGACTATTTCATTCCTGAAAAGGATATGATTGCGCAGGGAAGACTTCCGGAAACCCATCAAAGGCGATTTACCGCATATGCCATCGGTGGACAACACCAGACCAAGAAGCTGCCTGTATACAGAATGATCGAACTTTGTAGAAAAATCGACTCCCCGATCATATTACTTGGCGGTCCGGAAGATGCGGATGCAGGAAAGGAGATCCAAGAAGCCCTCGGATCCCAGTTAATATATAATGCATGTGGGCAATATAATTTCAATCAATCGGCATCCATATTAAAACAGGCTCAAATCGTTTTCACGCACGATACCGGTTTGATGCACGTCGCGGCGGCTTTCAAAAAGAAAACATACGCGATTTGGGGAAACACAGTCCCGGCTTTCGGCATGTATCCATATCAAACCTCTTTTGAAAGCATCGAAAACAATGAAATATCCTGTCGCCCATGTTCTAAAATCGGATATAAGGCTTGCCCAAAAAAACATTTCAAATGTATGACAGAAAGTTCGTTTGATTTTGTTTTGTAGGGAAGACGGTGAAAAGATAGGAAGGTGATTTTAGCACAGTCAGGTTTGGAAGAATAAAGAAATCTAATGAATATCCGTATCATATTCTTAACATTTTGCAAACAAACTATGAAAGATTGCGCTTACTTGAAGAAGAACATCAAAAAATCAAATTACATAATACGTGCCTTATCGAAGGAGAAAAAAGTGGATTATAAGCTATCATAAATTAATAACTTTGTTAATTGAATGAGAGAAGGATTGAAGGTTTAATAATTGTTTGACGATGAAAGCTAAAAATTTAGAAAATGGCAGCTCGTTAACCATTAACGTTCAACCAAAAAAATCACATTCCATCAAGTAATTATATTCTTAAATGAGCAAGGAAGTAAATATTGGTTTAGTTCAGATGAGTTGCTCCGGCGATGTGGATGCCAATTTCAATAAAGCAGTTTCCAAAATTCGGGAAGCTGCGGCGCAGGGAGCTCAGGTTGTTTGTCTTCAGGAGCTATTCAAGTCATTATATTTTTGTGATATAGAAGACCACGGCAATTTTGCTTTGGCCGAAGCAATTCCTGGTCCTTCCACCGAGACTTTGGGACAGTTGGCAAAGGAATTGAATGTCGTAATCATCGCCTCTCTTTTTGAGAAAAGGGCACACGGACTTTATCATAATACCACGGCCGTTCTCGATGCCGACGGCACATATCTGGGCAAATATCGTAAAATGCATATCCCCGACGACCCGGGGTACTATGAGAAATTTTATTTTACTCCCGGCGATGCAGCCCTGCCAGGCCAAAAAGATGAAACCGGATACAGGATTTTTGAGACCAAATTCGCGAAAATTGGTGTACTCATCTGTTGGGATCAATGGTATCCGGAGGCAGCGAGAATAACCAGCCTGATGGGCGCGGAAATCTTGTTCTACCCTACTGCCATCGGCTGGGATATGAATGAAAAGGATCCAATCATCAATGAAGAACAATATGGTGCCTGGCAGACGATCCAGCGTGGACATGCAGTTGCGAATGGAGTTTACGTTGTGTCGGTCAACCGGGTTGGTGTAGAAGCTGAGCAGTTGTTCTGGGGCGGTTCTTTTATTGCCAATCCACAGGGAAGACTGCTATATCTTGCGCCGCACGACCAGGAAGTGGTTCATACCGAGCCCTTGGATCTTGGAAAACTGGATTATTACAGAACTACCTGGCCGTTCTTGCGCGACCGCCGCATTGATTCCTATCAGCCGATATTGAAACGATTTATCGACTAACGGACACAAGAGAAATATAACTATTCTTCTATAACAAAAAGGGAGTTGTCGCTGGCAACTCCCTTTTTGTTGTGCATTCCTCAGTTTTCGGACTTATTCCCACTTTTTGAGCGAATCCGGTCAAAATTAATCGAAACCAATAATTAAATTGTATAATTATCTGATTTCAAGAGACTTATATACGTTTAACCAAATAGAAGAAATACTACTACCAGGTACGAAGGATTCAGCACCAGCTTTTTTAATAAATAATAAAGGATAAGTACCATAATATTTTACCATTGTTCTAAACAACCAATTTTTATTGCTCAAAAACTTAATTATTTAATTATTTCTCTTGCATTTTTTATCATTGTCAGTATATTTGAACTGTCATTAAACGAATGACCATGCTTCGTAAGTATCAGATCTATTTTAGCCGCACTTAATTAGGTCTGAAAGTGTAAAGTGAAGCTCAACCGGATTAATCTCTTAAAAGGGGCATAAATCCGACAGCTTCTACCTGCGCACTATATAACTTTTTTAATACTAAATCCCTGTAACGAGGACAAGCATAACATGTTTGGTATTCCGGTCGGACGACCGATACTGAAATCGCTTTGCCTGTCCTCGATTAAAGAGGGTATTGCTTTCCGGAAAAGCAGTTGTGCAAGCTTATGGCTGTGTTTGATCTGTCCATGCCTATGTGTGTGCGGCGCACGACAGTGTGGACACTACACAGCCATAACTTTTTCTGCTCTTGATCCAGCTAGAATAAAATCTCACCTAACCAATCGGAATACCCATGCGTAAATCATTACTATTTTCCTTATGGGCGAGCATCTTTTCTATTGCAGCTTTCGGTCAAGTCCGAGAGATAAGCGGAAAAGTGACCGCTGCCGAAGACGGAACGGGCCTTGCAGGAGCTTCCATCATTTATAAAGGCACGAACACAGGCACAAACGCCGACGCCGACGGAAACTTTAAGTTTTCTGTACCAGGCGACGGCGTTCTTGTTGTTTCCTACGTAGGATTTTTAATTCAGGATGTCTCCATCGGGAATAAAACGAGCTTCGATATTAAATTAGTGGCGGACACTCGCCAGCTTGCGGAAGTGGTAGTAACTGCTTTCGGTATAGAAAGAGAAAAAAAGGCGCTTGGATATACAGTTCAAGAAGTGAAGGGAAGCGCGCTGACGGAATCTCGTTCGACAAACGTAGCAAATTCATTATCCGGTAAAATCGCCGGGGTTCGCATTCAGTCAAATGGTGGTCCTGGTAGCGGGTCAACCATCCAGATTCGTGGTGCGGGGTCTATTTCGGGTAATAATCAGCCTTTGATCGTTATTGACGGGGTACCAATGCAACAAGCTGCTGCTACTTCTGCTGGCAACCAGTATGGTGGAGGAATGTCGGAAGTAAACCCTGACAATATCAAGGAAGTATCGGTTCTTAAAGGCCCGAATGCAGCCGCTCTATATGGTTCACGTGCTGCAAACGGAGTCATTTTGATCACGACAAAAACCGGCCAGGGAACAAAAGGAATTGGCGTAGAAGTTAACTCAAACATCACTTTTGAAAGACCTTGGATCAAACCTAAATTTCAGAATACATATGGTGGCGGTTTTGGATATCGTACGTGGTATCACGACGGATGGAGCGGGTCGATCACCGATCCATTAGAAATTCAGCAATTCAGAGATGCATATGGACCTAATGCACCCTTGACAGGTACTGCCGGAACGGATGAAAGCTGGGGTGCTCCAATGGACGGAAGACTCGTGAGACAATGGTGGACTGGAAATGATGTAGCTCCACTTACACCGCAACCAAACAACTGGGAGGAATTCTGGAACACAGGTCAGACGATATCTAACAGTGTGGCACTTTCGGGCGGAAACGAACAAGGATATTTCCGTCTGGGTCTTGGCTTAACCAATCAAAAAGGTATTGCCTATAATAACGACTTCCATAGATACAATTTCAAGATCAATACTGGCTACAACCTGACTAAAAAACTATCTGTTGCACTGTCAGCTGAGTATATCAAATCCGGCGCAGACAACAGGGGATATACCTCAGGACAGGAGTTCATATGGTCACACAGACATGTATCGTGGGCACAACTTCGTAACTACAACGACTACACAGCCGTTCACAACCAAAAACCTGGTGATACGGATCCACCAAACTGGCAACATACGTTTTTCACAAACCCATTTTTTATTCAGGATAAGCTGACACAGGCTAATGATAAGGATCGTTTGCTGGGAAATATATCATTGAATTATAAAATTCTTCCTTCGTTGAGCGTCATGCTTCGCAGCGGAACCGATGTCTGGAACGACACGCGTACCAATATCACCAACTTTGAACGTATTAGGAACGGCGTAAAAACACCGGGAAGATACACGGATGAAACGCTCAGAAACCAGGAAACGAACACGGATATGATCATCACGTTCAACAAAACCCTGGCTACCGACTTTTCATTGAATGTTCAGGGAGGTGGTATTAACAGAACCAACTATTACAAAAGAAACTATTTAAGTGTTGGCGAGCTCGTGGTGGATGGTATATATAATGCTTCCAACTCCGTACCGAGCCTGAATTCGAATGAAAGCGCGATCATGAAATCGGAAGTTCAAAGCTTATTCGGATCTGCACAGTTAGGATGGAAAAATCAGCTTTTTCTTGATCTGACAGCCCGCAATGACTGGTCCAGTACTTTGCCATCCAACGCCCGTTCCTACTTCTATCCTTCTGCTTCCGTGAGTGCTGTTTTCACCGATCTATTGAATATCCAGAGCAACGTATTCAGTTTTGGTAAAGTGCGGGCAAGTTTGGCTCAGGTTGGAAACGACGCCGATCCATATGCATTGCAGCAGACATTTACTGCCAGCGGATCATGGAACGGAAATATGACCAAGTTCGCAGAAGCTGTGAAAATTGCCAACTCAAATTTGAAACCTGAGATCACAACCGGGCTTGAACTTGGTGCTGACCTGCGCTTCTTCAAAGGAAAAATCGGTCTTGACTTCACATATTACAGCCAAAATACGCGTGATCAGATACTTGCAGTTGAAATCTCGAAAGCCAGTGGATATGACACTCGTGTGCTAAACGCTGGGGAAATCACAAACAAGGGTATCGAAATCGTCCTTAATGCAAATCCGGTTAAGCTCTCAAACGGCTTTTCATGGGATTTTGCTGTTAACTTCTCCCGTAACCGCAACAAAGTTGTCGCCCTGGCCGAAGGACTTACTACATATACCCTTACTACTCAGCGTGGTATGACGTCGGAGGCCCGGGTTGGTGAAGCATATGGTACTTACTATGGAAAAGGCTGGTTGCGCGAAGGTGGACAAATCGTTTATAAAGATGGTCTCCCTCAAGTTGCTCCTGGTACTATCAAATTGGGTAATATCCAGCCAGACTTCACAGGTGGTGTATCTAACACATTCACTTACAAAGGCGTATCACTTTCTGCGTTGGTAGATGTTCGTATGGGCGGTGATATTTTCGATGAAGGAACTGCAACTGGTCGCTGGACTGGTCAGTATGAAGAAACTGCGGTAGGCCGTGAAGAAGGTGTGATCGGACAGGGTGTTAAACTGGGTGCTGATGGCACGTATGTACCAAACGATATCATCATTCCTGCCAAAGAATTCTACGGATATAATAATCCACGGAACTACCACGAGGCTGCGATTTTCGATGCCAGCTATGTCAAACTTCGTGAGGTAACGCTTGGATATAGTTTCCCTGCATATCTACTAAAAAAGACTTTCCTGCAAACAGCGAAAGTATCTTTTGTAGGACGTAATGTATGGATGATATTCAAAAACACCCCACACGTTGATCCTGAGTTTGATTCTAAAGGAGGAAATGCACAAGGCTTTGGATATGGACAGCTTCCGAGCTCAAGAAGTTTAGGGTTTAATCTTAGCTTCTCGTTCTGATCTGACTCATTTCCAACAACTTAAAACAAGATTATTATGAAAAGACATACATATAAATCTCTCATATTAGGCGTTCTGGCGATTTTTACAACCAATGGTTGTACGAAGGAGTTTGACGAAATGAATGTGAACCCGAACAGCCCAACCGCTGTAAAGGCACAATACCTGCTTACAATGGGAATCGAGTCGTCTGTCGACAGATATTGGGGACACAGGACGCGTTTTGAACGTATCAATATTGACGCAGCAGAGCTGTATATGCAGCATCTGACCCGCAATATTTACTCCAACGAAGGTGATGATTACACCGTTTCCGTAGCTGTTACCAACAACAATTGGAAAGGATTTTTCAACGACGCTCAGGTAAACTTTCAACGGATCATTACACAATCCGGGCCGGAGGGTACTGCTCCAAATACTAACTTCGAGGGTGTTGCCCTGGTAATGCGTTCGTGGGTATTCTCTTTATTGACAGACCTATACGGACCGATTCCATATTCAGAGGCCATTCAGGGAACGGCTGCCACTCCTATTTACAGCCCAAAATATGATTCAATGGAATCCATATATGCTGGTTTGCTCGCAGATTTAAAACTGGCAAACGAAAAACTGACAGTGGGTGGACCAGCCATTTCCGGCGATATTCTTTACAGTGGAGATATCCTGAAATGGAAGAAATTCGCAAACTCTCTTCGCCTGCGTCTGGCAAACAGACAAGCCGCCAAGAAACCAGCTGAGTCCAAAGCCATATTTGCGGAGATATTAGGGAACGCAACTACCTATCCAATCTTCACATCCAATGCAGATAACGCTCAATTAAATTGCACGACTGTATTGCCAAGCAACAATGAATGGAATCAGGTAATGAAACTGGACGGCAGAACCGACTGGAATATCAGTAAAACACTGGCGGATCAAATGAACTCAATGGGTGATACGCGTATCAAAGTTTATGCGAATCCAAACAAAGACGGAGAGTATCAGGGCCATCCAAACGGGCTTCCGGATGCGATTGCAACCACCTATCTTTCCACCAGCTCAACCATAGGAGATTATTTCACGCAAGCTTCTGCTCCTGAGGTTATTATGACCTTCGCTGAATTGAATTTAATTCTCGCGGAAGCTGTTTTGGACGGAGATGCAACTGGTGATGCCGCAGCCTATTTCAAAGCGGGTATCAATGCCTCATATGACCAATATAAACTCACTCCTACCGCCGATTTTCTTGCCAAAGTGGGAAGTGTTACCAGAGAGAAAGTCCTTCAACAAAAGTGGGTTGCACTCTTTGGACAGGGGATCGAAGCTTGGATCGAATGGCGCCGCACCGGCCTTCCGGTATTCCCGGCACCAGACCCAAGAGCGGTATTGAACAACGACGGAGTATTACCAACCCGATTCACATATTCTACCAACGAATATTCTCTTAATAAAGCAGGTGTTGATGGTGGAATTCAATTGCTTGGTGGAAAAGATGATATGAAAACCAAACTATGGTGGGCCGAATAATTAATTCAACCGCTTTGTTCAACTTCATTAAAAAATTGAGATATGAATTCGATAAAAAAATATATCAAAATAGGTTGTATCTGCTTGATCGGTGCACTATCAATAGCTTCTTGCAAGGAAGAAGATCCCTGGGTAGATGCAGCAGTAGCTCCGTTGCTGGTTGATATCGTGGGGGCGCCGTTTGGATATCCTCAGGAAAAAGAGCCGACGGTTAATTACAATATCGCTGATGGAAATACGGTAAAACTGACCGCACGTCTTTTGGAATTGGACAAGACCAATATGCTTGATAATGCGATCGGAATTGATTCCATACCGGTTTCCGGAATAAAAGTTTCGGTCAGCCTTAGAGCGGGATCCGTTCTTGGCGAGGTGACTTCGTCAACGGACGGTGTAGTGACCTTAGACAAAACCTGGGCCGAGTTAGGAGTTGATGCACCGAAGACCGGATCGCTCGTAAAGATATCATGGACAGGCAGTTATAAAGGAACAAGCTTCACAAGATTTTCACAGGTGCTGGCTAAATAACTCATATAGTACCATTCTCTTTTAACTTTAAAAAACAACATCGCTTTTAAACTTTTATCAAAATGAATCAGAAAATTGACCGTCGCAATCTATTGAAATCCGGTTTAATGGCTATCGGAGGGATGACACTTGCTCCACATCTGAGCATGGGGGCATTCTCAAACACCCCGTTGTCGCTCGATCCGGAGAACCGCATTTACCGTAGCCCGATGGTGAGAGAGCACTTCCTGCCAGAAGATTTCAAAGCTCCGAAAATTATTGCAAGACTTAACGCAAACGAAAATCCATACGGCCCGCCAATGTCCGCTCAAAAAGCTGTGGCTGAGTCCGTTAAAAACGGAAACCGTTATGCATGGAAAGAAATGTATGACCTGATTGACAAAATCGCTAAAAAAGAAGGAGTTACAGCGGACCATATCATGATGGGACCTGGTTCTTCTGATTTGCTTGAAAAAGTGGCGTTGGTATTGTTCATGAAGGGTGGAAATATTGTTTCGGCAGACCCTTGCTATATGTCATTGGTGAACGTAGCACAATCAGTTGGTGCAAAATGGAAGGCAGTACCTTGTACAGAAGATTGGTCACACGATCTGAAAGCGATGGAAGCGGCGATTGACTCTGATACTAAACTGGTATATATCTGTAATCCAAACAACCCAACCGGTGCCATTACTTCCGGTAAAGACCTGCTTGACTTCTGCTCAAGAGTATCTGAAAAAGTGCCGATTTTCGTTGATGAAGCGTATATCGAGCTTGCAGTTGGTGCTAACACGGAAAGTATGGTATCGCTTCTTTCTCAGAAGAAAAACGTGATTATCGCTCGTACTTTCTCCAAAATTATGGGTATGGCCGGTATTCGTGTTGGATATATCGCAGCACTTCCTTCATTCCTGAAAGAAATCAACGAAATCACTCGCGGCGGTATGGGCGTTTCTTATACTTCTATTTTCGCAGCATCAGCCAGTTTGGACGACAAAGATTTCCAAGGAAATACACGCAAGCTGAACCACGAAGCAAAATTGTACCTGTATGGTCAATTAGACAAAATGGGATACAAATACATTCCGTCATATACCAATTTTGTAATATTCCCGATCAATATTTCCGGCAAGGAGCTATTAACCAAAATGGCAGCTAAGGGTGTTGGTGTGAGAGCGTTCGAAATTCAGAAAAAACCATGGTGTCGTGTGAGTATCGGAACAATGGAAGAGATGAAAACCTTCGTCGGTGCATTGAGCGCGCTTAGCTAAGACATACTAATATTAAGGAAGGAGCACTTGTCGAAGTAGCTTCTTCCTTATTTCATTAAGGAATCGGACGTCATGCCGCAGTAACTTCGATCTACTATCAAACTAAATTATTTTTGTTATGAGTGATGCATTGCAAAAAACGATTACACTCCTGTTATTGATTGGCCTTGGTGCCGTGTTAAAAAGCAAGTTTAAAAGTAAGGAGCAAACCAATGGTATAAAGGAAATTATTCTTTCGGTAGCACTTCCCTCAACAATATTCATATCATTGATGAAAATCGACATGGACTCATCCATGTTTATCATCCCTCTTATCACTCTTATTTTCAACTTTTTGATGTTCTTTTCCGCGCCAATCGCTTTTACGCTTTTTGGGATAGACAAGAACAGCCCAACGGGCAGAACCATGATGATGTTGATCCCGTCGCTCGCACCGGGATTATCCTGTTTTCCTTTTATAGCCGAATTTTTAGGAGAAAAAAGTCTTGCAATCGCCGCCCTTGCCGACGTGGGAAACAAGTTTTTTGTACTTATATCGCTTTATATCCTTGCAATGAATATGTTTTTGAAAAACAGCGAGGATAAGGAAACGAAAATGGGTGGCAAACTTAAAAGTCTTTTTGGGAGCATGTTCCAGGAACCGATCAACCTGCTGATATTCCTTGCGATCATCTTGCTTAGTCTGGGAATTAATTACGGCTCGCTTCCTGGTGTTATAACCGAGCTTTTCGACAAGACAAGCGCGATGATGACCCCTTTGGTGCTGCTTTTTATCGGTTTGGCGGTGCAGTTAAAGGAAGGAAAGAAAAGAATCGTGGCAAGTATTCTCTTCTTCCGGGCTGGTATCACCATGCTGATCAGTGCGGGGATGATATACGTCCTCAACCTTTCTGACTCGGCAATGATATTGCTCGCAATCGTAATTCCCTTAAGTGCGGCGAGTTTCTGGCCTTTGGCGCACATCTCGGCTTTCAATATCAAAGAAGATTCAAAATCGGTACCGAAAGAGAAACGGACGTTTGACCTGGAACTGGCTGTGTTATTGTTGGCATTCTCGCTTCCTTTCTCAACAATTCTGATTCTTGCCATTTTATCATCAGGAACATTCTTTACGCATCTTCCAACGTTGATCACAGTCGGTATTGCACTTATTGGTGCGGCTGCTATACCTAACGCGGCATCAAAATTTTATTTAAAGTTTTCAAAAGCAAAAACATCCCACTGAAATGAAATTCAGTCATATTTCACTCCTATTACTGATTTCCCTTAATTGTTTTGGTAAACCAACCTTATCAACCGAGAAGGTGAAAGGCGCGGCAACCGACAAGAAGTACTCGTCCAAAAGTCAGAAGAAACTGCCATTTTTTAGTTCGTCGGCCGCTATTTCCATGGCCGACGGAACTCAAAAAGCCATTTCTAATGTCAAGATCGGGGAAGAAGTAGTTGCATATAAACACGGAAAAGCAACTTCTACAACCGTAAAGGAAATCAATATCTATGACCTTCCGATTTCGTCCTTGACGACCGTTTATTTGCGACCTGCCGGAAACAATCAAAGCACAGTTCCTGCGCTGATGCTCGAAGCTACGCCACATCATAAGGTAACAACTTCAAAGGGTCTGAAGCGCATGAAGAAATTATCCAAGAATGATATTCTCTATCATTACGACCCCGCAACCGGTGAGTTGTCAAGCTGGAAAGTGGGAGCAGTTAAAACAAATTCATATAAAGTAAGGCGGGCATATGACCTCAAAACCGAGGATGGGACCTTCTTTGTGGCTAACGTAATGGTGGCGAATAATTGATATAGCCGACAACTTCACGACCCTGTTTTTTTGTTATTTGATGTCAGAAATTGTCTGACAGTCGCCGTAAAGCCGTCTACCGAAGAAACATACTAAAAAACAATCATTCAGCGTGTTGATTTACTTCCAGGGCAGCTTCCAAAAGAAGCTGCTCTTTTGTTTTACGAGATCCTTGAGGTAAACCACCCGTAGGGCCCAAAACATGCCTCCTGAAAAATTTAATACCAGGCGCTATGCCAACTTCTTTGAGAATATCTTTTCATGATCGAAGAGCAAGTCAGAACAAGTTATAGTTTTGAGATTCCTGATGAGCCGGTTTAGGGCACCCTTCTTTTTTTAAGAAGCACGAACAACTGTCTTAATACATACACATTCTTCATATATACCATATTCAGGAACAGAACAAATCTATGTTTCTATTTAAAGAAACGAAGACGAGCTGTATTTAGAAAAATCGAGCATATAGTTTTCGCCAAACCTTTGCGACCTTTGTTCTCCAGTTTTGATTTAACAAACAGCAGAATATACCGTGTCGCAGATCAACTTCACCCCAACTCCCAAATCTTTGGGATTCACATTTCCCGCAGAATGGCACCCTCAAAGGGCTACCTGGCTCACTTTCCCGCACAACGATGCGTCGTGGCAGGGAGACAAGCTGGCAAAAATGCGACCTCAGTATCTCGCTTTTATCAAGGCTATCACGGAACGGCAAAATGTGGGTATAGTTGTGAATGATGAGAATCTGAAGGGTTTCATTGTATCGGAACTGGACGCGATCGGAGTAGATTTAAACAAAATTGAATACCTCGTCAAGCCGACCAACGACGCCTGGTGCCGTGATCACGGTCCTGCATTTCTGATCAATTCTGAAACAAAAGAAAAGATGATCGTGGACTGGGGACATAATGCGTGGGGAGGCAAATATCCACCATACGACAACGACAACGAAACGCCACAGGCGATAGCTTCGTATCTGGGTTTACCTTACGTAACACCGGGAATTATCATGGAGGGCGGATCTGTGGAATTTAACGGGGCCGGCAGTATTTTGACCAGCAAGTCATGCCTTCTAAACCCAAACCGAAACCCGCATTTGACTCAGAGTCAGATCGAACAATATCTGTTTGACTATTATGGAACCGAGCAGGTACTCTGGGTTGAAGACGGTATTGCCGGTGATGATACAGACGGCCATATAGACGACACAACGCGCTTTGTAAATCAAGATACGGTGGTGGCCTGCGTTGAAAATGATGTCAATGATGAAAACCACCAGATCCTCGACACGAACCTGAAAATGTTAAAGAATACGCGTTTACTGAATGGCAAACAGTTGAACGTGATCGAATTGCCGATGCCGAAAGCAGTCGTAATCGACGATTTCAGAACGCCGGGCTCATATGCAAACTTTCTAATATGCAACGCCGGCGTAATTGTGCCTGTTTTCAATAATCCAAATGACCAGGTTGCGCTTGACATACTTGACGCTGCTTTTCCTGAAAAGAAAATAATCCCGCTTCTGGCCACTGAGATCATCTGGGGGCAAGGAAGTTTTCATTGTCTTAGCCAGCAGGAGCCGTTGGTTTAGGTGATCCATTCCAAGAGTTATTATTGAAAAAGCACCTTACCTATTCTGAATCATGGACAGCTAAGGTGCTTTTTCAATATCTTACTTCCCCAAACTCTCCCAATCCCCCGGCTCCTGCAAAAACACATTGTAGTCCACAAATCCCCGGATCCCGTCAGCCCAGCCTTTTTCGCTGTGTTGCCAGAAAAGAACATGCGCGTCGTTGGCCAGATCGTTGATATGACTACGTGAGTAGCCTGCTAACCATAATGGATATTCGTCGAAATTGCCTTCTATATACTTATTATAATAATGCTCGTTGACATAGATGATCGGCTTCATACCGTAGTGCTGCTCAATCTGTTCCAGCCAGTTTTTCACACCTTTTATAATGATATCATCGGGCTTCCCGGCACTGGTCTCCAGATCCAGAACAGGGGGTAAATCGCCGTCAGCCATATCCACCTGTGCGATAAAATTGGCAACCTGACGGTCCGACATTACCCGTGGATTATAGAAGTGATAAGCACCCCGACGCAGTCCTACCCTTTTTGCTTCTGCCCAGTTGCGTTTGAACTGCCGATCCAGATGCGTGGCACCTTCAGTAGCTTTGATATACACGAAATCAATTCCTGCTTTTTCTGAACGGCTGTCTTTTAGCTTATCCCAGTTAATTTTTGCGTTGTGGTGAGATACATCGATCCCGTGAACGGCATATTTCAGTGGCAGCTTGATCCCGAATTTGGAAATAAATTCCCAGTCATTCTCATTCGAGGTGTCTGAATACCAAATAATACCCCCGATAACAGCTACGACAGCCGCGACAATTAGCCAGCCCTTAGGTGGCAATGGTTTTAAATACTTACTTTTAGTTGTCTTTGAAGTGCCTGCTTTCTTCCGTGCCATATGTCGGCAAAAATAGTAAAAGAAGGCCATTGAAGTATTGTCATTTGTGGTCAGGATTTGTCATTTTTTCTTAGAGACACCCAGTTTGGACGCATGCTCGGCGAAGGTGGTCAAGTATAGTTGGAACGGGAAGCTTGAACGCCGATGGCTGATAGCCGACCACTGATTGCCGAAAGCCGATGTTTAATTTGCCACTAAGGCATATTGTTTTATACTTTGCAGAAAAAAACACAAACTATGGAACCAGCATTGTTAGACGAAGTACCGTCACTCGATTTGGCTGATTTCTCGACCGGCACAGCGCTGCAAAAACAGAAATTTGTCGAAGATCTTGGCGCGGCATTTACCAATATCGGATTTGTGGCGCTTAAAAATCACGGCCTTTCCGAAGATCTCAGAAATAAACTATATAGGTCTGTTCAAGACTTCTTTTCGCAACCCGAAGAACAGAAACGGAAATATGAATTCCCCGAATTGCATGGCCAGCGCGGCTACGTAAGCAAGGGTAGAGAAACAGCAAAAGGCTTTAAAGTTGCCGACCTGAAGGAATTTTACCATGTCGGCCAGCCGAACCCAACCGGCAGTATGCCCGGAAACGTTTTCCCGGAAGACCGTCCGGACTTTAAACAATATACTCAGGAAGTATATCAAACTTTCGAAAACGCGGGCAAGACGCTGCTTCGCGCCATAGCCCTTTATCTGAATTTGCCAGAGGACTATTTCGAGGCCAAAGTTGCGAATGGCGACAGCCTGCTTCGTGCCTTACACTATTTCCCGATCGAAAATCCGGATCTGTTACCAGAAGGAGCAGTACGTGCAGCAGCGCATGGAGATATCAACCTGATTACACTTTTAATGGGCGCCAGTGCTGAAGGACTCGAAGTATTGAGAAGAGATGGCAAGTGGATCGCCATCACGGCACTTCCTGATCAAATTGTAGTTAACGTCGGCGATATGCTCGATAGACTGACGAATCATAAACTAAAATCGACGATCCATCAGGTGGTCAATCCACCGCGAGAAAAAATGGGTACGTCCCGATATTCCATTCCGTTCTTTATGCACCCGAGAGCCGACATGGATCTGACCTGCCTCGAAAGCTGCGTTGACGCCCAACATCCCAAACTATATACCGACATGACAGCAGGAGAATTTCTGGATGAGCGACTTAGAGAATTAGGATTAAAAAAATAATAAAAAGTCGGACAAAAGAATCGGCAACATGGAGAAAAGTCATAGATTTTTAACCCAGGTTGCCGTTTCTTTGCAGTAACTAATATTCCGCTTTGAGCCATCCTGTACGTCGGTTTCGGTATTTTATCTATCTGATGGATATCCTTTTGCTGTCTTTTACGGCATTCGGAGGTCCTCAGGTTCACCTCATGATGATGATCGAGCGCCTCGTTCACAAGCGCAGATATGTTACCGAAAAAGAGTTGCTTGAACTGCAAGCGCTTTGTCAGGTTCTTCCCGGACCGAGTTCTACGCAAACAGTCACAGCACTTGGGTTAAAAATTGGCGGACAACCACTCGCCTATCTTACGCTGATTGTATGGTCGTTGCCGGCGATGTTTTTCATGACGCTTGCTGCAGTAGGCATTCACTATCTCGAAAGCAAAGCTATCTCCTTGTCTTTCACGCGTTTCGTAGCTCCAATGGCAGTAGCATTTCTTCTTTTTGGTGGATACAATATCACCCGAAAGGTAATCTCCAACAGGCAAGACTGGGGGCTGCTGATCATATCCATTATATTGGCTTATCTATACCCTTCTCCCTATATGACCCCGGTTCTGATCATTTCGGGGGGGATTATTTCGTCTATGAAATACCGTCAACTGGAAATGATGGAGAAGGAACCGATCCGTATCTCCTGGCGACCGATCATTTTCTGGATATCAGTACTCATCGCTGCGGCAGTTGTCGGAACAATTACCAAGTCCTTGCCTGTCAGGCTCTTCGAGAATTTTTACCGTAACGGCAGCCTTGTTTTCGGCGGCGGTCAGGTACTGATTCCGATTTTATATAACGAGTTTGTGGAGTTTAAGCATTACCTCACCAATCAGGAATTCTTATCCGGCATGGCACTCACACAGGTTGTTCCGGGTCCGGTATTCTCTATTGCTACTTTTGTCGGATCGATGTCTATGCAGGAATATGGCGTTGGCGGGATCATGTTAGGAGGGTTTGTGGCGACAGCAGGTATATTCTTACCCGGCACTTTCTTCATCTTTTTCGCATACCCATTTTGGGATCAACTCAAAAAATATCGAGGAATAAGAGCCTCATTATCCGGAATCCACGCCACCAGCTGCGGATTGACTATCGCAGCCGGCGTCACACTTTTTGAGCCCATGTCTTCACAAATACAACCCCTATTGACCGTCCTCGCTACGTTATTGGTGCTGTCATTTACCAAGTTCCCCTCATATGCCATCATCATATGTGGATTGCTTTTAGGGTTGGTGTTTTAGTTGAACTTCGGCAGTCGGCTTTCAATGGATAATTCCGGAATTCCGGATTGTTCCGAGATATATTTAGGACTTCGTCTTAGGGGAGTCTTCTTCAAAAGACAATTCTAACTCCGGCGCATATTCAATATTCGAGGCCGATTGCCTACTGCTGATAGCCGAAAGCCGCTTGCAATCCTGCGTTTGTTTTCCAAACTTTGGAAACGTGTTTCCGTTATTCCTATCTCATGAAAAAAATCCTGCTATTTCTCTTTTCCCTATCAATTTCTACAACCGGAATTTTAAAGGCTCAAATCAGTACGCCTCCGCCATTTTTGAATACCAATAAATTTTGGGTCGATTCTGTTTTTAATTCCCTCACTCCTGATGAGAGAATAGCCCAGTTAATTATGGTGGCGGCGGTTTCAGATACCAAACGAGCCCTTATAGACCCAAAAACCAGTAACCCGGCTGCTGTCGAAAAACTGATCAGGGAAAACAAAATTGGCGGTGTGGTTTTCTTTCAGGGCGGACCCGTTCCCCAGGCAAAACTGACCAATTATTTTCAGTCAATATCAAAGGTTCCGTTGCTGATTGCGATGGATGCGGAATTCGGGCTTGCCATGCGGATCGACAGCACGGTCAGATATCCATATCAAATGACGCTCGGTGCCATTCAGGGACATAATGAATTGATATACACAATGGGTAATCAGCTGGCTCGTCAGGCTAGAAGACTGGGTGTCAATATTAATTTCGCGCCAGTTGCCGATGTCAATAATAACCCCAATAATCCTGTGATCAGCTTCCGTTCTTTTGGCGAGAATAAATACAAAGTAGCCGAAAAAGCGGTTGCATATATGCTCGGAATGCAGGAAAACGGACTGTTAACCAGTGCGAAACATTTCCCGGGCCATGGCGATACTGGAACGGACTCCCATTTTGATTTGCCATTAATAGCGCATTCCAGGGAGAGACTTGATACTTTAGAACTATATCCATTCAAGGTATTGATCAACAACGGATTAAGCGGTACCATGATCGCCCATCTGAGTATACCTGCGCTTGACAAAACACCAAATTTACCGTCTACTCTTTCCAAACCCATAGTAACCAATTTGCTTCGTCATGATCTTGGTTTTGAAGGACTTGTGTACTCAGATGCCATGAATATGAAAGGTGTGACCAAATATTTTCCGGATGGAAAAGCCGATGCTATGGGCCTGGAAGCGGGAATGGATGTTCTGGAATTCACTGAAGATGTCACTAAATCCATTGCTGAAATCAAGAAGAGCATAGCGGAAGGCAAAATTAGCCAGGCCGAGATTGATTTTCGCTGCCGGAAAGTACTGGAAGCCAAGGCTTGGGCGGGCGTGAACAGATTCCAACTAGTAAAACTGGAAAATCTTTACGAAGATCTGAATCCGAAAGAAGCAGAAGTGACCAATCGGCTATTGACCGAAAAGGCACTGACGATCCTTAAAAACAACAATGATCTGTTGCCACTCCGGAATCTGGATACTTTGAAAATCGCTTCAGTTTCTGTCGGTATCGATACTACGACAACATTCCAGAAAACGCTTGAACTGTATACTACCGTTGACCATTACTATGTCCCCGCCAAAGCAACTGACGACCAGATCACAGCATTAAAGAAAAAGTTAGCGAATTATAATCTCGTCTTAGTGGGCGTACATCTATCAAGTATCTCACCAAAAGCAAGTTATGGACTAACAGACCCAATGAAGAAGGCTTTGGAAGAACTGATGGGTACTGGAAAAGCTGTTGTTTCGATTTTTGGAAATCCATATGCCTTAAACAAAATGCCTTCAACTGAAAAGGCAAGGGCATTGGTGATGGGATATCAGTTGACGCAGTTCACACAAGATCTATCAGCACAATTAATTTTCGGAGCAATTCCAGCAGAAGGAAAGTTACCGGTAACTGTCAATGAAAACTTTCTATATGGAGCAGGATTTCAGACTCCTGCACTGGGCCGTTTAAAATATACTATTCCTGAGGAATTGGGACTTGACTCTAAGATCATCACTTTCAAAATTGACTCGATAGCAAATCTGGCCATCACGCAAAAGGCTACCCCGGGTTGTGTTGTTCAATTAGCCAAAGACGGGAAGGTGTTTTTCAGAAAAGCATATGGAAAGCATACCTACGAAGGCAATGCAATGGTGAAGCTGACTGATTTGTACGATCTGGCTTCTGTCACTAAGATCACGGCCTCCACATTGGCATTGATGAGCCTTTATGATCAGAAAAAATTTGATCTGGACGCGACAATGAAAGAATATCTGCCAGATTTCAAAAAATCCAACAAAGCAGATCTGCAATGGCGAAGAGTTCTTACACATAGTGCTCGTTTAAAGGCATTTATTGTATTCTGGAAAGAAGCAAAAAATCCGGACGGAAGCTGGAAGAAGAATACTTTCAGTACCAAAAAGTCGGCCAAATATCCGATTTCCGTGGTTGACGATAGTCTGTATATCCATAAAAAATATGCTGAAAAACTATTCAAAGGCATCAAGGACTCTCCGCTCAATCCTGAAGAAGGATATGTATATAGTGACCTTTCTTTTATTCTATATCCACAAATCGTAAAAAGGCTGACGGGTGAAAATTTTGAGGATTATGTCAAAAACCATTTCTACCACGAATTGGGCGCTAATAGTCTCACTTTCAACCCAAAACGTTTTTACAAATTGGAAGATATCGTTCCAACTGAACGCGATACTTTCTTTAGGATGACTCAATTGCACGGCCAGGTACATGACGAAGCAGCTGCTATGCTGGGAGGTTTGAGCGGTCATGCCGGTTTATTCGGGACTTCCAATGACGTGATGAAAGTTTGGCAAATGTATCTGCAAAGAGGTTATTATGGCGGACAACAATTGCTTAGCCAGGATGCGCTGATCGAGTTTACAAGATATCAATATCCGGAACTGGGAAGCCGTCGGGGTATCGGTTTTGACAAGCCTACCTTCAAATACACGGGAAATGCACCGAGATATGCAAGTCCGTCCAGTTTTGGGCATACAGGATATACCGGAATTATGACCTGGGCAGATCCTGCCTGGGGACTCAATTACGTATTCCTGTCAAACCGCGTATACCCTACCCGCGAAAACAACAAAATCTCACAGCTCAATATCCGCACGGCGATTATGGATGTGGTGTATAAGGAGCTGTTGAAATAGCGGTTGGCTGTTAGGAGTTAGGAGTTCGCTTTTAGTTCTTTTGAACAATTGCCCGTAAAGCAGATAAGGTAAAGAGATGAGGTCTCAAAGTGTTGTCATTGGCACCTTTTGCGACCTTATCTCTTTGCTTGACACATTGAAACTCCATACGTTTATTCCCCACGATTCTCTCCTCGGGCAGCTATCAATTCCTGATGCAAAAACTCGATATCTCCCTCTCTTTGATCTAATATTTCCTGCATTTCAGCAAGCTTTTCTTCCAATTCAACGTCTTTTTTCGCAAGCTCTTCTTTATGTCCCAACTGCGCCTCGTGCATGATCCAAAGGGATAGAAAGAACATCCCGACTGTTAGAAAATGAAAGAATATATCGTAAGATAAACTGGCCACCATATACGCCAAGATGAAAACGATAAATCCAATCATGAAGCGCGCGATAGCAAATTGTTTGAACATCAGGTATGTGGACAGGTATGAATTTTGGAACGCTTATGCCTTCAATATAATTCTTTTGGTTGAGTCAATTTTTAGCCAGAGAAGGGCGCCTATGATTAATAGTACTGCAAGAATCACCACCGGCGCATTGTAGTTATTTCCAAAAGCCGTTACCAGATATCCGAAACTGATGGTGTTAATCGTACCTCCCAGCAAACCGGCAGTATTCATAGCACCCGTAATTGTTCCTGCGTTCTTGCCACCAATATCCATCGCTGTCGACCAGGATGCGGGAATTGTGAAGTCCATCAGCCCCAAACCTGCAGAAAGTAACACTGTAGCAGTCGTATTGTCATTTGTCAAAACCGAAATAAGCATAAAAGCTCCGGAAAGTCCCAGACCGGTCAGCGCAACGGAAGCCCTCCCCCAGCGCGGTCCGACCCGTTTAACCATATAGTCACAAACATATCCTCCTGACAAACAACCAATTGCTCCTAACACAAATGAAAACGATGTGATAAAAGACATATCCTGATCGTTCAGCCCCCTCCCATTCTGGAGGTAAGTCGGCAACCAGGCCTGGAAAAAAAATGCCCCGGATGCATAGCAATAATACATCGCCATCAGCAACCACAAATTGGTATTCCGGAATATTTGCCATGAGAACTTATGACCGCCTTCTGGTAAATTTCTTTGGGTTAATATTTCGGTCAATTCTTGCTGGCTCACACCTTTCATTTCGGTGGGTTCTTCCTTAAACCAGAAATACCAGCATATAACCCAGATCAGGCCCAATGCGCCAAGGACGTAGAATGTGGCCCTCCACCCGAAATGATCCTGAATCGGGATTACAAAAAATGGAGTCAACGCACCGCCGACCCTACTGGCCGACCAAATCCAGGCTTGCCCACGTGCGCGCTCTATGGCTGGAAACCATTTCGAAAGAACGATAGAGGAATTGGGATACGCTCCTGCTTCACCAATTCCAAAAAGAAAGCGGACCAGCATCAGCATCCCGAAACCAGAAGCGAAACCCGTCAAAACGGTGAACGCAGACCACCATAGGACGACACGGATTAAGGTTTTTTTGGCACCCTGCCTATCGCCTAACAGTCCGGTTGGAATTTCAAATCCGCCGTAAGCTAGAGCAAAAATCCCCAAAACCCAACCCAACTGCTCCTTGCTGATGCCAAGATCAGCCATGATTTTGGGGCTTGCCACACTAATCGCTATACGATCCAGAAAAGTAATGACAGAAAGAAGGGAAAGTGCAAGAAGAACCTGGTAGCGTTTTTTCATGAAAAAGGTTGAAATACAAATGGCTGGCAAAATAACGGAAATGCATCCTACTCTCAAAACCTTAAAACGCTTCTCCTGAAGGTTCAAAATACCCGGTCATTCATTTGATTCGGGTATTTTTTATGATGATAGCTCCCCAATACAAGATGTGACAATATCATGGATCCGCATGTCTAATACTTAAATCTTATCTGACAATATAATGAACAGCTTAAAAGGCCAGCTTCTATGGGCAGCAGGAGTTTTTTTTATTACGCTACTGGTTTTTAGTATTGTCCCCAGATATGAAGGCAACGTATGGGTGACAGCTTTCGGTCAGGGAATTATTAGTTTTATGCTCTTCCGATACAACGCAAAAAATTCAAATAATAAAAAGGAACAATAGGAGACTAACCTGTTAAGCACCTTACCTACCGAATTAACTAAATATTACATTCGGCTTTTATTACAAAACAGTTTACTTGATGGTTTTTGCGCTACGATAAAGCCTGCCCCTATTTTGAACCTTCCATCCTGCTGGCTATTTTTGCCGATATTCTGTCATTTATTCTTTTTCATGAAAAGCTTTCTTGCACTTTCCTTCCTTTTAGTTAGTATCGTTTCCTTTGGCCAATCAGCCCTCCCTAGTCCCCAAAACATTAGCAAACACATTCAGTATCTGGCTTCTGACAAAATGAAAGGCCGTGGTACGGGCAGTAAGGAAAATGAAAAAGCGGCTGAGTATGTGGCT
Source organism: Dyadobacter sp. HNCC25DJ184 (assembly GCF_056895215.1). Lineage (NCBI taxonomy): Bacteria > Pseudomonadati > Bacteroidota > Cytophagia > Cytophagales > Spirosomataceae > Dyadobacter > Dyadobacter sp. HNCC25DJ184. The sequence continues at coordinate 40,961 of NZ_JBXHAQ010000001.1, read as the reverse complement.
AAACAGTTTAAAAAACTCCATATCAAACCGATGGGAACAGATGGCTTTTATCAGCCCTTTACAGCGAAAGTGAGGAGAGTTGTGGTTCCAGATAGCCTCAGACCAGCCAAAAACGTCATCGGTTTTTTAGACAATAACGCCTCCAGTACGGTAGTAATCGGAGCCCATTTTGACCATTTAGGTTTAGGAAAACAAGGTAGCTCAAAAGACGAAAAGCCAGAAGGGAAAATCCACAACGGCGCCGATGATAACGCCTCGGGAGTAGCCGGCCTGCTGGAGCTTGCAAGATATTTTACTGAAAATGATGTAAAGGAGTCCTGTAATTTTCTATTCATCGCCTTCGGGGCAGAAGAGTTGGGCTTACAAGGATCAAGACATTTTGTCAATAACCCGACTTTGCCATTAGCCAATATCAATTTCATGACCAATATGGATATGATCGGCAGGTATAATGCAGAACGCGGCGTTGGAATCGGCGGATATGGTACAAGTCCTGTTTGGCCGGAGGTTTTTAAGGATGTGAAAGGCAATATCAAGTTCTTCACGGATAATGCAGGAAGTGGTGGCTCAGATCACGGTTCATTTTATGCGAAGGGAATCCCCGTGCTGTTTTTTCACACGGGTGGTCACGACGATTACCACAAGCCTGAGGATGATTTTGAAAAAATTGACGCTGTATCAGAGGCAGGTATTCTGGATGTGGAAATAAAGCTGATTGAAAATGCATTACGCCTACCAAAATTGCAGTTTCAGGAGGCAAAATAGCAAAACGCGCCTTAACGGACTCGATGTACTGGCGTGATTTTTTAGGGAGTATCAGAAGTTATTGTTAACTCTAAGAACGACTTCAACTTTGCTTACATCCACCTCATCAGCACATAGCTACAATCAATCGTACATATCTCCAGAGGACCTGTACGGCTCGTTATTTGCGGATGTTCAGAATAGCTTTGTATTTCAGGATTCCAAAACATTTGCCGATTGTATCCCCCTTCACGATACTGTTTACATTATTGAACAGTACCACCATGAAAAAGATAAGGAGGGGTTCGATATTTCCGATTTTGTTTTGGAACATTTTAAAGTTCCGGAAGAAATCAAATCTGAATTCCAGCCCAATCCGGAAGATACTACCGAAGAGTATATTATCAGGTTGTGGCCGGACTTGGTTCGGAGACCTGAAAATCAGGAAAGTGGGGGCTCGCTCATCCCTTTGCCTCATCCATATGTGGTACCAGGTGGGCGTTTCAGAGAAATATATTATTGGGACAGCTATTTCACCATGCTCGGATTGAAAGAGAGTGGACGTACTGATCTGATTGAGGGAATGATAGAGAATTTTGCTTTCCTGATCAACAAATTCGGTTATATCCCGACCGCAAACCGCACCTATTATCTTAGCCGCTCCCAGCCGCCATTTTTTTCCCTGATGGTGAATCTTTTCAGTGAAATTGAAGGGAAAAAAATCATTAAAAAATATCTTCCCCAGCTTAGAACTGAATATGACTACTGGATGAACGTTGGGGGCTCACAACCCGAAGACTATACCGGATATCGTCGAGTAGTATATTTGCCGGACGGAGTAAAACTTAACCGGTATTGGGACGATAAAGCCAGTCCCCGACCAGAAGCATACCGCGAAGATATCGAGTTGGCGATTGAAGCTCAAAAACACTTGGATAAAGTGCCGGAAGAGACCTTCAGGGATATAAGGGCAGCCGCAGAGTCTGGTTGGGATTTCAGTAGCCGCTGGTTTGAAACGGAAGATGATTTTGCCACCATTAAGACCACCAGTATCATCCCGCTTGACTTAAATTGTCTAATGTATTTTCTCGAGAAAACATTAGCCGAAGCGTATTGGCTGAATGAAGACCATACCAATTCGCGAATCTTCGAAAACGCAGCGAACCAACGCAGTAAGGCTATTCAGAAGTATTTCTGGAATGAAGAGCGCCATTATTTCATGGACTATGATTTTAAGCAACGCAATTTCTCATCCAGCATATCATTGGCTGGTGCGTTTCCATTATTTTTCAAGCTCGCCACAAAAGCTCAATCACATTATATCCGCGCCTATATTCGACTCAATCTTTTAAAGTCCGGCGGCTTGCTGACCACGACTGTAAAATCAGGTCAGCAATGGGACGCTCCAAATGGATGGGCTCCATTGCAATGGATTGCTTATAAGGGACTTAGAAACTATAATTTCCATAGAACAGCCAACGAGCTCCGTTCCAATTGGCTTGCCCTTTTGGATAAGGAATTCAGACATAGTCACAAGATGCTTGAGAAATATAATGTAGCAGACACAAACCTCTTGGCTGGAGGCGGAGAATATGAAATCCAGGAAGGATTTGGGTGGACTAATGCGGTATATCTCAGGCTGCTAAACAAACGGTCGTAAACCAGGCAGTTAAAAAAGTGACAGATTTTCTAAAATCAGTTACATAACATTCTTTTCCCAAAATGTATTTATTAAAGAAACAATTTTTTAATACCTTGGACTTCCTTAATCCATTTTTACATGAAGCTACCGTTATACCAGATCGATGCATTTACCAATACGTTGTTTGAAGGAAACCCGGCCGCAGTGGTTCCTTTGTCAGAATGGCTGCCTGATGAAACGCTAGTCAAAATCGCAGCTGAAAACAACCTGGCGGAAACTGCCTTTTATATACCCACTGAAAAAGGATACCATATCCGCTGGTTCACGCCAACGGTAGAAGTCGACCTGTGTGGCCATGCCACGTTGGCTGCTGCTTTTGTGATCTTTACACTGACCGACTATCAGGGAGACGTTATCATATTTGATTCGAAGAGCGGTGAACTTCAGGTTGCGCGCAAGGACAATTTATTCCTTCTGAATTTCCCGACCGACTTGTATCATATTGCCGTTCCCCCACCAGCACTTATCGAATGCCTGCAATCCGGAACTATAACGGAAGTTTTCAAAGGTAAGACAGACTATATGGTCGTTTTGGAAAGCGAAACAGAGCTGCGCGAGCTCGAATACGACATCATTGTTTTGTCAACGATTCCTGCCCGTGGTATTATCATCACAGCACCCGGCGACGAAGTTGATTTTGTATCCCGCTTCTTTGCCCCGCAATCAGGTATCGACGAAGATCCTGTGACTGGCTCAGCTCATACCACGCTTATTCCATATTGGGCTGAAAAATTAGAAAAAACTACGCTCTCGGCCAAACAGATATCAAAACGAGGCGGAAGCCTTCATTGCGAACTGCTCGGCGACAGAGTTTCGATTGGCGGCGAGGCCAAATTGTATTTGCGGGGAGAAATCGAGATATAGGGTTTTTGCCAAGCCATTCTTTTGTACCAAAAATTTTCTTCCGGTCAGCGTTTCAATTTCAATCGCTGGCCGGTATATAATCCGCTTATTACGAGGATCGTGCCAAACAGGGTATATAGTGTAAATGGCTCATCCATAAGCCACCACGCGAAAATAAATCCAAAAAGAGGGCATAGAAACAACCATAGTGACGCCTTTACGGTATCTATCCGCAACAGATAAAACCAGCAGATCAACCCGACCACGGAAACCGCAAGGCTCAGCCACAACACAGAAGCCCAAAAGTGCATATCCCATTTCACCTGAGCAAAGTCTGCAAAAAGTAGGGTTATCGGTAGCAAAAATATCCCTCCCAGAAAGACTTGCCACCCGTTGATCAATAGATTTGACAGCTCCCACTTAACTGAGCTATAATAAACACTCGCAGCTGATACTGAAATCATGCTTGTCAGCAAAATTAAAATACCCAATGGACTTGTTGTCGCACCATCCAGCAATGGATATGTAGCCACTCCTACTCCCGCCATTCCCAACACAATAGCTACCCAGTCCATCGGCGACGCAGGACGGTTCAACAACCACGAAGAAAAAAGAACAATGAGCAAAGGATTGGTCGAAACCGCCAAACTTCCGATACCGGCAGCAGTATATTTCATCGCGTAGACATATAATCCGAGATACAGCGTTGTATTGAGAAAACCGAAAAGAGCAAGTTGAAACAGTTCTTTTCGGTTGGGCAAACGCACTGTATCACCACGTTTAAAAAGATAAACAAAACCGAGAAGGAGAATTCCGGCAATAAAAAAACGAACGTTGGCCAGAATAAGAGGCGGTGCCGACATGATACCAAATTTGGTAGCCACGGAGGCCGACGCCCATAGAATCGAAAACATTAAACCAATACCAATATTCTTCACAAGAGAGTAATTTGACAGCAAAAATAAGCAACGGAGTTCCCGATACCCCTACGTTTTTTATAATTTTGAATATGCTAACAAGAAATTTCCAGATCATATTTTTCACAATTGCCTTAATAAGTCGCACTTACGCTCAAAAACAATGGACCTATGATTTCAACAACGGTTTAAGTCCAATCGAACAAGGGGGGCCACAACTCAAAAAATTGGGCGAAGCGGGTCAGTTTGTCAAAGAAAAACTTCCCGGGTCAGAGGACATAAGTCGGACGGTGTATCAATTTGCTGCGAACAGTGGCTTGCAGTTCAACAACACGGAGGCAGTCGGTTTTCTAAACAAGTCTTTTACCGTCGAGATTTTCTTCAAAATGTCCACGCTGGATACCTGGAAACGCGTGCTGGATTTTAAGAACAGAAAAAGCGATTTCGGATGCTATATATATGACGGAAAACTGAATTTCTTCAATCTGGCCGTCAGTGAAAATGCTCCGGTGAAGGTGGATAGATATGTCCATTTCGTGTATTCCCGCGATTTTGATACGAAAATCATCAAAATGTATATCAATGGGTTATCTAAAGTAGAGTTCAGCGATTTGGGCAGCGAAGGAATATTGGACGCCGATCAGGTGCTTAACATTTTTCAGGATGATCTCATTGCGGGTCACGAAGCAAGTGCCGGTTCTGTTGCATTGATCCGCTTATATGATCGTGTAATGACACCGGTTTTTATTCGCAGAAGTTACCGAACCTTGATAAAAGCCCCTGAAAAAGAGGAAGAAGTGGTAGCCGAAGTACCTGTTAACCAGCCCGTTGTTGAAGAAAAATCCCAACCGAGACAAGGAAAAAATACGGTAACGGTGACGGGCCGAGTTTATGACAGCAAAAATTTGAATCCTGTCGATAACGTGGATATCCGCGTTGTGAAAGCAAAAGACCAATCTTTGGTAACGGAAACGAAAACCAGTCAGGGCATTTATAGTTTGGAACTTGCTCCATATGAGAATTACAGAGTCACGGCTAGCGTGAACGGCTTTCAGTCCAAAAGTATACCAGTTAATACGAATAGCAGATATGAAGAAATCAAATCGCTGATAAGCCTGAGCGAACAAACATATTCCCTGCCGCTTGTCACGATATTCTTTCCACAAAGTACAGAAACGTTGGACGGTCCCTCTAAAAGCAAACTGGATTCAGCGGTGCGCTATTTCCAAAACAACCCGGGCTATAATATTCTTGTGAAAGGCCATACAGACAATGTGGGTAGCTTTGACAAAAACCTGGCGTTGTCGAACGCAAGAGCTTTGGAAACCAAAAAGTATTTGTTGGAAAAAGGCATCGAGCCATCCCGGATAGCAGAGAGTGGCGTTGGTTCCAGCCAACCTGAATCAACGATTCCGACAGAAGAACAACGACGTAATAATCGCAGGGTGGAGATATACGCAGTGCCTGTAAAAAGATAAAGCCACCTCATAGAGACGGCTTTATACTGACTATTCCTAAACCCTTAACCTTTTATTATCTTTCTTGACTTAAATTACAGACTTACAAAAGTTCTTGGAGTTTCATTTCCAATTACCAGATCGTCAGATACAAGTGAATTTAAATCAAAGTTTTTTACAAATCTTACCGAAGATGCAGTTTTATAAAGATTTGACTTCCATTGGTCAGCTTCTTTACTATTTACATTTTCAAGCTTACTTCCTAACTCAGCTACGGCATTGTTGAAATCATGAATCTCTTGTTGATTCAACGTTCTGATTTCTGACGGAGACTGATTATACAAAGTCACAACTTTCTCAATTATACTCCAATTTCCCTCTTTTGTGAATACAGGCAGCGTTTGCTCTATATACGAAGAAAATTCAATTTCAGATGCTTTTGAAATTCCCGCTACAAGTTGTTTTTCAATTCCTTCACCGTTTCCGGCAAATGCGCCTTGATTGCTAGTTACAAGTACAAGGCCTAATATTAATGCAAATATAGAATTTTTATTTGACGATTTCATGGTTTAATTCAATTTTTATTTTTGTTGTTTGTTATGCAAAGGTCATAACAAATTTTGAAATTACAAATTAATACAAAACCACTAAACAGAATTATATTTGCAATATTATGACATAAAAATGCTAAACAAGCTGATAATTAGGAACACATTCTTCTTATCACAAAACTTTATTCGGAATCAGATGCGAGTTACAAAATATTTGCCAATCTTGAAATAATTACATTATCTTTAAAAAGTCCTATCATTGGTTATAATTATTCATCGTCATTTGTACCCCCAAAGTACAATACGAAAGTACCATCTCCCCGGCCTTGTCTAAAAATAAAGGTAATTCTGACAGTTCTACGTCGGAAAAGGACTTCAAAACATAATCTACCTGCCTTCCTCTCGGAAAATTATTACCTATTCCGAACCTCAGACGCGGATATTGAGATGTCGACAACAATTCTTCTATGTTTTTTAAACCATTATGCCCTCCGTGACTTCCTTTTGGTTTAAGTCTAAGCGTTCCGAAGTCAAGCTGAAGCTCGTCAACCACGACAAGGGTATTTTCAACTGGGATTTTAAACTGATCCATATAATACCGCATAGCCTTCCCGCTCAGGTTCATGTAGGTTGTCGGCTTAATAAAGTAGATTTGGCGCCCTTTATATTTCAGCTCCGCAACATATGCCAGTTTTTCAAAGGAAAACTTAAAGTCGTTGGCCGCGGCTAATCTGTCCAAAACCATAAAGCCCACATTATGGCGTGTGAGCGCATATTCGGGTCCAATATTTCCTAAGCCTACAATAAGATACTTCATTTTATTTATTAGTGAATGATTGAATTAGTGAATAAATTGGAGAATCGAATGATCTTGCAAAATTGCTGCGACCTTTGATTTTTTTCAATTATATGCCGTGCATTCTCAATAATAATTTTTGATTTAGTGATTGAGGACTTAATTTAGGCTAAAAATCAGGCAAAATTGAACATGCCCCAAAAACGATTACTGCTTAGTAGCCCCCTTCTGGAGATCATGACCAAACGGTTATGTCAGGAACTTATTGAAAATCACCAGGACTTCAGCAATTCCGTTGTGATGGGCCTGCAACCACGTGGTATATTTTTCGCCGAACGTATTGTTGCTGAACTAAACCAGCATACCGGCCTGAATGTTCTTTTCGGGCAACTTGATGCTACTTTTTATCGCGACGATTTCAGACGCCGAGATTCTCCGCTCGTTCCGAACAAAACCAATATCCCGTTTCTGATTGAAGGCAAAAGAGTTATCCTCATAGATGACGTCTTAGCCAGCGGACGCATGGTGAGGGCTGCAATGGACGCTATGACGGCCTTTGGCCGACCTAAGATGGTAGAACTGCTGGTACTGATCGATCGTCGTTACAACCGTGAATTGCCGATAGCGCCCAATTATGTGGGTATGAAAGTGAATACCCTGGAAAGTCAACGGGTACAGGTTGAATGGAAAGAGCAGGGATATGAAGCCGACCATATCTGGATGGTGGATTAAAATCCTGCTTATCTTGGTCTTGAAGCTTCTTCGGTACCCACATTCTTACCAATCAATGTGGTATTGTAGGTCAATTTGTTAATATAAAATACTTCACGCCCCTCTCCGATTGGTGACGAGCCGATGCGCTGCATTCCATAAGCAAGAAAGTATTGACCATACCATGGAGACAAATATCCGTCCTCATTATTGAGGACTTTTTCTTTTTCAGACTTCGGGTTAATCTTGAATTTTTCGTTTTCAACTACCACCGTATTCCTCCTGATTACCTCTGTATGAATATCGCCGTCCTGGGGATAGGCTAATACGAAATAATCATCCACAGGCGTAACCTGCACCATTTCCTGCAAATCGTAGCTAGTTAAATCTTTAATTGTCAAGCAATTATCCCACACCAGTTTCCCATCCCTGTTAAAAGCACAGACTATTGCGTGGGTATACTTATATCCATCCAAAGTTCTGGGCATATATTGTCGTGAAAGCCCACCGGACATGATCGGCGTGCTGGCCCTTTGGTTGGGGTAATACACTTCCGCGACCAATACTACCTCGTCCTCCATTTGAATCAGCTCATGAATAAGGAGGCGATACCGAAAACGGTTTTCTTTTCCCATACTTTTCCGCTTCCCGATCCGCTCCATCATCCGTTGTTTCCTTTTCGGCTTCATATAATTGAAGAAATTCTGCAATTCCGAAAATTCGATAAACTGTGGCTTGTCGGGTGTGTTATCACTAATATGCGTGACATATAGCCCTTGCGAATACTGCGTGCAGCCAACAGAATAGTTGCCAATCAGATAAGAATCATCCTGATTGAGCGGCAAAATCTGGCCCGAAATAAAGCTGTTGCGGGGATCGCTCAACGACGTCCTTTTAAGCAACTTTCCCTCGTAGTTATAAGTCTTGATCTCAAAAACACAGTTCTTTTTGCGATACGCATATGTAATCACATTGATATATTCATCTACCTCATTGATATCGACATTATTCAATTCCGTGTTTTTTTCAAACAAACCCGGCAGAACCCGCGTGGTATGATCAAAAAACGAATGTACCAAAACGATGGGTCGTGAACGGTAATATCCCGAAATTAACGCCTTGCTGCCGATCACTTTAAATTGCTGCACATCGACGCCCGAAAGGAGACTTCCCTTGTAGGTATCTATCGATCCGTCCATAAAATTGATCTGCAGAAATAGAAACTTATCGGTGTCGGGCTGGGCAAAAAGCCAATATCCGATATGCTGACCTTTATAAGCCATGATAGGCGTATACCTGTAATCGAGCTTATATGTCACGTTCCATACCATTCGGAATGTGCTGTCGTACTTTACAAACTGCCAGTTTTCATTGCGATTAGAAAACTGATCGCCACGGATTAATGTAAGAAGTCCGTTTTCTCCAAGAGAATATACCTCGAACAACTGCGATCCGGAAGGGCTTGCAGATATCTCAATTCTGTCCGATTGCTGTAACTGGGCATAGAGAAGTGTCCGTGATCCGGATAAAAGAAGGAGCACGGCGAACAAAAAAAGACCCGACCTTAATCTAATCTTCATAACTTCTTGCTTCGGGGTATAAGTCAGTTCGATAATTACTCTAATTTTGCATCAAAAAGCATAACATCCTTATTTAAAGCGAAAAATATTTTCGTACCAATAAAAAATTAGATAGAGACTATATGCTTTTTCCAATATCTATCTTCTCATACCGAATTATTCATGACGATTGAAGCAATATTAAAAGAAGACATTCAAAAAGCTATTCTTAAACATTTTGGCACCAGCCTTGATGAGATTGTTCTACAGGCTACTAAAAAAGAATTTGAGGGTTTTTACACTTTCGTCACCTTCACTTTAACCAAAACCATTAAACAAGCACCGGCCGAGATCGCCCGAATTATTGGCGAAGAATTGGTTCAGACTTCGGCCGTTGTGTCATCATTCAATGTAGTGCAGGGCTTTTTGAATATCAGCTTCAAGGACAGTATCTGGCTTTCGGAATTTGCGGCGATAGCATCCGATACAGCTTTCGGTACATTTCCATTGAATGGCGAGTCGGTTATGGTGGAGTTTTCTTCCCCAAATACGAACAAACCGCTCCATTTAGGTCATTTACGCAATATATTCCTGGGAGATTCGCTTTCCAAGATATTTACTGCCAGTGGATATGAAGTGGTGAAAGCCTGTCTGGTTAATGATCGCGGGATTCATATCTGTAAATCCATGCTGGCATATCGCGAGTTAGGTGATGGAGAAACTCCGGAGTCTTCTGGTATTAAAGGCGATCATTTGGCTGGTAAGTATTATGTCAAATTTGATATTGAATACAAGAAGCAGATCAGGGAGCTGGTTGAAAACGGAATGAGCGAAGAAGAAGCGGCCAAAAAAGCACCGTGGATAGTTGAAGCGCAACGCCTGCTTTTCTTATGGGAACAGGGAGATGAAGAAACGGTGGCGTTGTGGAAGAAAATGAACCAGTGGGTTTATGAAGGTTTTAATCAAACTTATAATAAACTTGGTATCAGTTTCGACAAAACATATTATGAATCAGACACTTACCTTCTTGGAAAAGATATTATTGAAGAAGGTTTATCAAGTGGCGTTTTCTATAAAAAAGCAGACAACTCAGTCTGGATTGACCTGACGGCAGAGGGCCTGGACGAAAAGCTGGTCCTTCGTGGCGATGGAACATCAGTATATATCACTCAGGATCTGGGGACAACCGAGTTAAAATCAAAAGATTACCACAGCGATCGCTATCTGTGGGTGGTTGGAAATGAACAGGATTACCATTTCAAGGTGCTGTTCGCCATCCTGAAGCGTTTGGGAAGAAAATATGCAGAAGAATGCCACCATATCAGTTACGGAATGGTGGATTTACCTTCAGGAAAAATGAAAAGCCGCGAAGGAACAGTAGTTGACGCCGATGATCTGGTAGACCAAATGATCCAAACGGCAACGAGCCGAACGCAGGAACTGGGCAAAATAGAAGATTTTGAAAGTTCGGAGGCTGTTTTGCTTTATAATCAGTTAGCCCTTGGAGCACTTAAATACTTCCTTCTGAAAGTTGATCCAAAAAAACGGATGCTTTTCAATCCTGAAGAATCAATTGATTTTCAAGGACATACTGGCCCGTTTGTTCAATATACCTACGCTCGTATCCAATCCATTTTGCGTAAAGCGCAGGCATCCGAGATTCAGGCTGCGGTTCCTGGCGAGGGATATGAGTTGAAAAAATCGGAAAGAGAGCTGGTTCACTTCCTGTCGCAATATCCGCAGAAAGTAAAATCAGCTGCGGATGAATTCGCCCCATCCATTATTTCCCTATACGTTTTTGAATTGGCTAAGACCTATAATCAGTTCTACGCGGACGTCTCCATATTCGCTGACCCTGATCCTGTGGCAGTAAGTTTTAGAATTGAATTATCACGGGTCGTTTCTGAAACGATTTTCAAGGCTTTGGAGTTAATGGGTATAGGCGTGCCTGATCGCATGTAATAGATTTTAGTTAAGTATAAATTCACTAAATCTCACTTAATTCAGTTGCCAGTTTTTCTATATCAAAATGCGAACAAAATAGGTTATTAACGGATAAACAATTGAATTTATGGATTTGCTAAAAACAGTATTGATTATGATCACTTCACTTATTGGTGGAATTTTTGCAGACAAAAGTGAGATCGCGCACAGACCAGCTGATGCAGCGGCGGCTAAACAAACCCTTTATGATTTCAAAGTAAAATCTCTGGTAGGTAACAAAACCATCGATTTGAGCCAGTACAAAGGAAAAAAGGTGGTGATACTGAACGTCGCCTCAAAATGCGGGTACACGAAACAATATGCTGATTGGGAGAAATTCAACAAAGAGCATGGAGACAAAGTAGTTGTATTGGGCTTTCCATCCAATAATTTCGGTGGCCAGGAGCCGGGAACGAGCGAAGAAATCGCAACTTTCTGTTCTGCTACTTACGGTGTAACATTCCCGATGTTTGAGAAAGTGGAAGTAGTTGGTGACAACATCTCCCCTCTTTACAAATGGCTGAGCACTAAGGACCTGAATGGCTGGAACGACAAAACTCCATCATGGAATTTCTGCAAATATGTGGTAAATGAAAAAGGCGAATTGACCAACTTCTTCGCTTCCAAAATATTACCAACCGATCCTGAATTTTTAAAATCAGTTGGACTTTAATATCACTTTCTGTTAAAGTGGCACGCAAAGTAAAATAAGTAAAACTATAGCTCGCAAAGTGTCTCGATAGACTCACTTTGCGAGCTTGCTTTTTTTAGTTTGCCAGGAAAACAAAACCTAAAGAGAAGAAGTGAATCAATAATCCTTCCGCGGTATTCTTCACCTGCGTGAGATTCACTCATTCTCTCATTCAACAATTCACTCATTAATATATGAAAAGCTGGATAGAAGCCGCCCGGCCCAGAACATTACCTTTATCATTATCATGCATCCTGATGGGCTGCTTTCTGGCTGCATCTTCGGGAAAATTTAGCTGGCCGGTTGCGATTCTAAGCATTCTGACAACGGTTTTTCTTCAGATATTATCCAATTTCGCCAACGATTATGGCGATGCTGTGAATGGAAAAGATACGGAGCTCCGTCAGGGGCCAAAACGTGCCGTTCATTCAGGTGAAATCCGGGCAGCGGATATGATGAAAGCAATTATTTTATTTTCAATTTTTTCACTCGCTTCCGGAATTTCTTTGTTGACCATTGCACTAAAAAACGCACCAGCGAACACTTTCTGGGTGTTTTTAGGAATTGGAATTGCCTGTATCATAGCCGCTATCACCTACACTGCCGGTAAAAGGCCATATGGTTATGTGGGGCTCGGCGATTTGTCTGTTTTGATTTTCTTTGGATGGGTTGGTGTAATTGGAAGCAGCTATTTGCATACCCTTGTCTGGAACTGGGACTTGCTTTTACCAGCAACCAGCTGCGGACTTTTTGCAGTTGGGGTATTGAATATCAACAATATAAGGGATATAGAATCCGACCGAGCCACCGGAAAAAATTCAATTCCGGTAAGACTGGGACGAAGCAAAGCCATTGTATATCACTGGTGTATACTCCTAACAGGTATGGCTTGTGTGGTTATCTACACTGCCCAGCATTTTTCAGGATATGGAAGCCTGTTCTTTTTACTAAGCTTTCCATTATTCATAAAAAACGGACTGGCAGTAACGAAACTTACAGACTCTAGAGAACTGGATCCATATCTAAAACAAATGGCGCTTTCGACATTGTTTTTTGTGTTATTGTTCGGTCTGGGGGTATTGTTATAAACAAGTCGTTTAAACGCTGAGTTTAGGGAGGAAAGCGTTGAGTTTAGTCCGACCGATCTTCCTCCCTTTCTCCGTCCTCCTGTCCAACTATAAGCTCCTGCGAATCTGCTCTCCTAACACCCTATATCCCTCCTGATTAGGATGCAATCCGTCCGAAAAAAACGATTCTTCAATCTTTCTACCTTTTAGAAAAACCTTCCCGGGATCGATGAATTTGATAGATTTTTGTTTGGCTAATGCTTCCAGATCTTTGTTGATAAGGGCAACCCGCTCCTCCTGACCTCTTCTGGGATATATACCTGAAAAGTAAATTTTTGCAGACGGCTGGTGGTTTTTGATGGCGTCCATCAGCAATGCCCAGCCTTTCACGATCTCCTCGTTGCTGTTCCACTGCAAATTATTGGTCCCGATATTAACCACTACCCGCTGCGCAGTATATCCATCGAGTTCCCCATGATATACCCTCCATAGTGCATTCTCAATTCGGTCCCAGCCATATGCGAGGTTCAATACACCGGTTTCTCCAAAAGTTTTGTCCCATGAATCTGTACCAACTGCCCGTGGCCCTTTCGGAAGCCCACCCCAGAAATGTGTGATAGAGTTTCCAATCACGACGGTGGTCGGCTTCATAGTTTTCGCCAAATCAAGTATATCGCGATGGCGAAGGTCCCAATCGTAATTGTTTATTTCCCGTAGCTGAGTAACTGGTCTCGTGGTTGATATATCGCCCGATTCCTCCTTTAATATCTTTCGAAGATTTCTTTCATATCCTTCGGCATAACGCATCATGCCCAAGTCAGTAGGATGAGTTCCATCGACGCTGGTTTCCATATCCTGACCAAAATCGGATCTTGGAATGAGGTATATATTGGAGATGCCACTCGCTTTGAGCGAATCCAGTGCTTCCTTCAATTTCTGATTCACTTCGGTAGCATATCGTTTCGTTAGCGTATTGAGGCCTTCATCAGAATATCCCGCATGCTCAGCCAAAGCAATCGGTGCATCCGGTCTGTTCTTTCTTAAAGTCTTCACACTTGCAATAATTCTGGTTCGGACATCATCCAATGTGAATTTAGTGTCAGGCCTAATGGTGAGATTCGGCAAACAATCCAGTATATACACTTTCGCATCGATTTCTGAAATCAAATCAATCAGTTCTGGCTCCAAACGCCCATTTCCAGAGAATCCCAGATTAATCACCGGCCGATCCAACTTCCTGCCCAATATCGCCGGCCAAGCCATTCCCGGCCGTGAAGCGCACGCTCCCTGCGCAATGGAAGTTCCATACACCAGGATCGGCTTGTCAGGTCTGGGAGGTAATATTGTAAACTCTGTGCCTTCAACCACCCCGATTTCCAGCCAGTTTACATGGTTGTAGAGTGGTAGATAAAGCCGATATTCACGCCCCCTTTTATGGTAAGTATCATTGGGTTCAATATCCCGGAATTGATAGGAAAGTGTATCACCAAAACTATATTTTCCGGCTGTCCAGCGCATTTCGCCTTCACTGGAAACGGCATACAAATCAAGCCCGCTCACGCCCGTAGCAGGCATATGCGGCAAGGCATGACTTCCCGAGACCGTATATCTGACGCTGATTTGTCCCGAATTGGATCTGAAACGGATCATTAACCCCGCAGATTGTTTGGAGAGTTTCCACACAGGCTCGCGCACTTTATCCTGGGCACGCGCTGGAAGCCTGTCATATGGTTCAGGCACTTCTGCCGGCCAGGCTTGGCCTTCTACTATTTTTTGAGGATTACCCGCGGGATTAAACCAGGTAAATTTGATATCCTGCGCCCGACCAATGCCTGTAAACAGAATCAGCCCAATAATGGAAAATATAAATTTGTTGTTCATGTCAAATACGAAAAGCCCTAATGCTGAATGCAAAAGGGCCTTTAGGCAATTTTATATCGATAAAAAAACTTATTTTATCAGAACACCATCAGCAATAAAGGTCAGCTCCTGCTTAGGCTCTGTAATTTTTGCTATTTCTTCCCGACTCTTCCCCGCATCTTTGGCATAATGCTGCAAATGCTCCACAGGAACTTCTTTTTTCTGTGCCTCTCCTTCAAAGACGACGGTCTTACCAGCCAGGTCTTTCGGTACGAAAAAGGCATAATCCTTAAACATCACTCGCATCGACTCGCCATTATCCATCTTCACTTTCATCCAGCAACCTTTCACCTGACAAACAGATTCGACCGTCCCGGTCACCTTAGCATTCATCGTCTCTTTATCCCCCATTTTAGCAACCAGTTGGGATGCCTCAATGGCCTTGTTATCATTGATGTCTTTGCCAAAATGTTTTTTATCCTGGGCATGCACTCCGAGATAAGTGAAGGCAAATAAAAGAATCAGATATCGTTTCATATGCATTGATTTTTAAGTAGATAGGTAAAATTAAAAATAATCAATCAATTTGATAGGAAGAATATTAATCTGCCCTCCTATCATTTTTTGAGTCTATTCCCCAATAGCAGGAAACAATTCTAGTGAGCTACGCAAAAAGCGTTTGGCCCAATAACATTAAAAATGTAGCTTTGACCGTCTCATAATGCTTTTTTAGTCATCAACTTCACTGCAACACCTCAAACCATCCCTTACAGTGGTGGCCCAATGGTGTATCTACCACATAATAATAAGAGCCATTCCTGATGCCTTTTCCCCAATCATTCTGGTAGTCGTCCGTCTTAAAAATTTGCTTGCCCCAGCGGTTATAAATTTCCAATTTGGAATTTGCGATGGGCACTTCGAGATAATCATTCTTTCCATCGCCGTTTGGTGTGATAACATTGGCCATATAAAATGGTGGATCTGCCTTCAGAATTTTCATTACAGACAATGAGCAGCCTTGCGCATTATAGGCAGTCAGGGTAACCGGGTAATCGCCTGGCTCGGCAAACATATAGTTATCAACGTCTTTCGACGCGGGCTTGGTACCATTTCCGAGGTCCCATTCATATCTCTCAGCATTAGACGTCTTATTCACCAAAGTATATTTATTTGGTCCGTTGCAGTCCCCGCCTGAAACATTGATATCAAACGCTGGAGCAAAAGAATTATCTACTTTCACTGTAACTTCCCTTACCGGCTGACAGCCATCGTCATAATTCGCCTGAAGAGTGTAGGTTGTTGTTTCGTCGGGCTTTACGGTAATCGATTTTCCTGAAGAATCAACCACCGCTCCGTCTACATACCAATAGAACGAACCGGCATTGCTTTCAGCTGACAAAGTTACTTCCACACCCGGACAAGCATTTATTTCAGGAGATAATAAAAAATCCCGCTTTTTAGCAACTGCAATCTTTACAGTTTTGCTCACATTGCATCCGGCACTATTACCTATTTGGACGGTATATTCAGATGATTCTTTTACATTCACGGTCGGATTTGCAATTGCCGGATTGCTCAACCCGCTTGCCGGAGTCCACAAATAGCTCGTTCCACCGGTAGATTTTAGCTGAACCAAAGTATTCTCACATACCAGCGTATCAGGAGTAACAACTGCGTTGATACTTTCCACGACAATCGTTTTTTCGGCAATATCAATTCTCTTACAGCTCAACCGGTTATATGCCTTTAAAGTCACTTTGTAAGTTCCGGCCGTTCTGAAAATATATTCAGCTTCGGCTTCTTCTCTGGAAATTGTACTTCCATTGACCTCCCATATATAATCAATTCCACCTTCACTCATGTTGGTGAAAGTCAAATTCAGCGGCGCACATCCTTTTGTTACGTCCTTATTGCTTCCTTCATATACATCAAAATCGGCTTTAAGCAAATCGATATCAATTTTAAAAGCCGCATTATTACAGTTGGGACTCCTATTCGTTCTTGACCAGGCCTGCGCCGTTGCGGGAAATCTGCTTCCGCCGCATGCGCAAGTGGCGTGATATATCATTCCATTTTTACTAAAACGGCTCGTTCCGCCATCGACATGATCGCCCTGAACATTGCCTGAACGGTCACTGCTTCCAAAAAAAGTCGCATAGAGCAATGATTTCGCACCTTCTTCCAATATCGCAATATAAAAATTGCTGCCGTTTGTTGTCTTTTGAATTGCGTCCGTAGTCACCCTCAGCCCTGTTGTACTGCTCATAGGGTTATTTCCGGTCGTTGAATTGACAGAACCGCCCCACCCAGCCAGATAGATATTGCCGCATTCACTCACCAGAAAAGCAGTAGGCGAAATATCGGGTGCTCCCCTGCCTGATCCGATCACGGTCGACATTAGAGATTTGGAAAGGTCTGCCGAAAATTTGTGCACAAACTGCCCTCCGTTTTCATTGCTGTAAACTCCGCTACTCACCGGGTAGTTGCCCGTGGTCAGACCATATACATACACATTCAAGTCCGTATCCAAATCGATCATATATGCCCCTTCTGCTGCCTCAGTGCCTACATAGGTCATCCCAACCAGTTTGTCACCCTTGAAATGCGCAATATATGCGTCCTCAACCCCTCCAATCGTCTTTTGATATGCCTCGTTGTGAACTTGCAAATCGGAACTTTGTGTGATCCCGGTAACATATACATCTCCACCCTCTGTCTGTTTTACACCGAAAGCTGCATCAAACTGATTTCCGCCCAGATATGAACTCCAAATTAACTGATCAAGCCCGGAATTAAAGCGGGCAACTATCCCATCCTGCCTCCCACTTTGTTTGGTTGTTACTGCACCCTTTAGCGGGAAGTTCTTTGAATCCGTCGACGTGACTATCAGTACGTTATCATCTTTGTCAACGATCACTTCTCCTCGAAAACAGTCTCCATAATTTTTTATAGAAATATCCTGAACACTGCTTATTCCATCATTTCCACTTCCACCCAGATAAGTGGAACCAACCAGCCGTTTTCCGGCAGCATCGAGTTTTGAGATGAAAATATCGGAACCATTGTCTAGCGGAAGCCCGCTTAGTGGTTCAATATCGGTGCCGCCTCCAAATTTCTTTTGCCAGGCAGCGGAATGCACCGGGAAATTAATGGAAGAAGTTGTGCCCAAAATAACGAGCTCATTATTCTTGTTAACAATCAGACTGACAGGTATATCAGTACTTGCTCCGCCCAAATAGGTGGCATATATTAAATCGCTGCCTTCCGGATTAAACTTCAAAATAGCGACATCCACTTGTCCGGCAAAACTGATTTGATACGCCCCCGTGACAACTGGAAAACTGGTTCCAAAGACAGTCCCGGCGGAATACATGTTTCCGGCATCATCGTAAGTTGCGGTATGCCCCCAATTGTCGGAAACTGAACCTGAGTAGGTTGAGAAAATAAGTTCAGGATCGATCGTCAGCTTATCTGATTTGTTATATCCGTCTGGGAACTCAAAATGAAAAGTATTCTGATCATCAATTACAAACTTGGAAGGAATGTCAATCGTATTGTTCTTCAAAGTCTGAAAACTATATGGCTTTTCTTCCTCAAATTCGCTTACAGAAGTTTTAACCTTGATCTTCCCACTTTCTGACAGGCTCACCTGATCTGCTCCGGTATATTTTAGACTAATTGCGGATGGATCAGCGCCAGCCTTGACCACAAATTCATATTTAAGTGCAAACCGATGCCAGTATATACGAAGGTCAATGCCCGGATAAAGATTTTGATATACGACTTCTTCAAACGCAGTGATATCACCTTGCCATTTTTCCGGCTCGTTGCCAATAAAATAGTTGTATCTGGTTTCAAGAGCACTTTTTGGGACGGTTGATATGCTGGTCGATGAATTTTCAAAACTGAGCACTACACCGTGGGCCTTAATTTGATACGATTCGTTGGTTAACGTTTTCGAGAGCTTATTTTTCAACGGTTTAGCATGAAGCGCGGCCATCTTCGAGCCATCGTAAAAAACATATTGAAGCGCCTGCTTTTTCAGGAAAAGAAATCCACCGGGAATTTCAGTTCTGTACAGGATATCGGCATCCCACTGCCCGCGATTTTGAATGAAGCCCATTCCGCTGGCAGATGCGAGCATCGGAGAAAGGAGAGTGAAAAAAAGAATAACAAAGTGTAAAGATTTTTCCCTCATACTAAATCTGTTATGTTCTATTTAAACGCAGAAACAGATATGATATTTTCGCAGAATTCATATTCCTGCTTGACATTAGACCCTAGTAATACCATTTGGCCCGTGGTGTTTTCTACAACATTTTTCAAATACCAATTGATGCCTGTAGTATCAAGATTCGTAGTAGGTTCATCAAGGAAAATAATGGGCACGTCCGACATAAATGCCAGACCCAACTTTACCCGTTGTTTCATTCCAGACGAAAAGTGCCGAATAACCTTGTTCTTTACATGCGACAACTCTATAAACTCCTCAAAATCAGAAGACTTCATGTTGTCCTTCAGACTTTTAAATTCGGAGTGGAAATCAATGAGCTCGCGAAGTGTGAATTCTTCGATCAACTCCAGATATGGCGCTGCGATAACCAGATGTCTATACCAATGATCGACATTGATTTGAGAACCTTTGATATCCGTATAGGTGATAATTCCTTCCGAAACAGGAATTATCCCCGTCAGCAACTGCAGCAATGTCGATTTACCGCTGCCGTTCGGTCCTACAAAAGTATATTTACTTCCCGCTTCCAGATTGAAAGACGCGCCTCTGACGATCCATTCACGAACAAATTTCTTACCGATATTATCAACTTTAATCCTCAATTTCTTAACACTTTAGTCGCGCTGAACGTATTTTTATTTGGCAGAAAATTCGTCCCAGGTCACTTTGGCAATATCCGCTATTACCATTTCCCGGGTTGCTTCGTCCGCCGGCGAATTGGAGACAAATACAACGAGGGCGATTTGATTTCCATTCGGTAAAGTTATAATTCCAACGTCGTTTGTGGCAGCTGTGATGCCTTTTTCATTCTTGCTGGAAGTGCCGGTTTTGTGAGCAACCTTGGCATCGTTGGGCAATTTCCCCTTTATTCTTTTTAATCCGGTGGGTGAGTCCGTCATGATTTTCATCAGAAAATCGGTGCTTGATGCCGATAGCTTTTCCCCACTTTGGAAAACTTTGAGCAGGTCAAGCATACCGCCCGGCGTCGAATAGTTTTTAAATTGAATATTCCAGTGTCTGGACATTTCCACTTCCGTGGCCACGATTGAAATATCCTTAATACCGAGCGACCGGATATATTCATCAACTACCTTAGTTCCACCCACTAATCTGAAAAGGATGTCGCAGGCATTATTGTCGCTTCTTGACACCGAATATGTCAGTAAATCACCAAGCGACACATCCACATTTCCTTCCGGATATTTATCTCGCAGAGGGCTAAAAGTGGGCAAAAGGTCCTCTTTTGATATATGTATTTGCTGATCTAATTTTAATTTCCCCTGATCAACTAAATCCAGCACGGCCATGGCCTGTGGAAACTTAAAGACGCTTTGCATCGGGAACTGATGGGCATTGTTTATCAGAACCGTTACGCCTGAGCCAAAATCAAAAACGGCCACTCCTATTTCGCCTTTTGAGAGATCTACTATTTGCTCAATCTTTACCTTCAGGTCTTTTTTCTGTGCATATACCTGACCAATAATCAAAATAAAAACGGCAGCAAAACTGACCGCCCTTCCCATCAACTCTTTCATTGGACGACGTCTTAATATGTAAATTAGATGCATTTTCCGGCAGGTTCTATTTCCCGTTTTTCTTATCAATTGTAATTTTCACCAGCTCAATCCGGGTATCCTGAACCGACACCACCTGGAATAAATAGGGCGCCAAAGCCAAAGTTTCATTTACATCAGGCAAATCGCCATAATGGTGAATGATCATTCCGGCAAGTGTGTCATAATCACCCTCCGGAAGCTCCCATCCATATTTTTCATTCAGATAATCGATCTCGTGCCGTGCACTGAGGATATAGTTCTGGTCGTCTATTTTACGCTCCGTCCAATCTTCTGTCGAGTCATATTCATCCTGAATTTCCCCAAAAATCTGTTCCACAATATCTTCGACACTCACCAACCCGGATGTGCCACCGAATTCATCTACTACCAACGCTATGCTCCTTCGTTCTTCCAGGAACCGAAGCATCAAATCGCTCACCGGCATTGCTTCCGGAACAATCAGTATCGGTGTAATGATATTTGTGATCTCCTTAGGTTTTTTGAAAAGTGACAAAGCATGGCAATATCCCAAAACTTCGTCCACCGATTCGCGATGTATAATAATTTTGGAGTGGCCGCTCGTGAGAAATGCTTTGCGAAGATCTTCAATTGATGAATTGACGTTCAGAGCAGATATCTCCATACGGGGAATCATACAGTCCCTTATCCGTAAGTCTTTAAAATCCAACGCGTTGATAAACAGTCTCTCTTCCTGACTGTGGTTATCAAAGTCCGGATCATCCGCCGACATGAGGTCGTCCTTTAACGATGGAGACAGTATATTCTCTTTGATCAATGGCTCTATCAGCCAATAAAGCGGCGTTATGACCCACTCTCCGAACCGAACAGGAAAGGCTTTCAGATCTAACGTCGCAGGAAACGTTTTGCCAATTTTAACCCAAACAGTATAGCAAAATACCCACAAAGCAGCCAGTCCGGCAAACAATACCAACGCCACCACAATCTCCCTTACTTCCAGATAATCCCGGATGAGCGGAGACACAAAAACGACTGCATAAAAACAGCCCAGTGCCACTACGCAAAGACGGATCATTCGCAGAATTCTTCTCCAATAAAGGGATTTGATGATTTCCTCCGAATCTTCGTGACGCAGTGAAAAACGGTCCAGCGAGACATCCAAAAGCACCGAACGGACTGCCCCATAATAGCCTGCCATCATAAAGAACAGAAATGTCAGCACAAAAACGAGGATATTCATTTAGAGGTTTTTTTTGAGGACTTGGTCGTATTGCTCACTTCTGGCGAACTATCTTTTCTGGCTTTAAGGCCTTGCTTCAACCTGTTTAGTTGGAAAAGCAACATAAACATAAGCCCTAACAAAAGCAGCCAGTAACTTTCAAATAGTGTGGTTCTTCTGAATTCAAGCACCCACATCACCAAAAATCCAATCGCTGCTGCCAAAAGTAAAGTACGTATGAGTTTATTCGACATTATATTGATAATCAATAATGGTATTACATTTTTTATGCCAAAGATAAGAACAATTTACACGGCAGTCGGCTTGCGGACATCGGCTTTCATACTTCACGAGCCATTTTTACTTCGGCTTTCGGCTTTCATATCTCCGCGAGCTTCTTACACTTTGATGATAGGTCATTAAATTTTGCGAACCGATTTATCCATTTTCACTAAAGGTTTTCGAATTGCCATCGAGAGCTGACAGCCGAAAGCCGATGCCTGACCGCCGACCGCCGCCACAATGTTTCCAACGAAAAACTACCTCAGTTGCCCTAAAATAGCTAAATTGCAGCTCTTGCAGTTCAACTTCTCCAAAAGAGCAGAATTGTACAAATTAATTACAGAAATATCCATTAATAATTATGAGCGAAACCACAAAACGCTTTGCACCAGGTGTGATTACCGGTGACGGAGTGAGCGAAATCTTCCGCCATGCCAACGAAAATAATTATGCCCTACCGGCTGTCAATGTTGTTGGTACAAACTCGGTAAATGCGGTTCTTGAAACAGCAAAAGCTGTAAATAGCCCTGTAATCATTCAATTCTCAAATGGAGGAGCTATTTTCTATGCAGGTAAAAGCGTTTCCAACGCAAACCAGCAAGCTGCCATCGCTGGCGGTATCTCGGGAGCGCACCACGTTCATCAAATGGCGGGTTTATACGGTGTTCCGGTAATCCTTCATACTGACCACTGTGCTAAAAAACTCCTTCCTTGGATCGACGGATTGCTGGACGCAGGTGAAAAATATTTCGATCAGTATGGCAAGCCTTTGTACAGCTCGCACATGCTTGATTTGTCTGAGGAACCAATTGAAGAGAACATTGAGATTTGCAGCAAATATTTTGAGCGTATGGCGAAAATCGGCATGACACTTGAAATTGAATTGGGTGTAACCGGTGGCGAAGAAGACGGCGTTGACAACTCTGATGTGGACAGCTCAAAACTTTATACTCAGCCTGAGGAAGTGGCATATGCTTACGAAGAGTTGAGCAAAATTTCACCAAACTTCACGATTGCAGCTGCATTCGGAAACGTTCATGGTGTATACAAGCCTGGTAATGTGAAACTTGAGCCGAAAATTCTTCGTAACTCACAGAACTATATCCAGGAGAAATTCGGAACAGGCGAACTTCCTGTAAACTTTGTATTCCACGGCGGATCAGGTTCTTCTCGCGAAGAAATCCGTGAGGCGATCGAATACGGAGCGATCAAAATGAACATTGACACAGATATGCAATGGTCAACCTGGGAAGGTATTTTGAAATACTACAAAGAAAAAGAAGGATATCTTCAGACTCAATTGGGTAATCCTGAAGGAGCTGATTCACCAAATAAGAAATACTACGATCCACGTGTATGGCTTAGAAAAGGTGAAGAAAGCATGATCCAACGTTTGAAACTTGCTTTCGAAGATTTGAACTGCATCAATCAGTTAGGCTGATTCTGAGTGGTTTAATATCGATAAATTATTAAATCAAATATCCCGACAACTTTGGTTGCCGGGATATTTGATTTAATAATCAATTCAATTGTCCGCTATTTCTTCACCCGAAAGGTGCTCTGCAAATAGATTTAAGTAACCGAAGTGCCTTATTGCTGGTACTCAATCGTTTTCAAATGAAGCAAATATTCCTCGCGCTTCTGGCGCTTACAAGCCTAACCGTTACAGCACAAAACGACCGTTGGCAACAACGTGCAAAATATCAGATGGAGATTGACTTCAATGTTTCCAACCATCAATATACGGGCACTCAAAAACTTACTTACTCCAATAATTCTCCCGACACCCTTACGAAGGTATTTTACCACCTGTACCTGAACGCATTTCAACCAGGCAGCCAGATGGACGTGAGGAGCAGAACGATATCTGATCCGGATCCTCGCGTAAAAGACAGGATTTCTAAATTGTCACCTTCTGAAATAGGATACGAAAAGATTCTTTCTCTAAAACAAAATGGCAAACCACTAAAATATGAAGTGGTCGGTACCATATTGGAAGTGACCCTGAATGAGAAAATCCTTCCAAAAACACAGCACGTTTTCGACCTGACTTTTGAGGCTCAGATTCCGATCCAAATCCGCCGTACTGGTCGCGATAATGCCGAAGGAATCGACTATTCGATAGCGCAGTGGTACCCGAAAATGTGTGAGTATGATTATGAAGGATGGCACTCCAACCCATATATCGGACGCGAATTTTACGGTATTTGGGGCGATTTTGATGTAAAAATCACAATAGATGCAGCCTATACCATCGCTTCTACGGGTTACCTTCAAAACCCGGATAAAATTGGTCATGGCTATTCAAAAAAGGAAGTGAAACATAAAGCTGGTGAAAAGCTAAGCTGGCATTTCATAGCGCCGGAAGTCCACGATTTTATGTGGGCCGCGGATCGCGGGTACAAGCATGATGTCGTGAAAGTTGACGATAATCTTGATCTTCACTTTTTCTACCAAACCGATACACTGGCGAATGCCTGGAAAGAAATGGAGCCATTGGCCGTGAAATCTTTTCAGATCATGAATAGAGAAATTGGCCGGTATCCATATAAGCAATATTCGATTATCCAGGGCGGTGATGGTGGTATGGAATATCCCATGGCCACGTTGATTACCGGCCGTCAGAACCTGGCCGGGCTGCTTAGCGTGACAGTCCATGAATCCATTCACAGTTGGTTTCAAGGTTTGTTGGGCACAAACGAATCGAAATATTCGTGGATGGACGAAGGTTTTACAACCTACGCTCAGAATATCGTGATGAACGAATTGTTCCAGTCAAAAGGAGATCCGCAGAGAGCGAGTACCAGAAGCTATATTAATCTTGTAAAATCTGGATTGGAAGAGCCGATGACAACGCATTCAGACCATTACAACACGAACCGTGCATACAGCGTAGCTGCATATTCAAAAGGAGCCGTTTTTCTGAACCAGTTGGGGTATATCATCGGCGAGGACAAGCTTCGCGAGGGTCTAAAAAGGTATTTCGCAGAATGGGAATTTAAGCATCCAAACCCCTCCGACCTGAAAAGGATCATGGAAAAAGTATCCGGCTTAGAGCTGGATTGGTATTGGGAGGATTTCATCGGAACGACCAAAACCATTGATTATGGCATCAAGGAAGTGGTTGGAAATACTAACAATACTTCGGTCGTATTGGAGCGAATCGGACAAATGCCGATGCCACTGGACGTTGTCGTGAGCTATCAGGATGGGTCGCAGGAAAATTTCTACATCCCGCTGGAAATCATGCGTGGAGAGAAAAGTGAAAAACGATATTCAAAAACAACCCAGTTGACCGACTGGGGATGGACATATCCTGAATACGCGTTTACGATCAGCAAACCAGTATCCCAAATCAGTAGAATCATGATCGATCCAAGTGGCCGCATGGCTGATATCAACCCTGATAATAACACATATCCGGCAATTCCGAAGGAAGTTCCGCGGTTTAATGGATCGGTGACAAAGTAGAGAAAATTTCACCGCCGTTATGTCAAAAAATCCTCATCTACCTGGTTAACAGGAAAATGGGGATTTTTTACTGTGGCAGGACTCCATATAAAACTACAAGCCCTGAAAAGCGAACACTTTTGTTACCGCAAATTTTTCAGAACATTCTCCTGCATAATTCTGGTGCTTATCAAGATCCAATTTCCGGACTTCCCCACCAAAATCGATTTTCTTGAAATCAACCCAGACAACATTCGGATTGAGCACATTTTCGAAATAATAGACAAGATTCTTTTGATCTGAAACGGTCCTCCAGCGCGTTGAAGAAATATTCGGCTGTGTGGGAGATGATATACCGTAGGGAACGGAGCAATTGCGGATTACACTAAAAACACTTGAAATGGCTACGCGGGTATTATCTGTTTTGGGAATTGCATTGATATAATAGGATGCCCGCACATACCGATCCGCAGCACGGTTGGTCCCGGGTAACATCACTGTTCCCGGAATACCTTTCCAATACTGATTAATGGCGAGTTGCTCCTCGAAAATCGGCGAATTGGTCATCACATTGAATTCCTTACCATGATGAATGACTAATTTTCCTTGGATATATTCGAAAACAGCATTGTCTCCCGAAGCATCTGACATTGAAAGATGCACAGTGGCGAAGCGGTCGGTACCGGGAATGAGGTCGGAAACCACGACGAAAGGCTCGGAGGATAGTCCTGTAACTGCCTCATTCACTGTGGCGTAATTATCCAGCACGTACTGAAGCCATAACGATATGGAGATGCCCTTCTTGTTGCCTTTCGGGTCAAATTTGGGATATTCAGACTCACCAAGCCAAAGCATATTGGCAACCAGGCCTTTCTCGTTCATTCCGTCCGAAGAAGCGATATCCCAAGATGTTGTAACCAAACTCCCGTATCTGGAAGTCCATTTTACCGAACTAGCACCAACTAGTCCGCTTCGGTCCATACCTCTGGGCAATACCCATAAATTGGCAGGGATTTCATCTTGCCAGTCCATGGAACGTGCGGTGATGACTGTCCCTTCCGGACCTTGGTAAACGACACGCGTGCAGGCGTTGAGGGGTCGTTCAACGGAGAGAATTAACACAAAAAGGAAAGTCACGATTGAGATTCTAATTGACTTCATAGCAGCAGTTTTTGAATAAGTTCTATTTTTTAAAATCAAACCATCTTTAACTAACTATTGAATTTTCTATCAATCCGCACGGCAACTGATCGATTACCAATTTGCGAATATGCGCAGTAGATCACTTCGACGTGAAAACTTTATACTGGAATATCAAACCCGACCATCCTCATCGACGATCAGTACGGACACCGAATCCCATCGGTTCATATAAAAGTCAACCTGTAGTGACATTATTTTAGGCTGATAAGACGCCTAATTAAGGACAATTTAACAAAAAATAACTTGCTGCTACGGGCGGCCGAAGAAAATCATTTTTCCTTTGTCCGGGATATTAGCTGAGAAATGTTTTCACTTTGGGTAGATCACCTTTTACTGCTCCCTGTCATCAAAGAAGTACCGATTCTAAACCCAACAGACTGAATTTTAGCACCCTGGAATTGACTTACGAATTCCAGCCGTCCAATTCTTAGTACGTCGTCGAATCCATATACGAGTTCGGTATAATTTCTCATTGTTGGAGCTTTAAGATAATGGATCTGAAGCGTTTCTTTCACACCTGTCAGTCTCAGCTTTTCGATTCTTGTAAATAAAAATCGCTGCATGGTATATACCGCATGACCTTCCAGAAACCATTGAGAAGTGCTGTATGTATAATATGGAAGCATCCGGAAATGCATCAGGCGGTCACTCATCTGGAAGAAAAATTCATTCCCCATAAAGTGCTTGTAATCAATAAAATATAGCTCTTTTTTATTAATAAATCCGCCCCCGGAAACCGAAAAACTCAAACTATTCCGCGGTCCTAAATTCATATCATGCCTGATCCCGCCTTCCAGTGTGGCGTAATGAACATTCCCCAATCCTGGAATCGTCGTTTTATAATCCAGACTGAAAGCGGGACCCCTGCTCCGCAAGTATCTCTTATCTCCATTTTTTATGATGAACCTCCGCCAAGGCGTAACGACGGTGTTTAATTTGAATATAGCCGCATTGTGAACAGGGAAGCCAGTATCACTTAACTCCTTGTTTGTCGGCCTGTTGGGCGTGTACTCGAAACTGTCCCAAAAAAACAAAGACTTGGCCGTGGGATCATTGAATAACTCCAACCGATGCTGAAATTCGACGGATGTCCCAACAGTTAATATGTCGCCTATATTTCGACGGCTAAACTCTGCTTTGAAAAATTTATTCTGAAAGAGTTTTACAAAATTCCGTTCGAAAAAACGACCAGCAATACTGTTCGGAAATGGTAAGATTGGATTGTTTTGGTTTATCTGATCAGCAATTTCTCCGGCTGTCAGGCCCATCGTCCAGTCTTTTCCACCCCTCTCTAATCCCAGCGAACCATATAAACGGTCTTTACCAAACGAATACCGGATATATGGCTTGACCACAAAATAATCACTCCGAGCCCATTCCTTTCGCCACTGCATCAGCAGATAAAATGAATTGGCCTCAACAGTATTATAACTGATTGAAAAAACAGGGCTTTTGAAATAGAAATAAGACCGATGCCCCAGTGCATATGTATTTCCTAAAGCAATATGTTTTATCTTGAAATAACCAGAGTCGGGACGTGGTTTTTCATTTCTCAACTCCTTCGAAATTCTGATACTATCCTGAATTCGATAACCTTTCAATTCCTGAGTGGTGAGCGGTATCGGACGAAGTTCATTCCAGTAAGTGGTATCCCGTTTATTTGCCAGCGGGTCAACCAGTACCGTATCCTGACGAAGCATTTGTGAGTTAAACTGCTTCCCGAGCTCTTTCCTTTCTTCTGCCTCAATACTTTGCGTGTACTTCCTGAATTCCTTGGTTGTATACTTTTCACGTGGTTCCCTGCCTTTTCGTTTCGTCGTTTTTACGAGTTCTTCATCTACTTTAGGATCAATAATAACTACCTCCTCCTTCAAGTTCGGATCAATATCCAGCTTTTGATATTTCACAGAAACGAGATATCTAAAGTCTCCGGAAAATCCTAAATACGAGCCGTTTAGTTTAAAATTCTGGCTCACCGGCAGCCAGACATCTTTTAATGGGGAAAAAATTTGTTTGGCTGCTATATTCAAACCCTCTGTCGTTGTCTCCAGATCGTAGCTGTGTATGGCCCATAAGTCTTCCAGAATGTACAATCGACCTTTAAAAACTCCCTCACCATATGCCTTCGGAATCACCTTTATTTTGTTCACCGTTCGACCCTGATCCTGAAAATATCCTTCATATTCGAACCGATAATAATTAAAAGCCTTTGGCGAAAGGGGACTGATCGTACCCGCCACAACTGGACTATATAAGCTCGCCAATATATATTCGTTAGGCGAAGGCATATTATTATTT
Organism: Dyadobacter sp. HNCC25DJ184; assembly: GCF_056895215.1. Classification (NCBI taxonomy): domain Bacteria; kingdom Pseudomonadati; phylum Bacteroidota; class Cytophagia; order Cytophagales; family Spirosomataceae; genus Dyadobacter; species Dyadobacter sp. HNCC25DJ184. Next base: position 11,859 of record NZ_JBXHAQ010000001.1, on the reverse strand, counting down.
ACGCTATTCCGGGTCGAAAGCACTTTCTGCTTGTAAGTCTTCGGCCTGGTATACGTAATCTCTGCGACGCTCTCGTTTAAAAACGCCTTGCCTTCTTCAATGCCCGATTTTCTAAGGCGTTTTTCTAAAAGAAAAGGGATATTATTGATCGTTGCAGAAGTTCTGGAATATACCTTTGCATGATAACTCCGAACCTGAAGTTGGTGGAAACGCGCTTTTGAGATCGCCTTGCGCATAATCGTATAAGCGGGATCTTCTTTGCCCGCTGCTACCCTTGCTTCTTCCAAGCTCACTGGTTGTTCTTCCAGCGTGATGTTGATTTCTATAAATAATTCGGCAATTGTGACAGTTTGAACGACGGTTTGATAACCTAAAAATTGATACACAATATCGTAAGTACCTGGTTCCAGGCTTAATTCGTACTTGCCGTCTTCGTTGGCCAGTGTACCAGTATTATGTCCTTTTACTGAAATTGAAGCATATGGCAGACTTTCATTTTTTTGCGAAGTAACCTTGCCTTTGATACCTCCGGCAAATGCTGCAAAATACAAGCAGAAAAAAAGACACGACAGAAATACTGAACGCATGAAGTTGACAAAGTTGAGTGAATTTATTGACGTGAGAATCTGGCACGTGAATTCCGGTATTCTCCGTACAATAATTAAGCCAAAATAAGAAAAAGCCGCGACAATGCTATTTCGCATCATCACGGCTTTGCAGCAGGATTCTATTGAATGAGCCCCGTCTTTTTAGGGCCGGAGCGCATTTTTAATTACACTCGCCATCGGGAGTGCAGGTAGCACCCGCACCGTAGGAAGATATCGATTCCTTTTTCTTCCCCTCCCATTCTCCGAACGATTGATTAAGTGCGCCAAGGAATGTTTCCGGCTGTTGAGCGCCTGAAACCGCATATTTACGATCCAAAACAAAGAAAGGAACACCTCTGGCACCCACTTGCTGGGCTTCATATATGTCCTGGCGAACATTATCCGCGTACTTGTTTCCGGACAACACCTCTTTCAATTCAACTTCATTCAGACCGATTTCCGTCCCCAATTCAATTAGGGTATCATAGTCCGCTGTATTTTTGCCATCCGTAAAATAGGCTTTGAACAACTGCTCTTCCGCTTCGTCGCCTTTGCCATTTTGTTTTGCAAATTGAACAAAACGATGCGCATCAAACGAATTGGCGACTACGGCTTTGTCCATATTATATTCCAATCCCACTTCCTGGGCAATTTTAGTAACATAATTATTGGCCTCCTCCGCATATTCGAGCGTCCAGCCTTTCGCGTCCGCCAAATATTCGTTGATGCTCTTACCCGGCTGCGCTTTCATATCCGGATTGAGCTGGAAGCTTTTCCATTCAATTTCGATATCGTCTTTGTTCTCAAACTGGTCCAAAGCCATCTCGAATTTTCTTTTGCCGATATAGCAAAACGGACACATTACATCACTCCAGATTTCAACTTTCATTTTTTCCATGAGCTGCCGCTAAAAGTTTGTGTTCATTGGATATTGATAAAGAGCTCCTCTTTCGGTCTCCTAACCTTCTTTGCCTTTGCCATGACGTCGTTTTCGAGGTCACGGTGACCCAAGCTAAGCATAACAACGCTTCTCAAACCTTTTTCATTCAATTTCAATACTTTATCCACTTCCGGTCCGTTAAAACCCTCCATCGGTGTCGCGTCTACGCCTTCAACAGCTGCCGCTACAATAGCGTGTCCCAAGGCTATATATGCCTGACGGGCAGCCCAGTCAAAATTATCCTTTTCTGGTCGGCTCAAAATCCTGTCGAGTGCACCATGAAGTCCGGAGAGCGATTCAACTGTGATATTTCGTGTCGACGCGATGAGATTGATATATTCTGCGATACTTTGCGCGGTCACTTTTTCCCATGCTGTAAACACCAGCAAATGAGAAGACTCGAGAATTTGCGGTTGAGGAGCCGCCTTTTCAAATAGTGATTTTTTTACTTCGGGATCGCTGATCACCAACACATTATATGGTTGTAATCCCATCGAAGAAGGGGCCAGCTGAATGGCTTCCAATATATTATTCAATTTTTCGGATTCAACTTCTGCTCCTGACATACGTTTTGCAGCGTAACGCCAGTTCAATTTTTCTATTAGGTCACTCATTTTTTTCTGTGTTTTAACTTTATTGATACAAAATTACTAAATTTGCTATACATTAGTAAGTACTATACTGGTTTATAGTACTATACAATAAGAAAGCTATCTCAATATCAATAGATTATGGAAGTTAAATCAGAAGTAAAAAACTTCAGCACATGCAGCAAACATATGCTTCCGGTACACGACGCATTGGAAGTGCTATCGGGAAAATGGAAATTGCCGATTATTATTTCATTGATGTTCGGCCATAAACGATTCTCGCAGATCGCGCGTGAAATTCCGAATATCACGGATAAGATGTTATCAAAAGAGTTACGTGACCTTGAGGCCAATGAGCTCGTAAAACGATCAGTTTACGATTCGATACCGGTTGTGGTTGAATACACACTAACAGATTATGGAAGAACCCTTGAGCCGGTCATTGAGGTACTAAGGGTATGGGGAAGCGAGCATAGGAGGCGTATTATGACTGAGGCGGTTGTTTAATTAAAGGCCTACGGCATGATTTATCTTCAAGTTTTGTCAGGAAATTGTCATTTGATTGTCATTGAGGCAAAATATCTGTCAAGTAAACCAGGCTACCAGAGTGAACCATTGCGTCCATTGCGACATCCATCGCGCTATTGCGGTTAGTAAAGGATGATTTGTGTTTGATTGCTACCAAATGGGCACGAAAATCCACATGAATTTCATGGAATTGTCTCGAAAGGCTCCATAATTGTCCAATTAGCATACTTTTGAAGTACTTTCAACACTGGCATAATCTTGGTCAATTGGTAAGCATATATGATTCAATACGAACTTAACTTTTATCAATCATGCTTAGATGGACTGTAATATTCTTGGTTGTCGCCATCATAGCCGGTATTCTTGGATTTGGGGGTATCGCGGCTGGAGCGGCTGGAATTGCAAAGATTCTTTTCTTTATATTCTTAGTGCTTTTTGTTTTAAGTCTGATCAGTCGTGGTGTCGGGCGATCCTGACGCTGGCGAGAAAGTATAATAAACGGCATATAACAAAACAAGCAGACCAAAAAGGCCTGCTTGTTTTGTTATATCTATCTGATAATCAATTACTCCCACTCGATAGTAGCCGGTGGTTTGGATGATATATCATATACCACTCTATTGACGCCTTTCACTCTATTGATAATTTCGTTGGACACTTCTGCAAGGAATTCATATGGTAAGTGAGCCCAGTCGGCAGTCATACCATCTACAGAAGTGACAGCTCTTAACGCCACTACACTTTCATAGGTACGTTCATCGCCCATCACCCCAACACTTTGCACAGGAAGTAGCATTGCTCCAGCCTGCCAAACTTCTTTATATAGATCCCACTTCTTCAATCCGCCGATGAAAATGGCATCTACTTGCTGGAGAATATCCACTTTTTCAGCGGTAATATCTCCCAAAATACGAATTGCAAGACCCGGACCCGGGAAAGGGTGTCGACCCAATATATTCTCGCTGATTCCAAGTGTACGTCCAACAGCTCTCACTTCGTCTTTGAACAAAGTATTGAGAGGCTCAACGATTTTCAATTTCATGAAATCAGGCAAACCACCCACGTTGTGGTGAGACTTGATTGTCGCTGAAGGCCCTTTTACCGAAACTGATTCGATTACGTCTGGATATATAGTGCCCTGCCCCAACCATTTTACATCTTCGATCAAATGCGCTTCCTGATCAAAAATATCGATAAATGATTTCCCTATTGCCTTCCGTTTTGCTTCCGGCTCAGTGAGTGTGTTTAAAGCACTGTAAAAATGATCTTTTGCATCGACACCTTTAATGTTAAGCCCCATATCCTGGTAGGAATGCAGCACTTCCTCAAATTCGCCTTTTCTCAGCAAGCCATTGTCAACAAAAATACAATACAGATTTGCGCCTATTGCTCTGTGAACGAGAGTAGCAGCTACTGTGGAATCAACACCACCAGACAATGCCATCACGACCTTATCGTTACCCAGCCTATGTTTCAGCTGAGCAATCGTCTGGTCTACAAACGATTCCGAAGTCCAACTCTGTTTGCATCCGCATATACCAACCACAAAGTTGTTGATCAGCTTTTTGCCTTCGGTTGAGTGTGTTACTTCCGGGTGAAACTGAATCCCGTAGGTCAGCTCGTCTGCTATTTTATATGCAGCAACCTTAACGGATTCTGTGGAAGCGATGATATGAAAGTCCTCTGGAATAGAAACGATGGTATCTCCGTGTGACATCCAAACTTGAGAAGTAGAAGACAAACCTGCCAAAAGCGAAGAATCTCCATCCACTATATCCAACTTTGCACGGCCATATTCACGGTGTTTCGACGGTTGTACTTCACCGCCAAGCATTTGCGCCATTAGCTGCGCTCCGTAGCATACTCCCAAAACAGGAACTATTTTTCTGAATTTCTCCAGATCTACGTTTGGTGCATTTTCATCCCTAACCGAACATGGACTTCCCGAAAGGATAACGCCTTTGATATTGGGAGTGAGATCTGGGAAGTTATTATAGGGATGGATTTCACAGTAAACATTCAATTCACGTACACGGCGTGCGATCAACTGGGTATACTGTGAGCCAAAATCAAGAATTAAAATCTGTTCTGTCATGTATATGCTATCTAAAACGCAAAGGTAGACAGATTGAAGCAAACGAAAAAAAGTATGTAAATATAAAACCCGTCACAGGTCCCTGAAAGCCCTTAAAATAATATATCTTCAAGTAATTTTAAAGTTTTTAGTTATTTCTGTATAATAACCTTTATCTTTGTCTAAATTTCCAATATTAATAAAGAACATGAATCAAGGAACAGTAAAATTCTTCAATGACTCTAAAGGATACGGGTTCATTAAAGACACAGAAACAGGACAAGATTATTTCGTACACATCTCAGGTCTTGTTGATGAAGTTCGCGAAAACGATGAGGTCACTTTCGACCTACAAGAAGGACGCAAAGGACTAAACGCCGTGAATGTTAAGCTTGCATAATCGTAACTTAATATAAAATTGAAAATCCCTGCCAATCGCAGGGATTTTTTTATGTCCAATCTTTTCAAAAAATGGGAATTTAACCGCAATGGACGCAATAGATTTCGCAATGGACGCAAGGGTGAATTCGTCATCAAAGTTGGATATGAGAATACTATGAAACCTGGCAGGCCATCTCCTGACCATACCTGATCATTCCCTAACGAAAAACACTGTCAATCAACACTATACTGAAGCTTGACAGTAATATTAGCGGTCTTCCGTTTGGAGGTCGTATTAAATGATCCGCCCCATGTGAATTCCTCAGAAGAGTTCTGAGCTACAATTTGAAACACACCCATATCCGCACTTTTCAAACCTCCGACTTCACTATCCGATTTTTCAGCAATTCGTTTCGCCCGCTGGTTCGCATCCTCGGTAGCTTCGGCGATCATTTCAATTTTCAGTTCCTTTAATTTTGTATAATAATATTCAGGAGGATTGGAATAAAACTCCACACCGCTATTGATCAATTCGCTAACCTCGCGTGAGATATCCTCAACTTTATCCACATCCTTTGACTCAATTTGCACATTCTGCTTCAATCGATATCCGGAAAACGTTGAGCTTATGCGGCGACCATTGGTGTCAAAGGTCTCATTCATTTCTTTTTGGATATCCACAGCAGAGAAAACCAGTTGATCAGCTTTTATCCCTTTTGATATCAAATATGTTTTGATTTTGCCGCGATCAATATCCAGTGCAGCATATGCTTCGCGCAACTCAAATGCTTTTTTCGAAAACGAGCCACTCCAGACAATCAAATCTGATTCAAAATCTTTTGTACCAAGACCAGTCACGCTAATGGTGTTATTCACTTTATTCCTGTTTCGAAATGCATTTGAAAAAATAATGGCAGTTAAAATTACTGCAACAGCGATAATGGCGGCATTAAGATGTTCTTTCATCAGCTATTAGGTATTAGCTTTTAGGTGTTAGTTAAAGGATCGTAAGTCTCAAAGCAATATGCCAAAAAATATCTAAACGTCTCTTATGGTATTGAATTGCCATCCTTTGATTTCCTCGCGGATTCGTGGCAAATTTCGTTTCTTATACCAAGACAATTACTTTCATAAAAAGACATTAAACGTTACAAATTAAAGGAAAGTATATTAACAAAAAATCCCCTCGCGTGTGGCGGGAGGATTTTCCGAAATTCATATCAGAACTTTATCTTCCGTGCTCAAATCGCTTCCAGAATACGTTCGATCGCAACCTGATATCCAATTTTTTCTTTCAGCTCACTAATTGAAACACGCTCCTGTTCCATGGAATCGCGATGACGAATTGTTACTGTATCATCTTCCATCGTCTGATAGTCAACTGCGATACAGAATGGGGTTCCGATCAAATCCTGACGGGTATACCTTTTCCCAATTGCCGCTCCATCATCATAAGTTGTACGGAATGATGATTTCAAAGAATGGGCGATTGCCTGGGCTTTTTCTGCCAAACCATCTTTTTTCACCAATGGCAATACCGCAGCTTTAAACGGAGCCAATGCCGGATGCAGTTTGAGGTAAGTTCGTTGCTTCGCATTGTCGCCTTCACCTACAGTCTCGTTGGTATAAGCGTTACAGAATGCAGCCAGGAACAAACGATCAGCGCCGACAGACGTCTCAACTACGTAAGGAATATAATTTCCATAGGGCTTGCCGTTTTCATCCAGATCCGAGTCAAAATATTGTTGTTTCTTTTTAGAAAGCTCCTGGTGATTGCGCAAATCGAAATCAGTGCGGGAGTGAATACCCTCGATTTCGCGAAAACCAAACGGGAACTGATATTCAATATCCACGGCGGCGTTTGCATAATGCGCCAGCTTTTCGTGGTCATGAAATTTCAACTTCTCTGCCGGTAAACCGATCGCTTTATGAAACTTCATACGTGCTTCCTTCCATGCTTCGTACCAGGCCATTTCGGTGCCAGGGCGAATGAAAAATTGCATTTCCATTTGCTCAAACTCGCGCATACGGAAAGTAAACTGACGCGCTACGATTTCGTTACGGAAAGCTTTTCCGATTTGGGCAATCCCAAACGGGACCTTCATCCGGCCGCTTTTTTGAACGTTCAGGAAGTTCACGAATATACCCTGAGCCGTTTCGGGACGGAGGTATATCAAGCTCGAATCATCAGCGACAGAGCCTACCTGCGTACTAAACATCAGGTTAAACTGGCGCACGTCGGTCCAGTTTGTCGTACCTGAAACCGCACATTTGATATCCTCAGCGATAATCAACTCACGAACACCGGCTAAATCTTCTGCACTTAGCAAACGACCCATTTCAGTTAATAAGGCTTGTGCCTTTTCAGGTTGTCCGGCTGCTTCATATTGTTCAGCTTTGCCTTCCAGTAACTGATCGGCACGATAACGCTTTTTGGAGTCCTTGTTATCGATCATCGGATCGTTGAACCCGTCCACGTGTCCAGAGGCTTTCCAGGTTAGCGGGTGCATGAAAATGGCCGCATCAATTCCCACAATATTGTCATTCAGCTGAGTCATGGCTTTCCACCATGCTGCTTTGAGGTTATTTTTAAGCTCTACACCATTTTGACCGTAGTCGTAAACAGCTTGCAAGCCGTCATATATTTCGGAAGAAGGAAATACAAATCCGTATTCTTTTGCATGTCCCACAATGTCTTGAAGGGAAGTAGCAGGTGCCTGGCTCATTCGATTTATTTAAAATTCACAAAAAACAATAGTCACACTCCTCAAATATCAGGAATCCGGCAAAATTAGGGATTTTGTCGGCAATGGAAACTGTAATTCTACAATTTTATAATCCTTCTCGCATCCATAAGATCAAGAGCTTGAATCGAAAAGAGACTAATGAGTAAGGATTTCGTCCTAAATCCACACTGCCCGGAATTCGATGGTACAGCGCATTCTTAATCAATTGGAAGATTTCTTTGGGATATCCCGTAAACAGGCGCGTGGAGCCGCCTTGTTAATTGTTTTCACGTTCGTGATTATATGGTTTCCGTTTTTATATCGCAGACTGATATTACCTCTTTTTCCTGTTGAAAAAGAAACCTTTGACTCGCTGAAGCTAGACGATATTGCACAAAGCATCAGCGAGCAACCCGTATTTTCAACAAATGGTGAAAAGAGTGAATATCCGGCACCCAAAGGTGAAACTTCAATCAAAGTCCGGCTTTTTAATTTTGACCCTAATACTGCCAGCATCAACCAATTGACGGAGTTAGGAATTCCTGCATTTATTGCCAAGAGAATAGAGAAATACCGAAGCAAAGGGGGACAATTCAGAAAGAAAGAGGACCTGTTGCATATCTACGATTTCCCTTCTGAACTATATCAAAAGCTTGACCCATATATATCGCTACCCGCCAAAACTGGTTCTCCTACTGTCGGTTCAATTGAAAACAACAACGAGAAAAAACCTGAAGGCTCAACGTACCCAAAAACCGAATACACAAAAAGTGGCCGTCCGATTTATGTCAAAAAAATGCCCTTTTCATTTGATATTAACGAGGCTGACACCACCGCACTCATCCAACTTAAGGGAATTGGCAGCAAACTTTCCCAACGAATAATCAAGTTTCGTGATGGGCTCGGCGGTTTTCATTCAACCAGCCAATTTACTGAGATATTTGGGCTTGATTCCCTGGCACTAAGTCAGCTAAATCAATATGCCAAAATATTAAGCCCGGTGCAAAAAATTAAAATCAACGAAATTTCAGCTGACCAGCTTGCAACCCATAGTTATTTCCGGAATCATAAACTTGCGACCATCATTGTAAATTATCGCACGCAACATGGCCCTTATCGCTCTGCAGAAGATTTGAAAAAGATCAGAATTATGGACGAAAGAATGTTGGAAAAGATCTCGCCCTATCTGTCTTTTTAGGCGAAATCTATTACTCATACTTTGATCTGGGCATTGTTAAACGCATTTCATCCGAGGTGAGGTATCTATAGGGTAATTTAAACTGTCTCTCAGTTTCATATGCATACCATCGCCAGAATTTCCGATAATCGGGTTTGAAGTTTCGATAAAGTGTAGAGTCAGCCGGATGCGTCTTTTTATATTGATCGAAGGCTTCCACAACATCATCATATCCTTTAACGGACCAGATAGAAAACTGATTTGCTGAGTTACCGCTGAAATGATAATTACCTCTCTTATAGTCATTATCGTTCATCATGATCATGATTGCAAGACTTACTTTGGGAATATTGGAAATGGAAATCGCGCAAATGCAGGCCGTGACGATAAACGCTATATTTTTGATCAATACACTCATGTATAAATTTTTAAAATCCTCCGATCTGACTATCTGACCTGTTTTGATCTCAAATAGTCACATCTCTTCCTGGTAACGTAACTATCTACGAGCGATTATCACCATAAGGGACATTTCGGTCGAAATTTTAGTGGGGCATTGATATATTTGTTAAGAATGAAATTTACCACCGAATACATTACTACTCAATGGAATCACTCCTGGAACTTCGCCTTTTAATAAAATCCTATTTCCCCGAATCGTCAGAATTGCAGCTTGCCAGCCACTTCGACAGCCACAGGAGATACAATTTTTACTTCGAAATAATACCCGACACGACCTTTTTGCTGTACCTGAATTGGGATGGCCACGGAGATATTTTTGTATTAAAATGTCTCGAATTCAAGGATGCCAAACTGCTTAATGAACTTAAAAAATCATATACGGATCTTGGCGCAAAAGCATTCAACGTCGGTCAGCCTCGCACCACGATTTCTTTCCGATATCCGGAAAAAGACAGGATCACAAATGTTAATCTGAAAGGCATCATAAATGAGCATCTTGATTCGACCGAAATATCAGGAGATCTGCTGATGCGTTGTATTGATCCATTCAAAACAAGCTGATTATTAAGCGGCGAATTGATTTTACACTTAACTCTTCGTTCATCTAGACGTTAAGCAATATACAATTCCAGCTAATCTTGCTTCCCCACCCGGAAAGTTTCAAAATAAATAGTTGGAGTATAGCTCATTTCGGCGACTGAAAATGGCTCTTCGGGCGTCTTTCTCTCATATGCATGGCCTGGGTTTTTACTCGTCGATATAGTAAATCGTTTACTGTCCCCTGTTGTTGTTTTTGCTCCAAACCATGCATCGACCCACTCTGCCGCAACTATTATTCCGCCAGAGATAATCACCTGATAAGGTTTCATATCTATTTCCACCCATTTCTGATCCTTCCGGCAAGTCATGAATATATTTTCTTTTAGCAACTCTACCGAAGTTCCAACTTTATAGTTTTGACCAAGTGGAAGAATATGCAATCTTATTCGAACGCTGTCAAATTCCTGGTGATGGAGTCGCATTCTGAATTTGGATAATTGCAGCGGAACTTCAGATGGCTCGATTGCAAGACCTCTCAACCTCCCCTTTGAACTGGTATAGTCACCCCAGCCGGTATAATTGGAAGACGGCTTTTCATTTCCAATAATGACAATTTCTCTCTTGGCGGTTGCAACAACTTCGTTTAACTGATAAGGTGTCGGGTCCAACCTGATTTTGTGAACTTGTGCTGTTACTTCACTTTTAAGAAATGATTTGGAACGATATCCCAAATAACTCACCACGACAGTATCTTTTGAATCCGCGTTTGACAGATCGATCCCAAAATTGCCATTAGCGTCCGCTATCCCGCCTACGCTTTTCCCTCGAACGCCAATATTGGCATATGGAAGAACTTCATTTTTCTGACTATCGAAAATCGTCCCACGAAACGTCTGTCCAAAACCAGAGGAAGAGTATAACAATATAGAAATGACAATATATAAACGGACCGATCTGCTATGCTTAAACATAATGTGAGACTGGAATGGCCGGTGAAACATCTGAATTAATCGCAAAATATCAAATACTCAGCGCCTTATTACCATTTGTTACAACGAAATATCCCGACCTGCCTCGGATTACCTACTGACCTTCGTATTGATTAATGCCGAGCGACACAATCAGGGATTTACAAGCCTACCTTCGATGGAATCATCCAGTGTCTTCCCTAATAAGGCTCCTATCATTGTTTTAACAACCGCCACGGCATTGCCATGTTTGTTATCCCAATAGTATCCCTCTTTGGCTTCCACCTTTATCGCAGTTATGCGTGGATCATCTTCCCCTTCTGTGAACCAGGCTTTCAACACCGGCTCCCACAATTCCTTAATAATTTCTTTGTTTTTGGTAATAGTGGCTATCCCGTAAAGGCTCAGAAAATCAGAATATTGGGATCCCTGAAACAACAATTGAACATATGGATCGAATCGGATATCCTCGTTTTTCTCACTGTCGCTGGCGCTCAAAAACCAAAAGTTTCCATGTTCATCTATCTTCTGAACCGACATGGGACGTGTTTTCAGCGGTTCTTTAGTTGTAATTTTTGTACAAAAAAAGCACGAGTTCGCTTTCTCTACCAACTCTCTGATTTTATCGCCGGCTTCCTGGCCAACCAGGTCTTTATAATTTTCTTCCGGCTGCTGTTGATTTATGCTGTCCATCTTAAATATGTTTGATTTTTCGATAGATCCAACAAAGATTGTTCCCGATATATGGTGATTATGAAATTCCTCACTTCGGGTATAGATAATATCCAATCACATCAATAAGTAATTGTCAGTCACTACATATAGTTGAATTGCGGGCGGGTATTTCCCATTCCTTGTGGAAATCCTTCAACTTGAGCATATCGGC